>NZ_BAKJ01000007.1 GCF_000614125.1 Bacteroides rodentium JCM 16496
TGTGGATGGCGGACAATATATTTATGTATTCAACCTGAAAGGAGAACCTCTCTGTAAATATGTACTCGACCATTTTATTTATGGTATATTTGTAAATGAGCAAAAAGGGACGATTCTTGCTACGGATGTGAACAAGGATGAACCGATAGTAGAATATCAAATGAAATAAAAGAAAATATAAATGGGAATGGAGAGGAGCGGACGGCAAACGTCTTGTTGGTGCATTACGAGCCGTCCGTTCCGATAGATTGGCGGAAGACAAGCTTTTCGGGATGCTAAAATCCTGATATCGTTATGCAAGCTTTATGCTTGCAAATTAATTAATTACAAAAGAAATGATACAATGAAGAGAATTATAAAACTTACTTTTGTTGCTGCCTTTGCAGCAGTAGCGGGATATGGCGTTTATGCCAATCAAAATTCAGAAGCAATGTCGGACATTATGCTGGCGAATGTGGAAGCATTGGCAAGTGGAGAAAGCCAAATAACTTGTGAATATGATCCGGGAGACACTTGTCGTGTTGGTTCTACAGACGTTAAAGATTGGGATGAAAAAAGTAACCCTTGGGGTTGATTAGAAAAAATAAAAAGAATGACATATATGCCGGATGGGATGAAATCTCTTCCGGCATATATAAATGGAAGTGGTGTATGAAGAATTTTTTTTATGTTTTATTATCGGCTTTTTGTATCGGGTGTACGGATGTGGAAAACGCGATCAAGCTTAATGATATACAAACAACTTTTGATGAATTCCCTTTAGTTGATTCGTTAGAGTTTATTCCTTTTTCAGATTCGTTATTGGAAGAGCCTTCTAATATGTTTATCAGCAACGACATGTTACTGATTCAAACATTTTGCAGGGCTCAAGATACGTATCTTTCTGTATTTTCATTGGATGAGAATCGGATAATTCGTGACATTGTAAAGAGAGGAGGAGGACCTAATGAAATGTTGTCTTGTGAAATGGGTTTAATGGATAATCAATTATGGTTATACGATATAAGTAAAAAGCGTGTGGGTATTGCTCCTATAGACTCTTTTGTTTTGTCGGAGAATCCGGATATAGCCTGGCATGAATTAAGCCACGGCTATTATAACACTGCAATGCTTAATGATTCCATATTCCTGGGGACGAATGATTTTGAGAGTAAGTTGAAGATAAACTTTGTGAATCTTTTTAGTGGGGAATTTTTTGAGAGAGGAAATTATTCGTATTTGGACAGCAGTATTGATTTAGGGGCATTGATAGATGCTTGTACTTGTTATGCAGATGTTAATCCTGTAACAAAAGACATTCTGTTGTCTTATCGTTATACCGATGTGATAGAAATTTATGATTCTAAAGGAAATATCAAGCATGCATTGCAAGGTCCTGCAAACTTTGCTCCGAAATTTCATATCCGTAGCAAACATGGTATGGGAAAGACACCGGAAACCAGAAAGGCGTTTGTGAATACTTATGTGACAGAAAATTACATTTATTTGCTATATTCCGGTTGCAAAAGAACAGAGAGAAACTGGCCTTATGGAAACGAGATTTTTGTATATTCTTGGGATGGTAAACCGCAAAAAAAATATGTGCTTCCTCAATTTGTTTATACGTTTGCTGTGGATGAATCAAAAGGTATAATTTATAGTTATTCAAGACAAACAGAAGAGCTGGTGAAGGCTGTGATGTAGTTGCTAATTGTGTGATTTGTTAGAATGAAAACGAAAAATATAAAATATCTTCTCTTTTTAATTTTTTTGGAGTGTGTCTGTGCTTGTGTTTCTCCTGAAAAAAATAGGATAAACAATACCGTTAGTTCTTGGAATGGAAAAACTATAAAGTTCCCCGAAGAAATGCGTTTTACTTCATTGATGCAAGACTCTTCAGATTTTTTCTTTTCAGAATCGCATTTCAGGATAGTAAGTTACGTGGATTCTTTAGGATGCATAAGTTGCAAATTACGACTTTTAGAATGGAAAAATTTAATGCAGGAATTAGATTCTCTTTTTGGTAAAAAAGTCTCTGTATTATTTTTCATGCATCCTAAAATCAAGAAACCTTTGGTGCAGACATTGAAGCGTGAAAACTTTACTTATCCAATTTGCATTGATGAAGAGGACTCTTTGAATAAATTGAATCATTTTCCAACAGACATGGCATTCCAAACTTTCTTGCTCGACAAAGACAACAAGGTACTTGCCATTGGGAATCCAGTCCATAATCCTAAGGTGAAGGAGTTGTATTTAAAAATCATCCGTGGCGATGATGTCTTTTCTTCTGAACAGCAAGCCGTAAAGACAGAAATCGTATTTGACAAAACTTCTTTTTCTTTTGGCAAATTTGATTGGCGTGAGGAGCAAAAAATAACTTTCACCTTGAAAAACATCGGTGATAAGCCATTGGTCGTAGAGGGCGTGAGTACTTCCTGCGGTTGTACCACGGTGGATTATCCCAAAGAGCCTGCACAGCCGGGAAAGAGTTTGGTGTTGGTTGTGACTTACAAGGCTGAACAGCCGGAACATTTCAACAAAACAATCACCGTGTATTGCAATGCGGAAACATCGCCTGTCAAACTGACGATTTCCGGTAATGCGGAATAAAAAGTACCGGTAAAAATAGCAGTGCGTATGTCGCTTACCCCCACAGATAAAGTTTTGTTGTGTGCTCTTGCTCTTTGTGGTTTCCTACTGTTTTTTGTGCAAGAATATATAATTCGGTTTTATCGTTATTTCCTTGCCAAGAGAGTGGAAGTTGTGATAGAAAAAGAAGTTCCAATAGTGGTAAAAGAAGAAATTCCGGTGATTGTTACAGATAGAATTGAGTCTCATGTTTATCAAATAGAAGAGGGCTTATGTTTTGATGCCGACTCAAGGATATTGAGAATACGTGGGTATTTGTCTCAAATGTCAAGTTGTACAATCAAAATGAAAATTATACTTATCAACTAAAAAAGCCCCATTTCATCGAAGAAAATCTCGTGTAAGCAGTTCTCTGCCATCGGCTGACAAAAACTGACAACCAAGGAAAAACACCTATTGTCAGTTTTTGTCAGCCCGAAAATTAGGATGAATCTTTTGTTTTCCACTACCTTTGCCATCATCATTCAAATAACAACAATTGATACAATGAAGAAGAAAGTTTTATTTAAATGAAATAAAAGAAAATATAAATGGGAATGGAAGCGTGATACGGATTCACATGGATGTCCGTACTGGAACTGCCTTTCAAACGGAAATGGCAACTCATGCACATGTGGCAGTGTTGAATATTAGTGAATTTATGAATACAGGATGCTTGAAGTCTATGCTTTGAGCATCCTAAATAAAAAATGAAATGATACGTATTCTAGTTATTTTACTTTGCTTTTTTGCCATAAGTTCATGCTCTCATGTAGAAAAAGAAAATGCCAATGCCGTCGTTCCTAATTTAGTTAGTTTCCAGAGTGAAAGTGGCCATCAGAAACTATCTGAAATTTTTACTAATTACAAGCTGGTGCAATTGGAAACCAATGATTCCTGTTTGCTTAACGGAAATGGGAAAATATTGAAGTGCGGCTCTATTTATTATGTTCGGTCGGCAAATAGTGTTTTTGAATTTGGAGCGGACGGGCATTTTATCAGATGTCTTTCGCGCGTAGGAAGTGCACCTCACGAATATGTAGAACTTTATGATTTTGATGTGCTGGAAACAAATAATTTGTATGAGATATGGATTTCCACATTGGGTGGGATAAAGATATACGATTCTGAGACACTGGATTTTAAAAGAGGTATTCCGGTTGAAGGGCATGTCAATCAATTCAAGTATGTAAATGACAATACGATTTTGCTGGTCACCCCAGGAGATATAACATTTAAGGTTTGTGATATACACGGCAATATTCGAAAGGAATTTATGGAGAAGGATTTGGCAAATGGTGCTTTTCAAATAGTCCAGTTTGGTAGATATGATGATAAAATGACGTACCATCTGGACTGTACACAAGAAGGGGTGATATACGATGAGAAGTCTGATTCTCTCTATGTAGGTCATTTATTTCCACCACAAGAAAATTTGGTAACTACTACCGTCAATAGGGAATATTACGAACAATATGGCTGGAAGGAACAGTATAAGAAGGTGGTAGAGAAATATTCTACTCTTGTGTCCTTCCGGACATGGAAAAAAAATGTCGCATTGACTATGAGGCATCCGGATGAGGAAATCACGATAACCCTATTTGATGGCAATAAGGCGAAAACTCATCGTTTCAGTAAAAATCCGTCATTACTGAATGATATAGTGCCGACTACGAGTTTGGGCTTTTTAGCCACTTTGGCTTGTTGCGAAAGTGATAGCGGATTCTTGTTTATGATAGGAGACGAAAGGATTTCGGAAGAGGAACAGGAAAAAAAACCTATCTTATTGGATGTCTGTGGCTTTAATTTATAATATCAAATAAAATATTCAGATGTTGAAATCTTTTTTGCTTGTTTTAGCTTTACTTGTTTTTGTCTCTTGTAATAATGCAGAACAAAATAGATTGGTAGATTTGGTGAAAGAATGGAAACAACATACCATATTATTTCCGGAAAATCCGGTTTTTACAATACAAGGTAAGGATACTGTGGCTTTCCCATTGGAGAACAGCTTGAAAATAGTATCATATGTGGATTCTGCCGGTTGCACAAATTGCAAATTGAGATTGCGCGATTGGACTGAATTTATTGCATATATGGATGTAAATATGCCCACTAAAGTTCCTGTGTATCTCTTTATTCATTCTCAAAAGGTGAAAAATGTCAAGTATTTATTGGAATGCGAAAATTTTGTGTATCCGGTATGTCTTGATTTGGATAATGAATTTTATGAAATGAATAAATTTCCTGATGATACGACATTCCAAACGTTTTTACTTGATAAGGATAATAAAGTGCTTGCTATAGGAAATCCGGTTCACAACCCCAAAGTGAAAGAACTCTATCTGAAGATAATCCAAGGTGGGAAGATTGGAGAAGAGGATAAAGAAAAGCTGATAAGAACCACAGTCAGTATAGACCAAACATTAGTTTCGCTTGGCACCTTCGACTGGCACCAACCGCAAACCGCCACCTTCACCTTGAAGAACGTCGGCGGCAAGCCGCTGGTCATTGAAGGCGTAAGCACCTCTTGCGGCTGCACCACGGTGGACTACCCCCAAGAACCTGTACAGCCGGGAAAGGAATTGCTGCTGACCGTGACCTATAAAGCCGACAAGCCGGAACATTTCAACAAAACAATCACCATGTATTGCAATGCGGAAACATCGCCTGTCAAACTGACGATTTCCGGTGATGCGGAATAAAAAGTACCGGTAAAAATAGCAGTGCGTATGTCGGATAGAGAAAAACTGGAAAAAGTGGCTGAGAAGTGGATGGACAGATTGGTGAATGCCATTTTGGCTTTCGTCTTTTGCTTCGTCGTTTATGTGCTTATGCAAGTATTCGTAGTTTGCTCTTTCAAGATACCTTCCGATTCCATGGAACCTGCTTTGCTTCCGGGTGACAATATATGGGTGGACAAGTGTTCGACCGGTGCACGCCTGTTTAATCTCTTCGATGTATTGGATGGCAAGGAAGTGGATATCCATCGGATGCCGGGCTGGCGGAAGTTTCGTAGGAACGACATATTGGTGTTCAATTTTCCTTATCCGGGTAGTTGGGACAGCATCGCATTGGACATGAGGCTTTATTATGTGAAGCGGTGCATCGCCCTTCCCGGCGATACGCTGGAGATACAGAATGCGCGCTATGCCATCGGTGGGGTGCGTCACCCTTTGGGCTGCGTGGATGCACAGGATAAATTGCAACGCTTGTTGAAGAGTGGCGCTGCGGAAGAGACGGGTATCGTGCTTAAGGCCTATCCCAACCGGGAAGAGGTGGATTGGAGCATTAAGGAGTTTGGCCCCTTCTACATTCCTTGCAAAGGTACTGTGGTGGAGATGGATACCCTAAACAGACTGCTTTATAGCAATGCGATAGAGTGGGAACAGAAGAAGAAACTGTCCTTTCGTGGAGATACGGTGCTTTTGGGTGACAGTGTGATAACCACTTATTGCTTCCGCAAAAATTACTATTTCGTGTCGGGCGACAAGATGGAAAATTCAAGGGATTCACGCTATTGGGGATTGCTTCCCGAGGATTTCATCGTAGGCAGGGTCTGGCGGATAGGCTATTCGGTGGACGAGCTAACGGACAAAGTGAGGTGGAACAGGATATTTAGAAAAACAGATAGATATGATGAAGAATAGACGTAACAGATGGATATACCTGCCGGGAGTATTGGTGGCTTGCCTGACATTGGTCTGCTGTCAAAGTCCGGACACGGCTTTGGAGCGGGCACTCATCCTGGCGGGCGACAACCGTGGGGAACTGGAGCGAGTACTCGACCATTACCGGGATGACTACTTGAAACTGGAAGCGGCAAAATTCCTGATAGAGAATATGTGTGGACATAGCTCTTATCAGGGGAATGAGATTGACGAATACTATGATGCCGTAGATTCTGTTTTGCAGGAGAAACATGGGATTCTGATACATGAACTGGTGGAGGAGATGAACACAGTGGGACGCAGATTTGCCCGGCAATATCGTATGACGTGTGATTTGAAGGTGATAACAGCCGATTATCTGATAGAGAACATAGAATGTGCTTTCGAACAGTGGGAACATGGCAGCTGGAGTACCCATCTCTCTTTTGAGGATTTTTGCGAGTGGATACTGCCTTATAAAGTGGTGGAGCTTCAACCCTTGGACGGCTGGCGCACCTATCTGAAGAACCGGTTTGATGAGGGCGTGGACAACCTGAAATACTGTTATATGTACAAGAAGTCGGCTGTATGGGCTACATGCCGCATTAATTCTAATCTGAAAGACAGCATAAGGCCGGATATACGTGGCAATGAAATGCTTCCGGTCCATCGGCTCTCCACTAAATTGCAGATGCCGTTTGGAATATGTCAGGATTATGTGGAGATTGCTGCAGCGGTGCTTAGAAGCGAGGGCGTTCCGGTAGCCATCGATTTTACTCCCCAATGGCCTTTTCGCGAGATAGGACATTCTTGGAATGTGGTATTGGCAAACAGTGGCAAGCCTATTCCGTTTGGCGGGGTTGAAAGTAATCCGGGAAATCCGCACAAACTTGATGAAAAAATGGCAAAGGTTTATCGGAATACGTATGCTGTCAATCCCGATTTGGAGAAGTTGCATAAAAATGAACAATGTGTGCCGGGAAACTTCCGGACGTTGTGTATCAAGGACGTGACAAGTGAGTATATGGAGACATCCGATGTGGAGGTCAAGGTGGATAGAGGGGCCGGTAAATATATTTATCTGGCCATATTCGATAATAAGGCGTGGAATCCTGTCGCTTTCGCAGAGGTTTGTCATGGCAAAGCTTTGTTCCGTAATTTGGGGCGTGATGTCTTGTACCTTCCGGTGGCTTATCAGAATTATACGGTTACCCCTTTGGGCAATCCTTTTGTGCTGACCTCAAAAGGCGAGGTCAGACAGATTATTCCGCAAAAGGAGACTATGGATGAAATGGTGCTCTATCGGAAATATCCGCTTTTCCCTCATGTGCAAGGCGTTGCCCATCGTATTGTGGGCGGGAAGTTCCAGGCAGCCAATACGGCAAACTTCGAGGACTCTGTTACCATTCATGAAGTAACGGAATGGGGAATAAGGGGCAGGGAGGTAGTGCTGTCTCCCGGAACGGAAGCCTATAGGTATTGGCGATTCTACCAACCGTCTCAAGAGAGCTATTGTAATATATCGGAAATCACTTTTGTGGATAGTAGCTCTCATCGGGCTGTTGCAGGAAAAGTGATAGGTACGGAAGGCTCTTATGGTGATAATCCCGGAACCCGCAAAGAGGTAGCCTTTGATGGAAATCTTCTGACTTACTTTGATGCTCCTATCGAATCCGGTGGATGGGTCGGTATGGATTTTGGACATCCCGTTGCCATGGAGAAGATTATCTATACTCCGAGGGGGATGGCAATACAATTGCTATAGGCGATACTTACGAATTGTTCTATTGGAAAGACGGGCAGTGGGTATCCTTGGGAAGGCAAGTGGCGACAACGGTTTCATTGCAGTTCAAGGATGTTCCGGCAGATGCCTTGTATTGGTTGAGGAATTTGTCGGAAGGCATGGAAGAGAGGATATTTTGTTATAAAGACGGCGAGCAGCTGTTTTGGTAGATAATGCGAATATAGGATGAAAAAACTCATAGGCATTTGCCTGCAAGTGGTGGCTGTAGCCGCGCTGTTCTCGTTGGCGGGTCTGCCTGGCGACGGTCTGGCTGCGGGCGAAACCGTCGGGCAGTGGGTGTGGTTCGACAAAATGGCGGTGCTGGCAGCTGTCTGCCTTTGGGGGGCATTGTTGTTGTGCTCTAAAGGGGATGTGTTGCCGGTTTCCAAAGCTGTTGCCTGGTCGTTGATGTTATGGGGAGCCGTTGAGGCCTTTATCGGCTTGCGCCAACTCTACGGTTTCGAGTCTTCTCGCCATTCGTTGTATGCCCTGACGGGGAGTTTCTTCAATCCCGGTCCCTATTCCGGATACTTGGCGATGGTGCTGCCTGTCTGCCTGTACCGGTGGCTGGGCGGCAAGGAAAGGGAGGAGATGCTTCGTTTGGTTCGGAATGACGGGAGAAGTTGGGAAAGAGTGGTTGCCAAGATAGGAACGATGTTTTCCGGTGGCGTGATGCTTCTTATCCTATGTGTGCTTCCGGCAGGAATGAGCCGTTCGGCATGGCTGGCGGCGGGAGTTTCTTGTTTTTGTGTATATGCATGGCATATGGATTGGACGGATAAGTTCAGATTATTATGGCAGCAGCAAAGGCTGCGGGTGGTGATGGCGGTGATTGGCGGATTATGTGTTTTGCTGTTGGCGGGTCATTTACTGTTTGCCTTGAAGCCCGATTCTGCACGTGGGCGTCTGTTTATGTGGAAGATAACCTGCCGCGCCATTGCGGAGAAACCGTTGGCCGGATATGGTGTCAACAACTTTGCAGTGGCATACGGTGATGCGCAAGAGGCTTATTTTGCGGCAGGCGATTATGAACCGTGGGAGGAGCGTGTGGCAGGAAGTCCCGAATATGCTTTCAATGAATATTTGCAGGCTGCGGTGGAGCTGGGCATTCCTTTGGCTGCTTGTCTGTTGGTTGCCGTCATATTGTGTCTGTATATAGGAGTTAGAAAAGAACGTTACGGCATCTGTGGTGCCATTCTTTCTCTGATGATATTCTCTTTTTCTTCCTATCCGTTGCAGCTACCGGCATTTATCGTTACATTTGGAGGGTTGCTGCTGGCTTGTATATTCGATGGAAGCCGTTGGCAATGGTTGGGATTGGCTGTATTGGTAGGTGTTGTGGGCGGTTTTCGCTTAAAGAATGATTTGCGGACGGAGCAGGCCTGCCGCGAATGGATGAACGCGCGGGTGCTGTATAATGCAGGTGCGTATCAATCGGTAGAGAAAGAGTATGAGCGCCTTTATCCTTCGTTGAGGAATAGGGCGGCTTTCTTGTTCGAGTATGGGCATGGATTGCACAAACAGCAGAAGTTCAATGAATCCAATCGTGTTTTGGAAGAAGCCTTGCGACGTAGTTGCGACCCGATGATACTGAATGTAATGGGTAAAAACTATCAGCAGATGGGTGACTGCTTATCTGCGGAAGACCGGTTTGTCCGTTCCACCCATCGGTTGCCGGGACGTATTTATCCCTATTATCTGCTTGCGAAGCTTTATGCGGAACCAAGCTTCAGGCAACCGGACAAGTTTGAAAAAGTGAAGCGGATGGTATTGACGAAAGAGCCGAAAGTGCATTCTACGGCAATACGACAGATGAGGGAGGAAGTAAAGAAAATACAGATAATTACGCCTTTTAAGTAATTTAACTATGGATGTTAGTTTTAAAACTAAATATTTTAGTTTATTTGTGGAGATATTATGAATATTGAATTTAAACACACGAAAATCATGAAGAAGAATTGGTTGTATATTGTCTGCTTTGCTTGTATGGCAACTGCTTGTTCCGGTACTCCGCAGACTGTGAATGAAAGATTATGTTCCGTTGACGTGGCAAGTGCCATGGAAAATCTTACAGAATTGAAACTTTCCGAATTGGGTAAGGATGTGCGCTATGTGGCTTTGGAAACAACAGATTCGTGCCTGATCGGGGCAGGTCCGGATATCTTGTTGCTGGATAAATATATAGTCGTTTTTTCCCATAAAGATTGTTTTGTCTTTGATAAGGCAGACGGACGGTTCATCAGCAAGGTAGGGCATACCGGAGACGATCCGGAAGCTTATTCTTATGCTGCTGCCACTTATAATGATGTGGACGGATTACTCTATTTTCAGCGTGCCCCGAATATGCTACAGAAGTATGATGTGCAGGGTAACTATCGGGGAAGGGTAACGATACCCACGCCTCCTGCGGCGCCGGGTGATTTTGCTTTCACTGATTCTCTGATTATAGGACATTACAATAATATTGCCATGGGCTATAATGCACGGGCTTTACTGTTTTTTAATGAGGCGGGCGAGCAGGTGGATACGTTCCCAGTCTATTTCCTGTCTTGCCGGAGAAGCAGGTGCAGGATATAGCCAGCATTTCCATTAAGAAGCAGGGAATTTCCGCTATCGTACTGACCATATTCAAGGATGGCAGCCAGTCTGCGGCTATCAGCGGACATCCTTTTTTATGGAAGATGGATGGGAAGATACAGTTTAAGGAGAGCTTCAACGATACAGTCTACACAGTGAAACGTGATATGCTGGAGCCGTCTGTCGTATTCAGTACCGGCAAGTGGCATTGGGGAGCAGAAGCGCGTACCGATTCGAAAGACAATGAATCGCGTCTGCTGGTGGGGGCTGTCTTTGAAACAGAGAATAATATTTTCTTCCAATGCACACGTGGACTGTATACCAGTGAACCGGAAGCATTCAACGGCATTCATGACCGTAAGTCTGGTACTACCCGTATGTATACTGAAAAGGAAGGTATAACAGATGACTTGACAGGATTTATGCCTTTTCACCCCAAGACATGCAGCATGCTGGGGGAATATGCGATGATTGTCGGCTCGGATGAAGTGCTTGGATGGCTGGAAGAGCATCCGGAAGAAGCCGGGAATGAAAAATTGGCCGTGTTAAAGACTCTGACGGAAGATTCCAATCCGGTAGTGGTTATGACATTGCCTTAAAAATATGAATATGAAGACACAGAACTATCGATACCTGCTATGCATGGCCGTTGCCCTGCTTGCCGCCTGCTCCGATGCCGGAAAGGGAAAAGAGTCCGAGGAAGGGGTGGCAACCGTCCTGCCAAGTGAAAGCAATGAAGTGACCGTGAAAGTCCTGAAGCGGGCGACCTTTGAGCATGAACTGGTGAGCAACGGAAAGGTGACAGCCGGAGCCATGGCGGAATTGCGGTTTGAGACGGCCGGCATAGTGGCGCATATCTATGTGAAGAACGGCGAGCATGTGCGCAAAGGGCAGAAACTGGCGGAGCTGGACAAGTTCCGCCTGAAGAACAAGACCGCACAAGCCAAGGATGCCCTGGACAAAGCGGAGCTCGAACTGCAGGATGTATTGATAGGGCAGGGCTATCCGGTGGGGGACACTTCCAAAGTCCCTGCCGACATCATGAAGCTGGCGCGCGTGAAGAGCGGTTACGACCAGAGCCTCTCCCTATACGAACTCGCCGTGTATGAAGAAGAGCACGCCACATTGGCAGCTCCTTTCGACGGGGTGGTGGCGAATCTCTTTTCCAAACCCTTCAACGAGGCAAGTACCTCGGAAGCCTTTTGCTCCATCATCGGCACGCAAGGCATGGAAGTGGACTTCACGGTGCTGGAAAGCGAACTGCCCCTGATAAAGAGTGGCGACAAGGTAATCATTACCCCTTATTCGGATGCCGGTTCCAGGCAGGAGGGGCGCATCACTCAAATCAATCCCCTGGTGGATGACAAAGGAATGGTGAAAGTAAAGGCATCCGTTGGCGGCAAGGGGGGGCTGTTCAGCGGCATGAACGTGAGGGTGAACGTGCACCGCTCTCTGGGCGGGCAGCTTGTAATACCGAAGAGTGCCGTGGTGCTGCGTTCGGGCAAGCAGGTAGTGTTTACCTTGAAAGACGGAAAGGCGCAGTGGAACTATGTGCAGACCGGACTGGAGAATGCGGAAAGCTATAGCATGGCCGATGATGCCTTGAAAGAAGGCGATACGGTCATCGTGACGGGAAATGTGAACCTGGCACACGAGGCGACGGTGAAAACAATTGACAATTGACAGTTGATAATTGACAATTGACAGTTGATGGTTGACAGTTGATGGTTGAAATTAGATAACTCATAACTTATAACTCATAACTCATAACTCTTCTGTGGTAAAGTTCTTGATACAACGGCCTATTGCCGTACTGATGGCATTTACAGCGTGCTTCATTGTCGGGCTGGTGACTTACTTCACCCTGCCGGTATCCTTGCTGCCCGATATTGCCATTCCGGAAATAACAGTGCAGGTGTCGGCGCAGAACACCTCGGCGCGCGAGCTGGAGAATACGGTGGTGAAGCCGCTTCGCCAGCAGCTCATCCAGGTGGCGAAGCTGAAGGACATGGATAGCGAGACGCGTGACGGGGCGGGCATCATCCGGCTGGGTTTTGACTACGGCACGAATACCGACCTTGCCTTTATCGAGGTGAACGAGAAGATTGACGCCGCCATGAACCATCTGCCCAAGGATACCGACCGCCCGAAGGTGATAAAGGCAAGCGCGACGGACATCCCCGTCTTCTACCTCAATCTGACGTTGAAGAACGACAGTGCATACGGCAGGACGGACGAACGCGCGTTTCTTGATTTGTGCGAGTTTGCCGAAAATGTCATAAAGCGCCGCATCGAGCAGTTGGCGGAAGTGGCGATGGTGGATATTACGGGCTTGGTAGAACGCCAGTTGCAGATTGTACCCGACCCGGATAAGCTTGCTGTATTGGGCCTCTCCATTGAAGACATCGAAAACGTACTGGCACAAAACAACGTGGAGCCGGGCAGCATGACCGTGCGCGACGGCTACTACGAATACAACATCAAGTTCTCCACCCTGCTGCGCACGGAGAAGGACGTGAAGGACATCCTGCTGCGTAAGGAGGGGCGCATCATCCGCCTGGGCGACTTCTGCCGGGTAGAGATTGTTCCTGCCAAGGAGAAAGGCGTCTCCATGAGTAATGGCAAGCGTGCCGTTACCCTTGCCGTCATCAAGCAGGCGGACGAGAATATGGACGACATGAAGCTTGCCATCAACAGTACGATGGACTATTTCAGACGGGTATATCCCGACATTGATTTCAATGTCAGCCGTAACCAGACGGAGTTGCTGGACTATACCATCTCCAATCTTCAGCAGAATCTGTCGTTGGGTTTCCTGTTCATCTGCATTGTGGCGGTGCTCTTTCTGGGTGACATCAAGTCGCCGTTCATCATTGGGTTGAGTATGGTGGTATCTATCGTTATCTGCTTCCTGTTTTTCTATCTGTTCGGGATGTCGCTCAATATCATTTCTTTGTCGGGACTTATCCTGGCACTGGGCATGATGATTGACAGCAGCATCATTGTCACGGAGAACATTTCGCAGTACCGCGAACGGGGTTACTCGTTGCGGCGGGCCTGCGTGACGGGGACGAGTGAGGTGATTACCCCGATGCTGAGTTCGTCGCTGACCACCATTGCCGTATTCGTGCCGCTGATATTCATGAGCGGCATTGCGGGGGCGCTATTCTACGACCAGGCATTCTCGGTGACGGTGGGACTGCTGATTTCCTACTTTACGGGTATCATGCTGCTGCCGGTGCTGTACTATCTGGTCTACCGGACGGGGTTGCGCGGCAGGTCTTGGTTCTCGCGCATCCGCATCCACAATCCGTTGAAGGAACATACGCTGGACCGCTTCTATGATGCGGGCATCGACTGGATATTCGCCCATAAGACGGCAAGTGTCGTGTTCTGTGTGGTGTCCGTGCCGCTTTGTGTCTTTTTCTTCTATGTGATAGGTAAGGAGCGTATGCCCGAGATAGACCAGAATGAACTGATAGCCCGCGTGGAGTGGAACGAGAATATACATGTGGACGAGAACCGCAGGCGGGTGGATGCACTGTTCGGCTTGCTGAGGGAAGAGACGGTGGAGCAGACGGCGGCTGTGGGTCGTCAGGACTATCTGTTGAATCGCGAGCAGGCACTCTCATCTTCGGAATCGGAGCTGTACTTCAAGACCCCCTCGCCGGACGGGATTGCCCTTTTGCAGAAGCGGGTGGGTGAGTGGCTGAAGCGGGAATATCCGTTGGCCGTGGTCTCCTTTTCTCCGCCCGAGACGGTGTTCGAGAAGCTTTTCGTGACCGGAGAGGCCGATGTGGTGGCAGAACTCTATGCCCGTAACAAGGAGCAGGCACCGGTGGCAGAGGAGTTGCGCGGACTGGAACTGTGGTTGACGGAGCTTACCGGAACCGCACCCGTGGGCATCGCCTTCGAGAACCAACTGGACATAAGCATCCTGCAGGAGCGGCTGTTGCTCTACAACGTATCGTATGACGAACTGCTGCGCACGCTGCGGACGGCGTTCAAGGAGAACAGTGTGGCGATGCTCCATTCTTACCAGCAATACCTGCCCATCAGCATCGTGGGCGAGGAGCGGACGGTGAATGATGTACTGCAAGAGACGCTGATACAGACCCGTCCGGACGAGAAGGGCGAGGTGGAGCATATTCCGCTTCGCGAATTGGTAAAGGTCCGTCCGACTGAGGACTTGAAGACGATTACGGCAGGCCGCAACGGAGAGTACATCCCTTTCCGTTTCTACGATGTGACGGACGCCCCGGCTCTGATGACGGAGGTGAAGCGGGAGGCGGATGCCACGGGCCGGTGGGATGCGGCCTTCTCCGGCAGTTTCTTCTCCAACCGGCAGATGCTGGACGAGCTGGTAGTGATTCTTTTCATCTCCGTCCTGCTGATGTATTTCATCCTGGCGGCGCAGTTCGAGAGTTTTGTGCAGCCGCTCATCGTGCTGCTGGAAATCCCGATAGATGTCGCCTTCGCTTGGGACTCTTATGGGTTTGCGGGCATACGCTGAACCTGATGTCCGCCATCGGACTGATTGTGACGTGCGGTATCATCATCAACGACTCCATCCTGAAACTGGATGCCATCAATGAGCTGCGGAGAGCAGGCATGCCGCTGCTCGAAGCCATCCATGAGGCGGGGCGCAGAAGGCTCCGGCCCATCATCATGACGTCGCTCACCACCATCTTTGCCATGGTGCCGCTGCTGTTCTCGTTCGACATGGGCTCGGAGCTGCAGAAGCCGCTTTCCATAGCGATGATCGGGGCTATGTCTGTAGGAACGCTGGTCAGCTTGTTCATCATCCCGTTGATATATTGGTTTATATATAAAGGTTCCACCACAGAGGACACGGAGGCGCACAGAGTTTAACTGTCTGTGAAGAAAAAAACTCTGTGCACCTCTGTGTCCTCTGTGGTGAATTATCATTTACTAAACGAAATAGCATGAAGAAACTGTTTTTTATATCTTGTCTTATCTTCGGAGTGTCTTCCGCTTTTGCCCAGCAGCGGATTACGCTTGATTTGCAGCAGACCATTGCCTTGGCAAACGACAGCTCGCTGGAAGCTTTCCGTACCAAGAACATGTATCTGGCCGGTTATTGGGAATACCGCACCTATAAGGCAAACCGCCTTCCCAGCCTGACACTGAACATGACTCCGGCACAGTACAACCGCGACATCACCAAGCGTTACGACTCCGGGCAGGACCTTGACATCTACCGCAGCCAGCAGTCCTTCTATGCCTACGGCAACCTCGCCGTCCGCCAGAACTTCGACTTGACGGGAGGTACGTTCTATCTGGATACGGAACTGGGCTATATGCGTAGCTTCGGCGGTAACAAATACACCCAGTTTACCAGTGTTCCGGTACGTCTGGGCTACTCCCAGAGCCTCGTGGGCTACAACCCCTTCCGCTGGGAATGCAGGATTGAACCGCTGAAGTACGAGAAGGTGAAGAAGGAGTACATCTACAACGCCGAGCAGGTGTCCGAGCAGGCCACCACCTACTTCTTCGCCCTTGCCATGGCGCAGGCGGAGTATGACTTGGCGCAGGACAATGCCCTCTCTACCGACACCCTCTACCGCATCGGCATGCAGCGCCTGAAGATAGCCGCCATCAGCCGCGCCGACCTGCTGACGCTGAAGCTCGACGTGGTGAACGCCCGCAACACCTTGCAGAATGCCTCCAGCGCCTTGAAGCGCGCCATGTTCTCCCTGGCCTCCTTCCTGAATATGGAGAAGAACACCGACATCCGCGTTTCCCTTCCGGGACGTCCGCAGACACTGACCATACCGGTGGACGAGGCTTTGCAGGCTGCCAAAGCCAATAACCCGGATTTTCTGGAGCTTCGCCAGGGCGTGCTGGAAGCCGAGCAGACAGTGGACAAGACGAAGAAGGAATCGCGCTTCAACGCCAGCATCAACGCCAGCGTCGGCTTCAACCAGGTAGCGGAGAAGTTCGGCGAAGCCTACAAGCACCCCATGCAGCAGGAAATGGTCTCCGTCAGTGTCTCCATCCCCTTGGTGGACTGGGGCGTGCGCAAAGGCAAGTATAACATGGCGCGCAACAATCTGAATGTAGTCCGCACCTCTGCCCGGCAGAGCGAAATCAGCATCGAAGAGGAAGTCATCATGACCGTGAGCGACTTCAACGTCCAGCAAGCCCTCGTTGCCAGTGCCGAAGAGGCCCTCGACCTCGCCATCCTGGCCTACAACGAAACCCGCCAGCGCTTCATCATCGGCAAGGCGGACATCAACAGCCTGACCCTCTCGCTTAACCGCCAGCAGGAAGCGCAGCGCAACTACATCTCTGCCCTGCAGGACTACTGGCTGAATTACTATAAGATAAGGAAACTGACATTGCACGACTTTGCCAGCGGATTCTCGCTGTCGGAGAAGTTCGAGTATGACAATTGACAGTTGACAGTTGACAATTGACAATTGAAAATTGACAATTGAAAATTGAAAGAATCATAACCAATAATTAATAACTAAATTTCAACATCTACTTAACCAATAACTAATAACCCCTAATGAAGACCACGTCCTCTTTCACCGTCATCGTCACCTTCGTCTGCCTTGCTTTGGTAGGGGTGGCGTTGATACCGTTGCTTCCCGTCAAGCTGAATCCGTCACGCAGCCTGCCCGGCTTTACGGTGGGTTTCAGTATGCCGGGCACCTCGTCGCGGGTGGTGGAGATGGAAGTGACCAGCAAACTGGAATCCATGCTGGCGCGTATCCGCGGAGTGAAGCGGCTGAACTCCACCTCGGGCAACGGCTACGGCAACATTACCGTGGAGCTGGACAAGCATGCCGATGTCGAGGCAGTCCGCTTCGAAGCTTCCACCATCATCCGCCAGACGTGGCCCCAATTGCCCGAAGGGGTCAGCTATCCC
Organism: Bacteroides rodentium JCM 16496; assembly: GCF_000614125.1. Taxonomy (GTDB): domain Bacteria; phylum Bacteroidota; class Bacteroidia; order Bacteroidales; family Bacteroidaceae; genus Bacteroides; species Bacteroides rodentium. The sequence continues at coordinate 17,519 of NZ_BAKJ01000007.1, forward strand.
ACCATTCACATGAAAGTGCCCGACGAGAACGCCTCACGCCCCTTCATGTCCTTCACCCTGAACGCCCCCTCTACCCCGATATTGATTCAGCAGTATGCCGAGGAGCATATCAACCGCGGCTGGCAAGTATCCCGGGCATCTATAAGGTGGAACTCAGCGGTGCCACACCCATGGAGTGGAGGCTGCAGTATGACAGCGAGCAACTGCGCCTGCTGGGAGTCACCCTCTCGGACATCAGCACCGCCGTGCAGCGCCACTACCGCAAAGAATTTCTGGGCACGCACAATGTGGATGCCGGCACCGGCGGCCAGGAATGGATACGGCTGGCACTGGTTCCGGAAAGCGACTCTACCGGCTTCGACCCTGCCGCCATCACCGTGACGACTGCCGACGGGAAACTGCTCCGGCTGGACGAACTGGTCTCTGTGGCCCACATGGAGGAGGAGCCGCAAAGCTATTACCGCATCAACGGGCTGAATTCCGTCTATCTATCCATTACTGCGGAAGAGACTGCCAACCAGTTGCAACTGAACCGTGCCGTCACGGACGCGATGGCAGGCATCCGGCAGCTGCTTCCCGCCGGATATGAAGTGCATACCGGCTATGATGCCACCGAATACATACGCCAGGAGCTGGACAAGATTTACTTCCGCACCGGCCTGACGGTACTCATCCTGCTGGTGTTCGTATGGCTCATTACGCGCAAGCTGAAGTACCTCTTCCTGATTGTCACCAGTCTGTCTGTCAATATCGCGGTGGCGCTCATCTTCTACTGCCTCTTCGGACTGGAGATGCAGCTCTATTCGCTGGCGGGCATCACCGTTTCGCTGAATCTGGTGATAGACAGTACTATCGTGATGACCGACCACATCCTGCACCGGCGCAATCTCAAAGCTTTCATGTCGGTGCTGGCGGCCACCCTCACCACGATGGGGGCGCTGGTCATCATCTTCTTCCTCGACGAGAAGATACGGCTCAACCTGCAGGACTTTGCGGCGGTGGTCATTATCAATCTGGCTGTTTCACTGATGGTGGCATTGTTCTTTGTTCCGTCCATGATTGAGAAGATAGGGCTGGTGAAGCGGGGTGCAGGAAAGAAGAAGAGCCGCTTTGCCTTGCCCGGGGTGACACAAATGTTCAGAACAAGGCCGGGACGGATTTTCCGCCGTTTGCCCGTTTACTTCTCCCGTTTCTACTCTGTCCTCATCCGTTTTCTGTGCCGTTGGCGCTGGGCTGTATGCCTGCTGTTGCTGTTGGGTTTCGGTCTGCCCGTATTTCTGCTGCCGGACAAGTTGGAAGGAGACGGGAGATGGGAGGCCGCTTACAATAAGGTGTTCGGTTCGCCGGCCTATAAGGAGTCGGTAAAACCCGTTGTGGACAAGGCACTGGGCGGCAGCTTACGGCTTTTCATACAGAAGGTGTACGAGGGCAGCTACTTCACCCGCAATGAGGAGGTGGTGCTCTATGCCAACGCCAACCTTCCCAATGGCAGCACGCTGGAGCAGATGAATACCTTGATGAAGCGTATGGAGACTTATCTGAGCGGTTTCAAGGAAATCAGGCAGTTCCATACTTCCATCTACAGCCCCCGGCGTGCCAGTATGCAGATTTATTTCAAGAAGGAAGCCCGGAACAGCGGTTTCCCCTATACACTGAAAGCCAATATGATAAGCAAGGCGCTGGAACTGGGAGGCGGCAGCTGGGGCATCTACGGATTGCAGGACCAGGGGTTCAGCAATGATGTCCGCGAGAATGCCGGCTCCTACCGCATCAGGATGTACGGCTACAACTACGACGAACTCTATGAGTGGGCGGAGAAGCTGAAGGCCAAGCTGCTGACGCACCGGCGCATCAAGGAAGTGCTCATCAATTCGGAGTTCTCCTGGTGGAAGGACGACTATCAGGAATTCTACTTCAACCTGAACAAGGAGCGCATGGCGCAAGAGGGCATCGATGCGCAAGTGCTTTTCTCTGCGGTGCGCCCCATCTTCGGCAGGAACCTGGAGATTGGCTCGGTGGCTACGGAGCAGGGGTCGGAGAAAATCAAGCTCTCTTCCCGCCAGTCTGCCGAATATGACATCTGGGCGATGCAGTTCTTTCCCTATGGGGCAGGCAACGGCAAGCATTACAAGCTTTCCGAACTGGCCACGGTGGAAAAGGGACAGATGCCGCAGGAGATTGCCAAAGAAAACCAGCAGTACCGCCTCTGCCTGCAATACGAATATATCGGCTCCAATGAGATGGGCAACAAGATACAGAAACGTGACCTGGAGGAATTCAACCTGCTGCTGCCGATGGGCTATACAGCCGAGTCGGACAGCGACAGTTGGGCATGGGGCGAGAAGGACAACCGCCAGTACCTGCTTCTGCTGGTGGTGATAGCCATCATCTTCTTTACCACCAGCGTCCTGTTCAACTCCCTGAAGCAGCCGCTTGCCATCATCTTTGTGATTCCGGTTTCTTATATCGGGGTATTTCTTACTTTCTATTGGTTCCGGCTGAACTTCGACCAGGGCGGTTTTGCCTCGTTTGTCCTGCTGTGCGGCATCACGGTGAATGCCAGCATCTACATCCTGAACGAGTACAACAGCATCCGCCGCCGCTTCCCCCGTCTTTCCGCCTGCGTGCCTACGTCAAGGCGTGGAATGCGAAGGTTGTTCCCATTTTCTTGACGGTGGTTTCTACCATTCTGGGATTTATCCCCTTCATGGTGGGCACGGATAAGGAGGCTTTCTGGTTTCCGCTGGCGGCAGGCACCATTGGCGGATTGTTGATGTCCGTCATCGGTATCTTCTTTTTCCTGCCGGTTTTTGTGCTGCGGCGGCGTGATTGTCTTCGGAAGTGTGCGGGGATGGAACCGGAAAGACACGGATTGGGCTGATTCAGCAGATTTTATTCTTAAAAGCCCGATTTATGCGCCTAAGCCGCAATATCCTATTATCAACTTACTTTTGAAGTCCTTGCTCCACTTTTACCGTTACATACATCTGGTTACGGCTTGTGGGATTGTTCGGCTCCGTCATTTCCAATACCCCTGCACCAATCATCGGATTGATATAGACATTCATTACATTTTTCCGGGCTTTCAGTCCCAGATACTGCATAATGTCAAACAAAGACTTCGGTTCGGAGCAAAACTCCAAAAGTTGCTGTTTTCTCACATCCTGCTTGTGTCGTTTTCTTGTGTCGTTTTCTTGTGTCGTTTTCTTATGTCGTTTTCTTGTGTCGTTTTCTTGCGTCGTTTTCTTAACGGTGGCTGTACCCAATTGCATGGTCAATACTACATAGTCCGGACGTGTTTCCTCGGCTACAGTAGGAAGCGGCCAGCCCAAAGACTGCCAACCGCTCACAATCTTATCCACGCCGCTACCGGCTTTCTCGGCACGTCCCAGCCGCATGAACATCTTTTGCAGAATCGGATTACGACAAATGCTGCGCCCTCCTTCGAAATACTGCTGTTTAGAAACCAGCATCATCCCCGGATTCATAAAGACAAGGCTCTCATCGGTACGTTCCACAACGATATGTCCTTGCGCATTTACATCTTGGTGGATAATGCAATTGATGAGTGCTTCTCTCACGGCATCGTGAGCCGGTGTCTCTTCCTGACGCACCCCGTCTTTCATCATGAACGGACGTGGCAGGGATTGTATCAGCCGATTATATACCCTTATATAGAATTGATAAAGGTTGGCTTCCCACAAGCCGTCCGGATAGATACGGTTTGTCCACCTTATATCTGGACTGTCAGTCGCTATACGTTCACGATAATCCACAAAATACATCGGGTCGCCCGAATTGTTAGTAATACTGTCGTATTTACCGAACATCAGAATACCGGCCAACGTGAATCCCTCTTTACCGGTTTCATATTCCGTAGCGTATGCTCCTAACTTTTTTAAGAAATCCATGTCGTTTATACCGATCCAAGGATGGGACGGCTGTAAGCTGGCGATGGTTTGTCGATATTGATGCAAGGATTCGATGTCTATGTCCCTTTCAAAGTCAAAGCCCACAAGGATACGTCCGTCCTGTGAATGACGGTCATGTTCGGCGTCCGCAAACATTCGTCTTATCTCCGCATCGGTACAGAGATAATCGCCCTCGTGATTCCTCCGGTAAGTGTTCCCGAATGGATTGGAACCGATATACACGGGACGTAACTCGTAACTCGCACGTGGAATATCGCATATCAGTATATACGATTCTCCGGCTTTTTCTATTCTTATATCTGATTCACGGGGAAGACAGGTGCTTATCTTGCCTCTGTTATGGGCGCAATCCCAAAAGTTCTTTTTATGACGTACAATGGTTTCTTCCGTAAGTCCATCAAAGAAAAATTGGTTGTTTTTTTCCACCACACCCAGTACAATCGTACCACCATTTGTATTGGCAAAAGCCGAGTAGCTCTCCCAAAAACTGCCGGGAAATCCTCCGCGTGCCGATTTGAACTCGATTTCCGAAGTCTCGCCTTGACTTATCAATGCCTTGATTCTTTCGTATTGATCTATTGTATGTTCTGCCATAATCGAACAATTTTAAGGGCGCAACAATTCCCTGCGGCTCACGTTGAGTAACTCTGCAATTCGTGAGAGGGTGTATAAATCCGGCTGACAGGTATTCGTACACCATTTCGATACCGTCGTCGGGTTTACGCCCAACTGTTCGGCCAACCACATATTCGTTTTCCCGGCTTCAGCCAAGACAGCTTTTATACGGTTTATCTCCTTTCCCATTTACCAACAAATTGTTTTTTAATGCAAAGATAATTGTTTTTATTGATAAATCAGCCTTAAATGACAGCTTTATCGAAACAGGGAATTTTCCGTTGTTTGATTAGGGGCGGGTCGCAAATACTCCTTGGTTTTTTTGTCATATTTCTCAGCACTCAGCACGAATCGCTGCAACGGTCTTTAAACCAAAGCATTAGACTGTGTTGAGAACCGTGTTGAGAGCGTGCTGAGAAATCGTCCTCAGCACGCTCTTTTGAGCTATTGGGGACTGTTTTCTTCTGTAACTTCCTTATTTACAGCCTTTATATACACTTTGTGCGACCCCCTTCCGATTATGTCCAAATAACCTTTATTAACAAGCAAATTGAGGTCATTCAGCGCCTTGTTCTTCAAAAGTCCCGTGATTCCACTGTAATTAAGTCGGGTGATGAAGGGATGCGTGTCCAGATACGCCATCAGGCGGCTGTATCGCTCCGCGCCGCTCAACTCCTGGCTTTGGCGGAAACCGTAGCCGGGACGCACGCGTTCCAGGAATCCTGCGCACCGCTTGCGGAAGGCGGGCGAGACGCGGAAATGCACCTTTCCGAAGAAAATGCTTTGCGCATGGATTTCTTTCTTGTCTTCGACGGGGCGGGCGGTGAGTCCGGCCGAGAAATATCCCATGTTTCCCAGTTGCACATGGTGTCCTTCGGAAAGATAATAGGAGATGCGGTCCTCCAGTGCCGCCAACAGTCCTTCGATGTCTCCGGGGCTGAAGCTGGACATCCCGCTGATGTCGCTCACCAGGCGTTGGGTGTCGATGGTGCCCTTGTTCACGATGCGCGGATACAAGAGCTGGGGTTTGTTGCCGTCCTTTGTCGGGTTCGGCATGGGTCGGAAGTCATACTGTGCTGCCATAATGCTACTGTTTTAGTTTAATGAATACCTGTTCTGAACCTTTGGAATATCTGTACTTTTTCTCTCCCGTGTAGATGGAAAATGTGGAAAGGAACCGTGCCGGATGCCCGAAAGCTTTATGCTTTTCTTCGTCCCCCGCACGTGGGCTGTCCGGCACCCGTCCGGCAACCGGCAGGCACACCCTTGTGTGCCCTGCAGCCCACGTCGGGGGAACGAGGTTTTGCATGTATCAAAGATACGAAAATAGTAGGGCGAATGCAAGTTTTTGACGTGTGTTTTCTTAATTTTCTTCAAGCATCTGACGCGCTGTGCAATGGCTGTCTCCATGAAGACAAAAGGCTTTGTTTATTTGCATATATGGGGCTTTGTCCGTACCTTGTAGCCGATTAGGAAATGGTTCCTTCTCACGGAATGTTTTTCAAGATAAGCGAAAATGAAAATAACCTTGATACGAACCGATGGAAACACCGGAAAAGAGTGCCTTAGCACCTGCGGGGCGGATGCGTTTATGGAACGGATACGAGTGGAGACGAGGGAACGGTGGGTCAGCGGATTGCGCACGATGGTAGCCTATACGAACGGCAGAGACGGAGGCCGTTACGAACATATAGACCGGTTGCCCCGCATCTGTCCCGGTGTGGAGTTGGGGCGGACGCGTGAGGGAGAACGGAGACTGAAACATTACAACGGCATCGTGCTGCTCGAGGTGCAGCAGCTTGCCGGACCCGCCGAGGTGGAACTGGTGAAGGGGCAGGCGGCGCTTCTGCCGCAGACGTGTGCCGCCTTTGCCGGAAGCAGCGGACGGAGTGTAAAGATTTGGGTGCGTTTTGCCTTGCCGGACGGAGGGTTGCCGCAAGAGGAGGAGCAGATGAAGCTGTTTCATGCGCATGCTTACCGCATGGCCGTGCAGTGCTACCAGCCGATACTGCCTTTCCGCATCTTGCTGAAGGAGCCTTCTCCCTGGGACAGTTTCCGGATGACGCTGGACACCCGCCCCTACTATCATCCGGATGCCGTGCCCTTCTGCCTGGAACAGCCGCTGGCCATGCCCGGCGAGCAGACCTTCCGGGAACGCAAGCAGACGGAGGCAAACCCCTTGCAGCGGTTGCAACCCGGCTACGAGGCTTCGCAGACCTTTACCATGCTGTTTGAGGCGGCCTTGGGCAAGGCGCTCGACGAGGTGGAGCACTGGCGCCGCGGTGACGACCTCCAGCCGCTGATGATACATCTGGGGGAGCAGTGCTACCGGGCGGGCATTCCCGAAGAGGAGGCGGTGAGGCAGATACTGATACACTTCTATCGCCAGGCAGACGAGCAGACGGTGCGTGCCACCCTGCACAACCTCTATCGGGAATGTAAAGGTTTCGGCAAGAAAACGGTCCTTACTCCGGAGCAGGCGACCTGCCTGCAACTGGAAGAGTTCATGGAGCGACGTTATGAATTCCGCCTCAACCAGTTGCTGGGCGACCTGGAATACCGTCAGCGCGATTCCGTCCATTTCTATTTCCAGCCGGTGGACCAGCGTGCCCGTAGCAGTGTGGCGATGGATGCCTTGCAGGAGGGCATCCGCGTGTGGGACCGCGACGTGAACCGCTACCTGACCTCCAACCGTGTCCCCCTGTACAATCCCGTCGAAGAATACCTCTGCAGCACAGGTCGTTGGGACGGGAAAGACCGCATCCGTGCGCTGGCCGACCTGGTGCCGTGCAGTAATCCGCACTGGCGGGAGTTCTTCTACCGTTGGTTTCTGAACATGGTGGCGCATTGGCGGGGACTGGGCAACAAAATGCACGCCAACAGCACTTCACCCCTGCTGATAGGCCCCCAGGGGTGCCGCAAGTCCACGTTTTGCCGCATCATCCTGCCTCCCGAACTGCGTTTCGGCTATACGGACAGCCTGGACTTCAAGAGCAAGCGTGACGCGGAGCTGTCTCTGGGACGCTTCTTGTTGATAAATATGGATGAGTTCGACCAGATAAGCGAGGGTCAGCAAGGCTTCTTGAAGCATCTGTTGCAGAAGCCCGTCGCCAATCTTCGCAAGCCCTACGGCACCAGCATCCAGGAGATGCGGCGCTACGCCTCGTTCATCGGCACGAGCAACCATAAGGACCTACTTTCGGACACCAGCGGCAGCCGCCGCTTTGTCTGCGTGGAGGTGACGGCAACCATCCGCACCAATGTGACGATAAACTACCGGCAACTCTATGCGCAGGCCATGCACGACATCCTGCAGGGCGAACGCTACTGGTTCGACGACGAAGACGAGGCCGTCTTGAAGGATTCCAACCGTGAATTTGAGCAGGTCAGCCCGTTGGAGCAGTTGTTCCACTGCTGTTTCCGTTCGCCGGAAGAGGGGGAGGCGGGCGAATACCTTTCTCCCATGCAGATGCTGGAGGTGATGCACGCCCGCAACCGGGAGATTAAGCTGAACAGTGGCAATGTGAAGTTTTTCGGGAGGATATTGAAGAAGAACGAGGTGAAGTCGAGGCGTGCCAACAAGGGAATACTGTATTGGGTGGTGAGACTGTGATGATTAAAAAATCCGTATATTTGTGTATGCTAAAAAATGAATAATGAAAAAACTGCTATATCTTGGGCTTTTGTCCGTTTGCGGACTGTTAGGTTCTTGCGTAGAGAAGAACGTATTCAATGCTTTTGATAAGGTAGAGAGGTGTATGGATGTATATCCTGACAGTGCATTGCTGCTGTTGGAGCAAATTCCTCATCCGGAGAAGCTTCGTGGCAAGCAGCGGGCAGACTATGCGTTGCTGTTGACACAAGCCCGTGACAAGAATTATCTGGACAGCTTGCAGTCCGATTCGTTGATAAAGTGGGCGGTAGATTATTATAGGGATGGGGAGGATAATGTGAAAGCTGGGAAGGCATTGTTTTATTGTGGGAAAGTGATGCATTTGCAAGGGAATGATACGCTGGCTATGAAAGCGTATCTGGATGCTCGGTCTGTATTGGAAAAAACAGAGGAGTATAAGATGCAAGGTTTGGCGTATGAGTATATCGGTGTTTTGAATGTGGATAGAAAGCTATATAAAGATGCTCTTGATAATTATCAAAGTTCGGTATCTTGTTTTCAGAAGGCAGCCGATACGTTAGGGGTTATATATGTTTATCGGGATATTGCTCGTATTTATTATGTGGAACAGCAATATGACAGCGTTTATAATTATATCAATCGCGCTTTGTCCTTGTGCGAGGAAAAGAGAGAATGCTGCAATTTTGAGCGAGTAATTCCTTCTTTATTACAGGTAAAGGGAATTGCAAAAAGAAATGAAGGGGATTTGGAAAATGCAATAATCTTGTTGAAAACGGCAGTAGAAACAGAGCAAGACAGGCATTCTATGTATCACTATTCGATGTCATTGGGGGATATTTATTTGAATCTAAATGAGTTGGATGAGGCAAAAAGATATTTTACTTTAGCTTTGAATTCTGAAAGGTCTCGTACTCTGGCGGGGGCATACCATTATTTGTATCTGTTGGAAAAGAAACAGAAAAAGTATGTAATGGCTCTCTATTTCAAAGAGAAGTCTGATTCGTTGTTGTCCGTTGACCTGGATGCTAAACATGCATCTCAAATTTTGACTTTGCAACGTAAATATGAAAAAGAAAAACTTCTTTTAGAAAAGGAACAGGTTGAGCGTGAAAAGAAAATGCAGCTTTATTTTTGGATGGCAGTAGTCTTGTCTATTATTTTGTTATGTCTTATCTCGTTTTTTCTTTTGAGAAAGAGATACGAAGAGATGTTCCGGAAAAATATGCAAGTAATAAAGGAGAATGAGTGCATGATTAAACGATATGTTTATGAACTTGATGTGTTGAAACAAAAAGCAGGTGAAACAGCGGAAATAGATAGAGAGAAGATTGGTAAATTGAATCAAAAGATTTTGCTGTTGGAGGGTGAGAATAGAAAAATACGTGAAAATTTATGTGTAAATGGTGTTTATCTCTTGGAGCAATTGAAGAAGGAAAAGTTGATTGTGAAGAATATGACCAAACAAGAGAAAGAACAGCTCCTTGAATACATGGATTTGATATATGGTAATTTGATTTCTCGGTTAAAGAAAGATTTTAAATTAACGAGTGGTAACCTGATATTGATAGCTTTGCTTAAAGTCGGTTTCACTACCACTGAGTTGATGTTTACTTTTGACTGCGAGATGAATTCTATTTTTACGAAAAAACGGAGATTGAGGGAGAGCTTAAATTTGGATACTAATGATAAATTGGAAGAATTTATAACTCTTTATTAGAAGAACTTCTTGCTTTTCGTCCACTAACTTAGTAACTTTTTATTTAGTATTTTCTTGATATATAGCTTGTTATTCCCTTTTGTATTGTCCACTTGTACTTTCCCTGAGAAGTGATTAAATTGCTATCTTTGTTACATTCAAAACTAAAGATACTATGAAATCATTTTTTATTTTGTTAGGTTTATACTGCTTCTTTGTAGTAAATGTAGTGAATGGAAAGTCAGTAACCTTTCCTTCGAGAGTAGAAATCATCATGGATGAGAATTTTGATTTACCGGATGGTCCGGGGAATGGTCACCGTTCTATTCCTCCAGTGACTCCTTTTTTAGCATTTTTGAATGATGACCACTCCATTGACTTGGAGTTCTATCAATCTATAGGTGAGATTGAAATTGTAATTTCTCAGAATGGGGATGTTGTTTACTCTTCTACTGAGAATATTGGCTCTCCAATATTGAGAAAAGTACAATTACAGAAAGGCTTAGTTGGTGATTTTTTACTTGAGGTAAAAGGTTTGGATGGAGCTTATGCATTCGGTAGATTTACTATTCATTAATAATGGCTATATAGCACTATGAAACAAATCTCATTTTGCATCACTTGTATGAATCGGCTTAAACATTTACAAGAAACTTTGGAGAAAAATATTCTTGATAATTTCTTAGTAGATGAGGTGGAGTTTGTTGTGCTGGATTATAATTCGCAAGATGGATTAGAAGAATGGATTGCTCAATCTATGATGAAATATATTGAGATGGGTATTCTTGTCTATTATAGGACTACTGAGCCGGTTCATTATTTGCGGAGTCATAGCCGGAATATGGTGTTTAGATTAGCCAAAGGTGATGTGGTATGTAACTTGGATGCAGATAATTATCTGGGGAAAGGCTTTGCTGAGTTTATGCTGAAGGAGTTTCAAGAGAAGAAGAAAATATTTTATATTAGTAATCTTTGTGTACGTGATGTTTTTGGACGAATATGTTTGAGGAAACAAGACTTTATTGCAATAGAAGGTTATAATGAGGCTTTGGTAGGCTATGGATTTGAGGATGCAGAATTATTTGACCGATTGTTGAATAAGGGAATTAAACACCATGTTTTTTTTCAGAAGGAGTTTTATGGTGCTGTGACACATCCTGATGAAGACAGAATATCGCAAGAAGCCATGTTTAAGAATCTTCAGTGTATATATCTGAATTATATAAATCCGTGTTTAACAGAAATTTTGATTTTGTATGTTGACGGTAGTGTCGGTTTTGGAATCATTCAAGATAATGTGACTTTGAACTGTAATCTTGTTGATGCGCCTTATGGAGTAAAACGCTGTATGGATGAAAGATTTCGGATAACGATAAAACATAAATGGGAAGAAGGAACGTGGACTGATATAGAAAATGAAGTAGTGTTGGATTTCAAAGATAAAAGGATGCTATTCAGTAAAAACTTGAACGGACTATTAAGCTGTCATCAACAATACTATAAAATTACTGATACTAACCTTGTTGTGAAAATAATTATGGTAGTTACAGAGGCCTTAAATTTCTATAGAATGAAAGAGATTGTTGATAGTTGTAAAACTGTGAATTCGGAAGGTTTCGGTTGGGGAACGGCCTATAAGAATTTTGATTATGCTCATCAAATCGTTTTATCGTAATATGAAACCAATATATAGAATTATAAGTGGAAAGGCTTGGTATTGTCTCTCGATTTTTTATTCGAGAAATGCTTGGCTTAATTTGCTATTGGAAATTTCCTCATTTTATTATGATAACGAAAAGCTGTTTCATCGTTGTTTAATTTATCTTTCTGAGGAGCGAGGCGAGCATATAAGGATAACTTTTTCATCAGATGTTGACAATATTGATGTTATACAAAATAGAATTGAAGGTCATTTTTTACTTTTTCTGAAAAATAATGCATCTGGTCTTTCTAAAGAATTGCCTTTGGGAAAAGAACTTTGGTGTCATTACTCTAATAATACTTTAGTTTGGAATCAATACGAAATGCAATATCAAAATATGGATTTATCATTTGACGCACAATTGTTGGCATGTCTTTCTGGTTTTCAGAATGCGGGTCAGACAAAAGAGAGAGAGCAGGAAGAGGAAAACGCTTTTGATTTGTTGGAACAAATACAACAAGAGGTGGCTGCTGCTCCAAGTGAAATAAGTCTTGCTAAGTGGGGATGTTTGGTAGAGTGTTTGGTGCAGAATTCTTTTGTGGATGCAGAGTTGGATGATTTGCTTGCGGAAACGGATGAGCTTCTGATATCTTTGTGGCATGAGTTGGATGTACCTTATGTGAATATATCTCAATTATTATTATGGATGGGTGATTATTTTCTGTTTCGTTTCTGCGATGAACGCTCGCAAATCCGTTCTCGCTTTTTTCAAGTCATAGAGCAGATATTGTTTCGTATCGTACAGCTTTTTCTGAAACCTGAACATTCGGATATATATATGGAACCTATTTTTTTGTTTCCAACTAATTTGTGGCAGGATATGGAATGGTGGCTACAGCGTATTGATGAATATAGTGTATGTCCATTGGCAAAAGAAGCTTTGAATAATTTGTATGTTTTGCGCGACTCGGAAGCTTTGTTGCATAGCAATTCTCCCAAGGATGTGCTACGTTGGCGGCTTCGTAACGGTTATTTCTCTAAATATAATATGTTTTGAGAAAAAAAATTGTGATTTTCTGCATGGAGGGTTAGGGATAGGATATTATTTGATAAATAGGCAGCAAAAAATAGGGGATTGATATGATGTTGAACTATTTGGACGTTTCTGCTATCTATGATTCAAATGATTCTGTAAAGTGGTTGTCATATTATTCTCCTGATTCCAGCAAGCTTGGTGTTAATCTGTCTCTTTCGCACGGGATATCAGGAATTATTGCATGTTTGTTGAGATTGATAAAAATGAATACTGATTATGAAAGAATAAATCTTGTCGTGGAGTATGCGATGCGCTTCGTCTTTAGTCAGCAAAATTCAGTGGAAGGGTTGTCTCGTTTCCCAACGTATTCTCAAGATAATACTGCTAAAACGTTGTGGAGTAGATTAGGATGGTGTTATGGAGATCTTGGCATAGCATATACATTGTTTCGTGGAGCTAAAGAAATCGGAAATGGATTATGGATGCGTGATGCTTTAGATATATTGCAATATAATGCAACGAGAAAAGATTTAAAAAAGAATGCAGTTTTTGATGCTGGTGTTTGTCATGGAGCATCTGGAATAGCTCATCTGTTTTTGCGACTTTACTTGGAAACAAACAATATGCTCTTTTTTGAAACTGCTGAGTATTGGTATGATAAAACTTTGGATTTTGCTAAATATAATTCAGGACCAGCCAAATATAAAAGGTGGATAGAGAGGGAAATATTGGTTGATGACTTCTCTTTACTCGAAGGTATTATTGGAATTGGATTGTGTATTATGTCCAAGTTGAAACCACAACTAATTGATTGGGATGAATGTATTTTACTTAGTTAGTAACGTTAACTCGTATTTGATGTAAAAATAATTGTTTAATTAAAACATGATGTCATGAAAAAAATTAAAAAGCTCACTTTGAATAAAGAAGTGATTTCTACCTTAAACAAAAAAGATATGTCCTTTATAAATGGAGGATGTAATGGTGCTACTACAACTGTTTGTGGAAATTCTGGAACACAGTCAATAGGATGTATGACTAGGGGGTCTTGTGACATCTACTCAATTTCTGATAGAGGATGTTATATACAGACTGAAGCTTGGTATTGCGTTGGCTGTATATGATTTGTGTGTAGAATATGAAATTTCCGTAAGTGCCGTAGTGTACTTGCGGAAATTGTATCTAAAAACTTAATATGTATTGTTATGAAAAAAATGATTTTAGTGTATGCTTTGATGGCTTTTATAGCCCTATTTCTAATACTTAGGTTCGTATCTATATCAAATAACATAAATTTGCAAAAAGGAATTGTTAGAAGTGTATCTGCTACAGAGCATAATGATATTATCATAGAATTGGAGAACGATTCTTTTTATTATATAAATAGAGGTATGGAAAGTAAAATAAATTATGAATGGTTTCAGAATTATTTGCCGGGTCATGAAATTGAGTTACACATTCAAAGTGAGCATTTGTTTGGGTCAAATAGCAACCGTATTCTTGAAGTGAGCATAAATGATTCTTGTGTATATAAAAGTGATTTATACTAGTATCAATAGTTCGTTAATAATTTGATAACGGCTATGCGGCTAGAGCCTCACAGCCAAATAGTTCTTTGACAAGTTTGATATTTAAAGTTGAATTCGGGTCAATCCCGCTTGCATCAAAAAATCTTTTTATGAAGTGAGCATTGACCATCAGTGACTTAATTCTCCCTATTGAGAGTGATGTATTAGTCTCCTTTCTCATCAGTTTGACAACGTTTATGGCCGCCAAAGAAGCATTATAGGCAAAATCTAAAGCCACTTCACTTCTTCCTTGACAATCAAGCAGTCCTGTAAACTGATGCCCATCACGAAAGCAAAATTCGATTTGAAACCTAGTGCGATAAATATCGTAGATATGGATTCCGTAAGCTGTTACATCAGTAGAGAAGTACAATCTGTAATCCCCATTCGGAAGGATATGTATGACGAGCTTTATCTTTTGTTCCAGCGCTTTGCTCCATACAATCAACTCGTATGCGCTACCTTCTGACAAATCAATGAACAGCCTGGTCATTCTGGAGGTATCAAGGTTTTCAAAATCAACTTTTCCATCGTACTTCTTTGGGCGTCCCCGTTTCCCGGTTCGTTCGCCTTCGTACATGATAGAAAAGAACAGAGTTTGCTCTTAATCGAGATATCAGTTCAAATCCTATTTCCTTGAGTCCTGTGACAAAAGTCTTATTGGAGAAAGCAGCATCAGCTACGACTACATTGGTTATTTTCAACAGGTTGTCTTTATATCGTTTCAAAACAGAAAGGTACCACTCGGGTAAGGTCAGATTTTCAGCGGCTAGTTCAATGGCATTTTTTGTTTGTACAGCACGAAGCATCATGCAGTCTTTAATGTCTGCATCAACTAAGCCAATGCCTAAAATCTCTAATCCATGTTTGACGGCTGAAGCACATCCTGACCAAAATCGCCCTATGTGTGCAGTTTTCTTCCCGGCTTTGGATACATAGCTCGGATCAATGGCTATTGCAAGACGCTTCAACCCGTATTGGAATCTGTTAGATGCAAGATTCATATTGAATTGCATCCAGTCAAAATCTCGGGCAAAAGTTTGCCGATAGCACTGTTCTGAACGTCTTCCGTAGCGCCCCAGCTGAAGGAAATTTATCTTTCTTGGTATACACATGATTAAAATAAGTATCTCAATGATGTTTCCTTTAATTCTTTTGTTTACCTTTGTGGAAACTCCGAAGAAACCTCTCTGGCAGATTCTCTCATAATGGTCAAGTAGCTCGAATATTTGCATAACTTTAATGTCCTAGGAAAACAGCAAAGTTGATGATAGTCAGCGACTTGACCAACTTTTTATCATCAAGTCATGTTAATAACTATCTAATTTTTAACGAGTTACATCAATCTGGTTAACGCCTCGTTGATGATATAAATTGATTAAATTAAAAATTTACCGAAGTATTGTAATTAATGATACGTAAGTTATGAAAAGAATAAATGTAGTTATAGTATTATTCTTAATACTGGGATGGATTGGATGCAGTAAGGATGACAAAGCTGCCAATGTAGTTATGGTAGATATTGCTGGAAATTATCCTAAAAGGGAGCTGCTTCTTCAGGATTTTATGGATGTGGAATACATTCCGTTGGAAACGAATGATGAATTCATTACGCAGGGTGATGTGATGGCTATTGGCAATAAATATATTGTAGTGAAAAACTGGAATAATGATGGTGACATCTTCCTTTTTGACAGAAAAACTGGTAAGGGTGTGAGGAAGTGGAATCGCCGGGGGCAGGGTGCTGAGGAATATACTTTTATCAACGGAATTGTGTTAGATGAAAGTAAAGAGGAATTGTTTGTGAATAATACTCCTTCCAAGAAAATTCTTGTTTATGATTTTTTAGGCAACTTCAAACGAAGCTTCAACCATGTAGAGGGTACTGAATTTATGGATGTGCTCAATTATGATGAAAATAGTTTAATTTGCTATGATATGTCTGTATATTACAATGAAGGAAAGTCGAAAGAAAAACCGTTTTATCATATGATAATATCGAAAAAAGACGGAAGTGTGGTGAAAGGGATTCCAGTTCCATTTGATATTGTCAAAGCACCTTTTGTGCAAAAAGGGGATGGTATAGCAGTAGCTTCTGTACGTCCGATAATACCGTATAAAGGTGATTGGTTGCTTGTAGAAACATCCACTGATACGGTGTACAACTATGTATCGAAAGAAAACAAATTATGCCCGTTTTTGGTGAAAACTCCTTCTGAGAATCCTGAAATTCTTCTTACCATGGGGGCGGTTACAGAACGTTATTATTTCATGCAAACGATACAAAAGGTATTCGATTTTGATAAAAGAAGAGGATTCCCTACTATCAGTGTGGTGTATGACAAGCAAGAGAATGCAGTATTCGATGCTATTGTGCGTAATGGTGACTTTGCTAAACTGCAAAGTGTAGATATGGTATCCCATCCGATAAATAGTGGTGAAATAGCTGCTTTTCAGACGTTGGCAGCCAATCAATTGGTGGAAACTTATGAAAATAATGAGCTGAAAGGGAGAGCCAAAGAAATTGCTGCAGGATTGAATGAGGAGTCAAATCCCGTTGTTTTGTTATATAAATATAAGAGTTTGACTGAAGAATAATTAATTTTAATAATTGGTGAAATCGGTTCATTAAAGATATGAAGCAGATATTCCCATATTATCGTCAGCTTGATGCTATGGATTGTGGCCCGGCTTGTCTGCGTATGATAGCTCTTTACTATGGAAAGAGCTATTCATTGCAGACTTTGCGTGCCCGTTCTTTTATTTCTCGCAATGGCGTTTCCATGTTAGGCATCAGCGATGCCGCTGAGTCTATTGGTTTCAGAACGTCCGGAGTTCGTGTCTCTTTTGAACAATTGGTGGAAGATGTTCCTCTGCCTTGCATTTTGCATTGGAATCAGAGTCATTTTGTGGTTTGCTATGATATTAAGAAAAAGAGAGGGCAATACACGTTTAGGATAGCGGACCCGGCAACTCAGTTGGTTACGTATAATGAACAGGAACTGAAACGATGTTGGTTGGCTATCAAATCGGACGGAGAAGAAAAAGGAACGGCACTTGCACTGGAACCCACTCCTGACTTTTATAATGGTGAGGGAGAACCGGAACTGAAAGAAAGAGGGCTGCGTTTTTTTTCCGTTATCTGACTCCCTATAGAAAAGAGTTGTTCCAGCTGATATTGGGCATGTTGGTGGTGAGCTTACTTCAGCTTATCCTGCCTTTTCTTACGCAAGCCTTGGTGGATGTGGGTATCAGTGACGGAAATTTGAGCTTTATTACTTTAGTGCTGGTTGCGCAGATTATAATCTCGGTATCACAACTATCGGTAGAGTTTATCCGTAGCTGGATATTGTTGCATGTGAATACGCGTATATCCATCTCCCTTATTTCGGACTTTTTGGCAAAGTTGATGAAGTTACCGCTTCATTTTTTTGACACGAAGATGGTGGGAGACATTATACAGCGCATTGGTGACCATGACCGTATAAAGAATTTTCTGACAGGTTCTTCTATTAGTACGCTCTTTTCCTTTGTCAGTTTTTTCATCTTTGCTATTGTACTTGCTTACTACAATTTGGTGGTATTGGGAATCTTTCTTTTAGGTAACAGCTTGTATATCGCTTGGATACTTGCTTTTATGAAATATCGCCGTGAATTGGATATCCGTCGGTTTGCACAAGCAGCCGGAGAACAGAGTAACCTTGTGCAGATGGTGACTGCCATGCAGGAGATAAAGTTGAACAACTGCGAGACACAGAAGCGCTGGCAGTGGGAGCGTATTCAGGTGAAACTGTTTAAAATCAGCGTAAAAGGGTTGGCGCTGGGGCAGGTACAGCAAGTAGGTTCTGTGTTTTTCAATCAGACCACGAATATTATAATCTCGTTTATTGCCGCAAAGGCGGTGGTGGAAGGGGAGATGACACTGGGTATGATGATGTCTCTGACTTATATCATCGGTCAGCTCAGTGCGCCGGTCTCTTCTTTTATAGGATTTGCGCAGCAGTTTCAGGATGCCAAGATAAGTCTGGAACGGCTGAATGAGGTACATGGGAAACCGGACGAGGAGCAGGATATTGCTTCAAAATTGTCTGTTTTGCCTGAGAAGCGGGAACTGAGAATGGAAAATGTGTGCTTCAGTTACGATGGAGCGGATAGAGACTATGTGCTGGATAATGTCTCTTTGGTGATTCCCGAACATAAAGTGACAGCTATTGTAGGTGCGAGCGGGAGTGGAAAAACCACTCTGGTGAAACTGATGCTGGGTTTCTATTCGCCCAATAAAGGAAGCATGAAGGTAGGGGATGCTTCGTTGGAGAACATAAATCCTCATTTGTGGCGTGCCAAGACGGGAGCGTGATGCAGGATGGGTTTATCTTTTCGGAAACCATTGCGCAGAATATTGCTGTGGGAGAGGAGCAGGTTGATGTGGAGCGGCTACGTCACGCCGTGACGGTGGCCAATATCCGTGATTTCATAGATTCTCTTCCATTGGGATATAACACCAAAATCGGTATGGAGGGGAATGGTATCAGCCAAGGGCAGAAACAACGTTTGCTGATAGCACGTGCTGTGTATAAAAATCCGGAATTTCTTTTCTTTGACGAAGCTACTAATGCCTTGGATGCAAATAATGAAAAAGAGATTATGGAACATCTGCATGAATTCTATAAAGGAAAAACCGTGGTGGTAGTGGCGCATAGGCTCAGCACGGTGAAGGATGCCGATAAGATTGTGGTACTGGATAAGGGATGCATTGTGAGGAAGGTACCCATCGGGAACTGACGGAACGGAAAGGACTATATTACCGGCTGGTTAAGAACCAGTTGGAATTGGGTAGTTAATGAATGGAGGAAGAAAAGAAATATAAAGATATAGAACTCCGCAGTGAAGAAGTGCAGGAGGTGATGAACCATATCTCTCCCTGGGTAGTGAGGTGTGGAATCACTGTCTTGGCGTTGATTTTGCTGATAATACTGGTTGGTTGTTGGATATTCAGGTATCCGGACACCTTGGCGGCAGAGGTGACTCTGGCTACGGAAGAGCCTCCCGCCTTTGTGCTGTCACATGCTACGGGGAAGCTGGATACACTTTATGTGAAGAATGGGAGCCTGGTGAATGCGGATGCGGATTTAGGAGTGATTGGCAATGCTGCGTCTTCTGAAGATGTGCGTTTTCTTAAGGAGAGGATGAAAGACTGGGAAGTGCAAGATTATGACTGGCGGAAAGGAGTGGAGTTTTTTGCCGGTAGGCGCTGGCAGTTGGGGGAACTGCAATCGGCTTTTGCAGCTTTCATTACTTCACTTACAGAATATGCACGTTTTATGGAGTTGGACTATTACGCTCGGAAACTTCGTTTTCAGGAAAAACAACTGGGTGGACAACGCTCCTATCTTCGGTTGGCAGAACGGGAATATGAGTTGATTGATAAGGATATAAAGCTTGCCAAGAACATGTATACCCGTGACTCTATTCTATATGTGCGCAAGGCTATGATTGCTGCGGAATTTGAGGAGTCTGGAAGCAGATATTTGCAAAGTTTGCGTGCTAAAGAAGAGGTACGTATGAGTTTGCTTCAGGCAGAAATGCAGTTGGTGCAACATGAGGAGAATATGTTGGATATACGTAAGCAAGCATACGATGAGGAACAGAGTCGCCGGACTGATTTAAAGAATGCCATCGGGCAGTTGTCCGCGCAATTAAGTGCATGGGAGCACTCTTATTTATTGAAAAGTCCGGTCAGGGGGAAGGTTACTTTTATGACGGTTTGGAGTCGTAACCAGAATGTGAAAGCCGGTGAGACGGTTTTCACGATTCAGCCATCCGACAGTTCAAGGGTATTGGGTAAGGCTCTACTTCCTTTGCAGGGTTCGGGTAAGGTACATGTGGGACAGCGGGTGCATATACGTCTGAATAATTATCCCGACCAGGAGTTTGGCTATGTAAAAGGGCAGGTTGCAAGTATCTCTCCTGCTCCAACGGAAGAGGGAATGTATATAGTGGAAATAACTTTGCCTGACGGCATGCAGACCAACTACGGCAAACTGCTACCTGTTTCGCGTGAGTTGAAAGGTACGGTAGACATTATCCTTGCTGACAGGAATGTGCTGGAAAGGTTGTTGGCTCCGTTGAGGAAAGTGGTGGAATATGAAAAATAGTTCTATGGAAATTTCGTAATTCATTTGTTTTTAGTATGTTTGTGCTATTCGTATATATATAGTATGAAATACTAAGGAAGAGGATGTTCTTATGAAAGTATGAAAAGAAGAGTTAAAGCATTGACTGTTGTTTTGGCAATATGTCTTATAACTGTTTTTATTCGATGTCAGTCGAATGAAACTCTTATTCAGCAACTTATAGTTGTTGTGAATGGGGATTCTATTGAGATGGTTTTTGTGAAAGGAGGTACATTTATGATGGGATGTACAGATGAACAGGGATGTGACTGTGAGGATAATGAGAAACCTGC
Source organism: Bacteroides rodentium JCM 16496 (assembly GCF_000614125.1). Taxonomy (GTDB): domain Bacteria; phylum Bacteroidota; class Bacteroidia; order Bacteroidales; family Bacteroidaceae; genus Bacteroides; species Bacteroides rodentium. The sequence continues at coordinate 38,108 of NZ_BAKJ01000007.1, forward strand.
ACGTAAGGAGTCGGTATCTGATTTTTACATAGGAAAATATGAGGTTACTCAAAGGCTGTGGAGGGCGGTTATGGATACTGATTCCATTTTGCCGTTTAATGGGGGATGCGAAGATTGCCCGATGGAAAATGTAAGCTGGAAAAATGCGCAGGAGTTTATCGGTAGATTAAATGCTATGACCGGTAAAACATTTCGCCTTCCGACTGAGGCCGAATGGGAATATGCAGCGCGTGGCGGACACAAAAGTAAGCACTATAAATACAGTGGCAGCAATCAGGTAAGTGAAGTGGCTTGGTATGTTGGGAATTCCTCTGGTGGACAATATGGAGAAGCTGGAACTACCCGTCCGGTAGGTCTGAAAAAAAGCAATGAATTGGGATTGTATGATATGAGTGGCAATGTTTGGGAGTGGTGCGGTGATTTGTACACTAAAGAATACAAGCAAGGTGGTAAGTCTATCCATCCGGGATGGCCTTTTGAGGGTACTTATCTTTTTTTCCGCCGAATATTGCGAGGTGGAAGTTGGGGAGGAACAACAAAGGGGTGTCGGGTGTCGTACATTGATTACGACATTGAGAATTATAGTGACGAGTATGGAGGTTTTCGCCTTGTGATGGAGCCGGAATCGATTAAATAATGTAATTAATGATGATAAGTGATATTTTACTACTTTCAGAGTAATGAATAAAATGGTATGAGATATATGTGGAAATTCTTTTTATTATTGATGTTGGTTGTAACTTCGTGTTCCGAAAAGCAGATTGATAGCAATGTAATTAATGTTGCGGGAGCAATGAGTAGATTGTCAGAAGGACAATCTGTACAAAATTTGTTTTCCAGCATAAGTTATATTCCTTTGGAGACTAATGAGCAGGCTATTATTGGAAAATATCCGGAGTGCATAATTATGGATAGTGCGATATTGGTATCTTCTGTCCATCAGAATCTGAAGCTTTTTGACCGTACTAACGGGAAGTATATTCGGGATATTGGACACGTAGGTACTGATCCGGAAGGATATGCAAAGGATTCATGGGGAAAAGTGAGCTTTTGGACTGATACGGTTCGGAGAACCGTTTATCTATTGGGATGGAATAATGATTTCCTACTATATGGATTTGATGGGAAATATAAGGATAGAATTCGATTGCAAGATACAGTAAATTGTATTTTGTCCCAAAATTACTATTTGATGGATGCGGACAGAATTTGGGGACATAATAAAATGAAACTCTCTCCGGAGACACCATCAGTCTTTTATATGGATAGAAATACGATGTCATTGACCGGTATTGCTACATGGAATTCAGCCCTGCTTCCCATGGATGAGGTTTTGTCGGTTTCAAATTTGTTGGGGGCAATGTTGCTTATGGAGGTGACTTGGCAATGGCAGAATTTGTGGGTGACCGGAAATATTATACGGCAATCAATAGCCCTTCGTTATGGAAATCTAAGGATGCCATCCGAGTGAAACAAGCTTTTAATGATACTATCTATACTATTTCAGAGCAGGGACTTACTCCATATCTGGTTTTTGAACTGGGTGAGTGGCACTGGAATGAGCAGCAGCAATTGGATGTAGAAGGATGTGATAAAAAAATAGCCATAGACTATATTCTGGAGAATGCAGAGTACATCTATTTCCATTTTCATACAAGCTTATATTTAGAAGCAAGTCAGTCATATTGTGGATTTTACCATAAGGAAAAGAAAACTGTTGTTTGCCAAAAGGGTGATAGCTTATTTGATAAAATGAATAATCAGCATATCCAAATCAGGGGAGTCACTTCGGATGGACATTTTTTTGCTTTGTTACAACCGGATGAACTCAGTGATGATAATCAACGGAGAATGGGAGTAGAAGAGGAAGGTAACCCTATTATGGTCATGCTTTATTAAGTACTTATTCCGTCGTCTTCCCCCTTGCATCCAAATACTCTCTTTTAAACATATCCACGAACAGAAAGAATAGTGACAAGAGCAGCGGGCCGAAGATGATGCCCATGAATCCGAAGAGGGACAAGCCGATTACAACTCCGAAGACAGTGATAAGCGGATGAATGTCTGCCATTTTCTTCTGGATGATGAAGCGTATCAGGTTGTCGAGCTGTGAAATGACTGCACCACCATAGATGGCCAGGCCGATAGCTTGAACCCAGTTGCCTATCAATGCCATGTAGACAGCTATCGGAAACCATACCAGCGCTGTTCCTACCATTGGGATGATGCTGGCGAAGCAGGTCAGGAAACCGGCGAACAAGATGTTGGGAGCACCGAAAATCCAGTAGCCTATTATGGCTACTCCTCCTTGTATGACGGCGAGCAAGGGGATACCGATGGCATTGGAACGGACAATCATGTTGATTTCGTGGATGACGTTTTGTGTATTGTCATCGTTGAACGGCAGTAGGTCGTTGACGTACTGTTCCATCTTTTTGCCCCCTATCAGCATGAAGTAGAGTACAAAGACCAGCACGAAGATGTTGACGGCAAAACTGCTGATACCTCCCATGATGGCTTGCCCGATGCGGGGAAGAATTGAAATGACGTATGTCACCGTGTCTTTTCCCAAAATATAGTAGCCGGTTTTGGCTTTAATGATGTCGGCCGCTTCTTCGAAAGGAGCTATAATGGCTTGCGGGTCCAGATTGATGTTTTGCAGATTGACCACAGCCAGCCATACCACCAGCCAAGCGGGACCAGAAAGCAGAGAATTGCCTCTGCTGTAATGAGGGTGGCAGCTATGCTGCGCTTCATTTTCCGCTTGTCGGAAAGGTACATCATCTGCTTTCTCACCAGGATATAGATAGTCAAGGCTCCCAGCAGACCGCCCATGAATGGGGCTATTTGTCTGAAAAGAATGATTCCCAGCCCGATAATGATAGCTATCAATGAATATTTCCAGTATTGTTCTTTTATGCTCATAAAGTTCCTATATTTCTTGGTAAAGAAACATAAAAGAAGCTGGAAAGGTTTGGAAACAGTGCCCGGAATTCAATATTTATCCTTCGTCCAGCCAGCCTGCCCCCCGGCGTATGATTTCAGGCTCCCCATTGGTACAATCCACTACGGTAGAGCCTTCCGTACCGCCGATACCGCCGTCTATTACCAAATCGACAATATCACCGAATTTCTCGTCAATCAGTTCCGGGTCTGTGCAGTATTCAATGTCCTCATTGTCGTCATGCGGCAATGTCGTTGTCATGATGGGAGCATCCAGCAGGCGGGCTATTTCCTGAATGATGGGATTGGCGGGCATACGGATGCCGACCTCCTTGCGGTTACGGAATATCTTGGGCAGGCGGGTGGTGCCGTTCAGAATGAAGGTGAAGGCTCCGGGCAGATTACGCTTCATCAACTTGAAGGTGCTGTTGTCCACTTTGGCATATTCGCTGACCTTGCTCAAGTCGTAGCAGATGATGGAAAGATTGTTCTTCTTGGGGTCAATGTCCTTGAGGCGGCAGATGCGCTCGATGGCGCGCTCCTTCAGTCCGTGGCAGCCGATGGCATACATGGTGTCGGTAGGGTAGATAAGGATACCTCCGTCATTCAGCAGGTCGACCACCTGCTGCAGGTCGGCGGGATTGTTATTTTTTTCATAAAGTTTCAGAAGCATGGCGGAAATGGATTTGAGTTTTATAATACCTGCAAAAGTAGGTAATAATCGGCTTATAAACAAGCAATTCACCTTTTAAGCATCTCTTTCTCCAGTTTCTTTATCTTCTTCCAGGCCTCTTTGAATTTGGGACAGAGGGTGACGGCTTTCTCATAGTTTTTCATGGCCGCCTCCTTCATGTCATGCTTCAGGCATTCGTCACCCATAAGGATGTATTCGCGGGCATACTTCACGAGGGCTTTCTCTTTCTCCAGTGCCGCTTGTTTCAGTGCGCGGTTCTCCTCCCTCAGACGGTTGATGATGTTCAGCTTCCGGCGGATGAGGCGCTGCACGTTGGGCTTCTCGATGTCGTAGCGGGAATGGATGGCTTTGAAAAATTCATCCAGGAAAGTGCCGAAGTCCCCTTTGTCGAAGGCTTTGGCGGCGGCAACGTATTGGACGTCTGCCTGCGCTTGCTTCAAGGCGCGGTCGATGGCGGTGCGGTTGTTGAAGCGTTCGGAGAAGCTGACAATCTCCGGACGCACGAATACATCGGCACGGCTGATGGGCTTTTTCAGCTGGATGCCTTCCAGCGAGGTGCAGCGGCTGAGGCTACGTATGCCTGCCTCCGGCAAACACGCCGCCGGTAAAGTCGATGACTACCCGGCTGAAGGTCAGCCCTTGGCTCTTGTGGACGGTGATGGCCCATGCCAGGCGCACGGGATATTGTGTAAAGGTACCCAGTTCTTCCTCTTCAATCTGTTTCTTTTCTTCGTTGTATTTGTAGCGGATGTTTCGCCACGACTCCCGTTTGACGTCACATTCCTTGCCGTCGTCGGTGATGACGTAGAGGGTCTCTTCAATAGGGTCGAAGCCGCTGATGACACCGATGGTGCCGTTCACCCAGCGGCGATCGAAGTCATTCTTGATGAAGATGATTTGTGCGCCCGGCTTCAGTACCAGTTCCTGCGAGGTGGGGAGGCTGCTTTCGGGAAAGTCTCCCATGATTTCGCCGTGGAAGGTGACCGGGTCGCCGGGAAGTTCCGCCAGTTTCTTGTCGTTGATGTAGTCCACATTGTCGCGGCGGGTGGCGAGGGTGATGTACATGTCGGCTTCCGATTGCTCTATTTGGGTGCCATAGCGGGTGTTGAGCAGCTGAAGTTCGGAGGAGCCTACGGTGTTGTTGCGGATGTGGTCCAGTACGCGGATGAACTTGCTGTCTGTTTGCCGGTATACTTTCTGCAATTCGATGGAGACAAGGTCTATCTGGCCGAATACCCTGGCAGAGAAGAAGTAAGGGGTGGGGTAGAAGCGGTTCAGTATCTCCCGCTCGTCTCCTTTGACGACGGGTTCCAGCTGGAACACATCGCCCACCAATAGTATCTGTTTGCCGCCGAAGGGTTCGCGCAGGTTGCGGGAATAGACGCGCAGGATGCGGTCTACGGCGTCGATGATGTCGGCGCGTACCATGGAAATCTCGTCGATGATGACCAATTCCAGTTCTTCCAGCAGTTTGCGGTGAGGTTTGGTGTATTTGAAAAATTCGTGGATGCGTCCCCGTTGCAGGCTGAAGTTCGGGTCGTCGGGCAGCAGGGGGTAGAAAGGTAGTTTGAAGAAGCTGTGCAGGGTACTGCCTCCGGCATTGATGGCGGCTATGCCGGTCGGTGCAAGCACCACGTGCTTTTTCTTTGTATTCGCGCAGATGTATTTCAAGAAGGTCGATTTGCCCGTACCTGCCTTGCCCGTCAGGAATACGGACTGACGGGTATACTGGATAAGGTTCAAGGCGTCTTGAAACTCTTTGTTCTGGGTATCGGGAACGAAGCTCAAAAGATTTCAGATTTATGATGGATTCCCGACTATGCCGAAATATTTCAAGGCGTTGGCGATGCCGTCTTCATCAACAGAAGTGGTTGTGTAGTTACCGGCAGCTTTCACGTCGTCATTGGCATTGCCCATGGCTACACCGATACCGGCATGGCGCAACATGCTGATGTCATTTCCTCCGTCGCCGAAGGCCATGGTTTCTTCCAGCTTGATGCCGAAGTGGCGGATAATCTGGTCGATACCGTTCTGCTTGGTGTTTCCCCGGGCTGTCACGTCTACGAAGGCGGGATGCCAGCGGCCCATCTCGCAGTGGGGGACGGCGGGCAGGATGATTGCTTCTTCCTCGGCGTTGATGAAGGGAGTCAGCTGAAAGAAGGCTTTGTCCGCATGGCTGTCGGTATAGGGCTTTGCCTCGATGGGGTCCACTTTCAGTTGGCGGTGGAAGATTTCCTCCACTGCTTCGCCGGGCTGGTTCACGCAGATGTCATGTTCTCCCACCAGGATGCAGGGGATGTTGCGTTCGTGGCAGAAGGCGGTCAAGGCATCCACTTCCGCTGTCGGTATGGGGCTTTTGTAGATGACGGTATCTTCTACGAAGCAATAGGCACCGTTCATCGTGATGTAGCCGTCTATCAGATTCCGTTCCTGCAAGGCGGACAAGTTGTTGATGATGACGCGCGGACGTCCGGTAGAAATGAAGATATGTATGCCTTTGGCCTTGGCGGCGGTCAACGCCTCAATGGTGGAAACGGGAATTTCGTGGGTCTTGAAGCTGACCAAGGTTCCGTCGATGTCAAAAAACAGGGCTTTTATCATAAGAGTTTCTTTTATCTTGTGCGCGAAATTACTTAAAAAAGCGAAGATATTTCGTACTTTTGCGCGCAAATAAATGATAAATAACAAATGAAGAAGCATTCTTTTAAAGATTGGATGATAGCGGTGCGCCCATGGTCATTCCCTGCCTCGACAATGCCGGTGGTGGTGACGTTGGCATATCTGTACTGGATGCAGCAGGACATAAACTGGGTGAACGGTGTCTGGGCATTGCTGAACATCATTGTGTTTCACGCTGCCGGGAATACCTGGAGTGATTATTTTGACTACAAACATAAGGTCGATGCAAGGGATACCTTTGGCGCCAAGACACTGACCGACGGGATGTTTACCCCGCGCGAGATATACCGCTTGTCGATGGCATTGCTGGCAGTCGCTCTTGTTGCGGGGGTTGGCTTGTTGTGGCGTACCGGCTTGCCGCTGTTGTATATAGGTATAGGCGGTGCGGCTTGCTCGTTGCTTTATCCACCGCTCAAGTATCGTGCGTTGGGCGATGTCGTCATCTTTTTGGCGTATGCCTTGCTGCCGACGTTGGGCACCTGCTATGTGGCTACGGGAGTAGTTGACTGGAATGTCTTGTGGATAGCTCTGCCGGTGGGACTGATTACGGTGGCCATTCTGCATGCCAATAATACACGGGATATGCGTACCGATGCCCGTGCCGGGATTCAGACACTGGCCATGAAGCTGGGGGGAAAGGCGTCGATGTACGTTTATTGTGCCGAAGTCCTTTTCCCTTTTGGCTGGATAGCCGGCTTGATGGCTGCGGGAACTCTTCCTCTATGGACTGCTGGTGATGCCGGCACTGGTTCCTGCCATAGGCAATGTACGGGTGGTGTCCCGTTTTCCCGGAAAGGGGGAAGGTGCCATAGCCGGTCTGGATGAGATGACGGCAAAACTCCAGTTATTGTTCAGCCTGCTGTTCACGTTGTCGTTCGTTGTAGCCGGTCTGCTGTCATGAAGAAACTGATTTTTACCATTCTGCTGGCTGCCGTGCTGTGGACGGTCATGTTTTCGCCTTGGACGGCTCCTTTCGTGAATTTCTGGTGGATGATGACCGGTTCTGCACTCACGCTGTCCGTGTTTGCCACTTTGTTCAATCCCGGCTGGTGGCGGGAGGTGAAGTGGAGCTTGCCGAATGTCTTGCTGGGAATTGGCATTGCTGTTGCTTTGTGGGGCGTTTTCTGGGTGGGCGACAAGGTGTCATCTTGGATGTTCGATTTTGCCCGTCCGCAGGTGGACTCCATTTATGGGATGAAGGAGGGAGAGTCTCCTTGGTTGCTGGCGGCATTGCTGCTGTTGCTGATAGGGCCGGCGGAAGAGATTTTCTGGCGCGGCTATGTGCAACGCACGCTTTCCAAACGCTGGAATCCAAATGCGGGTTTTGTGGTGGCTACTTTGATTTATGCACTGGTGCATGCCGGTTCCTGCAACTTCATGCTGGTCATGGCGGCTCTGGTGGTGGGAGCGGCATGGGGTGCGCTGTACCGTTTTTTTCCGAACCGTTTTGCCGCTATAATCTTGTCCCATGCGGTGTGGGATGTGGTGGTCTTTGTGTTTTTTCCGATATGATTATTGTTTACAAAATATAAGGTAGTGATAATGGGTCGTATACCGAACCCTATTCAGTCGTATACTGAGCCTATTTCAGTCGTATACTGAATAGGGCTCAGTATACGACTGAAATAGGCTCTATTTATACATACTGATAACCAGATAGTTGCAAATCCTCTCCCGGATGGTATAAAAACAAGACAAATTGATATACTGAATTTGTGGAACTACAATAAAAAAACAAGCATATGACTTACAATTTTGATGAAGTAATAGAGCGCCGTGGTACCGATTCCGTGAAATGGGACGGTGTGAAGAATGTATGGGGGCGCGATGACCTCCTCCCCATGTGGGTGGCGGATATGGACTTTCGCACGCCTCCGTTTGTGATGGAAGCCTTGCGGAAACGTCTTGAACATGAAGTGCTGGGCTATACGTCTGCGTGTGAGGAATGGTATACTTCCATTTGCAGCTGGCTCAGTCGTCGCCACGGTTGGGACGTCACTCGCGAGATGCTGACCTTTGTACCCGGCATTGTCCGGGGCCAGGCTTTTGCATTGCAATGTTTCACCAATCCTGGTGACCGGGTGATGGTGATGACTCCCGTTTATCATCCTTTCTTCCTGGTGACGCAGCGCATGAAGCGTGAAGTGGTTTACTCTCCGCTCGACCTGAAAGACGGACAGTATCAGATTGACTTTGAACGTTTCCGTAAGGATATACAAGGATGCAAAGTATTGATTCTCTGCAATCCCCACAATCCGGGCGGGCGTGTATGGACGGTGGATGAATTGCGCCGGATTGCTGATATCTGTGCGGAAAGCCATACGTTTGTCATCTCCGATGAAATTCATGCCGACTTGACTCTGCCGTCTTACAAACATCATCCTTTTGCTACTGTTTCGGAGGTTGCTGCGCAGAATTCCCTCACCTTCATGGCACCCAGCAAAACATTCAATATGCCGGGATTGGGAAGTTCATACGCCATTATCCTCAATGAGGACATCCGCCACCGTTTTCAGGAGTTCATGGAAGCAGGCGAGTTCAGCGAAGGGCATTTGCTGGCCTATATCGGTGCGGCTGCTGCCTATATGCATGGTGAGGAATGGTTGGAACAGCTGCTGGACTATATAAAAGGTAATATCGATTTCACGGAGAACTACCTGCGCGAGCATATTCCGGCCATCGGCATGATACGTCCGCAGGCTTCTTACCTGATTTATCTGGACTGCCGGGGATTGGGGCTGACTCAAGAGGAACTGGTGAGATTGTTTGTGGACCAGGCACATCTGGCGCTGAATGACGGTACCATGTTCGGTGAACCGGGCAAGGGATTTATGCGGCTGAATATCGGCTGCCCGCGTTCGGTGCTGGAGCAGGCGTTGAAGCAACTGGAAGCTGCGGTTGCAGACAAATGATAGAAAAAACTATATCTCCTATATTATGAATAGATTACCTTTCCTGGTACTATTGTTTGCGTTGCTGTGCCTTGTTTCCTGCCGGCAGATGAATGAGGCACATTTGTTACATCTGGCAGAAGGACAAGTGGAAGTGGATGTGGACAGCGTTTATGCCTTGCTGGCACAGATAGAGAAGCCGTCGCAGCTTTCGGATGAGGAGAGTCTGTTGTATGGATGGCTGAATGCTTATGTGCACTATAAACGGCACAACTCGATGGCGGAAGACTCCTTGATATTGCCTGCTTCCGATTATTATGTCCTCCGCAACGACACGGCGAAGAATCTGTTTTCCTATCAGTTGAAAGCCTGGTACTGGCATTGGCTGAAAGAGCACGAACGGTGTATAGCTGCCATCGACAGCGGCATAGCTTTGGCCAAGACGCTGCAGGACACGGGAAGAATGGCTGATATGCTGATTGATAAGGCATACTGGTATGTGTATGTCTGGAAAGATTATGAGAAAGCGATAGGAACTTTCCGTACCGCCATAGCCTTGGACGCAAGAGCCGGAAGCTTCTTCTCTATGGGAATTGCCATGGGGCTGAACAAGAATGATTCTGCATCCTATTACATGGAGCGCAGCATAGAACTGGCTGTGCAGGCAGGAGATACCAGTAAGATAGTGCATTATTTGCGTAACTATGCCCAGCTGCAGGCTTACTCTTTTGATGAACCTTCCGGTGCAATAGCTACTATTCGTCGTATGGAGCAGTATGTTGTCGACCCGGTGCAGTTGCGTATGGGAGATTTGGTGAAAGTGGAAGTGTTCTTGAAAGAAGGGCTGCTTGATTCGGCGGAATACTATTTGAATAAGGAGAGGAAACGTGGCGAGGGTCGGAACCGGTTTCTGACGGAAGAGAATATGGTGGCGGTATATAGGGCATTGATAGATTATACACGTCACCGTACGTTTGATGTGCTGGACGTGGCACGCTATAATGATTCTGTTGCCAATGCTCTTACTGCGCTGCAGAGTACCGTCCGGCGTAAGGACGAGTCGAAGGAGACGCTTTCGCAAGCCAACTTGATTTTGACGGTGGAACGGAAACAGGCACAGTTGAACTTGTTGCTGGCACTGCTGATACTGGTGCTTGCAGGTGGCGGTGTGTCCCTTTATATCCGTAACCGGCGTAATAGGCTGATTGAAGCGGAAGAACGGGCGGAAACGCTGACCCGGTTGCTGGAAGATGCGACCAAGAACCAGTCGAAAGGGGAAGACGGGCAGTTTTTCCGGAAATTACTGTTGCAGCAATTAGGCATGATACGGCTGGTGGCTAAACAACCTACCTCACAGAATCAGGAGCTGCTTCGCCGCATTTCCGGTATTACCAGCCATGAACTGCCGGTAGAGAGTTTGCTGGTATGGGAGGACTTGTACCCTATCATAGACCGGATTTATGATAACTTCTACACAAAGATGGACAGCCGTTTCGGCGATGTGCTCATTGACAAAGAGAAGCAGCTTTGCTGCCTGCTCTGTGCGGACTTCTCGACGAAGGAGATTAGTGTGGTGACACAACAAAGTATTCCCACCATTTACCAGCGGAAAACGAATATCCGCAAGAAGCTGGGGATGGGGGAGAAAGAGGGCATCGTAGAGTTTATAGGCGGCATATAGACCGGAAAAGGCATAATATAGACTTTTGTAAAATTAAAGTGTTGATATGTAGTAATTTGTAATCTTGGGATATAGACTTTTTATTCCCCGATATAGACCGTTTGAGGCATGTTTTACCTCTACCTTTGTATCAACGAAATACAAGGAGTGAAACATTAAAATCAAACGTATAATGAAAGAAAATCTACTGAGCAACGTTAGAAAAAGAGTGATGGTATGGGTGGCCTTGGCAAGTATGGCAACTCTGCTTCCCGCTCAAACTTACCGGCTTTCCGGTTGTGTGCAGGACGAGAACCGCCAACCGGTAGAGGTGGCGAATGTGCTGCTGAAGCAGGCAAAGGACAGTACCTATATTACCGGTATGCTGACCGACACACAAGGTTGTTTTTCCTTTGACCAGCCACTGGGAGAATACTTGTTGCACATAACCCTTATCGGCAGCGAAGACCTCTACGTTCCCGTTGTGCTGCAAGGAAACAAAAACGTTGGCGAATTGACATTGAAATCTTCTTCCGCTTTGCTGGACGAAGTGACCGTTACGGCTGCGCGTCCCGTTATCAAGCGTCTGGTGGATAGGGTGGTGTTCGATGCACATAATACCATAGCCTCTGCCGGAGGCAGTGCACTCGACCTTCTGCGTGAAGTGCCCGGCCTGCAGGTCGGACAAAACAGTATTGGTATTATAGGTAAAGGGGGCATCAAGGTTTATATCAACGACCGTGAGACGAAGCTGTCGGGAGATGAGCTGATAGATTACCTCCGTTCCTATGACGCCTCCCAGATACTGAAGGTGGAGGTGATTACCACGCCTCCGTCCAAATACGATGCCGCCGGAAATGCAGGCATCATCAATATCCGCTTGAAGTCGCGCCCCAAAGATTACGTGGGCGGTACGGCTTCCGCTTCCTACAGCACCGGTGAAAAGGACAATTACGGATATGGAGGGATAAACTTGAACCTCAGCAAGGGGCGCGTGTCATCCTTCCTCAACGGAGGTACTACGCAGGGCAACTATGAGACGCGTGAGAAGAATTACCGCTATTTTCCGCAGGACACCTGGAACAGCCGTGCCGACTACACCAATTACATGAATAGCTTCTACCTTCAGGGAGGTGTGGACGTATCGCTGGAACGGGACTGGACTGTAGGTATGCAGGCCATCTATAACCACAGTGCCCCCAAACCGAACAACGCCCTTTCATGGACGGAAGTTTACGATGCCTCTACCGCCGTACTGGATTCTCTGCTGTACTCCAACAGTGACAAGGATACCGGTTCCGACCGCCTCAATCTGAATTTCCATACCGATAAGGCTGGGATGACAAAGGCAAGAAAATGACTTGGGATGTGGATTACCTGCGTGACAACCGGGACGAAAATATGGGCTTTCTCTCGAAAACCCTCCTGCCTGACGGTACGGAGATTCCGGGTACAAACTTCGACTACAACTATCTGCAACATCGCAAGGTGGATGTAGTCTCCTCCGCTCTTGATTTCATCCTTCCTTTTGAGAAGTACAAGATAACGGCAGGTGCCAAGGTCTCCTTTACCAACACTCGCAACGGCATCAATTACGATACGTCGGACCCTACGCTGGTGCAGGATGATTATTTCCGTTACAAGGAGCAAATCTATGCCTTATATGCTGATTATAGCCGTGAATTTTCCGAACGTTTTTCCATGCAGTTGGGCTTGCGTATGGAGCACACCCGCACTACCGGTATTTCCGAAGCGAAGGATACGGAGGACAAGCACGATTATACGCGCTTGTTTCCTACTGTCTATCTGCTTTATTCGCCTACAGACGGGCATGCGCTGAACTTCAGTTTCTCCAACCGCATCTCCCGTCCGTCGCAGAATATGGTCAATCCTTTTCCGTTCTATCAGAACAAGTACACTTATGCTTGTGGTCGTGAAGACTTGAAACCCAGTTATACTTACAATGCCGAACTGGGATATACGTTGAAGAATAACTTCAATGTTTCTGCCTATTATTCTTATTCGGACGATGTCTTCTTCCAGGTTGTGGACTTGGATGCTGAAACGAATGTGACCTCTTTCCTCTGGGAGAATTTCATGCAGACGCATGCTTTCGGGCTTAACAATTCGTACACTTTCCGTACCAAGTGGCTGCAAACTTACGCCCAGCATGGAGTGAGCTATCGCCGGACTACCTCCAGCGCTGCCACCACCTCTCCCGAGGAGAAGGGGTGGGCTTATAACGCCAGCCTGCGCAACACTTTCTTCTTCAATGAAAAGAAGACCCTTCTGGCCACGTTGTCCGGTTCCTATTCTTCCCGCCAGTATCGGGGCATCTATCTGATGAGTCCCACTTACAGCGTCAGTACAGGTATGCTTTACCGGTTGCTGGACAATAAGCTCAGCCTCAGCCTGAATGTCAACAATTTGTTTGTCAGCCATTCCAAATTGGAAACCATGTCCAACGGGCTGAAAATAATTGCCGACAATCAGTTTGCCTTTACCAGTTTCCGTATCGGTGTATCCTATACTTTCGGCGGGGATATACGTAGTAAGGGCCAGCGGAATAGTAACGAGGATATTCAGAGGAGGCTATAACGCGGAAAGGGTGCTACCCGGTTTCCCCCTTTTGTTGCTAAGTGAGAGATTGTCGAACTTTCATTGTGGAACGTTATTGTATAGGCTTTCTAATGTATATGCAGGTTCATTGGAGAAATACCCTTTGGTCATGACATCTATCACATCCTTTCCATTGTTGACATAAGTTCCTGTGGCGTGATTCATCAGCCGGAACATTCCCGTCCGGCGCCGGCATTGCCGTTGTCCCAATAGAATATGGCCATGCCATTGGTGCGTGCTGCTTTGCATACATATTCCAGGTAGTATTTGCGGAATGCTTCAGAACGGTTGTTGTTGCGGTGTACGCACCCCATTTCTCCAATGTATACGGGAATCCCTTTTTCTACGTAAGCGGTTCTTAATGCTGCAAAGATTTTCTCAAGATGCTCTTCGTCTCCCCAGTTCTCTTTTTTGCTGGGGGCGCCGGTGTGTCCCCACTCTGCAAATTTATCTTCCAATGCGAAGGTGGCAGGGTCGTAGTAGTGTACTGATATTAACAGACGGTCTTTTGCTTGGTCTGTTGGGAGTTGCAGGTGGTTTATGGTAAGATTAGGGCTTGTGCAATAGCCGCTGATACCTAAGTAGCGGGTTGCATTGTTGCCACCGGTGGCACGGACGGCATCTACAAAAACTTGTTGCCATTCATTGAGTGTGGCATATTGTTTGCCTCCATCGGTGGTATTGGTGCCAGAGCCCCATCTTCCGTCATGAATTTCATTGAGGCCTTCAAAAATGAGGAACTCGCCTTTATTCTCGAAACGTTGGGCTATTTGTGTCCACATGGATTTGAGTTGCTCTTTGATGGCGGTATTTACGTCTTTGTTTTGTGCTGCTTCTACGATATCAAGCCAGCGGTGCTCATCAAAACCGTCTTCGTGGATGTGGCGGTGTCCGTCATGATGGATGTTGATAATGGCTTTCAGCCCGGCTTTTTCAGCATATTCCACTACTTCGGCTACACGGTTCATCCAGTCCGTGTCGATATGATAGTGTGGGGCCTCGCCTACTTTTCCCAACCAGGTAACGGGGATGCGGACTGATGTAAATCCGGCTTGTTTTACTTTCAAGAGTGTCTCTTGTGTAACTTTACCGTTACCCCATGAGGTTTCGTCGGCTATTTCGTTTACATGGGCATCAAGCTGGTTACCCAGATTCCATCCGAGCCCCAACTCCTTTGCCACTTTTACGGCAGGAAGATTCTCGTCTATGGCAGGTTTGCTCTCTTGCTCATTATTTGCAGCCTGGGTGATGATGATGCTGGTTTCTTTTTCACCGGCCGTGATAGTTATGTCGGCTTCACGGGCATTCCCTTTATTGGCTTCTGCTGTAAATGCAAATGACGTAAGATTATCGGAAGAAGTATTTGATTTCAGTGTTATCCACCCGGCATTGGATTGGGCTGTTGCGATGGGATAGGATGAAACACGGATGGTTATTTCTCCACCGGCAGCTGCGAGATTTTGAGGGGATACACTTTTCACGGTGAGATAGGGCAACTCCTCTATGGAGGAATTGGAGCTGGAACAGGACAAAATGTTTATGGACAATAGTATTGCCATTACATTCTTCAAGCAGATGAATTTTGTGCTCATAAAATCAGTTTTATAGGTTTATGGCGACAAAGGTAGTGGCAATGGGGTTATGTATAGTTTGAAATCCTGCATATAGAGGTTTGAAATCCTACAAATCAGCCTATATTCATTCTTTGCCCGGTGTATCGGCTGGGTTGGACACCGAAATATTTCTTGAATAAGGTGCTGAAATATTTGGAGTTTACAAATCCCGTTTGTATGGAAACATCGGTCACCGGTATTCCTTGTTGCAGTAGGGCGGCAGCTTGCTCAAGGCGGATAATACGGATGAAGTCTTGCGGAGTATGCCCGGTAAGAGCTTTCAGCCGTTCGTGGAAGAGAGTCCGGCACATGGCCATGTTTCGGCAGAGCCGGTCAATGTCGAATTCAAAATCGCTTATGTTATCTTTCACGATTTGAGTTGCTTTTTCCACAAAGGCACTGTCCGCATTATTGGGCATGGCGGATTGTACAGGCATTTCTTTAATGGTCTTGTCTGTCGAAAGGGTATGTTGCAGGGCAATCTGTGTATAGTATTGCCGCAGGCGTCTGCGATTCTCTATTTGTGCCTGAATTTTGGCTTTCAGTATATCTATGTCGAAAGGTTTGGCTATGTAGTCATCGGCTCCTTTCTGCAATCCTTCTATGATGGATGTCCTGAAGGTCTTGGCGGTAAGTAGTATGACCGGTATACCTGAAGTGGCAGGAGTGCTTTTTATACGGTGGCACATTTCGTCACCCGGCATACCGGGCATCATTATATCAGACAACACTAAACTGGGATATTGCGTTTCCATATATTCCAGCGCTTCTTGCGCATTGGATTTGTCTATGACCCGGTAAATCGGTTCAAATATACGGCGCATATAGAGGCGGAGTTCATCATTGTCTTCTACAATGAGCAATGTATCCTTGTCCGAGTCACAAAGTGTGGTGTTTTCGGTGGTAGTGGAATCTTTCGTGATTGGAGTGGTAGCGGGCACGGCGGAGGCTGTGACTGCGGCCTTGTTGAGTATGAGCATGAACTCCGAACCTTGGTTTACGATGGAGTTGACTTTGATGTCCCCTTTCAGTAAAGTGGCAAACCGCTTGGCTTGTAATAGTCCCAAGCCGATGCCCGGAGTGCCGGAACTGATGGCATTGCTGGCACGGAAAAAACTTGTAAACAGTTTCTTTTGTGCTTTGGGGGAGATACCGATACCTGTATCGCTGACGATAATCTGTACTTTGTCAGCTTCGGCTTTCACGTCGATGCTGATTTTTCCTCCAGCAGGAGTGTATTTAAGAGCGTTGGATAGAAGGTTGGTAAGTATCCGGTCCAGTAATTTACTGTCGGCCCACACCCCCAACTGGCAGTCAATGCTGCTTGCCTGCAATGTTTTCTGTTGCTGCTGGCAGAGCGGTTGAAAGATAGTGAAGAGATTGTCGATATTCTGTTTTAGTGGCACAGCTTCCATTTGGGGTTTCATACTGGAATGGTCTATTCGTTCAAAATCAAGTAGCTGTGATAATATGTCCAGTAGCTTGTTGAGATTGGAATGTGCCAGCCTATAGACCGGATGGCGTCTGCATGAAGTGTGGAATCTTGACGCAATTCGTCCAAAGGAGCTTTGACAAGCGTAAGCGGGGTACGGATGTCGTGGGCTATGCTTACGAAGAAGGCAATCTTTTCGTTCATATAGTGGCGCACCAACTGTTGCTGTTTGCTTTTGATAATCACTCCTATAATACTGCATAGGGTTGTGGTATATAATAGCCAAGTCCACCAAGTGTTCCACCATGGCTGGCAGATGGTGATGCTTGTTGTCCGGTTGCTTAATATAAGCCCGCTGTTGAGGCTGTATGACCGTATGCAAAGTTGGTATTTGCCTGGTGATACATTCGTGTAGCGCAGTTGCTCATTGTTTTCCAACTTGTTCCAGTCACGGTCAAACCCTTCAAGCATGTATTCGTATGCAATGTCTTCCTGATAACGGAAACTTACTGATTCAAATCCTATTGTGAATGAATTGTGTCGGTATGATAAAGTGATGGTGCTATCTGCCAGCATTTGCATGAGCTCCGGACGCATGTCTGTGGATTCTCTGCTGTCTATATTGTCTATCCGGAAGTTGGTGAGCTGTAAAGACGGGGCTTGATAGGAAGTGAGTGAAATGTGGGGTTTGAAAATCAGTACTCCGGTGGTGCTTCCCAGTGCTACACGTCCATCTGCCAATAGGATAGCGGCGGAACGGTTGTAGAATCTCGACATCACATGCTCAAAGTTTTGGTTGTATATCTGCATGGACGGCTGTGGGGGAAGGCAGGCCAGTCCGTGATCGGTAGTTATCCATAACATCTTGCTGTGGTCGATGAGCAAGGCACTTACACGGTTGGAGGGCAGACGTTGCTCGGTAGAGAAAGCCCTTTTTTCAAGAGTTTGCAGATTGCACAAATAAAGGCCTCCGCCATCACTTCCCAGCCATGCTTGTTCATCGTCTATAAATGCTATGGATTGAATGAAAGCATTGAAATCCTCCCCTTTGTTGTCGGTGCTTTTAAATATATGTGTCTGTTTACCAGTTTGTTTGTTTATCAGTACCAGCCCGTCCACTGTGCCTACGGCAATGGTATGTACATCCTTTTGTGCTATGCAACGTGCTTTAATTACGTTGTACGATTTCCACTGCCGGGTAGGGTACTCCAGTTGCAGCAACTGGTTGTCCATTGTCCCTATCCATAAATCTCTGTCTGTATCAAACTGTACTGTAGAGAGGTAGTCGGAAGGCAAACTGCTATTGGTGCTTAAGTAATGATGTAAAATTTCTCCCTGGCTGTTGAGAAGAAAGACTCCATTGCCATAAGTGCCTGCAGCGATGATATCCTGGGAATCGATGGAGATACTTAATACCACATTGCCTGGAAGTATCTGTCTGCATCGGTTATTTTGGGCATTGTATATGCTGATACCATTATCGGTGGCAATCCACAATTCACCGTTGCTTTGTTCGCAGAATGCATTTACATTGTCATCGGCTAAGGATGGTTCTTCTCCTTTGCGATGTCTCAGTAAAGTTGTACTGGTTTCCTCGGGCATCATGAGAAATGCCCCGCCGGTATAAGTCCCTATCCATATATTGTCTTCGCAATCTCGGCATAGGGAGTACACTCCCATGGCAGTAAGCATCCGGTTGGTGCGCGTGAAGAGTGGCTCCGCTTCGCCGCTGGATAAGTTGTAGGTGTACACTCCATCTCCATCAAAACCCAATAAAACGGTGGACGGTGTCATTTCTATCATGGAACGGATAGGAGTGTGGGGGAGAGAACCGTTTTTGGCAGGCTGCTCTTGCCATGAACTGAGACTGATACTTTTCACTCCACAGTTGAAAGTCCCTATTAATAATATCTCCTTGTCTGGAAGTGTCAGGAGACTTTGTACATAGGTGTCCGGGCAGAGTTTTTGTAATAAATTCCTATTCTTGGAATAGATACGTAAGTCACATGTGGTACCTATGGCTATACTTTGAGGTAACTCTGTGATATAGGTCGCATGGCAGTCGGAATCAATAAGTTGGGGCGTTTCACCTGATAAACAACAGTAGAGACCGCTATTGAGCCCTATCCACAACTGTTCCTGCGAGTCAATAAAAAGGTACTGGAGAACCAGGCCCATATAAATATGTTCGGCTAAATCAAGGTAGAGCTCAAATTGATCGGTAAGCAGGTTATATCTGTAAATCCGTCCTACGTTATTATAAGCATAAAGTGAGTTGTTGGGGCTTATGGCTAACATGGTAGTACTTCCTGAGGCATCGGAAAACCTTTGGTTGGTCCCTAATTTATAGCTTTTCATCGAGCGCCCGTTGAAACGGTTGATTCCATCAAGTGTGCCCATCCATATGGCTCCTGACTTGTCTGTTGCGATGGAAAAGACCCGTAGCTGCTCAACCCCTCTTCTGTACCAAATTGCAGGCTGGAAAAACGCTGGACATACTTGTCTGCATGGGCTGTGGTTGAGAACAGCGTGAAAAAAAGTAAGACCAGAGTCTGTAGAGTTTGTTTAGTGCAGATATACATTTGCTATGCAATGTTGGTTAACGAGTACAAAAGTACATTAACTCTGTGAATGTTCAAAACAATAATCCAATAAGTTCGAATTGTGAAAGTATTTGTATTGAAAATCAGTGCTTTGTGATAAAATGCAAGCATTCAAACCTGATATGTGGGGATTCAAACCTGATGAATGGATACTTTAATGAACTTTGCGGCCTGACCGAAAATCTGGTTTACAAATTTTATTATTAATATTATGAAAGTAAAGAAATGTAAAAACACGTTACTCTGCGGCACACTTACTCTCTGTTTGTGGGGAGGCTTTTCGCAAGTGAGGGCTGCTTCATTTGAAAATTTTGCAATAGAACAGCAAAGCAACAAAGTAACAGGTATTGTGAATGATGAGTTTGGCCCGGTGATAGGAGCCTCTGTCGTTGAAAAAGGAACCAGCAATGGTGTAGTTACTGGCCTGGATGGTAAATTCAGTCTGAATGTTAAACCTGGAGCAACATTAATCATCAGTTTTGTAGGATACAAACAGCAAGAAGTAAAGGCTGGTAATGCTCCATTGAACATTGTACTTGAAGAAGACAGCAAGATGCTGAGTGAAGTGGTCGTAACAGCTTTAGGTATTAAGCGCGAGCGTAAGGCTCTGGGATATGGTGTGGCTGAAGTGCAGGGTGAAGCGTTGACCAAGGCCAAAGAAACGAATGTCATCAATTCAATGGCGGGCCGTGTTCCAGGTTTGGTAGTGACCCAGACTGCAGGTGGAGCTTCCGGTTCTTCCCGTGTGATATTACGTGGTAGTACAGAGATGACTGGTAATAATCAGCCTTTGTATGTGATAGACGGTGTACCTTTGGATAATACCAATTTTGGTAGTGCCGGTACTTACGGCGGTTTTGACCTTGGTGACGGTATTTCCAGTGTCAATCCTGATGACATTGAAAGCATGTCGGTACTGAAGGGACCTGCTGCTTCGGCTCTTTATGGTAGTCGTGCCAGCCACGGTGTGATTCTTATCACGACCAAAAAGGCCAATAAGGATAAGGTTAGCGTAGAATATAACGGAACGCTGACTTTTGATACTCAGTTGGCTAAATGGGATGATATTCAGCAGGTCTACGGTATGGGTGCCAACGGTACTTATCCCATTAACGCGGTGTCTAATACGAACATGAGCTGGGGTGCCAAAGCTGACGGTACCAATATGCTTAAGTATTTTGATGGTGTGGAACGTCCTTACCTGATAGTTCCTGACAATACTTCCCAGTTCTTCCGCACAGGCTTTACTGCAACTAACAGTGCTATCATCGGGGTGAATAATGGCAAGACCGGTATTCGTTTCACCTATACTGATATGCGCAATAAGGATATTGTGCCAAAGACTCACATGAGCAGGGACATCTTCAATTTGCGCGCCAATACCAGTGCCGGGAAGTTTGACTTGGATTTCAGTGTTAACTATACCCGTGAAGATGTGAAAAACCGTCCTGCATTGGGAGACAGCAAATCGAATATTGGTAAGAATCTAATGACTTTGGCCACCACTTATGACCAGGCATGGCTCAAGTCTTATCAGGATGCCAATGGTGAATATGCCAACTGGAATGGTATGGACCTTATAATGTGAATCCTTATTGGGATGTTTACAAGAACTCAAACAGCTCCAAGAAAGACCAATTCCGTTTCAATGGTAAGGTTGTCTGGAACATCACTCAACACCTGAAGGTACAAGGAACAGCAGGAGCCGAGCTTAATTGGTTTACTTTTGAAGACTACAAGGCTCCTACCACACCGGGATATGAATCCGGTTACTTGCAGAATAATAATTTCCGTAATCGCATGTATAACTTCGAGCTTCTGGCCCTCTATAATAACTCTTGGGGAGATTTCGACTTTAATGCGACATTGGGAGGTAACTTGTACAAAGTGAATAACCAGACTATAGTCACTACTGCCAAAGACATGAAGATTCGCGATGTGGTGGCTTTGATGAGCTTCAATGAAGTAAGTGTAGAGCCTTACAGTTATCGTAAGCAGATTAACTCTATTTATGGTGCCGTTAACTTGGGTTGGAAGCACATGCTTTACTTTGATGCAACCCTTCGTGGCGACCAGTCTTCCACATTGCCCATCAGTAATAACATGTACATCTATCCTTCTTTCTCCGGTAGCTTTGTATTCTCCGAGTTGCTGAAGTTGGGTGACAAGCTTCCTTATGGTAAAGTGCGTATGTCATGGGCGCAAGTTGGTAGTGATACCGATCCATATCAGCTCGGATTGGTGTATACCAAGTCTAAGTTTGCTTATCCCGGTTATACTATTGGTTATATCAGTAACGGTACTATCCCCAATAAGGATTTGAAACCTACCAAGACCAATTCATTCGAAATGGGTCTGGAACTGAAATTCCTGAAGAACCGTATCGGCTTGGACTTCACTTATTACAGCCAGCTTAGTAAGAATCAGATTATGGGTATGGCCAGCTCCTCGACTTCCGGTTACGGCTATCGTTTGATTAATGCAGGTGAAATTGAGAATAGAGGTGTGGAAATAGCTTTGAACACTCGCCCGATTCAAACGAAAGACTTCTCTTGGGATTTGAATTTCAACTTCTCGAAGAATAGTAACAAGGTGAAGAAACTGGTGGACGACATGGATATGTTTGAACTGGAAAAGGTACATGGCTTGACGTACAAGTGGCTGCCAAGGTCGGTGAGAATTTCGGCTCTATCGTAGGTCCCGACTTCCAGCGTAACGAAAATGGTGATATCCTTATCGACCCCTCAACCGGATTGCCTATGTACGACAAGAGCAACCATGTGCTGGGAAATGCATCTTGGGACTGGACCGGCGGTGTCTATACCAACTTCTCCTACAAGAATATTTCACTTTCTGCCGTGTTTGATGTGAAGGTAGGTGCTGACCTTTATTCTATGTCAGCTCGGGCCGCGCATGAAACAGGCAAGAGCATGGCCACTTTGGAAGGCCGCGAAGCATGGTATAAGTCCGAAGAGGCCCGTCAGGCAGCAGGCTATGCCAAGGATTCTCCTGACTGGATACCTACCGGTGGTTTCATTGCTCCGGGTGTGATTGACAATGGTGACGGCACCTATCGTGAAAACGACATTATAATTAATCCAGAAAAGTACTGGATGAATGTTTGCCGCAATGCGCCTTCTATGTTCATCTATGATAACTCTTATGTAAAGTGCCGCGAAATCACGCTGAGCTACACCTTACCTAAAACCTGGTTGAAGAATGTAGTAGACGGACTGACAGTATCGTTTGTAGCCCGTAATCCGTTCATTGTCTGGAAAAATATTCCGAACATTGACCCGGACTCCAACTACAACAATACCACCGGTATGGGTATGGAGTATGGTTCATTGCCTTCACGCAAGAGTTACGGCTTCAATATTAATGTAAAATTCTAAGAGACCCCATACAATTTATCCAATACATTATTAAAAAAGATATATACAATGAGACACTATAAATCATATATCACAATGGCGTTGGCTGCATGTACTTTGTCTTTTGCTTCTTGCAGCGATGAGTACATGGAGAACATGAATACCGATCCCTCAAAGGCTGCAACCATTGACCCCAACGCACAGCTCACGACTGCCCAACTCCATACGTATGGTGACCTGGAGGTGAGTGAAACTTACCGTAGCTACATTTATGCCTTTAATCAGCAACTGATGGGCTGCTGGAATACCACGAACTATGGTGGCCGTCATACACTTGACCTTAACGAGATGGGGCATATCTGGCAGAACTACTATTTGAAAAATATCAAGGACCTTACCGATGCGCAGGCACGCACTACGGATGATGACGAGAAGGTGAACATCAATGCGGCTGTCCGCATCTATCGTGTCTATCTCATGTCTCATCTTACTGATATTTATGGTGATGTACCTTACTTTGAAGCGGGAAAAGGCTTTATTGATGGTAAGTTCACGCCTAGATATGACACACAAGAAGAGATATACAATGACTTTTTTGCGGAGCTCGACGCTGCCGTAACAGCTTTTGATGGCACCAAGGACCGCATCACCGGAGATGTCATTTATAACGGTGATATAAACAAATGGAAGAAGTTTGCCAATTCACTTCGCCTGCGTTATGCTATGCGTATCTCGGATGCCAACCCACAGAAGGCCCAGGAAGAATTTGAAAAAGCTTTGGTGGCAGATGGTGGTATCATTGCCTCTGGTGCTGATGACGCACTGATTCCTTATTTGGATATTGCTTTTGACTTTGGTGGCGAAAGCTATTCCGACTATCGTCGCAACGCTTTGTCACAGCGTCTGTATGGTAACGACCCTCGTAATAACCCCAGTTTTATCTGTTCTACTTTTTATAATCAGCTGTTCAATACTGGTGACCCTCGTTTCCTTGCTATCATACGGTTCTACTTTGACCAGATAATGAGCACAACCAGTACCGAAGGCCGCATTGACATCACTGAAGAGGTATTGGCGAAAAATATGGCGCATCCACGCGATCCGGGTGCATTCTTCTATGAACCTTGGCCCGAAGCTTATGAGAGCGACCTTATAAAAGAACTGCAGGAAAGCAATCCTACCATTGAAAAGATTTCCATGGATACGGAAACAGAACCCAAGTTGGCAAGTAACTTTCTTGAGGGTGAAAATCCGGGTGTGGTTATAACCTCGGCCGAAGTGGACTTTCTGTTGGCAGAGGCTGCACTGAAAGGATGGAATGTGACAGGTTCCGTAGAAGAACATTATAGAAAAGGTGTACGTGCGGCTATGGACTTCCTGACGGACAATTACGGATGTGATAAAATAACTGATGAAGAGTTCGATAACTATATGGCCAATAACATCATTGGTTACACGACCGAGCAGAAAAAGGCATCTATCAATACGCAGGCATGGATTCTGCATTTCACCAATCCGTTGGAGTGTTGGGCTAATTTGCGCCGTTCCAACTACCCACAGCTAAAGTCTCCTGCAGAGTATGGTTTCAGCCAGGTTCTTACTGGGGGAGCAGCTATCCCGGTTCGTCTGTGCTATCCAGTGCTGGAATCTTCATACAACAAGAAAAACTATGAGGAAGCGCTGGAGCGTATGGGAGGTAATAATAGCTGGAATACTCCTGTGTGGTGGGATAAAAATAATGTTCAATAATTTCTGTTCAATATCAAATTAACTATCAATATGAAAAAGATATATGTTATGCTGTTTGCCATATTGGCATTCAACGCCTTCTTGACAAGCTGCAGCGACGAAGAGCCGTTCTCTACGGCTACGCTCAATGATGAGCCTCGTATACTCGACCTACCTTTCCGGATCGGGTTAATGGAAATCTGGCCACATTTGCCAATTTCAGTCGTGACGGCAAATTGTCGATGAAACTCACGGTGACTCCCGCAGACTATACTACCGTAACTTGGTTTGTGGATGGAGAAGAAGTGGCTACCGGTACTGAAATAGAAAAGGAATTTATGGCAGGAACTTATCACCTTAAAATAACAGCTACCACCACTGTTGGGAAATCCACTTACCGTGAGGGGCTTATCCAGGTAAATCCTTTCGCAGATGACCCCAGTGCTACTGAAGTGGCCTTCGAACGTATTGTGGCTCCCGGTAATAAAGCTTGTCTTTACGGCGATAACCTGGATAAAGTGGAAAGCATTCTTATTGGTGGGATGGCTGCCACGGATATTACTTATGTGGAGTCGGAAGATGGCAATTATGTGGAATATACTGTACCTGCCGGCTTGTCGGAGGGAGACTACCGGGCTATTTTTATCGATGCCGAAGGAAATGAATATGGCGCCAATAAAGTGAAAGTGACTAAAGGGGCTATGATTACAATGGGAGCCAACCGTGCTACCGTTGGTACGGCATGGATAATGACCGGTATTAATCTTGATGCTGTTGCCTCGGTTGCGGTAGCTGATGTGGAGGTAGTGGAATTTGCAGAGCAAACTGCCACTTCTCTCACGCTGATTTGCCCGGAACTGGCAGAAGGGGAATATACAGTGACCGGTAAGACCAAAACCGGTGAGAGTATACAGTTCTATACCAATGGCGAAGTTACTACAGAACAGAAAGTTACTATTTCTTCTGAAAAAGCCCTGTGGGAAGGACATCATTATGTGTCTTGGGACAAAGCGGACGGTGATCCTAACAAATCGTTCAACCTGATTCCTCAAGAAGTAATGACTGCCCTTAAGCCGGGAACTATTTTGCGGGTTTATTATTCGATAGAACCTACAGCAGAATATCATCAGATGCAACTTGCTACCGGTTGGTGGACAGGGCTGATGGATAAAATAGAATTCAATGAAGATGGTGTTTACGAACTGATTATCACCCAAGAGGTTATTGACAAGATAAATGCTGAGGCCGGATTCCTTTGTGTGGGACACGGTTACTATGTCGACTTGGTAACAGTTCAATAATTTCTAATAAAGAGCGAAAAAATGCATACTTACATTTTACGGTTTTTTCTGCTGTTTGCTGCATCTGCCACAAATCTTAGTGCACAGATACCCATATATCAAAATCCTGATATGCCTATCGAGGTGCGCGTTGAGGATGCGTTAAGCCGTATGACACTTGAAGAAAAGGTGGCACTTTGCCATGCGCAGAGCAAGTTTTCATCGGCAGGTGTGCCCCGTTTGGGTATTCCTGAGTTGTGGATGAGTGATGGACCTCATGGAGTTCGCCATGAGTTTGAATGGAATACTTGGAATTATGCGGGTTGGACCAACGACTCTATTACGGCTTTTCCTGCTCTTACGGCTCTTGCCGCCACTTGGAATCCGGATATGGCTGCACGCTATGGCAAGGCTATTGGCGAGGAGGCACGTTATCGTAAGAAAGACGTATTGTTAGGTCCCGGTGTCAATATCTATCGTACCCCCCTTAATGGGCGTAACTTTGAGTATATGGGTGAAGACCCTTATCTTGCCGGTGTGATGGCGGTTCCTTATGTCAAGGAACTGCAAAAGAACGGTGTTGCTGCTTGTGTGAAGCATTTTGCATTGAACAACCAGGAGCAGTGGCGTGGTACTGTTGATGTTGAAGTGAGTGACCGTGCTCTTTACGAAATCTATTTGCCTGCTTTTAAGCAGGCAATAGTGGAAGGGGGAGCATGGAGTGTCATGGGAGCTTATAACAAGTATCGTGGCCAGCATTGTTGCCATAATTCCCGTCTGCTCAATGATATTCTACGTGATGAATGGGGGTTTGACGGTTGTGTCATTACAGATTGGGGAGGAGCTCACGACACCAAAGAGGCTGCTCTTAATGGTCTTGACATTGAAATGGGGTCTTATACCAACGGTTTGACTTCGGATAATAGCTTGGGGTATAATCTCTATTATTTGGCAGATCCCTATCTGGAGATGTTGAAGAAGGGGGAATTGCCGATGGCGTCAGTGGATGCGAAAGCGAGGAATATACTGCGTCTGATTTTCCGGACTTCATTGAATCAGAATAAGCCGTATGGCTCACTCTGTACCAAAGAACATTATGATGTGGCTAAAGTAATAGGTGACGAGTCCATCGTACTGTTGCGGAACAATGGCATTCTTCCATTACAAGCTGATAAGTATAACCGGATATTGGTGGTTGGTGACAATGCTGTCCGTAGACTTACGGATGGTGGCGGTTCGTCGGAATTGAAACCAAAAGATATGATTTCTCCACTTGATGCACTGCGTGCCCTATATGGTGATAAGATAGAATACACCCAGGGTTATGCATGCGGCCGTCCCTTTTTTGGACATGAGGAGGAAATGCAACAGACGTTGATAGACTCTTTGCGTGCTGAGGCTGTGGCAAAGGCACGGCAGGCAGATGTTGTTATCTATGTGGGAGGTTTGAATAAAAATGCTTTTCAGGATTGTGAATCTACTGACCGTAAGTCGTATAACTTACCTTTTTCTCAAAATGAATTGATAGAAGAGCTTGTTGCTGTCAATCCAAATCTTGTGATAGCCAATATCAGTGGCAATGCTTATGCTATGCCATGGTTGAAGAAAGTGCCTGCAATTCTGCATATTTCTTATTTGGGGACTATGGGAGGAGCGTCGATTGCAGATGTTATCAGTGGTAAAGTGAATCCATCGGGTAAACTGCCTTATTCTTTTCCGGTGAAGTTAAGCGATTGTTCGGCGCACTCTTTTGGTGAAGGGGCTTATCCGGGTATCGATACCGGCAAGGAAGATGTGTCTTTGACGGATTATCAGCGCAATGTCGGTGTCAACCCTAAAGAAGAGTATAAAGATGATATTTTAGTAGGTTATCGTTGGCACGATACAAAGAAGATTCCGGCTCTTTTTAGTTTTGGCCATGGATTGAGTTATACTTCTTTCAAATACGGCAAGTCTCGGCTGTCATCGAAGACGATGGATGAAAAAGGAAGTATCAAGGTGACAGTGCCTTTGACTAATACGGGTACGAGGATTGGTAAAGAAGTGGTACAACTTTATCTTGGAGATCCGGTGTGTAGCGTTATCCGTCCATTGAAAGAGTTGAAGCACTTTACAAAAGTAGAGGTCGAACCTGATGAAACTGTTCAAGTGGAATTTGTTATCACTCCTGATGATTTGAAGTTTTTTGATGAGGCAAGCCATCAATGGGTAGCTGAGCCGGGAGTATTCAATGTGTATGTCGGGACTTCATCTGCAGATATTCGTTGCATGCACTCTTTTAAATATATATGTGATTGACGTAATAATTCGATGGCAATTAAACTATGATATGTGAAGAAAGCGTACTGCCTTTTAGGCAGTACGCTGCATAATGAATCATTCTTTTGAAGTTTGAAATTTAATCAATATCCATTATCTTTGTATATTTGGATAGATAATTGCCTAATATAAAACCATGATGAAACAGAAACTTCTTTACCTTTTGCCACTCTTCCTATTGTCGGGATGCGGGCAGGTTACTTACAAGAATGCATCTCTGCCGGCAGAAGAGCGTGCCGGACTTTTGCTGAAGGAACTGACGCTCGAAGAGAAGGTGTCCTTGATGATGGACAGCTCCAAACCAGTGGAACGCCTGGGCATCAAGCCCTATAACTGGTGGAATGAAGCGTTGCATGGAGTGGCGCGTGCCGGGCTGGCCACAGTGTTCCCTCAACCGATTGGTATGGCGGCATCTTTCTCGCCGGAGACGGTATACGAGGTATTTACTGCCGTATCTGATGAGGCCCGCGCCAAGAATGCCTACTATGCATCCCAGGAAAGCCATGAACGCTATCAAGGGTTGACAATGTGGACGCCTACAGTGAACATCTATCGCGACCCCCGCTGGGGAAGGGGTATAGAGACCTATGGGGAAGACCCTTATCTGACCAGCCGTATGGGGGTGATGGTTGTAAAGGGTTTGCAGGGTACGAACGATGGAAAATATGACAAGTTGCATGCTTGTGCCAAGCATTTTGCCGTACACTCCGGTCCGGAATGGAACCGCCATGAGTTTAATGCGGAAAATATCAAGCCCCGTGATTTGTATGAAACTTATCTTCCTCCTTTCGAAGCTTTGGTGAAAGAAGGAAAAGTGAAGGAGGTGATGTGTGCCTACAACCGTTTTGAGGGCGATCCTTGTTGCGGTAGCGACCGCCTGCTGATGCAGATTTTGCGCGATGAGTGGGGATTTGACGGTATTGTCCTTTCGGACTGTGGAGCTATTGCCGATTTTTACAGAGATTATGGTCATAAGACGCATCCTGATGCAGAGTCCGCTTCAGCGGCTGCGGTGCTGAGTGGGACTGACTTGGAATGCGGTTCGAGTTACGAGGCCCTGGTAGAAGCGGTGAAGCAGGGAAAGATTGATGAAAAAGCAGTGGATGTAGCAGTCAAGCGCCTTTTGACGGCCCGCTTTGCCTTGGGTGAAATGGACGAGCCGGAGAAGGTGTCCTGGACCGGCATTCCTTTTTCTGTGGTGGCTTCTGCCGGACACGATTCTCTGGCGCTCGACATGGCGCGCAAGTCAATGACACTGCTTATGAACAAGGATAATACCTTGCCGTTGAAGCGTGGAGGCTGACTGTAGCCGTGATGGGGCCGAACGCCAATGATTCTGTGATGCAGTGGGGAAATTATAACGGTATGCCTCCGCACACAGTCACCATTCTGGACGGAATTAGAAAAGCTTTGGGGACTGATGACCGGCTTATTTATGAACAAGGCTGCGGATGGGTGGAGAGAACTCAGATACAGAGCGTCTTCAACCGTTGCAAGACTGCTGACGGGAAGCCCGGATTTACTGCACGCTACTGGAATAACGTGACTCGTGACGGTGAGCCGGTCACTACTGACCAAGTGACCACTCCTTTCCATTTCAGTACATCCGGTGCCACGGTTTTTGCTCCGGGTGTAAACCTTACCGACTTCTCGGCAACCTACAACAGCGTATTCACTTCCGACCGGTCGGGAGAGGTGGTCTTTGACATCTATGCCTATGGCTCAGGGAGATTGCGGATAAATGGGGAGGAGGTGAGAGGATTTTCCAATCAGCACGGTGGCAGAAGAGTGCTTATACTTTGCAGGTACAAGCAGGAAAAACGTATGATGTTGAATTGGATTTTGAATATTTCCGTAGCGATGCACAGTTGGACTTCGACCTTGGATTTAAGAATGAAGTGGATGTGAGGAAATCTGTGGAGCGTGTGAAGGATGCTGATGTCGTGGTCTTTGTGGGAGGAGTCTCTCCGAACCTCGAAGGCGAGGAGATGGGCGTTGAACTTCCCGGATTTAGAGGAGGCGACCGTACGGATATCGAGTTGCCTGCTGTCCAACGGGAACTGATTGCCGCCTTGCACCGTGCCGGTAAAAAGGTGGTGTTGGTGAACTGTTCGGGTTCTCCCATCGGTCTGGAGCCGGAAACCGGGAGGTGTGGAGCCATCCTGCAGGCATGGTATCCCGGTCAGGCAGGCGGTACGGCTGTAGCCGAAGTCTTGTTCGGCGATTACAATCCGGCAGGACGCTTGCCGGTGACCTTTTACCGTAATGTGTCACAGCTTCCAGATTTTGAGGATTATAATATGACGGGCCGGACTTACCGTTACATGACCCAGGAACCGCTTTTCCCCTTCGGTCATGGATTGAGCTATACCTCTTTCAGCTATGGCGCTGTGGTGCTTGGCTCGGATAATATAAAGTCCGGTGAGAAATTGAGATTGAGTGTCCCCGTAACCAATACCGGCAAATGTGACGGTGAAGAGGTTGTGCAGGTCTATTTGAAGAAAAACGATGATGTAGAAGGACCGAGCAAGGCATTGCGTGCTTTCAAGCGGGTACATATCCCGGCAGGAAAGACGGTCGATGTAGAGTTTGATTTGGGTGATAAAGAGTTGGTGTGGTGGAATCCGCAAAGCAATACCATGTGCGTTTCCGAAGGCAGTTATGAACTGATGGTGGGCGGTAGCTCGCAAACTGCTGATTTGCTGCGCCGGTCTTTTGCTATTCAGCCTTGATACATTGCTGACAGAGTCGAAAAAAAAAGTTTTCCGCTTGAGGGTGAGTTATGACCTTCAAGCGGAATTTTTGTATACTGGGGATATATGTTCTTAATAATCCTTAATACTGCATCTTAAATCCCTTGTTTCTATGTACTTATTTAATTTTAATTGATATATTTGTGATATCATTATGATATTATTTAAATCTATAGAATATGGAAACAAAAGAGTGTAGTTTCAGTGGTTTCAAGATGAATGGCTTTCTGGCCTTGTTCCTTCATTTGGTAGTGCTTACGGCAGTGATAATCTTTGGGTTTCTCATTTCTGTGCCTACTTTGATCCTTTCGGTGTGTCTGTGTCTGGTATGGTTCATTATGTTTGCCGGCTATATGGAGCTGGAACCGAACGAAGCGCGTGCCATGGTGTTCTTTGGCAAGTACAAGGGAACGTTCAAAGAGACCGGCTTTTTCTGGGTAAACCCCTTCCTTAATAAGAAGAAGCTTTCGCTTCGTGCACGCAACCTGGATGTGGAGCCGATAAAGGTGAACGATAAGATTGGTAATCCTATTCTCATAGGACTGGTATTGGTGTGGAAGTTGAAAGATACTTATAAGGCCATGTTTGAGATTGACTCGCAGACGATGGCTGCATCCACTTCCACAGCAGGCAATGCCAATCAGGTGAGTCTTGGTAATGCGGTGGCCAACCGTATGAATGCGTTCGAGAACTTCGTGAAGATACAGAGTGATGCCGCTCTTCGCCAGGTTGCCGGTCAGTATGCCTATGATGATAATGAGGCTGATACGGAAGAGTTGACACTTCGTTCGGGCGGTGAGGAAATCAATGAACAGCTGGAGCAGAAACTGAATGAACGCCTGGCCATGGCAGGTATGGAAGTGGTGGAAGCCCGCATCAACTATCTGGCGTATGCGCCCGAAATTGCCGCTGTGATGCTGCGTCGCCAGCAAGCATCTGCCATCATTACGGCACGCGAGAAGATTGTGGAAGGGGCAGTCTCTATGGTAAAAATGGCGCTTCATAAACTTTCTGAAGAAGAAATTGTTGAACTGGACGAAGACAAGAAAGCGGCAATGGTCAGCAATCTGTTGGTAGTGCTTTGTGCGGATGAGGCTGCCCAACCGGTAGTCAATACGGGAACGTTGAACCATTGATAAAGGATACGGATGAAAGAGATGGGGATTATAGGACGATGGGCTCTTATACTGCTCTTGCTGGGCAATGTATATGGGGGCTTTGCACAAGATGCGAATACTGCGCGCGCGCAGCACATTTATGAATTGTTTGTGGCAGGGCAAGGTGACAGTATCCATGCGGCATTGAACCGGGAGCTGCAGGAGAAACTGGCTCCGGCACTCTTCAATGATTCTTTCCGGCAAGCAGAGAAAATGTTTGGTAAACCCATATCAAAAGGAGAATGGAAGACCGATTCTGCCCAAGGAATTACTATCTATTATTCCGATGTGGAATTTGAACGTTATAATCTCCGTTTTCTGGTGGCTTTTGATGCTGACGGGGCACTGAATACAATCCGGCTGGTCCCTGCACCTGCTGTTGGCACTGCCCAACCGATAACCTATGATAAGACAAAAATGGATGAAAGGGATATTACGCTGGGAGCCGACGGCTACAAGCTTCCCGGAACGTTGACTTTGCCCAAGCGGGCAGTCGGTCCGGATGCATGCAGGGTTCCTTGTGTTATTCTGGTACATGGTTCCGGTCCTCACGACCGTGACGAGACGATAGGTCCAACAAGCCTTTCCGTGACTTGGCTTGGGGATTGGCGGAACGTGGTATTGCTGTCGTCCGCTATGAAAAACGGACAAAGGTATATGGTGCGGCTTGTGTTCCTGCCGGTCGCGAACTCGATTATGATACTGAGGCCGTGGACGATGCCGTTGCCATAGTGGAGCAGGTAAGGGCTTTGCCCGAGCTGGCTCCTGACAGTGTGTATGTGTTGGGGCACAGCCTGGGAGGTACATTGGCTCCCCGTATTGCCGGGCGTTCGAAAGGTTTGGCAGGTATCATTATCCTTGCCGGGCTGGCAAGACCGCTTGAAGATGCTCTTGAGGAACAGTTTTATTATACCTCTTCTTTGACGGATTCTTCAGTCAATGTAAAGGCTCAACTTGATGAACTGAAACAACAGTTGGCTAATGTCAAAAAGCTTGGTACGGAAGAGTTTGATGAAACGATTTCCTTGCCATTGGGGCAGCCCCGTTCGTATTGGCTGTTTGCCAATGCTTACAAACCGGTGGAAGTTGCCGCTAAACTAAAGCTGCCTATATTTGTTCTTCAAGGGGAGAGAGATTATCAAGTGACTATGGAAGACTTCGGTTTATGGCGTTCCGGTTTGTTACGCTGTAAGAATGCATTTTTCCAATCTTATCCGAAATTGAATCACTTGTTGCAGGAAGGTAGCGGCAAGGCGACTCCGTTCGAGTATAGCCATGCTTCACCCGTTCCGGCATATGTTGTGGATGATATTGCTTCCTTCGTGCGGGGCAAGCAGAATACTCTTTGATTGGTACTTGGTTATATCAAAGTAACTTCAATCGTAAATCGTAAATTGTTAAATAGTAAATAAATAGTGGCTAAAAAAGAAACTTCAACCAAAAGCTTTGTCCTCCGTGTGGATGCTGCGACGATGGATGCTATTGAAAAATGGGCAGCCGATGAGTTTCGCAGTACCAATGGACAGCTTCAGTGGATTATCGCTGAGGCGTTGCGGAAGAGTGGGCGGATGAAGAAATCCAAGACTCCTCCTCCGACTGAAAAAAAGGTGGAGGAGGATTAGTAATAACAACTCTAAATCGCAGATAGTATGATTAATCTTGGTCCCTATTCCGGCAAGAATTGCCTAATGTCCGTTTTCAGCCAACTGTACTTGACCGTATTCTGGAAGGTATGGCCCTACTTGTTGTGCTTGTTACGTGGGGTGGTATTTACTGGCTATATACACAAAAAGGAGGCTCCTTGCCGTCAGATGTTTGGATGATGGGCGGTTTTTCTGTTTTCTGCTTCTTGCTCATGGGGATAGCCGGATATCTTCCCGTCCGCTTCATTAATTTTCCCGTTCGGGTCACTGGGCGCAATGTGGCTGTCCAATATCTGCTTGCCATACGCTTTACTCGGGTGATGAATGTTATTCTGACCCTGATGTTTTTAGCTGCTGCCTTTAGGGAGTACTGTGTTTTAGGTAGAATTCTTTTCTTTGCTCCGCTTGTTCTGCTGGGATTGTCATTTGTGGGATACTATATACTGGCGTTTAAATATAAGTAGCTTTACTGTCTATTTTATAGTTTTGCTTTCAGCTGATGCCTGATTTGTGGGGCTCTACCTATTTATAATGACTAGCTTGTTTTATTATACCTAATTTGAGCGATTGCGTACTATCTGGCGATGCCTTATCTTTGCAACATCAGATTTGAATGAATTAGTTAGTCATAATTACGTAACCACTTTTATGAAGATAAAAGGATCCCCGCTTCCCGATGTGATATCGTGAAGCGGGGATTTGCGCTTTAGGGTGGAAGTCTTACGGCTGAATGCTCATAACTCCATGACTGAACTTCCTTCATCCTATGAGTTAATACCCAAAACACCCGGATGTATTACCCTAAAACATCCCCATCTTTACCCCAAAACATCCGGATGTTTTAGGGTAATACATCCGGATGTTTTGGAATAAAAGATGAGGATGTTCTGCCCTTTCAGTATAGGACTTGACGGCATTGGGTCTTAGTGGGAAATGCCTTAGGAGTATATACCTTTCGGGGTTACAAAGAGTCTTTGATATCGCTCAATTCTACCAGCTTGTTGACAATAGCGTAGATGGTGAGCCCTGCCGGAGAATGTATCTGCAGTTTGCGTGCAATGTTACGGCGATGGGTAATGACGGTATGGATGGAGAGGTAGAGTTTGTCGGCGATGGCTTTGTTGGTCATGCCCTTCACAACGCAGGTGATGATTTCCTTTTCGCGCTGGCTCAGGGTTTCTTGTTCGCTGTCTTTTTCCTCTTCCTCCTCGGTGTGCAGCAAGTGGTTGATTTTGGAGGCGATGACATCTACGTCATCGCACATGGCGAAGTTCTCGTCATATTCCTTCAATATGTTGTTGTCGATGACGGAGCATACCATGCAATGTACTTGATGCCGGATTTCCCGTGTTCTGCCTTGAAGGCGGGCAGGTCGAACCAGCCACCGAAAGTGGGGTTGATGACGATAATGTCTGCCGGATGCATGTGAATGTAGTTCTGCAGCGATTCCGGCGAAGAAACTTCAATGGGGTGTGCATTCAAATTGGGAATACGCTTCAATACAGCCGTCAGGCCACTCCGGATGATGACCGAAGTTTCTGCAATGACAATCTTCAAAGAAGTATTATTGTTCATTTTCCAGTTTCCTTTCTATTTGCGCTACGGCGGGAACAAACATATAGTCTTCTACCTGGCAGTGGGTGGCAAGGTCTTGTTCGCAGTTGAATATATCGAACAAGACCGCATTCAGGAGATTGTTGTTCTCCTTTTCCGGATAGTATTTGATGATGATGTTCTTCAGCTCTTTCAGTTTGGTGTCTATCTGATTATGTTTGCTGGCAAAAGTGGCGATGTTGTATTCGTCCGATAGCCTGCCCCGGAGCAATTGCTCTACATAGGTGAATACGGCCTGGTTTTCATATTCCATGTGGCGGCGTACCTCCTTGGCATATTCATCGAAGAACTTCAGGATGAGGTAGGCTACATCGTTTGTACCGGAGCAATCGATGGCTTCGATGAGTTTGCGGCGGATGGCCGGCAGGTTGAAGTCGAGGAAATACGTGTGGGCACGCTTCAGATAATCCATAAGGGCGGGAATGGAAAAATCGCTTTCATTGCCGCTGTAAGAGTATTGTTCTTCGCTGATAAAGTTGGCTACGGCGAGGAATGTAGGGCAATCGACGCCTTGTGCTTCGCAGACGTCCTTCACGCTCTTGTCTCCGAATCCTAATGACAGTCCGAAGCGGCTCATCACCATTAATAAGGAGTAATTGTCACAGATGAGGTCGCTCATCTTGTCCGTGGAGCGGTACTTATGTTGCTCATTCATTGTATATTATTGTTTTTAATTCTCTAATTCGTGCGCAAAGTAACGGCTTTTATCCGAGAACTGCAATCACTATTAGTAGGTATTTTGCTTGTCGGGAGATGGTTGAAGAGTGGTGTTTGCCGGATAAACTAAAAGCTTTAGTTTTATTTAACGAGGAAAATTAGTTTTTGAACTAAATAATTTAGTTATTTGCGGAAAACAAAGAATGTTATGAAAGGATTGACTGCAAAAGAAGAAGAAATCATGGGCTTTTTCTGGGAAAAAGGACCCTTGTTTGTGAAGGAAATGCTGGCATTCTATGAAGAGCCGAAACCACATTTCAATACTTTGTCCACCATTGTGAGAGGATTGGAGGATAAGGGGTTCCTGAGCCATCATACGTACGGCAATACATATCAGTATTATGCGGTGGTCAGCGAGGAGGATTTCCGCAAGCGGACACTGAAGAACGTTATCAGTAAATATTTCAATAATTCCTATCTCAGTGCAGTGTCCTCTTTGGTGAAGGAAGAGGATATATCCCTGGAAGAACTGAAGCAGTTGATACAGGACGTGGAAAAGGGAAGGGACTGAGATTGTTGAAACTCTAATAACTCTAGCTTATGAAAAACATCGGATTGGTTTATTTGCTGCTGGTCAGTATTTGCTGCGGATTGCAGGCAAAGAAAATCGTAAAGGTACCCTATTTCATGGCATGCAATACGCGTAGCATTGAAGTGGAGCAAGTGACGCTTGGAAAAGATACGACCTGGCTGGCGGTGAGGCTTTATGGCATGCAGGGCGATAAGGTCAGGATTGATTCGACAGCTGTGCTGCGGGCATCCGGAAAAGATTACGGATATTTGGGAAATACCGGTTTTGCTAGGGATGAGTGGACGCATATTCCCGCTTCCGGTGAAATGACTGCTGTTTTGAAGTTTAGTCCGCTTCCGATGGATACTGAGAGCTTTGATTTCGTAGAGACACCGAGCAGTGATGAAGGATGGGTAATTTATGGTATACAGCTCAACGGAGAGAAACCTCGGGTGGATGTTCCCGAACGTTTGCGGAATAAGAAACCGGATGAGGTTTTGCCATTGCCCGGACCGGAACTGAATGTGGGAAAGACTGTCATAAAGGGGCGGATATTGGGGTATAAACCGGAGTATGGAGTGACGTTACGCTACTATGATTCGCCTTGGTTCTTCATGTATTTCACCGGTAAGGATTTGACGATAGCGGAGGATGGCACGTTCCGTTATGAGACGGAGGTGCTGTTGCCGAGTGGTGCTACGCTGTGGATATCCCGTTCGAAAATAGAATTGTTTCTCGTTCCGGGTGGAGAACTGGATGTCACAATCAATCTGCCTGAAATATTCTATTCGCAAAGCCGTCTTTTAAGCCGGAAAAGGGATGGTGTAACGGATAGCCGTGTTTGGTTTGAAGGAGACTATGCCGGTCTGAATACCGAGTTGCTGCGGTTCGGTGAAATGAAAAGCTTATCGGGAGCTGATGATTTTTATGCAGATATTTGTGGGATGACTCCGCAGGCATATAAAAAGTATCTGTTCAGGCATTATGAAGATATGCAAAAGAAACTTGTAAAAAACAAGGATATGAGTCAGGCTTGCCGTACTTATATCCGGGCAAATCTGGATATGAATCTGTTCAGCCTTATCTATAATTACAAGAGTAACCTTAGTTATGCCCCGATGCTTTCGGGCAGGAAGGGGGTGAAAAGGGCGGACATGACGGTGGATAGTACCTCATACTTCAAGGAAATACTGCAACTGGATATTCTGCATACCCCCGAACAGAAATATTACAATTATTATACGGACTTTGTGAAGACCGCTACCGGAAATCTCCGGGATAAGTTTGTGCAAGACCCTCTTTGGCCGGACATGCTTCTTGCCGGGCGTGCTTCCCGTAATCTGAGCAAGTACATGCCTTTGACTGAGGAAGAGCGTCGGACGGTGGACAGCATCGCTTCTCCCGACCTCAAGCAATTGTTCCTGATGAGAAACGGGAGGATTGAAGCCGAACTGAAATCAGAGTTGGAAGCTACTAAGGGAAAGACTGGATATAAGATTGTTGAGGTGGGAAAGGAGGTAGCGGCAGACAGTTTGTTGCAGGTCATTACTCGTCCTTATCGTGGCAAGATGGTACTGGTGGATATGTGGAACACCTGGTGTGGTC
Source organism: Bacteroides rodentium JCM 16496 (assembly GCF_000614125.1). Classification (GTDB taxonomy): domain Bacteria; phylum Bacteroidota; class Bacteroidia; order Bacteroidales; family Bacteroidaceae; genus Bacteroides; species Bacteroides rodentium. The sequence continues at coordinate 75,943 of NZ_BAKJ01000007.1, forward strand.
CTTGTATGCGGGCCATGAAAAGCTTGAAACCGTTGAAAGAGGAGATGAAAGAGGTGGTTTATCTATATATTGCCGACGAAACATCTCCTGAAGGAAAATGGAAAGTAACGATACCGGATATACCCGGTATTCACTGTCGCATTAGCAATGAGCAAAGTACGGCATTGGCAAAGCTGTACGAATATCCGGGTATCCCGACCTATTTCGTCGTGAACCGTGAAGGAGATATCTCCTACAAAGCAACCGGATTTCCCGGAGTGGAGATACTACGGAATGAACTGATCAAGTAACTGTAAATAGTAAATCGTAAATCCTTAAATAGTAAATAACTCCATGGGTCTGTTTTTTGTTTATATACTCAAATCATCCGTTTGTCTGGCGATATTCTATCTGTTTTATCGCTTGTTGCTGGCACGCGAGACGTTTCATCGTTTCAACCGTTTTTCATTGTTGGGCATTTTGCTGTTGTCCTGCCTATTGCCTTTGGTAGAGGTAAATGTGAAGCAGGAGACGGAAGTGCACCAGACCATGCTGACATTGGAGCAGTTGCTGATGATGGCAGATGCAGTGAATGCCACTGAGGCCGGAGCAAGGGCTGAAACGGCAACAGTCACCTGGATACAAGTGGCGCTACTTGTCTATCTGGCAGGAATCGTTTTCTTTGCCTTCCGCAACGTATGTTCGTTGGTACGGTTACTGATGTTGCTGAAATCGGGTAAAAAAGAGGATATCGGCAGCTACTTACCGGGCAGAAAGGAACGTGTCACTCTGATTGTGCACAATCGTGACATAGCTCCGTTCAGTTGGATGGGATATATTGTCATTTCACGGAAAGACTTGGAGGAGAACGGACGGGAAATCCTTATCCATGAGCTTGCCCATATCCATAACCGCCATTCCTGGGACTTGCTGGTGACCGATGTCTGCATTTTCTTTCAGTGGTTCAATCCGGCATCGTGGCTGCTGAAGCAGGAATTGCAGAATATCCATGAGTTTGAAGCCGATGAAACGGTGATAAAGGAAGGTGTGGACGCAAAACAGTATCAACTATTATTGATTAAAAAAGCTGTCGGCACAAGGCTCTACTCTATGGCCAACAGCTTTAATCACAGTAAACTTAAAAAACGTATCACTATGATGTTAAAAGAAAAATCAAGTCCGTGGGCACGTTTGAAGTATCTTTATGTACTTCCGGTAGCTGCTATTGCAGTAACAGCTTTTGCCCGTCCCGAAGTCTCCGATAAAGTGGAAGAGATTTCAAGCGTCAAAGTTAACGATTTGGCTGCAATTGTAGAAACAAAAGTGACGGAAAGTGTAGGAGACACAACGAAACCTGCTGATGTGAAGTATGTACCGACGGAAGTCCGCAAGCAGTTGAAGGGGACTCCGGTCTTTGAAGTGGTAGAGGAGATGCCGGAATTTCCCGGTGGTGGAATGAGTGCTTTCATGGACTATATCAAGACGAATATGCGTTATCCGGCATCTGCCAAAGAGAAAGGTACGCAGGGACGTGTGACAGTCCGGTTTGTGGTGGATAAGGATGGAAGTATCAAGGAACCGGAGCTTCTCCGTTCTGTAGATAAGGATATGGATGCCGAGGCGCTGCGTTTGATAAGCAGTATGCCGAAGTGGAAACCGGGGAAACAGAAGGGGCAGCCGGTGGCGGTGAAATATACGGCTCCGGTGATGTTCAGGCTGGATGACGATAAACTTGAAAAGACTTCTTCTGCCAATGCCATTACAGTTGAAGGATATGCAGGTAATGGGAAAGAACCATTGTGTATTGTGGATGGAAAGGAGATGACGCCCTCTATCATGAGTGCATTGAATCCTGATAAGATAGAACGTATAACGGTTCTGAAAGACAAATCTGCCACGGACTTATATGGAGAAAAGGGAAAGAATGGCGTTATGCTGATAAATTTAAAGAAAGGAGGCACTCCTTTTGTGGTAGGTGTGCCGACGGAAAAAGTGGAACTCCCGGAAATAGAAGGGGGGCATTTGAATGGTGAGAAGGCCGATTTGTCTGATGTGGATATTTATGTAGATCGTGTGAAGATTGATTTGGCAGGGAAAGGGCTGGAAGATGTTATATCGGCCGACCAGATAGCGAACATAAATGTGGATAAGATTCCAGGTAAAAAGGGGGTTATCTCTATTACTACCAAGAAGAATGCCGGAAAAACTTCCGCTAAGGGCAGTATGAAAGTGGAAGGTAAAGTGGTGGATGAGCAGGGTGAGCCGATTGTCGGTGCAGCTGTTTTGATAGAAGGTACTACTTCGGGAGCTATTACGGATGTGGATGGCAACTTTGTTCTCTCCGTACCCTCCAAGGATGCTATACTGTCTGTTTCGTACATAGGTGTAGCTACCAGCAAAGTGAAGGCTCAGCCTAAGCTTACAGTAACCTTAAAAAGTGAATAGTCTCTGATAACTATGACAAGTAAAATTCTTTCTTTGTTTCTAATTCTGATAGCTGTGGGGGCAGGGCTTTGCTCTGCCCAGACAGCCGGTAAGAAATATTATTTGATGGACGGGCTTTTCTTTGAAGGAATGCCGCCCTGCGTGAGTTCGGACAATGTCGTGGCTTTCATCGTCCACAAAGATAGTGAAGGGCACGAGGTTATGGAACTTCGTCTGCGCAAGAGTTTTGTACTGCCGGAGGATGTAAGCAGATACGCTACTCCTGCCGAAGACGTACCTGGCTCGGAAGCGTTCTTGATGAGCTATCGGGGCGGTATGGGACAGAAGCTCCCGATAGGCGGTGCCGTACGGACTCTGAAGACGGAGGAGTGGATGGGCAAAGCCTTTCCGGACTTCAAAGTAAAAGATACCGCAGGGAGGGAGTGGACTAATGCCGATGTAGTGGGGCGTCCTATGGTCTTGAACTTCTGGTATACCGGTTGCGGGCCCTGCATCCGCGAAATGCCGGAATTGAACAAATGGATGGAACTTTATCCCGATGTAGCCTATTTTGCCACGACGTTTGACAGTGCTGCCCAGATAAGGAAGATTGTAGAGAATCGTCCTTTCCTCTTTACCCAGATAGCCGATGAGTTGTTTTTCTTTACGACCTTTAATGTGAGCGGTATGCCCGTGACGATACTGGTGGATAAGAAAGGCGTTATCCGCCATATAGAACAAGGTACCGGGACTGCGAAACTCCGGTATATGCAGGACAAGTTGCAGGAACTTGTCAGCGAATAGTTCTTTCTTGATGAAGAGGGGATAAGGATTTCAGGGGATTTCTTTTGTCCTTTCACAGATTATCATACCTTTGTGAATATAAATCTAAGGAAGGCAAGGTTATGATAAAACATTTTTTTTTAATATTAGGACTGCTTGCGGCATTCACTGCCGGGCCGGTTCTGGCTTGTACATCTGCCGTCGTTTCCGGAAAGGTTACTCCTGACGGTCGTCCGTTGCTATGGAAAAACCGTGATACGGACTATCTGCGAAATCATGTTGCTTATATAAAAGGGGAGAAGTATAACTTCATTGCCGATGTGAATAGTGCTAACTTTCCTGCCTTGAAGGAGGCATGGATGGGCACAAACTCTGCCGGTTTTGCCTTGATGAATACCCAATCCTACAATCTGGTGGAAGTGAAAGACGGGGAAGAACGGGGAGCAGCCAATGGGAGGATTATCTACCGCGCTTTGGAAGTTTGTGCCACGGTGGAGGATTTCTGCCATTTCCTTGATACCATTTCCAAGCCCAGCCTGATAGAGGCCAATTTTGGCGTAATCGATGCTCAAGCGGTGCCGCCGTATTTGAGGTGGATTATTATAAATATACGATGTATGATGCCAATAATCCCAAAGATGCTCCTTACGGCTACATTGCCCGTACCAACTTCTCTTTTGCCGGTGAAGTGAATCGGGGGGCGGGTTATGTGCGCTATATGGAGGCAGACCGGGTACTGATGAGAGCTTCTGCAACGGGAGGAATCACGCCGCAGGGCATCTTCAATAATCTTTCACGTTCGTTTCGCAACGGCATGCTCGATATTGATTTGAAGAGCGGGAAGTTTAATCGCCCGCAAGGTTCCGGTTGGTTTGTCGACCAGGATTTTATTCCCCGTAACAGCACTTCCTGTTCCATTGTGGTGCAGGGCGTAAAACCGGGTGAGAAGGCGGAACTTACTACGATGTGGACAATGCTGGGATATCCTCCTACGGGCATTGCCGTGCCACTTTGGGCGAAGGATGCGGATAGACTTCTGCCTCCGATGGTGTGTTGGGACAAGGCGTGTGCCGCCGCTCCGCTCAGTGATTGGTCACTCCGGCTTTCCAACAATGTCTTCTGTTACAATCAGGGGATGGGAACCAATCGTTATCTGAATTGGGAAAAACTGTACAATATGGAGAATAACGGCTATATGCAACAGCTTGTTCCGGTGGAGGCGGAGGTGTTTCGCCGTACATGCCCATTGTTGGACAGTTGGAGACGGCAAGGAAGCATTGATTCTCAAGAAATGCAGAAGCTCTATCAAGATGTGGAAGCACTTGTCCGAAAGGCTTATACGCCTTTGATGGAACGATGACAGTATTCCAGTATTTCCCTTTCCTGCTCCGGGTGGAACCAGCGGATTTCCTCGTCCCGTTTGAACCAGGTCATTTGCTTACGGGAATAGATGCGTGAGTTTTGCTTTATCTTCTCAATGGCAAAGGGTAATGTCCATTCGCCGTCCAGGTACTTGAATATTTCTTTGTAGCCTACTGTGTTCAGGGAATTCAGACTTTTATGCGGATAGACCATGCGCGCTTCTTCCACCAAACCCTCTTCCACCATTTGGTCCACCCGGCAGTTGATGCGTTCATAAAGCTCTTCCCGGTCACGCGTTAGTCCTATTTTGATAATACGGAAGGGGCGTTCTTTCTTTTGTCGGGTGCGGAAGGAAGTGTAGGTCTTTCCCGTCATGTAGCAGATTTCCAAAGCATGGACTACGCGTTTGGGATTTTTCAAATCTACTGTTTTGTAGTATTCCGGATCCAGCAGCTTAAGTTCCGCACAAAGTCTTTCCAGACCTTCTGTTTCATATTTGTGCAGCATGAGCTGGCGTGTATCGGCATCTACGGTCGGAATGTCGTCAATCCCTTTACAGACTGCATCTACATACATCATTGAGCCTCCGGTCAGCAGTACGGTGTCATGCTCTGTAAACAAGCCTTCCAGCAGCTTCATCACTTCCGCTTCGTATTGGGCGGCACTGTAATAGTCTGTCAGCTTCAGGGTGCCGACGAAGTGATGCTGTACCCGTTGCAGTTGCTCCGGTGTAGGGGCAGCCGTGCCTATCTTTAAATCTGCATAGAGTTGTCTCGAATCGGCCGAGACGATACAAGTATGGAAATGTTCTGCCAATCGGAGGCTTAGCTCTGTTTTGCCTACTCCGGTAGGACCGATAAGTACGATTAGGGTGTGCATGCGGATAAAAAATTAGGCACGGATTACGCGGATTACACGGAATATTCAATAACAGCCGTGTGTTTCCGTGTAATCCGTGCCTAAAAGAAAATCTGTATGGTATGTCTGTTTAATATCTTTCTTCTTCAAATGAGTTTCCGGCTTCGTCCAAACCGCCGAAACCCTCTTTGTCGAAATCTTCCATATCGAAGTCCTGGTCGCCGTAAAAGTTTTCGTCCAAATCAAGGGAACCGCCGGCAGCTGCCATCTCTTCAAAATCAATGGTCTGCTTGGGAGCTTCACCCGCTTTCTTGGTGCATTTGGCGCCTTTCATATCCTTTCCGGTAATGATTTCAGAAAGCTCGATGAAGAAGCAGCGCTCAGTCATATAATCGAATACATAGAGAAGTTTCTGCTTCTCGTCTTCAACCAGTTCGCTCAGCTGGGTCTCTTTCATCACCCAACTGTCCATTTCCGGATTGTCGTCCATTTCTTCCAGCGTAATTTCTTTCTCTTTCTCCCAGTCATCATCGCAAATGAAGAAAGAAGTCATCTGGTCGTTAGTGTAGCCTGCCGACTTTAGAATCGCTTCATGGAAGTCATAAAAGGTAGCTTCCGGGTCTATCTGTATTTCTCTGACAAAATCGTCTACCTCATCAGAGATGATTGTAAATCTGTAGATCATGTGATTTATGATTTATGATTTATAATTTATAATTTATGGCGTCTGATTTGAGATTTATGGTTTCAAATGCGTATTGCGCTCATAAATCATAAATCTCAAATCATAAATCCTTTCATTTCCCTGCGGGGATAATGCCGCGGGCTGATTCACGTATAAAGTTTACGATATAGCTTATTTCCGGTGTCATTTCCATCTCATCCTCGATTTTCTTCAAGGCATCCGTATTGTTCAGGCCGCCTTGATAGATGATGCGATAGGCATCATGGATTTTCTCGATGGTCTCGTTGGAGAAGCCACGGCGGCGTAACCCTACAATGTTGATTCCCGCATAGCAGATAGGCTCGCGTCCGGCAATGATGTACGGCGGGATGTCCTTGCTGAAACGGCAGCCGCCTTGTATCATGCCGTATCCTCCTACGCGGCAAAATTGGTGCATCAGTACATTGGCGCTGATGATGGAATTGTCGTCAATGACAATTTCGCCTGCCATCTTTGTAGAGTTGCCAATGATACAGCCGTTGCCAATCAGAGCATCGTGGGCCACATGTACGCTTTCCATCAGGAGGTTATTGCTGCCTACAACGGTTTTGCCTTTGGCAGCCGTGCCGCGGTTGACTGTTACGTTTTCACGTATGATGTTGTTGTCTCCGATTTCAGCAGTGCTTTCCTCTCCTCTGAACTTTAAATCCTGGGGAATGGCACCGATAACGGCTCCCGGGAAAATAGTATTTCCATTGCCGATGCGTGCACCGTACAGAATGTTGGCGTTTGCCATAATCTTGTTGTTATCACCGATTACCACATTCTTGTCAATGAAAACAAAAGGAGCAATCTCTACGTTTTCCCCGATTTTGGCTTCGGGATGAATATACGCTAAGGGACTTATCATATTATTTACGATTTAGCTATTTACGATTTACGATTGAGGATACTTGCGATTTACAGTATATACGATTTTACCTGAAGGTGATAATTCTTATGGGTAATATGAATCGTAAATCGTAAATCGTCCAATCGTAAATCTTGTTATTTGTTCTTAACTATTTGCGCCATAAACTCTGCTTCGCAGACAACCTTTTCGCCTACAAACACATAGCCTTTCATGGTAGAGATGCCGCGGCGTATGGGGGCCATCAGCTCTACACGGAAGATGAGGGTATCTCCAGGTACCACTTTCTGGCGGAATTTCACACCGTCAATCTTCATGAAGTAGGTGGAGTAGCGTTCCGGTTCATCCACCGAATTCAGTACAAGCAAACCTCCCGTCTGTGCCATTGCCTCTATCTGCAACACACCGGGCATTACGGGTTCCTGCGGGAAGTGTCCCTGGAAGAAAGGTTCGTTGGAAGTTACGTTCTTGACACCTACAATGTAGTTGGCACCTATTTCTATGACTTTGTCCACCAATTGCATCGGGTAACGGTGAGGCAGAAGTTCGCGGATGCGGTTTACGTCCATAATCGGTTCGCGGTTGCAGTCGTAGGTAGGAGCTTGTATTTCGTGCAAGCGGATTTCCTTGCGCATCTGGCGGGCGAACTTATTGTTGATAGTGTGTCCCGGGCGGGTAGCGATGATACGGCCCTTGATGGGCTTGCCTATCAATGCCAGGTCACCGATGACGTCGAGCAACTTGTGGCGGGCGCATTCATTGGGCCACACCAAAGGTTTGTGGTTGATATATCCCAATTGTTTGGCGTCCATGTGGGGAACCCCCATTACGTCGGCCAGCTTGTCATAGTTCTCCTGTGACATTTCGCGTTCGTAAATAACAATCGCATTGTCAAGGTCGCCTCCCTTGATAAGACCGGCCTGCAGCAACGGCTCAATTTCGCGTACAAACACGAAAGTACGGCTTGCGGCGATTTCATCCTTGAACTTCGTCATGTCCTCCAGCGTTGCAAACTGGTTGGGGAGGATGTCGGAGTCGTATGATACCAATACATTCAAGCTGAAGTTCTCGTCCGGCAGCACGATGATGGAAGAGCCGGTTGTTTCGTCACGGAATTCAATTTTGGACTTGATGATATAGAAATCTTTTACGGCATTTTGTTCTACAGTGCCTACGCGCTCTATTTCGTTGACATAATATTGGGCGCTTCCGTCCAGAATGGGAAATTCCGGTCCGTTTACTTGTATCAGGCAGTTATCGATTCCCAATGCATAGAGGGCTGCCATGCCATGCTCCACTGTGCTCACCTTTACTCCGTTTTTGGAGATTACAGTTCCACGGGTAGTTTCGGATACGTTGTCTGCAACGGCATCGAAGGTAGGCTGTCCTTCCAAGTCGATACGTTGGATTTTGTATCCATGGTTATCCGGAGCAGGATTGAAAGTAACGGTTAGGTCAAGTCCCGTATGAAGACCTTTTCCACTAAGCGAAAAGCTGTCTTTTAGAGTCTTTTGTTTTAACATTGGTTACTTATTTAATTGTTGTTTAAGTTCATTCAATTCTTTGCGGAGTTGGCGCAGTTCCACTTGCATTTCCGGCAAACTTCTTTGTGCGATGGATGCCTTGAAATATTGTTTCAGCTCCATAGGAGGAGTACCGATAAGCTGGCTACCGTCCTTTATGCTACTGGGAACACCGGACTGTGCGCCAAGGTTCACTTTGTTGCCAATATGAATATGGCCTGCAATGCCTACCTGCCCGCCGAACATGCACCATTCTCCTATCTTGGTAGAACCTGCTATACCTACTTGCGCCGCCATTACGGTGTGGGAGCCTATTTCATCATTGTGTGCCACCTGAATCAAATTATCCAGTTTCACGCCGCTATGTACGATGGTGGCTCCCATTGTGGCACGGTCCACACACGTGTTGGCACCGATTTCCACATGGTCTTCCAGGATGGTGATACCTATTTGCGGAATCTTTTCATATCCTTCGGGCGTAGGGGCAAAGCCGAAACCGTCTGCACCGATGACACAGCCGGAGTGCAGGATGCAGTGGTTGCCTACCCGACAATCGTGATAGATGGTTGCATTGGCGTAAATAATACAGTCATTGCCTACTTTGGCACCGCTGCCAATCGTGACGTGCGGATGGATGACCGTATTGTCTCCCACCTCTGCGTGTTCGCCAATGCAGGCAAAAGGTGCAATGTAAACATCTTTGCCTATTTTGGCAGTCTCGGCAACAAAGGCCAGAGAGTCAATTCCCACCCGTTTTGGCTTGCTTTGCTCATAAAGATTAAGCAATTTAGCAAGACTTTCATACGCATTGTCCACTTTAATCAAGGTTGCTTTTACTTCTTGTTCCGGAACAAAATCCTTGTTTACCAGAACAATGCTTGATAGCGTTTCGTATATGTAAGGGGTGTATTTGGGATTGGATAGGAAGGAGATGGCTCCCGGTATTCCCTCTTCGATTTTCGCAAAGGTGTGAACGGTAGCATTCTCGTCTCCAACAATTTCTCCTTGGATAAATGTTGCAATTTGTTTAGCAGAGAACTCCATGTCTTATTCTTGTTAGATGGTTTCGAAACGCAAATAACGGACTTTTTTTTTATATTTCCTTGTCCTAGGGTGAATATTTTATACTTATCTATGCAAACGTTGGTAGCATAAGTAGTACTTTTTTACTTTCTTGGACAGAAGAGAGATATTGAGCATATCCGATGCTTCGGCAATGTTCTTGATGCTGCCGTCGTTGTAGAGGATGTCAATACTGTCATCTGCCTCGTCGTACATGTTCTTCTCGATGCTGGGGGTAGAGATGAAATATCTCGCTTCGGAGAGAGGGATGTCCAATTGTTCGCTGATTTGCAAAGTTAGTTCTTTTTTCCGTTCCTCGCTAATAGGTTCGGCAGAAATCTCGACTTTGAAGATATTTCGGTTAATCATGCCGGCACTCAGTGTGGACAAAACCTTGTCCGGGTGGCGGCTCCATACCTTGAGGGCAGTCCAGATGTCATTATCGTCCAACTGGATGAAATTTTCCAGACTGTCGGGATTGTTATAGAATGCTTCCCGGTTGATGTCGTTGTAGAGGAAGAATTTCAAGGCGGGTGAGGCAAAGAGGTCTATGCCGCAGCTTGCCAGTTCCTTAGCGCGGAGCAGGGCGCTAATCAGCATTTTCTCGTAGGCAACGGAGGTTTTGTGCAGATAGACCTGCCAGTACATCAGGCGGCGGGCGGTGAGGAAATTCTCGATGGAATAGATGCCTTTGGACTCTACTACCAGGTGGTCGTCCTTTACATCGAGCATCTTGATGATGCGGGCGGAGCCGATGTTACCCTCGGTTACTCCGGTGTAGAAGCTGTCGCGGCGCAGGTAGTCCAGGCGGTCCATGTCCAGCTGTCCGCTCACTAGTTGGTGCAGGAAGCGCTTGGGGTATTCGTCCTTGAAGATTTGGATGGCGAGGGTCAGCTGTCCGTTCATTTCCTTGTTGATACGTTCCATCAGCATCAAGGAGATGTCTTCGTGGGAGACGCCCTGCACGATGGTATTTTCCAGTACGTGGGAGAAGGGGCCGTGGCCGATGTCGTGCATCAGGATGGCTGCTTCCACAGCTTCGGCTTCGCTGTCGAAGATAAAGTTTCCTTTGGTGGCAAGTTGCTGGAGGGCTTCGCTCATCAGGTAGAAGGCACCCAGGGAGTGCTGGAACCGTGTGTGTTGTGCACCGGGATAGACAACGGAGGACAGACCCAGTTGCTTGATACGGTTCAGCCGTTGCAAGAGGGGATGCCGTACGACATCGTACAACAACCCCTTTGGTATGTTTATGAACCCGAAGACAGGGTCGTTGATGATTTTACGTTCGTGGGACATGGGTAAATTGTTGTTTTGTTATGGATAATAATCTTGCTTGGTCCATGAGGTAGATAATTAGTGCTCAGTAAGATTTTAGGCAAGCATACTGACGTGCAAATATCCGAATCAAATCCCGAACTTCAAAATTTAATGCGGATATTCGTTGTTGCAGTGTCTTGTTTGGTATTGATGAGGCTGCGTATTCAAGAAATGTATTTTGCGTAACTATCCTCCTTGATTCTTGTTTGTTATCCGATATTAATTGTAGTTTTGCAAATGAGAAGATAATTGATAACCACTAAAAAATAAAAAGATGATATTGACAGACGATATGCTTGCGGTGGCATTTCAATACCGCGATACGGAGTTATGGAAAATCTTGGCGGACAGTGATGTGTTTGCATTCCGCCTTTCCGATGGAGAGACCGGTTATTGTTGCGTGATGGGGAACGGGGGCGAGCATCTGGCCCTGGGGTTCTATCGGGGACGGAAAGGATTCTCTTCCTATCTGAAGAGTCTCATGATGGATGATATGCACCTTTCTAGCTTAGAGAGGTTTGAAATGGTGGCCACTTTAGACTGCATTAATTGCGACTTTATGCAAGCGGCTGACATGGATGCCGCTGCGAAGAAGTTGATTCGCAGCTATGCCGAAGCTCATGGGATGAAGATACCTCGTTTTAAAGGATGGCCTGACTTTACCCGGCATCAGCCTTTAAAAATGCCGGCCGGCCTCACCTGTGAGCAGGATGCGCGCGACATAGTAGAGGCACTTCGTGCAGCTGTTGCTGTGGCGGGAGAGCTGAAGCACCGGACACTGGTCAGTCTGGGCTTTGGGAAAGAGCCGGATTATCCTACCATGAAAGGTGGAAAGGAGGTTCCTTACCTTGTTCCCAATGCTGAAGGCGCATACGACTGGGCTACTGCCAAGCTTCCTGCTTTTCAGCCCGATGAGTATCCCGCACCGGAATTTAAGAACGATATACTTGCAAGGGCGCTGAAAAAACAGCCTGCATTCGGGGAATGTCAGGTGAAATTTGTTCACTTGCCGGTACCCTTGGATGGAGGAAAGGACGGGATGCCTTTTCTGCCTGGCATGTTGCTTTGCATGGAAGTCGAGAGAGGGGGGCTGTTTCCTATTTTCTCTATGGAGAGTGAAGGGGAGGAATCCGACCGGATACTTGTAGCACTTGCCAAGAACTTGTGTGACAGTGGCAGCAAGCCCGAGACGATTGAGGTGGGAGACGAGAGAACCGAATTCTTCTTGAAGGACTTCTGTGCCCGGGGGGGCATTCGTCTGCTGCGCAAGAAGGAGCTACCGGAACTGGAGAATGCTTGCGACTTTATGATGAGCAACTTTATGTAGCAAAACTGCGGTTGCTTCCCTTTGCTTCTTATAAAGTCTCGTTCTCTTGATATTAAAGCGGTACTTTGTCGCCAATAAAGCGTTGCTTTATCGCCGATAAAGTACCGCTTTACTGCCGATAAAGTATTGCTTTACTGCCGATAAAGTGACGCTTTATTGGTAGTAAAGAAAAATAAAGTTGTAATCTGCTGATTGATAGTGTAGCTACGCTCTTATCCTTCCCACGCCAGACAGTACTGAAATTCATCGAACTTAGGTTCGCCGGCTATACCTGCCGAGCGGAATACGTTGCGGATGGCTTCTTGTTCTTGGGGAGAGATGAGACGCTCTCCTTTGCGGCTTTGGTAGAAGTAGCTCTCGCATGAAAAGCATTGCATTACCCGTAGGCGGACTATGCGGGATTGCTTTAAGGGGAGGTCTTCGAAGAGTTGGGTCATGCCCTTGGCATAGCGCAGGGGTTTATTGTCGCGGTAATACCGGCAACTGTCGGTGGGCGAAAGGCGTTGCACGTAAACGGGGTTTACGCAGTATAGTATATTCTTCCCTTCTTCCTCGCTTTCCGCGAGGGTCTGCGCCGCGATGGCTCGCAGGCAGGTGGCTGCTTTGGGGCAAAGGTCTTTGCCCGCAAAGCAGTGTACATAATGTTGAGGTATGTCTTGCAGGAGCATAATGGAGCTGTTTACAGAATTGCTTTCAACTGTTCCGCCATCTGTGCCTGCACCTCTTGGGCGGCTTTTCGGCTGGCGGCGGCGAAGTTCTCCGTCTTGTCCACGTAGATGATACCACGGCTGGAGTTGACAATCAGGCCGCAAGTCTTGTTCATGCCATACTTGCACACCTCTTCCAGCGAACCGCCTTGTGCGCCTACGCCGGGAACCAACAGGAAGTGTTCGGGAACAATCTTGCGGATGTCTTCGAAGGCACGGCCTTGCGTGGCACCTACTACATACATCATCTGTTCGTCGTTTGCCCACTCCTGCGATTTGCGCAGAACTTTTTCGAAAAGGCGTTCGCCTTCTTTGTCTTCCGTCAGCTGGAAGTCGTGCGAGCCTTTGTTGCTGGTCAGTGCAAGCAGGATTACCCATTTGCCTTCGTACGTAAGGAACGGGGTCACACTGTCCTCACCCATATACGGGGCTACGGTTACGGAATCAATGTCCAGCTCTTCGAAGAAGGTGCGGGCATACATGGCAGAGGTGTTCCCGATGTCACCGCGTTTGGCGTCGGCAATGATGAATTGGTCGGGATAGTTCTGCTTGATGTAGTTTACGGTTTTCTCGAAAGCTATCCAGCCTTTCACGCCCATGCTCTCATAAAAAGCCAGGTTGGGCTTGTAGGCGATGCAGAGGTCGGCAGTGGCGTCGATGATGGCTTTGTTGAAAGCGAATATAGGGTCTTCCTCTTTCAGAAGATGTTCGGGTATTTTCTTGATGTCGGTGTCAAGACCTACGCAAAGAAATGACTTCTTGCGCTTGATGTTCTCGAATAATTGCTGTTTGTCCATATTGCTCTATAATTACGGGCTGCAAGCTACGGGCTACGGGGAGGTAGCGTGCAGGCTTGCAGCTTTTGGGTTATTTTTTAGTTATGAGTATTAAATACTTGTCACTTGTTTCTTGTCACTGCTTTACAACTCGCTCTCTTTCAGTCTTTCTGCATTTTCCGCCACAATCAGGTGGTCGATGCAGTCCTGGATGTCTCCGTCCATAAAGGCGGCGAGATTATAAATGGTGTAGTTGATGCGGTGGTCGGTGATGCGTCCCTGCGGATAGTTGTAGGTACGTATCTTGGCGGAGCGGTCGCCGGTGGAGACCATCGTCTTGCGCTTGGAGGCGATGTCGTCAATGTACTTCTGGTGTTCCTTGTCGTAGATGAAGGTACGCAGGCGCGCAAGGGCGCGTTCCTTGTTTTTGGGCTGGTCGCGCGTCTCGGTACATTCGATGAGGATTTCTTCGACTACGCCCGTGTTGGGGTTCTTCCAGTTGTAGCGCAGGCGCACGCCTGATTCCACCTTGTTCACGTTCTGACCGCCGGCGCCACCGCTTCGGAAGGTGTCCCACTTGATTTCGCCTTCGTTGATGACCACGTCGAACTCTTCGGCTTCGGGAAGCACGGCTACGCTGGCGGCCGAGGTGTGTACGCGTCCTTGCGTCTCGGTGGCCGGTACGCGTTGCACGCGGTGCACGCCCGATTCATACTTCAGTGTGCCATATACATTGTCGCCCGTCACGGAGCAGACGATTTCCTTGAAACCGCCGGCTGCACCTTCGTTGGCGCTGGATATCTCCATTCTCCATCCCTTGGATTCGCAGTACTTGGTGTACATGCGGAAGAGGTCTCCGGCAAAGATGGCCGCTTCGTCGCCACCCGTACCGCCACGTATCTCGAGGATGGCATTGCGACCGTCCTGCGGGTCGGCGGGGACGAGCAGCAGCTTTATCTGCTCTTCCAGTTCCGGTTGGCGGGTTTGGCAGGCATCCAGCTCTTCGCGTGCCATTTCGCGCATCTCCTGGTCTGTTTCGTTGGCAATGATTTCTTTGGCCTCTTCGATGCCGCTCAGTACCTGCATGTACTCCTTGCGGGCATTCATCAGGTCGCCCAGTTCTTTATATTCTTTGGTGAGCTTGACGTAACGCTTCTGGTCGGCAATCACTGCCGGGTCTGTAATCAAGGTCGATACTTCTTCGAAGCGGGCGACAAGCCCTTCCAGCTTCTCAAGTATGGTGTTATTTTCTGCCATTTGATTCTAAAAATACGGTAAGTAGAGCCGTCATTATTAATATTAGAATGAAGAAAACCACCCATTGCCATGCAGGTGTTTTCTTCTTTTTGATGTTGATGTAGTTACTTCCCACAAAAGAACCGACAAAACCTCCCATCATGATGCCAAGGTTTTTGATATACGGGCAATCAAGCCATGTCCCTATGCCAATGCCTAAAGCACACAACGAGATACCCGCTAATAAAAACAAGCATCCTTTGTCTGGGTTTTGCTTTGTTGCATTCATGTCTAATACTTGAACTCTCCGAATTCACTCTTGATAATCAGCTCTTTCTTGTCACTTTCTTCCACGCGGCCTACAATCTGTGCATCGATGTTGAAACTCTTTGAAATAGCAATCACCTCTTCTGCATGTTCGGGAGAAAGGTACACTTCCAGGCGATGTCCCATATTGAACACCTTGTACATTTCGCTCCAGTCCGTATCGCTCTGCTCCTTGATGGTCTTGAACAACGGTGGAACGGGGAAGAGATTGTCTTTGATGACACGGCAGTTGTCTCCCACAAAGTGCAGTACCTTGGTTTGTGCGCCGCCCGAGCAGTGTACCATACCGTGGATTTGGGGACGGAGCGCATCAAGCAGTTTCTTTACTACCGGTGCGTAGGTGCGGGTGGGGGAAAGTACCAGCTTTCCTGCATCCAGCGGACTGTCTTCGACGCTGTCTGTCAGTTTCAGCTTGCCACTGTATACCAGCTCTTCGGGTACAGCCTTGTCATAGCTTTCGGGATATTTCTCTGCCAGGTATTTGGAGAATACATCGTGGCGCGCCGAGGTCAGACCGTTGCTGCCCATACCGCCGTTGTATTCTTTCTCATAAGTTGCCTGGCCGTAGGATGCCAGACCTACAATCACATCGCTCGGACGGATATTGGCATTGTCTATAACATCTGAGCGCTTCATGCGGCAGGTCACTGTCGAGTCTACGATAATGGTACGTACAAGGTCGCCCACGTCGGCTGTTTCGCCGCCGGTGGCATAGACGCCTACTCCCATTTCGCGGAGTTCGGCAAGCAGTTCGTCCGTGCCGTTGATGATGGCCGAGATTACTTCGCCGGGGATGAGCAGTTTGTTACGTCCGATGGTGGAGGATACCAGAATGTTGTCTACCGCACCCACGCAAAGCAGGTCGTCGATGTTCATAATCAGTGCATCTTGTGCAATGCCTTTCCACACGCCCAGGTCGCCGGTCTCCTTCCAGTACATATAGGCAAGACTGGACTTGGTGCCTGCTCCATCGGCATGCATAATGTTGCAATACTCAGGGTCTCCGCCCAAAATGTCGGGAATAATTTTGCAGAATGCCTGCGGGAAAATACCTTTGTCGATATTCTTGATGGCGTTGTGCACATCTTCCTTTGATGCGCTGACGCCCCGCATCATGTATCGTTGATTACTCATGAGATAATAGGTTTGTTCAATTGAATGCGCAAAGATACATCTAATCTTCTACAACACAAAGCGAGGCACAAAGTTTCTCGCCTTTGTGCCTCGCTTGTATATATAGCCATCTTGTCATGGTAATGATTTCATTCGAATTCTTTATAAATCTTTTCTATGGCTGGTTTCAGTTCCGGTATGTCATATTCAATGGTGTCCCAAAGCTGCTTGGGCTTTATTTTGTAATAGCCGTGTACAAGAACATGGCGCATTCCTTCTATTACCTCCCAATCGACTTCCGGATGTGAAGCACGGAATTCTTTAGTTAGCATATAGACTGCTTCCCCAATGATTTCTACATGTTTCACAAAACCATAAAAAATGATGGAATCATTGTTTATCATTTCAAAAGTGTAGCGGTTCTTGTTTTCGAGCAAGATATCAATAGATGATAAGATATGTTCTATTCTTCCTTTGTCTTTAATTGTTTCTCTCATAGATAAGGATTTTATCTTGTTGTACGCTGTCTATGGCAAAAGGTAACAGTCCGTCTTCATCAACTAAATCGACACTCCGTTTCAGTATCTTTTTCAAGGAATTGATGATGCGGGAGATGGTGAATAAAGTGACCCGTTCGTTATCAGCATATTGTACCAATATGTCTATATCGCTTTCCGAAGTTTCCTCTCCTCTTGAGCATGAACCGAATAGCCACGCCTTGTTTATCGGTTGCCCGGCGAAGTATTGCTGTATCTTGGGAATAAGAAGCTGAATTTCTTTATTCATCATGGCTCTATCTGGTTATGGTTATTTAGTACTTCAATGTATTATACAAAATTACTTTATTCTTTTTATATATCAAAGCGAGGCACAAAGTTTCTTGACTTTGTGCCTCGCTTGTTGAGTTGTACATTTATCAGAATTGTACCTGGGGAGCTTGTTCCGCTCCTTCTGCCGCTTCGAAATAAGCTCGTTTCTCAAAACCGAAAAGACCGGCAAGGATATTCTTGGGGAAACGGCGAATGGCTGTATTGAAGTTCTTGGCTGCATTGTTGAAGTTGGTACGTGCTACGTTGATACGGTTTTCCGTACCTTCCAGCTGTGCTTGCAGTTCTAGGAAATTCTGGTTTGCCTTCAAATCCGGATAGTTTTCTGTGATGGCAAGCAATTTGCCGAGGGCGGAAGTCACCGCACCTTGTGCTTTCTGATATTCAGCCAGCTTTTCCGGAGTAAGGTCTGCAGCATCCACTTTGATTTGAGTGGCTTTGCTGCGGGCTTCTACTACACCTTCCAGTGTTTCCTTCTCGTGCGTGGCATATCCTTTCACGGTATTCACCAAGTTCGGAATCAGGTCGGCACGGCGTTGGTATTGGGTTTCTACGTTCGACCATTGTCCGCTGACATTTTCGTCCATGGTTACGAGTCCGTTATAGCCGGTTACACCCCAAATGGCGAGAAGAGCTATAACAACGATAATGATAATGGTTGATTTCTTCATACTTTTCATTTTTAAGCCTTACCTCCGATTCCTCTCCGATAGAGAGAGGGGAGGAGGGGAAGGCAGTTATTAATCATTTAATTATATTCTTAATGTAAACGTCTTATTTCTTTTCAGTATCCTCTGAGGTTGTGTCAAAATTCACCACAGATTACACGGATTAACACAGAATGAACTTAATTTACTGATAATCAAAGATGCTTATCTGTGCAAATCTGTGTAATCTGTGGTGGATACCAGTTTTGACACACCCTCTTGGGGGTGAGGCTTTAGAACCGGGAACCGGCTCCTCCACCACCTCCCATACCGCCTCCGAAGCTGCCGCCGCTGAAGCCTCCTCCGCCACCTCCGCCGAAGAGTCCTCCACCACCGAAGATGACCGGACCACCTCCGCCTCCTCCCCGGTAGTTTTCATCGTATGACTGCTGGCGGCGCACTACTTTATGTCCGCAATTGCGGCAGGTGTAGGTCACATCTTCTGTTTTTATGCCGTTGTGGCGTGCGATGAGTTGGCTGGTGCTACGTTGCAGTTTATGCTGTCCGCAGTTGGGGCATTTGTTGGCGGCTCGTAGCGCTATGATGCTAATAGCAATCCCTACCCCGATGATACCGAGGAACATCAGGATGACAATTCCCACGTCATCGCCTTCGTCATCGGGCGTATCATTCACCATAGTGCCGTCAAGACGTGAACAGACAGCCTTTATACCCGCTACCATTCCGGCATCCCAATTACCGTCTTTCAGATAGGGAATCATGTATTTGGTCTGTATGCGTTTGCAGATGGCATCAGGAAGGTCTCCTTCCAAACCGTATCCCGTATAAAACTGGATGCAGCGTTGGTCGGTTACCAGCAGAATGACCAAACCGTTGTTTTTCTCTTTTTTCCCTACTCCCCATTCATTGAGCAGCTGGTGTGAGAAATCAAAACAGTCTTCTTGTCCGATGGAGGGAACAACGGCAACTACCGTTTCAATGCCGGTCTGCTGCTCCAATGCATAGAGCATACGGTCTATATTGTCACATGCCTCCGTTGATAGAATTCCGGCTGGGTTGCACACATAGCGTGTCTTGTCCTGAAGGTGTACTTTAGGAATATTCTTAGTGGTGTAGACTTCTTGTGCCTGCAAGGATAAGAGCAGGCATAAGAAGAATGCTATGGAAATAAATCGTCTCATACTACCAGTATTTGTTGTAGCGAAGATAGGTAAAATCACATCAATGTATGTATTTTCCTACGAATTTCTTTACATGTTCGGTGTATTCCTGCGGATAATCCTTGTAAGACATGGCATGCGTGGCACCGGGCACAATCCATAATTCTTTGGGTTCGGGCTTGGCTTCGTAGAGGGGATAAACCATCCAAGTTGGCACAAAGGTGTCGGCGTCACCGTGGATGAAGAGCATCGGCAAAGTGCATTTTTTAACTTGCTCCAAAGCAGAGGCTTCCAGGAAGTCCCATCCGTACTCTTGCCGGCAGAGCCAGTTTGCTGTATGCAGAAGAGGGAAGGCGGGCAGGTTGAACTGTGCTTTCAGCTCTCCGCGAAACTCGTCCCATACGCTTGTGTAGCCGCAGTCTTCTACGAAACACTTGATGAAAGGCTGTTGGTATTGACCATGCTCCACTTCGCCGGATACCATCATGGTGGTGGCGGCTCCCATGGAGATGCCGTGTACTACCATCTCTGTGCTGCGGGATGCTATGCTGTCTGTATGGCTGCGCCCGAAGAGTTCGTCGGCGGTTTCGGTCCATTGCAGTACGTCAAGCCGGTCTTTCCAACCCATCTGTGCATGGTTTCCCTCGCTCATCCCGTGTCCGTAGAGGTCGGGCAGCAAGATGTTGAAGTCCATCTCCTTGCTGTACAGATAGCCTATCATCAGCATGCGCACGGCATTATCAGTATATCCGTGTACGATGACTGCTGTTTTTGGGGTGGGGCGGGCGGCGGCAACGTAGAGTGCGTGTAGCGTCTCTCCATGGTCGTTCTCAATGTAGA
Organism: Bacteroides rodentium JCM 16496; assembly: GCF_000614125.1. Taxonomy (GTDB): domain Bacteria; phylum Bacteroidota; class Bacteroidia; order Bacteroidales; family Bacteroidaceae; genus Bacteroides; species Bacteroides rodentium. The sequence continues at coordinate 95,806 of NZ_BAKJ01000007.1, forward strand.
AGTCTTTCAATGCCCCTACGGTCACCAGACTGTCTACCCACGGTTGCAGTTCGGGATATTGCTCGAACATGAAGTTGTAGGATTCGGCAATGTTGCGACTGCGTGTGATAAGGTCTTCGGGTTTCAGAGCATGCCCCAGCATATAGTACCCTCCGCACAGTAGTACGGTGCAGAGGGCAGCCAGACCGAGAATCGAATATTTTATGGTTTTCTTCATTATTTATTCCAAATTTCCCATGCAGCAAAGGCTTGCAGCAGTAACATTTCCAGACCGTTCTTAGTGACGGCTCCTTGTGCCTGGCCTTTCTTCATGAAAAGGGTTTCGTTTGGATTATATAACAAATCATAGAGCAAATGGTTGGGAGTCAGTAGTTCGTAAGGGATATTGGGACAGAAATCCACTTTGGGATACATGCCTACTGGGGTACAGTTGACAATCACTGTGTACTCTTGCATGATTTCCGGTGTCAACTCCTCATAAGTGAGGAATTTATCCTCTTTCTTGCTACGTGATACGAAGGTGCTTTTTATACCCAGGTTCTCCAGCCCGCGATATACGGCTTTCGATGCACCGCCGGTACCCAAAATCAGGGCTTTCTTGTGTTGTGGTTGCAAAAGTGGTTCTATGGATTGTGTAAATCCTATGATGTCGGAGTTGTAGCCGACCAGTTTCACTTTGCCTTTGGGGAGGCGGATAATCTTAATGACATTGACGGCGCCTATCTTGGCCGTATCTTTGTCCAGTTCGTCCAGGTAGGGGATGACTTGCTCCTTGTAAGGGATAGTTACATTCAGTCCACAGAGGTTGGGATTTTCCTCGATAACTTCCATGAAATCCTCGATACGTGGAATTTCGAAGTTTACATATTCTGCATCAATATTTTCTGCTGTGAATTTCTCATTGAAATATCCTATTGAGAAGGAATGCTTCAACGGATAACCTATTAAACCGTATTTCTGCATAATGGGGGGTGTGTTAAAGGGAAATTAATGATTATTTTCTGGCTGTGTACAACGTGCATACTCCGAAAGTCAGCCGCTTGAAGTGCACTTCGCTGAAGCCTGCCTTGCGGATTACCTCCTGCATCACTTCTCCTTGCGGGAAGGCGCGAATACTTTCCGGTAGATAGGTGTAGGCGCTGTTGTCTTTCGAAATACATTTACCGAGCAGGGGGATGACAACTTTGGAGTAGATGGTGAACAACTGTTTCATCGGGAAGCGGTCCGGTGTAGAGAGTTCCAGTATGACGAGATGTCCGCCGGTCTTTAGTACGCGGCACATCTCGGACAGTCCCTTGTCCAGCCCTTCGAAGTTGCGGATACCGAACGCTACGGTCACGGCGTCGAAGCTTTCGTCGGCAAACGAGAGGGAGGTGCAGTCCTCCCGGGCAAATGAAATCTTGTCCGAGAGGTGCGTCTGCTTTACTTTTTCACGTCCCACGTTCATCATGCCTTCCGAGATGTCGGTGCCAATCAGGCTGTCGGGTTGCAGTTCGCGGCATGCAAGGATGGCGAAATCGCCGGTGCCGGTAGCTACGTCCATAATACGCCGGGGGCGGAAAGGACGGAGGTACTTGATTGCTTTCCTACGCCAGCTGCGGTCGATACCCATGGATAGGGTGTGATTCAGCTTGTCGTAGGCAGGAGCGATGTTGTCGAACATTTCTTCCACTTGTTCGCTCTTCTTGCCGTCATTGCCGTAGGGCTTGATGTGTTCTTGGGGATAGTCCATGTGATAAGGGATTAAGGATTAGGGATGAGGGATTAATGATTAAGGGGCTGCGCTAATCCTTAATCCTTAATCCCTCATCCTTATTTTAAGTATTCGGTTACATTCTTTTCAATGCGTTCGGCAATGTTGCTGGTATCTTCCTTTACAAACTTCTCACCGGTGATGTGTTCGTACAGTTCGATGTAACGTTCGCTGATTGAAGTAACGATTTCGTCGGTCATTTCCGGTACTTGCTGTCCTTCCTTGCCTTGGAAGCCGTTGTCCATCAGCCATTCGCGTACAAACTCCTTGGAGAGTTGCTTTTGCGGTTCGCCATTGGCAAAACGTTCTTCGTAGCCTTCGGAGTAGAAGTAGCGGCTGGAATCGGGCGTATGGATTTCGTCCATCAGATAGATTTTGCCGTCGTGCTTGCCAAATTCGTATTTGGTATCTACCAGAATCAATCCGCGTTCAGCAGCAATCTCGGTGCCGCGTTTGAAGAGGGCCATGGTGTATTGCTCCAATACGGCATATTCTTCGGGTGTGGCAAGACCTTGTGCCAGGATTTCTTCTTTGGAGATGTCGGCATCGTGTTCGCCAATCTCGGCCTTTGTGGTCGGGGTGATGATGGGTTCGGGGAATTTCTGGTTTTCCTTCATTCCTTCGGGCAGTTTCACGCCGCAGATTTCACGTACGCCGCTCTTGTAGGCACGCCATGCACTGCCACAGAGGTAACCGCGTACAATCATTTCTACGGGGAATCCTTCACACATCACACCTACCGTCACCATCGGGTCGGGTGTAGCCATTTTCCAGTTGGGGCAGATGTCGGTTGTGGCATCCAGGAATTTTGCTGCAATCTGGTTCAGCATTTGTCCTTTGAAGGGAATACCTTTCGGCAATACTACGTCGAAGGCTGAGATGCGGTCGGTAGCTACCATGACCAACTTTTCACCATTGATGTTGTACACATCACGAACTTTTCCGTGATAGACACTCTTCTGTCCGGGGAAATTGAATTCTGTTGCTGTTAATGCTTTCATATTCATTGTCATATTAAAGTTTAATCATATCGTTGTCATCGAAAGTCCAATAAGGATTATAGGCTACCTCCCAATAATAATTATCGGGGTCGGCAAAATAGGCATGAAAGCCACCCCAAAAAACTTTTTGTGGCTCCTTGACGATATTGGCGCCGGCATTCCGTGCCGTCTCTATTGTTTTTATAACTTCAGCTTCGCTCTTTACGTTGTAGGCTAAAGTAATACCACAGAAGCCGTTACCGATTTTGGGAGGATTGCTTTCACTGATGTCTTGTGCCAGGAGTTCTAAAGGATACAACTCAAATTTCGTTCCTGTTGTATTGAAGAATATCACCTTCGGGCAGTCTTCTTTTTCTTCTGTCTGAAAGCCCAGTTCATCTCTGTAGAACTTGACAGACCGTTGCATGTCTCTGACTCCGAGAGCTATTACATTAATTCTGTTCATTGTGGTGATTCTTTTGATTATTAAGTTTCTCCCGTTCTGCTTTCGCTTCCTTGTCGAACTTCTCGTAGGCTTCCACAATCTGGGTTACCAATTTGTGCCGTACGATGTCTTTCTTGTTCAGCTCCACGAAGCTGATGCCTTTTACGCCTTTCAGGATTTTCAGTGCCTGCACCAGACCGGAAGTCTGGGAAGAAGGCAAGTCAATCTGCGTCATGTCTCCCGTGACAATCATCTTGGTGTTCATGCCCATGCGGGTGAGGAACATCTTGATTTGCTGGGTGGTCGTGTTCTGCGCTTCATCCAGAATGACAACGGCATCGTTCAGTGTGCGTCCGCGCATAAAGGCGAGGGGGGCAATCTGGATGATGTTCAGCTCCATGTACTCTTTCAGCTTGGCGGCAGGTATCATGTCCTGCAGGGCGTCATAGAGTGGTTGCAGATACGGGTCTATCTTGTCCTTCATGTCGCCGGGCAGGAAACCGAGCTTTTCTCCGGCTTCTACGGCGGGGCGGCTGAGGATGATTTTCTTTATCTCCTTATTCTTTAGTGCCCGCACGGCAAGTGCGATGGCTGTATAGGTCTTTCCTGAACCGGCGGGACCGATGGCAAACAGCATGTCATTCTTGGCAAATGCCTCTACCAGCTTCAGCTGGTTCTCGCTGCGCGGGATAATCGGCTTTCCGGTTACGCTGAATACAATGACATTGCCCGATTTTTCCGCTTGCGGGGCATTGCCTTTGATGATGTCTATAATGACCTCTTCTTTCAAAGAGTTGTATTCGGCACAGTATTTCTCCAGCTTGGTGATGTTCTCCTCGAATGCACACATTTCCTCCTCATCACCCAATACTTTGATGACATTGCCGCGGGCAACGATGCGAAGCTTGGGATACAAGGCCTTTATCAGCTGCATGTTGGCGTTGTTTACGCCATAAAATATTACCGGGTCAATATCTTCAAGAACAATCAGTTTTTCTATCATTGATATGTTTTAAAGTTCAATTCGTTCTTTTAGTGAAACGTTCTGCAAATGTAGTGAAACGTTTGGATACTTAAACAGTTCCATTGGGTATTTTTTTTGCAGTGGCTTCGGGTAGATTGTCGGTAATTGTTGCACGACGATGCCGTTTCCTTTTTTTGAGCATCCGATACGTTGTCGGTTCAGCGTCTGTTCCTTCATGTTGAAGATAATATTGGGGTCGAAGTGCTGCCCGTTGACGCGTGTCTCGAAGTGCAGATGCTCAGTAGAGGCGCGTCCGGTGCGTCCGGTCAGTGCGATGGGCTGTCCGGCTTTGACTGTGTCGCCACAATGTACAAGGTTTTTGAAGTTGTGGCTGTATATCGTTTCCAGTCCGAAGTCATGGCGTACGACGACGACATTGCCGTAGGCGCTATAAGGCTTGGACATCCGTACTACGCCGTTGAAGGCACTCCGTATGGTGTCTTTGGCGTAGGTCTTGATGTCTATGCCACTGTGGCGTCCCCGCCCCCGTCCGTAAGGAGATGACTTTTCCTCCAGGCAGGGGAAAGGAGTATTCCGTGTCCGGAATGTCCTCCAAAGGTAGCTCTATCAGTTCTCTTTGCGAAAACAGTCCCGGAGTGGCAACGCGGATATGGTTGGTTTCCATGGTGGAAAAGACCGTTTTCTTCCCTTGTGCCGTGGCACCAAGGGCTATGAGCAGGAGAGGGACAAGAATACGGATTCTCATTTATTCAAAATATTGTATAGTCCCACTGGTAGAGGAAGCATATTTCTCCAACAGTTCCAATATCATTTCGGCTGCTTCTTTCAGACCTTCCTGCCCGTTGTAGCCGTTGACAATGGCAAGGATATGGCGGGTTTCAAGTTTCATCTTGGTGCGTTCGTGGTCGCTGGTCGGGGTACCGATACCGCCTATACGGTCGCGGTAGACGGGCAGCCCTTCTATGTTCAGCATGCCGCGGCCTATACCCTCGAACAATTCCTCGGCACGTCCTATGCCCAGCTCAAGGTCGCTTCCTTGTATCTCGTCGGCATCAAATCCGCCGATAGAGTGGCCCGTACGTAGGGAGACAAGGTTGATAAGGTCTACCAACGTATCTATCTGATAGAGTTCCAATCCGCGCAGCAGTCGTCGTCTCAGTGCTTCGGCCGAGGGACGGTAGCGGCTGGGGTCTTTGCCGCAACGTTTGTAGGCTTCGCGGGTGGCGGCAATGACGGGTTGGTACTTGATGCTGTCCGTGGTTTCACGGGCTCTTAGCTCTTGGGTGAAAGTTGCTATTTCCTGCCACAACCCTTCGCAATATGGGGTATTTGTCACTTCGGCAAATACGGCTGCACCGCGGAATTCGGGGCAATTCTGCTTGATTTCTTTAGAAAGTGTGATATGATACATTAATGCAATCCGTTTGAATGGGTTAACATGATTCCCGACAATATCCTTCCGGATTTGATACCCATCCGGCGTGCCGAGAAAAACTCTTCATATTGGGTAAAAGTACATATATTGGCTGTCTCCACTTGTGCGGAAGGTACTCCGAAGTCCAGCAGTTGCAGTCGGTTGGCAGCCCATAGGTCGATATGGTATTTGTGGGTGGCGGGTTTCCATTCGGAGATGTAATCCATCTGGAAACCGTTCTTGCGGAATGCTTCATAGACTTCGTCGCCTACCTCGAAGGCGGAAAGGGAGATGCCGGGGCCGATGCAGGCTATCACTTCTTTGCCCTCTGTGCCATAGTGGGCACGCATCTTGTCGAGTGTGTGGCCGAGGATGTAATTCACTGTGCCGCGCCATCCGGCATGAACGGCGGCTATCACGGCATTCTTCCGGTCGTAGAGCAGGATGGGAATGCAGTCTGCCGTAGAGATGCAGATGCAGCAGCCCGGTTCACGGGTTATCAGTGCATCAATGCCCTGCAACATGGAGTGGCGTTCTTCTGCTGTTGCTTGCAGATAAGTTCCGTCAATGACAAGTGCCTTTGTCCCGTGGGTCTGAAACGGGATGACCAGTTCTTGGGGACGTTGGGGCAGGGAAGAACATACTATTTCCTGGTTACGGCGCACAGCTTCGGCTTCGTCTCCCGTGTAGGGTGTGCAGTTGAGGGAGGCATAGTTGCCTTGGCTGCATCCACCGTGGCGGGTGGTTACAAAACAAGAAATGCCGGGATATGAGGCAAGCAGCTCATATCCCAACATTTTCCTATCTTCTGTAAGAGGAATCATTTTTTATCTTCCTCCCAATCTTCTTCGTATTCAAAGTCCTCAAGGTCCTCTATGTCCTCGTCGTCGTTGACGTATTCATAGCTGAGGTCCTCGTCCTCACCCTCTTCTTTCAATTCTTCCTGCAGGTGGCTGAGGTCTTTGGCGCGGTGGGCAATGCTGTTCACTTTACCTTCTATCTTATTGCTTTCCTTGTTCAGCTCTTCCCAAAGGATGTCTTTCAGCGTGGAGATGCCCATGCCTGCCACGGCAGAGATAAAGATATGAGGAATGCCTTCGGGCAGTGTCGGCTCTATCTCGTCCATCAGCTCTTGGTCCAGCATGTCGCATTTGGTGATGGCAAGCACGCGTTGCTTGTCCAGCATTTCGGGGTTGAAGGTACGGAGCTCGTTCAAGAGTATGTCGTACTCCTTGCGGATGTCGTCGCTGTCGGCAGGCACCATGAACAGCAACAGGGAGTTGCGCTCGATGTGTCGCAGGAAGCGCAATCCCAATCCTTTGCCCGCACTGGCTCCTTCGATGATGCCGGGAATGTCCGCCATCACAAACGATTTGCTGTCGCGATAGGACACGATGCCCAGATTGGGTTCCAGCGTTGTAAACGGATAATTGGCGATTTTGGGTTTCGCCGCAGAAACGGATGCCAGTAAAGTGGATTTTCCTGCATTGGGGAAACCTACCAGACCGACGTCTGCCAGCAGCTTCAGTTCCATGATTACCGTCAACTCCTGCATCGGTTCGCCCGGTTGTGCAAAGCGGGGAGCCTGGCGTGTGGCGGTTTTGAAGTGCCAGTTGCCCAGACCTCCGCGTCCGCCTTTCAGCAGGATGACTTCTTGTTCGTGCTCGGTGACGTCGCAGATGTATTCACCCGTTTCGGCGTTGTACACCACCGTGCCGCAGGGCACTTCAATCACCTTGTCCGCTCCGTCTTTTCCGAAGCTCCGGTTCTTGGAGCCGGATTCTCCGTGTCCTGCCAGGATGTGGCGGTCGTACTTCAGATGGAGTAGCGTCCAGTAGTTACGGTTACCCCGCAGGATGACATGGCCTCCTCGTCCTCCGTCACCTCCGTCGGGGCCTCCGTTGGGTATGTATTTCTCACGCCGCATATGCGTAGAACCTCGTCCGCCCTTTCCGGAGCGGCAATATATTTTTACGTAGTCAACAAAATTCGATTCAGCCATATTCTGTTTTATTGTTATTTCACTGCGTCAATAGCCTTGCAAACATCGGCAAAGATTTCTTCCAATACGCCGAAGCCCTGGATGTGTTGGTATTTGCCGTCCTGCTTGTACCAGTCAATCAGCGGAGCTGTCTGTGAGTGGTAAACCACCAGACGCTTCTTGATTGTCTCTTCATTGTCGTCTGCACGTCCTGATTCTTGTCCGCGCTTGATGAGGCGCTTCATCAGTTCTTCTTCGGGCACGTCGAGGTCGAGCATCACGCTGACTTCCTGTCCGCGTTCGGCGAGCATCTTCTTTAATGCTTCAGCCTGGGCGATTGTTCTGGGGAAGCCGTCGAAAATCACGCCTTTGCTATCCTTGAAGCTGTCGAATACGCTTGCCAGAATATCAATCATCAACTCATCGGGAATCAACTGGCCCTGGTCGATATAACCTTTAGCAGTCTTGCCCAGTTCTGTACCGTTTTTCATTTCAGCACGGAGCACGTCTCCGGTAGAGATATGGTTGATGCCATACTTTTCTACAATCTTTTCACTTTGTGTTCCCTTACCTGAACCGGGAGCACCAAAAATTACAATGTTCAACATTTGCTTAGTTATTATTTAATGATTTACTATATTATGTCTGTATCAGTCTACTACAGTATAAATGTCGGGATAGTTGCGCCCGAAGCCGTCATAATCCAACCCGTAGCCCACGATGAAGTCGTTCGGAATATTCATGGCCACATATTCTATGTTTAAATAAACTTTCAGCTTATCAGGTTTCACCAGTAGGGAGGCAATATGAATCTCCCTGGGACCGCGAGTGCCGAGGGTGTCCAGTAAGCGTTGCATGGTGAGTCCCGTATCTACTATGTCCTCTACAATGACTACAGTACGGTCTGTGAGGTCTTCATTGATGCCTATTACTTCCTTAATTACCCCGGTAGAGGATACTCCTTGATAAGATGCCAATTTGACAAACGAAATTTCGCAGGGAATCGTGATTCGTTTCAGCAAATCGGCGGTAAACATGAACGAACCGTTCAGTACGCTGAGGAATAGAGGATTCTTTCCTGCCAGGTCGCGGTTGATTTCGTTCGCTACACGGGTTACTTCTTTCAGTATGTCCTGCTCCTTGATGGAGACTGTGAACATCTTGTCTTTTATTTGTATGGTATCCATAGATGGGATGTTTTTAGAAAGTTGCCGCAAAAATACGATTTTTATTCCACTCCATGCATCATCTTCTGTAATTTCTTTGAGAGCAGGAAGAGGATAAGCGATGCCGTGGCAGACATGACGACGAACACCATGAAGAAATCATACATCGTCTCGATGCGATAGCCCAGTAGCGTCTTTACCTTTCCGGCTTCGGGGTAGAGCCCGCTTAGCGTACCTGCAAACTTATTGGCAGTGGCGGTGGAGAGGTACCATATCCCCATCATCAGCGAGGCGAAGCGGATGGGCGTGAGCTTGTTCACCATGGAGAGCCCGATGGGCGAGAGGCAGATTTCGCCCATGGTATGGATGAAGTAGAGCCCCGTCAGCCAGATGAGACTCACCTTGATGCCCGGCTGAACATCTTTCACCCCAAAGCAGATGACGAGATAGCCCAGTGAAAGCAGTAGCAGACCGATGGCTTGCTTGGTGGGCGAGGCGGGCTCCATGCCCCGTTTGCCCAGGGCGCCCCATACGCCCGGCATGATGGCGGCAAGTATCACCACAAAGAAGGGGTTGAAGGACTGAATCCAGGAGGCGGGCATTTCCCACCCCAGGATGACGCGGTCGGTCTGCTCGGAGGCGAAAAGCGTGAGCGAGGCGCCTGCCTGCTCGTAGGCCGCCCAGAAGAAAATGACGAAGAAGGCGATGATGTAGATGACGAAGATGCGGTCGCGCTCCGTCTTGGTGAGCGAGCCTTCCAGCAGGATGCTGACAGGAAACACGATGCAGGCGGTGAAGATGCCGATGCTTATCCAGTCGCCCCCGAAGCACCAGTAGAAGAAACCGGCAAGCGCGATGGCGAGCAGGGCGAGCAGCAGGTAGTTGCGCGTGGTCTGTCCGTTGGCGTGGGCACTCTTCCGGGCGGTGTTGTCTGCCTGGGGCTGCTCTTTGCGGGCGTCGGGGATGATGCCGAGGGGCTTGCCGTCGGGGCCGATGAGGTACTTGTTTTTCTGGGTTTCGAAGAGGACGACCGTCAGCACGGTGACGATGGCGGCAATGAGGAAGCCCCATCGGAAGTCGTGAGGGTTGCCCGTCTCGCCAAAGTAGCCGCAGACCAGCGGGGCGAGGAAGGAACCCACGTTGACACCCATATAGAAGATGGTGTAGGCGGAATCCAGTCGTTTGTCGCCCGGCTCGTAGAGCTGCCCCACCAGGGAGGAGACGGTGGGCTTGAAGCAGCCGTTGCCCAATATCAGGAAAGTCAGTCCGCCGTACATCAGCCAATGCGAAAGCTCACGCGCCTCCAGCATCGAGGCGCTGGCAAACATCAGGAACTGGCCGACTGCCATCATCATGGCCCCCCAGAAGACGGAACGGCGGATGCCCCAGTATTTGTCGGCGATGTAGCCGCCGATGAGGGGTGTCAGGTACACCAGTCCGGTGTAGCTGCCGTAGATGGAGGCGGCGTGCTCCTTGTCGAAAAGAAGCGCCTGGGTGAGGAACAGAATGAAGATGGCACGCATGCCGTAGTAGCTGAAACGCTCTGCCGTGCTGGTGGCGAAGATAAGGTAAAGACCTTTCGGGTGTCGGGATGTACTCATTGGATATACTTTTATTGTTTTGGCTTTTATTATATGTTGAGGGTACAAAATTAGTCATTATTTTGCGTAAGTTAATGGGTATAATTAGAAACTTGCCGACAAGCCTGTACAAACTTATCCGTAAGCCTACGCAAACTTAAAACAGAACTTGTGTTTCTGTAAATAAAGCTTTTATTTATAGAAATAGAGCTTTTGTTTCTAAGAATAAAGGCTTTGTTCTAAGAATCCTTTGCATTGAAGACGACTTTTCCTTACGGGGCAGATATTTTTTCCCCAGGGACAAAGCAATTTGATAAAAAACGTCTTCTCTTTGTACAGTTGAAATCAAAGCCCTATCTTTGCTCTACGATTTTAAGATAATCCTATTATGAAGATATTTCCTACTGCAAGCATCAAGCAACTGGATGCAGATACCATAGAGAATGAACCGATTGCTTCCATCGACCTGATGGAACGTGCCTCACGCGCATTGGCCCGTGCCATTGCCGAGCGTTGGGAGCCGGACACGCCGCTCACCGTTTTTGCCGGACCGGGGAACAACGGTGGCGATGCGCTTGCCCTGGCGCGACTGCTGGCCGGGAAGGGCTACCGGCTCGAGGTGTATCTCTTCAATACGAAAGGGACGCTTTCGCCGGACTGCGAGACGAACAAGGAGCGGCTGGCCGACGTGCCGGGCGTGGACTTCCACGAAGTGACCACCCAGTTTGTGCCTCCCGTGCTGACGGCGGACCATGTGGTGATAGACGGCCTCTTCGGCAGCGGTCTGAACAAGGCTCTGAGCGGCGGTTTTGCAGCCGTAGTGAAGTACATCAACGCCTCGCCCGCCACGGTGGTGTCCATCGACATCCCGTCGGGACTGATGGGTGAGGACAACACCTACAACGTACATACGAATATCGTCCGTGCCCATCTGACACTGAGCCTGCAACTGCCGAAACTGGCATTTCTCTTTGCCGAGAACGAGCCGTATGTGGGCGAATGGCAGTTGCTGGACATCGGGCTCAGTGAGGATGCCATCCATAACATGGAACGGACTTCCGCCTGTTGGAGCATGAAGATGTGTCTGCCCTGCTGAAGCCGCGCAGCCGGTTTGCCCATAAGGGGAACTTCGGCCGTGCACTGCTGATAGCCGGTTCGCAGGGGATGGCGGGAGCTTCGGTGCTGGCTGCACGCGCTTGTCTGCGTTCGGGGGTGGGACTGCTGACGGTGCATGTGCCGTTCTGCAACAACTTCATTGTGCAGACCTCCGTGCCCGAGGCCATGACGGAGCTGGACATCAGCGACACCTGCTTTGCCACCGCTACCGATACGGACGATTACCAGGCCGTGGCGATAGGCCCGGGACTGGGAAAGGCGGCTGAGACCGGGACGGCTCTGCTGGAGCAGATAGAGACATGCCAGACTCCGATGGTGGTGGATGCCGATGCCTTGAGTTTGCTGGGCGAAAAGCGCAACTATATAGGCGTCTGCCCAAAGGGAGTATTTTGACTCCGCATCCCAAGGAGCTGGAGCGTCTTGTGGGTAAATGCCAGAATTCGTACGAGCGCCTGATGAAGGCTCGCGAGCTGGCGAAGAGCGCCGGAGTGCACATTATCTTGAAAGGCGCTTATTCTGCTATTGTCACTCCTGCCGGGAAATGCTTTTTCAACCCTACCGGCAATCCGGGTATGGCGACGGGAGGCAGCGGTGATGTGCTGACGGGAGTGGTGCTTGCCTTGCTTGCCCAAGGCTATGAGCCGGAGAAGGCTGCCTGCTTGGCCACGTATGTGCACGGACTGGCGGGAGACATCGCCTGCAAGAAGCAGGGGGCAGTGGGGATGACGGCGGGGGATATAGCTACCTGCCTGCCGCTGGCGTGGAAGATGCTGGACGTGACGAGTGACAAGTAACTCGTCACTTGTAGCTCGTCACTTATCACTCACTTTTTTCTGGTCGTAATGTGGAAGCATCCTTGCTTCAACTCGTACTTGATGTAGCATTTGTCAGCTTTCCGCAGGTCGCGCAGCACTTCCGAAAGAACCAGTTTCAAAGTGTCTGCGCTGACATCCTGCAAAGGACGTCCATCCTCGTCTTCTATTTTCTGAAAGCGTTTCCAACTGACATCGAATGTCGTTCCGTAAAAATGTGCCGAGTTTGGAGAAGCATTGCCGTTGCGGCGGCGCAGGCGTTTTACATCGTCCTGGGTGCGAAGTACGGAAGTCACAATTATCTTGTTTGGATTCAGTCCTTTGGCGGTCAGTGAATCAAGGAAGTTGTGTCCGATGGTGTCCAGTAGGCTGGCAGCGCCCGGAATGAGATAGGGGATGGAATGCGTCAGTGAATCTACGGCATAGAGCTCGTTCGTCGTGATAGGTTGCAGTTGCTCCTTCATTTTTTCTGCTTCCTCGCGGGAGGAAAGCACACGTATGCCAATGGCTTGGGCTACATTGAGATGTTTCTCATTCAAGTCTCCGAACGAGCGTTTGTAGCTGACAACGCCCCGAATGTTGCGCGGTTCGTTCAACTTGAGCGACATGTCCTTCTTCTTGCAGCCGGCAAAGGTGAATGTAGCGGCGGCTGCGACAATTATCAGTATAGGTAGGATTCTGGAAGAATATCTCATCTTATAAATGTACTATGTCTGTTTATAAATATACTATGTCTGTGAAAAATCTGCGTTAATCTGTGTAATCTGTGGTGAAAACCTTGCAAAGATAATTCAAACGTTTTTAAATTAGCACTATCTTTGCTGAAAAAGCGAATATAGGCTGCACCTCAACATAACTTTTTCATGCAAGCATGAAAGTTCTGTATTCGGTTTGCACTATATTTGCACACAAAAAAGACCGTGCAACGATATTTTATATACCTGGCTTATGATGGCACCGCTTATCATGCTGGCAAATCCAGCCGAATGGAGCGAGTGTGCAGGAGTGTTTGATGAAGGCGCTGAGTACCTTGCTGCGTCGCGAGGTGGAAGTCGTGGGAGCGGGGCGTACCGATGCCGGGGTGCATGCCTCACTGATGGTAGCTCACTTTGACAGTGATTCTCCTCTGGACACTGTTTTTATGACGGATAAGCTGAATCGTCTGCTTCCTCCCGATATTTCTGTATACCGTCTGCGCGCCGTGAAGTCCGATGCACATGCCCGTTTTGATGCTACGGCGCGGATGTATAAGTATTATGTCACTACCGCCAAGTCTCCTTTCAACCGCCAATATCGCTGCCGTCTGTTCCAAACACCGGACTTTGAACGGATGAATGAGGCTGCCCAAACCTTGTTTGACTATACGGACTTTACCAGCTTCAGCAAACTCCATACCGATGTTAAAACCAATAATTGCAAGATTATGCATGCCGCCTGGACTCGGGTAGACGATGTGACCTGGGTTTTCACCATCCAGGCCGACCGGTTCCTGCGCAACATGGTACGTGCCATTGTCGGCACTCTGCTCGAAGTGGGTCGCGGAAAACTTTCTGTTGAAGGTTTCCGACGCGTCATCGAACAGAAGGACCGTTGCCAGGCAGGAACTTCCGTTCCCGGAAATGCATTGTTTCTGGTGGATGTAGCCTATCCGGAAACTACTTTTTTAGAATAAACAGAGGGATGCACTACAAAAACGTACCCCCCCCTCCCTTTAATTTTTAATTCTTAATTTTTAATTAACTCTATGTGGTTATTGCTTGCTTTCCTCTCTGCTGCTTTACTGGGATTTTACGATGTCTTCAAGAAGAAGTCGCTTCGTGATAATGCCGTACTGCCGGTACTTTTCCTGAACACGCTGTTCTCGAGCCTGATATTTCTTCCTTTCATTCTGGTATCTGCCTTTGCGCCGTCGGTGTTGGGAGGTACGATGTTTGATGTTCCCGTGGTGGGGTGGAGGTGCATAAGTTTATTGTTGTCAAGTCGTTTATCGTGCTCTCTTCCTGGATATTCGGTTATTTCGGGATGAAGCATCTGCCGCTGACCATCGTGGGACCGATTAATGCGACGCGCCCCGTAATGGTGCTTGTAGGTGCCATGCTTGTGTTTGGCGAACGCTTGAACCTTTATCAATGGATTGGCGTGCTGCTTGCCATAGTGTCCTTCTTCATGCTGAGTCGTTCGGGCAAGAAAGAGGGAATCGACTTCAAGCATAACAAATGGATTCTTTTCATCGTGCTGGCTGCCGTTGCCGGAGCTGTCAGTGGGCTGTATGACAAATATCTGATGAAGCAGCTCAACCCGATGTTAGTGCAGTCGTGGTATAATGTCTACCAAGTCTTTATCATGTGTCCCATTATCCTGCTGTTGTGGTACCCCAAGCGAAAAGAAAGTACCCCGTTTCGTTGGGACTGGACCATTATCTGTATCTCCATTTTCCTTTGTGCGGCAGACTTTGTCTATTTTTATGCCCTGAGCTATGAGGACTCCATGATTTCCATCGTTTCGATGGTGCGTCGTGGCAGCGTTGTAGTTTCCTTCCTTTTCGGTGCGCTTTTCTTCCGTGAAAAGAATTTAAAAAGCAAGGCTGTCGACCTCATTTTGGTGTTGATTGGAATGTTCTTCTTGTACTTAGGAAGTCGCTGAGATGTACATTGATTATTTGCAGTTCTATTCGGCTGAGAAAGCAGAGAGAATAATTGGAGTGTGTAATAATGCAATGAATTAGTTGTATAATTGTGCAACATATCGTATCTTTGTAACATGAGACGTAAGATAAGAACGTACGGTGGATATTTTGAAGCATTTATGGCTACCTTAACAGAGAAGGAGCAGGAAAAAGTGCAATACGGTTTACTCCTTCTGAAAACCCAGGATAGGTTACCTAAAAAGTTTGTAAAATTAATCAGAGATGGGCTGTACGAGTTGAGGACTGAATACAATAGCAATATTTACCGGGTATTCTTTATCTTTGACGATGGAGCAATAGTTGTTTTATTCAATGGGTTTCAAAAGAAAACCCAAAAGACACCATCGGCTGAAATAGAAAAGGCATTAAAAATAAAGGAGGCATATTATGGAGACAAATAATCATCAGATTGTAGATTACGATATGGTATTGGATGCTAAATTCGGAAAAGAAGGAACACCCGAGCGTACGAAAGCGGAAGATGATGCTTATGCTTTTTATGCAAGTCAGATACTTCTTGATGCAAGGAAAGAAGCAAAGGTGACTCAGGCCGAACTGGCCAGTCGTATTGGCGTGAATAAATCGTATATTTCAAGAATTGAGAAAGGTATTACTGTCCCGAGCGTAGCTACGTTTTATAGAATTGTAAATGCTTTGGGGCTGACGGTGAATCTGACCCGTGCTGTGTGATGAGTGAGGCAATGTTGCTGATTTCTTTTATATTTAGATAAACAAGTGATATATGGCAGAAGACCTATATATAAATGCTGGTAGCAAGACAGAGAAATATCGCGCTTTGCTTCCTCAACTGAAAAATCTGCTGGCAGGTGAAGATGACTTGATAGCCAATCTGGCGAATGCTTCGGCGGCGCTGAAAGAGACTTTCCATTTCTTCTGGGTAGGCTTCTACTTGGTGAAAGGTGAAGAATTGGTGTTAGGACCTTTCCAGGGACCGATAGCTTGTACGCGCATCAGGAAAGGCCGCGGTGTTTGCGGCACGGCATGGGATAGAGCCGAGACGTTGGTTGTGCCCGATGTGGATGCATTTCCCGGACATATAGCCTGCAGCTCGCTGTCGCGTTCGGAGATCGTGGTTCCGCTGAAGCGTGAGGATGGTGAAGTGTGGGGAGTATTGGATATTGACAGTGACGATTTGGGTAGTTTTGATGAAACAGATGCCCGTTTCCTTGAAGAAATGATTAAAATGTTATGATAAGAAAATTGAGTGCTTTTTTGATTTTGGCTTTCATCGGATGGGGGTATTTGCAGGCCCAGGAAGCCAAGGCGTGTTTTAAGAATATGCCGGATTCTATATGTCCGTTGCTTAGCGCCGTGAACCGTGCGGATTTTATAGACTTTCTGGAAAGTAAGATGAAAGCTGAGGTGACCAACAGCTTTGGTGGTAAATCGGAAATGACGGAACTTTCTCCAGACTATATACATGTGAAGATGACGCCCCAGAGTTCATGGCAGATGAAGCTCTTGCCTACTAACGACAGTACGAAGGTGATTTGTGTGGTTGCTACGGTTTGTGCTCCGGCTTGCGACAGCCATGTCAAGTTCTATACGACAGACTGGAAGGAGCTGGTTGCTTCGTCCTACCTGCCGGCATTGCCCGTCCTGGACGATTTTATCGCTGAGGCTGCGGATACGGTGGATGTCTATGAGTATCAGGATGCCCGTCGTCAGGCCGACATGCTGCTGATGAAAGCGGACCTGTCTGCGAAGGACACCACGTTGGCATTCACTTTTACCACGACCGATTATATGGGTAAAGAAGCGGCGGAAAAACTAAAACCGTTTGTCCGCCGTCCTATTGTTTATACTTGGATTCAAGGGAAGTTCGAGAAATCCTCTACTTCACTTTGATTTTGTCGAATCCCTCTCCATAGACTCCGATGACTGCACTTTGTGATACAAAGGCATTGGGGTCTATGTCTTTTATGAGCCGGAAAATGATGGTGGACTCCCGCTTCTTGGCCAGCACGAACAGCATTTTTATCTCTTTTCCCGTATAGAAGCCCGAGGCGTTGATGACCGTTGCACCTCTGTGGGGATATACCTGGATGTGCTTGGCTATCTCCTCATATTTATCGCTGATAATAAAGAATTGTACGGACTGGCGGGCACTGTTCACCACTTGGTCGAGCACGAAGCTGCATATGTATAGAGTAACGTAGCCATACACCACCTTTTCCCAATCTTTCAGAACAAAGTAACTGGACGAGATGATGATAAGGTCACATATCAACATGACTCTGCCCAGCGTGATGTCACGGTATTTGTTGATTACGGCGGCAATGATGTCCGTGCCGCCAGTACTGCCGTTGTTGGAAAAGGCGATGCCGATGCCGCTACCGCAGAAGGAGGCACCGATGACACAAGCCATGAAGGGCTGGTCGTGCAGGAGGACAACACCCTCGGTCAGTTTCTGGATAATGGAAAGGAAAAAGGTCAGGGTGAATACGGCAAAGATTGTCTTTACGCTGAACTTCCATCCCAATATGCGCAGTGCAAGCAGTAGAAGCATGAAGTTGATGGCGAAGTACGTATATTGGACGGGAAATCCAGTGGCAAAATATACGATGGATGCAATGCCCGGTACGCCACCGGTAGTAATATCGTTGGGAAGCAGGAAGACTGTCCAGCCGATACCATATAAGACCATACCCAGGGCAATCATCAGATAATCCCGCAGTTCGCGCATGGTGTTCTGTCGGGAGGGAACATTTACTATTGTTTTCATTATAATTTTATGTGGTTGTGAAAATGCGGGGACAAAGATACTGCTTATTTGGGATATAATGTTGAAAAAAAAATGCAGATTTTTGCAACCAAACTTCATCTTTCTGCGTCTAATAAATAAAAAGAGGAGATTATGAATATGAAAATGAATTTTTCCATGGACGAGATTCGTCTTAAAGTAGAAGAGTATATAAAGAAAGGTGGTCGGGCAGCCGGTCGTCCTGTACTGACGGCTTATTATGTGATGACTGCAGATTCTACTCCGGAGAGTGAAAAGACAAATATCATGATTGCTTTGGTGGCAATTGTATTCCCTACCAGTATAGAAGACCTTTTGGGACAAGTCTTTATGGTAGGGAAGGGGTTTGCTGCGGTTTATGCTTATAAGAAAGTGAGGAAATATATCACTCCACAGATAAAGGACAAGGTTGAAGCTAAATTGGATGAGTGGTTCCATGAGAATGTGACGGAGGTGGTGGAGCCACTTTATCTGGAATGATAATGCACCACTGACTACACAGATTTGCACAGATAAAAATCCTTGAGATAAATTAATCTGTGCAAATCTGTGTAATCAGTGGTGGCCCCTTTACCGTTTCTTGCTCAAGAAGCGTTTGGCCAGATATTTCCGTACCGGTTCATCATAGAATTTCAGGCATAGATAAGCCAATAATATGTTCCATGCGTAAACACACAAGGCAACCTGCCAAGTCTGCTCCAACGTGAAGAGCTGGTTTTTGATGAGCCATGCATAGAACAAGTACATGAATGGATAATGTATCACATAGATTGGATAGGATATATCTCCCAGGAATTTGCATATCCGGGTCGATTTCTTATCTGTTGTGGTACCGGAAGCTCCTAACCAGACGAGAACCGGAAAAGCGATGATTACACAGAACGCTTCATAAATGCCATTTGTACAGACCGGTGCTGCACCTTCCAGGTAGGGCACTGAAAACAAGGCAACCAATGCAATGGTACATATCCAGAAAGCACCTTTCACCTTGATAGGCTTGAAGTTGCGCGACAAAAGCATGCCCATGGAGAAAGGAAAAAGCATCCTCAGCAATCCACCGCCAAAGTTTATTCCGTCCAGTGTCCAGCCTACTCCCATATTTCCGTATCCGGAGATGTCGAAAATGGCGAATGATGCCAATGCCACTCCCAGCAATATTGTCAGTACGGCGAGGGCTTTGTTTGATAAGCGGCGGATAAACAAGGCATAAAGGATGTTGCCTATATATTCAAAGAACAAGGACCAGCATGGACCATTCAAAGGAAACATTTCGCCATTACCACGGACTTCATAACCTGCACCTGGCATTGCGGGAATAAAGAATATAGTGCAAAGAAGGGACAGCATAATCATGGAGAGGGCAATATGTGTTCCGTCCCATTGTACGCATCCTTGAAGACAGAAGGTAATGGCACCCAGGACGGCTCCCATAATGACCATCGGATGGAGACGTATCAAGCGCCGTTTAAAGAAGTTTTTCATTGTGAGGCTCCTGCCCCAACGGTCGTCATAAGCATACCCGATAACGAATCCCGATAGTATAAAGAAGAAATCTACAGCTAAATAGCCGTGGTTGAAGGTTTCGATAATGCCACCACCGGCAAAAGCATAGCCTTCGAATATATGATACCATATAACCATCAAGGCTGCTACGCCACGGAGCCCGTCGAGAAGGTCATAATGTGCTTTGGTGTCTGAAAAGGCAGAAGATGAAATGTGCGACATCTGTTTTTTTTCTGTTGTTTGGTTAATGTTTTCGGATGTCAAAGATACGCCATGCGAAGCGAAGTTCTTTTGCTTAAAAGCAAAAAAGAACGGCAATCTTCTATTTTTTTGCGCGTACCCGGCTGAGAGTATAGATGGAAATACCCAGGAAGGCTGCCACATATTTTAGCTTCACCCGATTTATCAGTCCGGGGTAACGGCGGTTGAATTGTTCATACCGCTCTTTGGGAGGCAGTTGGAGTCTTTCCACAAACATATGACTGAGCTCCTTGTTTACGTTCTGATGCAGTATTCTCCCCCAGTTGGCTATATCAATATATGTTTCGTAGAGAGCATTTAACTCGTCTATGTGGATGACGTAGATTTTGCAGTCCGAAAGAGTTTCAATGCTTTCTACTGACGGCTGCTGATAGTACAGTGAATCCATTCCGAAGGTTACGTCACCTTCCTGGCTGAACCAAGTGGTGGTGTCTTGTCCGTCGTGATGAAATACGGAACGGGTGACCCCTTCCTCAATGAAATAAACCAAACGGTCTGTTACTCCCGCTTGTACTATATAAGTTCCTTTAGGGTAGTGTCTTACCTGCATATTCATCAGCAATGCCTGAAGTGCTTCTTCGGAAACCGGATAAATCTGCCTGATTTTATGAATGATGTTGTTCATTGGAGGAGAACTTTTTATTCGTTTACAAACTTACATAATTTTATTAACTAAAACTGAACTTTGATATACAAATGTGTGCGTTGCCTTATAAGCGTTTATGGGTATAATGGAATTTTTCTTGTAAAAGAGATGTTTGTTCTTTGAATTCCGTATCTTTGTAGAAAACAGTAGCGTATGAATAAAATATTGGTAACATTATTGGCTCTAATCGGAGGCAGCTGCATTTCATTCGCACAGATGGGGACTGGAAGAGTCTCCGATACAGCTGAGGATACATTGAGAATAGAAAATGAAATTGTCGCTGTTGATACCGGATTTTACCAGTCAATAGTCCGCTATGATACGGTGCGCTATAATTTGAAAATGCAGAGTGTTTACAAAAAGGCTTTTCAACTAAAGAATGATGTTTTTGTGGAAAAGATGAAAGAACCGTGGTTAGATGATATTCTCAGAAATATCTTGTTTAAATAACCATGAATTCGTGCTTTGCGCCATTCGGTTGACTTCCTGGTTTACTCGGTTAAACTGTTCGCTTCAAAAGCCCCAAACAGACAGTAAAAACGTAAAATAAGGTTTTAATTCATGGCGTAAATATAGGTTATGATAAAAAGGACACCTGACTGAATAGATGTCCTTTTCTAAAGTTTAAATCACTTCATTACCATGTTGCGACTGAAGGATTAGTAGCCATATAGCTGCAAGATTGTCGATATGCCATAAGTTACCTCTTAAAAAAGCTTTTAGGCATATTGTCAATCACGGTCAAGTCGCTGTCTGCAAATCCGATGGTTATATGGGTTATTTTCCAAAGTTTTAATGTCGGGTGGTCTTGCACCAATTCCTCAATACACCGTTTTATTTCGGCAAGCACTTCATTCCACGCTTTATTTTCCGGAATATCCAACATGGGGCAGATACGATGAACTGGTATCCAGTCTTCATTGCAAGCCCAATCATCGTTCTGGGCATCATAGCTCTTGGAACCGATTAAATCCATTGTACTATAAGGTTCATATAGCCCGAAGTTCAGAGCTATAATGTTTTCGGGAAGATTGTTTTCATTTTCAATAGTCAGCAACCATTGTTCAATGATGTCTTTATTCGTTTTCTTCTTGCGAAAAATTGAAAATAAGTTTTTCATATCGTTAGTCTGAGCTGATAGATACTGGATTCTGACGGTGCAAACTCCGGTTCTATCTGGATTCCCCCATAAAATTATAGACAAGTTGCGAAAATTCAGGAGACTTCTCGTTGCCTATCCACAATGCAGTTGGTGAAATATTGAACAGCATGGATTGGGATTGTTCATAAACGTCTACGTCGCCTCCATAAATCTGAGAAAACTCTATTCGGACAGACTGTGGGGCACCGTACCCTCCCCAAATGATTGCTTCCTTAGGATGTAAAACAAAGTGTATGTGACCTTGGTCCATCTGATAAAATTCATACCCAGCCTTTACTTCAACCTGATTGATTTCCCTTAAGTGCCGTGAAAGATTTTCATCTGTAATCATTTCCGCGACAGGCAATAAGGACATTTGGAATATTAAAGAATCTTTTGACTTGACTACTTCATCGGGAAAGGTGGCTAAGTTCTTGCCTTGATAATATGAAACCTCCACCGTGCCATTGTACGTGCCTTTCATATCGAAAAGTGCTTGTTGGATTTCGGCGGATGAGAATTTGTCATCATCGTTGTTGCATCCGATGAATCCTGCCACACAAAAGAATAGTGCTACTATTCTGCATAGTCCTTTTGTTGTCATATCAGATAAATTAGTGGTTTTTGTGGGGTAAATGTATGTGTTTCATTACGTATTTGCAAGCCTGTGGTTATTTTTCTGCATAAAAAAGAGGGTGTATCAAAATTCACCACAGATTAACACAGAATGAACTTAACCTACAGATAATCAAAGATGATTATCTGTGGATGCACCTTATCGGCTGTGTTCCTCTCTTTTTGCGTTTGATGAAGTTTTAGTATTTGTTTGAAGCCTCATCGATAACTAACCTAAACTAACCCGAACTAACCAAAACGGAACAAAACAACCTACTTTAATTTACCCCTATTCCACACCTCCAAGTACGGAGAGATAACGCCGTAGGGATGCAATTTTAGCCCACACAACAACCTTTTGAAACTCTGTGGGCATTCTCCGTGTGCGAGGCTTTCAGTGTCTTAAGTCAAAGCACCGCAACCGCCTTGCGTATGTTATCCAATATCACGGATAATTTGCTGTCACGCCGGGCGGTCTGCATATTGTAGGCGGTTTGCATATTTGCCCAAATGTAGGCAGCAATGCCAGTTGCCGCCTCTATCTTCAATGCGTATTCGGTAGTAATGGGGCGTTTCCCGTTTATCACTTCATTAAGTACGGAATAAGAAACGCCGATAACCGCCGCAAATTTTCTTTGCGACATATTGCGTGCCTCTAACTCGTCTTTCAATATTTCGCCCGGATGTATGGGCGTGGACGGCTGTAGCTCGTGAGGTGCATAAGTCTTTTTTGTTTCCATATCCTAATTTATTTGTAATGGTTACTAATATCCAGCAAACGGCATACGGTAACTATTTGTTCGTTCATAACATTCCTAACGGTAAATTCAAGGCGGTATTGCTTGTTTATGCGTACCGATGAAATGTCCTTTTTGTCCCCTTTCAGAACCTCGTAATTAAGTGCATTGTTCTGAAATAAGTCCGTAACGGCATTTGCGGACGAAAGCACGAAAACCGCCTTTTGGTAGCCTCTAATCACTTCGGGTTGGTAACGGTGTTTCTTGTCGCTCGTCTTGCCCTCCGTGTAAAGCTCGTGCAAATAGTCCTTGTCAAATTCAATAATCATACCTTTCCGTTTCTTTGTGCAAAGTTACTTTTTTCCCTTGTATTCGCAAATAGTCGAACGCTTTGTTTGCATTCGGGATGCAACTTTATTTCCTTTCCACAGTGGGGGCAGATTATTATATCCTCTTTCGGGGTGTCGAACAATTCAGATACCGGGACAAAACAAACATTTATATAAAAGTAATCCAGGCATTGCTGACCGCCATTCTGATATTTAATGGTCGCCTATGCCTATATCATTATTGAGTAGGTGGTATATTGTTTCGTGCAGAATCAGCATTCTCTAAAAACAAAAATCAGATAGAAATCTTGCGATAACTATCTGATTTTCTTAAGAGCGGAAGACGGGGCTCAAACCCGCGACCCTCAGCTTGGAAGGCTAATGCTCTATCAACTGAGCTACTTCCGCAATTTTAGTGGGCAAAGATGGATTCGAACCACCGAAGGCGTAAGCCAGCAGATTTACAGTCTGCCCCATTTGGCCACTCTGGTATTTGCCCTTTTGCACTTAAGATTCTATCTCAATTCTCTCATTGAGTAGGTTTGTTTCTCAATTGCGGTGCAAAGATACGACTATTTTTGTAAACTCCAAGCAAAATCTATCATTTTTATTGCAGTAATTGCACATTCGTCTCCTTTATTGCCCAGTTTGCCACCGGCGCGGTCCTCTGCTTGCTCCATGGTATTGGTAGTAATTAATCCGTAAATTACTGGTACATCGCCACTTGCGTTTAATTGGGCGATTCCTTGGGTGGCACCCATGCAAACATAGTCAAAATGTGGAGTATCTCCTCTGACTACACAACCAATTGCAATAACTGCATCGACTTCGCTGTATTCGATAAGTTGGTTGGCGCCGAAAGTCAGTTCAAAACTGCCGGGTACTGTTTTTACCAGAATATTTTCATCTTTGGCTCCATGTTTCTTTAAAGTGTCTACGGCACCTTTCAGGAGAGCACCGGTAATATTATAATTCCACTCGGATACAACGATGCCGAATTTCATTTTTTCCGCGCTGGGTACAGAACTGAAATCGTAGTCTGAAAGATTGTGATAAGCTGTTGCCATAAATAAGGAATTAAGAATTGAATTAAAAATTAATAATTGAAAATTAGGGGGAGGGAGAAAAAGAGGCACGGACTACACGGATTCACGGTTATTGTGTCTTTCCGTGTTTTCCGTGTAATCCGTGCCTGAGATGTCTTTATAATAAGGTATATTACTTCTTCAACAGTTTGGCTTGTTCGATATACTTGTCGATATCCATTGCCTGGTATGAACGGAAGTATTTATCCTTGATAGTGGTATACGCCTGGATTGCATCGTCATACTTGCCTTGCTTTACCAGGATTTCTCCGGCTTGCAGCAGGTAGATGGGGCTGAGGGAGTTGTTGTCGGCTTCGTTGGCGGCTTTCAGCAGCATGGAAGCGGCTTTGTCCAGTTGGCCGAGCTGCGCATAGCAGTTGCCCATGGCGCCTTTCATGGCAGGAGCCACCATTTGGTCGTCTCCGTCAAAGCTGTCCAATGCTTTCACTGCTTCGTCATATTTCCCGAGGTGTGCATAGCAGAGACCCATATAGGCTTTTGCAAGATTGGCTGCTTTGGTGCCGCTGTATTCGTCTGCAACTTTTGCAAATCCGGCAAAACCGATGCTGTCGCCGTTCAGTGCTTGTGCATAAGCGTCTGCTTCGAAGTATTCTTGTCCTTTGAACAGGGCAGCTTGTGCTTTTTCTTCACGGGGATCTGCATAAAGGTTCTTGTACATCACTACACCGGCAACGATGATGATTACTGCTGCTACAGCACCGATGATTGTTTTTTTGTTCTTAATGAAAAAGGCCTCCGATTGTGTCAGTGCGTCCTCCACGTTTAAGGCTTCATTCGTCTTTTTTTTGTTCTGCCATTTTTATATAATCTTTTTGTTATTATTCTTATTTATCTAATTCGACCCGCAAAAGTAAGTTTTTTATAGCTATCAACGAAATTTAGCGGCATCTTTTTTTGTTTTTTCGTTCAGCTTCTTTCATTTCTTTGCAGCAGGTTCTTGTTGGCAGGTATCTCCTGGCCGGGCTGCAACTTCACTGCATCCGTATTTCAATTCCGTTGCAACGCCTTTGCTATGGTATTGCGACACCTCTGCAATGCTACTGCAATCCCTCTGCAATGCTACTGCAATCCCTTTGCAGCGCCACTGCAACGCCTTTGCAGCGCTACTGCAACACCTTTGCAGTGCCACTGCAAAGCAGATGCGGAGTCTTGCAGTAATAATCTGCTGAATGACAGGATGCTGCATTTATAGTCGAACAAAATTGGTTTGCGAAAAGAAAAGCGAATAAAGCGAGTATCTTAATTCCCCTCCTCCGGGGAGGAGGGGTGCCCAACGGGCGGGGTGGTAGGAAGCATAAAGCAATGAAAAACAGCACAGTGTGTATCGCTACCACCTCCCCCTACGGGTACTCCTCCTCCCGGAGGAGGAGAAGTAAGTTACCCCGTATTTTTTCGCAAATCATTTCTGTTCTACTATAAACGCGGGCACTTCATCCTTTCAATCGGGATTTTGCTTATCTTTGCCCCACGAACTCACGTGACGATTATGATACTGAAACGTATATCTATACTCAATTATAAGAACTTGGAGCAGGTGGAGCTTTCATTCTCGCCCAAGTTGAACTGCCTTTTCGGGCAGAACGGCATGGGGAAAACGAACCTGCTGGATGCGGTGTATTTCCTATCTTTCTGTAAGAGTGCCGGCAATCCCATTGATTCCCAGAATATCCGCCATGAGGCCGACTTCTTTGTCATCCAAGGGTTTTATGAGGCTGCGACGGGACTCCGGAGGAAATCTACTGTGGTATGAAGAGGCGGCAGAAGAAACAGTTCAAGCGAAACAAGAAGGAGTATACGCGTTTGTCGGACCATATCGGCTTCCTGCCTTTGGTCATGGTCTCGCCTGCCGACTCGGAGTTGATAGCAGGAGGCAGTGATGAGCGCCGGCGTTTTATGGATGTGGTCATTTCGCAGTATGACAAAGAGTATCTGGAAGCTTTGATACGATACAATAAGGCTTTGGTGCAGCGGAACACCTTGCTGAAGAGTGAACAGCCGGTGGAGGAAGAGCTCTTTCTGGTTTGGGAGGAGATGATGGCGCAAGCCGGCGAAGTGGTGTTCCGCAAACGTGAGGCCTTTATCCGTGAGTTTATTCCTATTTTCCAGTCTTTCTATTCATTCATTTCGCAAGATAGGGAGAAGGTGGGGCTGAGCTATGACTCCCATGCCCGCGATGCCTCTTTGCTGGAAGTGCTGAAGGAGAGCCGCGTGCGCGACCGGATTATGGGCTACTCCTTGCGCGGTGTGCACAAGGACGAGCTGAATATGCTTTTGGGAGATTTCCCCATCAAGCGTGAAGGGTCGCAGGGGCAGAACAAGACTTATCTGGTGGCGTTGAAGCTGGCACAGTTTGATTTCCTGAAACGTACCGGGACCACTGTTCCCTTGTTGTTGCTGGACGATATCTTTGACAAGCTGGATGCCTCGCGTGTGGAACAAATCATCAAGTTGGTGGCAGGCGACAGCTTTGGGCAGATTTTCATAACCGATACCAACCGCGAACACCTGGACCGTATTCTGCATAAAGTGGGCAGTGATTATAAGATGTTCCGTGTGGAGCAGGGAACGGTTGCCGAAATGAAGGAGGAAGAGGCATGAAGCGCAATAATGCCGAACAGATAGGTGAACTTATCCGTCATTACCTCAGGCAGGAAAGTCTGGAGTCTCCGCTGAACGAGCGGCGGCTTATCAGTGCGTGGCCCGAAGTGCTGGGGCCTGCCATTGCCTCCTATACCCGTGAACTTTATATAAAGAACCAGGTGCTTTATGTGCACCTCACTTCCGCGGCCCTGCGCCAGGAGCTGATGATGGGGCGTGAGTTGCTGGTGCGCAACCTGAACCGCCATGTGGGGGCGCAGGTCATAACGAATATCATATTCAGATGAGCATCTTCAGTTCATCTGTTCTTTCAATCTTCAGTTCCTTCAATTCCTGGACTGCCCGGTCGTAATACACCGTAGCCTCCAAGTCTCTGTTGTCGTGCGCGTCCAGTCCGATGATAGCTTTACAGCCTTCATTGGCAGCGATTCGCCAGAACTCCGGGCATGGGTAGGTGGACAAGCCGTGCGCTTCATTGTAGCTACATAGCCTATATTGTATTCCAGCGGGACATGCAGGCGTGCGGCGGCACGGCAGATGTGCCGGCTGATGGTAGTACAATGGTGGTCGAACTTCGGATAGGAGCGCATGAACAGGTCCGGATGGGCAAGGCAAGAGAACAGTCCGCTTTCCATACCTTCGATGGCGCTCTCTTCGTAAAGGTCGAGCATGTCGCGGCTGTCCGTATGATGGCCGAAGTAGGGGAACTTTTCATCAGTGTGGTAGTGGTGGTTTCCGAAGATGATATAGTCCAGTTGGTACTTCTTGATTTGTTCTTTCAGCCAATGGATATATTGGGGGAAGTATTCACATTCAAGTCCTATCCTGATGTCTATCCGGTCGTGGTATTTCTCACGGAGCGTCTTGAGGCTCTCCACGTAGCCGGGGAGCTCTTCGGGGAGCATCCGCATGTCGGCTACGTAGTCGGTACGGTATTTCCAGGGAGTATGGTCCGAAAATCCGAGTATCCGGTAACCGCCTTTGATGGCGCTGAGCACATACTCTTCGTCATCTCCGGTGGCATGCATGCAGCGTGTGGTGTGTGTATGATAGTTGGTTCTCATTGTGTTATGATTTTATCCATTCGTATATCAAACGGTTCAGCCGGAACTTCTTCTACGAGTTGAAACGGGAAACAGATGCCGGCTTTGTAGGCCGACGGGATGCGGGACAGAAGTCGGTCATAATAACCTTTACCGCGCCCCAGCCGGTTGCCGTTACGGTCGAATGCCACGCCGGGGACTACTATGAAGTCTATGGCCTCATAGTCGGTAAATAGTTCGCCGGTCGGTTCTTCGATGCCGTATGCGCCGGGTTTCAAGTCTTCGGGTCCGGTGTACAGCCGCAGTTCCAGGTCGTCACCTACAACTACCGGAAGCAGTATCCGCTTTTCGCGGCTCCACTTCCGGATAAATTCGTGTGTGTCCACTTCGTCTTTGAGAGAGTGGTAAAGCAGTACGGTCTTTGCCGCCCTGAAAGCAGGGTGTGCCTCAAGGGCGGCAAGTATTTCAGCAGACTGACGCGTAGTGGAAGAGCTGTGTCGGGTCTTCAACAAAGCTACCTGCCTGCGCAGTTCTTTTTTCCTTTCCATCATCTTTTGTATCCTCTATGATTGGTGTCGCTTCCGGGGCTTTGGGGAATGCCTCGCCACGTTCCAGAATATCCAATGCCTTCTTGACGGTGGCATCGCTTTGGTTGATGTAGCGGATGTATTGCTCCCTTCCCAGTATGTTATAGATAATGTTGCCGTAAAGACTTCTTTCCAGTAGTTTGTAAGACTTGTGGATAAGCAGGTTGCGCCGCTTTACTCCCTTGGAGTCTGCAAAACGTACAAACTGCTCCACGATACCTTGGTGACGAAGGTACTTCAACAAATCTTCTTCATTGTCGTATTCACTCAATTTCGCACGGTTGCGGTCGGTATACTGGAAGCTGAATTGCAGAATCAGTCCCTTGTTGCTTACTTCTATCAGGTAAGAAGATACTCCGGTTGTGTCTTGCGGAACGAATACGTCCGGCATAATGCCACCGCCGCCGTATACGGGTCTGCCCAAACCGGTAGAGTAACGCAGGCTTTCGTCCAGTTTGATGCTGTCTTTGGAGAAGAACTCGCCGTGTTCGTAACGGGTAATCCAGTCCATTTCGTATTTGCTGTCCTTGCCGTTCTCGTAGGGGCGCTGGATGCAACGGCCCGATGGGGTGTAATAGCGGGCAATGGTCAGGCGGATGGCGGAACCGTCACTGAAGTCGATGGGTTGCTGCACGAGTCCCTTGCCGAAGGAACGGCGTCCTACGATGGTTCCGCGGTCATTGTCCTGAATGGCGCCTGCAAAGATTTCGCTGGCCGAAGCGGAACTCTCGTTTACCAATACCACCAGCGGCAGCTTCTGGCAACTGCCGGTACCGTTGGCATATTCCTCCATGCGGGGATATTTGCGGCCGTGAGTATATACTATCAGCTTTCCTTCCGGCAGGAATTCGTTCACCATGCGTGTGGCGGCTTCCATGTATCCTCCGGTATTGTCGCGCAGGTCGATAATCAAGCCTTTGCACTTCTCGTGGCTCAGTTGGGCAATCGCATTCAGCAGCTCCACGTGTGTGGTGCGTCCGAATTTGCTGATTTGTATATAGCCATAGTCATCATCGAGCATATAGGCTGCATCAATGGTGTTTTGCGGGATGTCGCCGCGTGTGATGTTGAATTCGAGCAGTTCCTTTTCCGTGGCACGCTTGACGCCTAACTTCACTTGGCTGCCTTTCGGACCTTTCAGGTTGCGCATGGCCTTTTCGTTTGTCAGGCCTTTGCCTACGAACAGGCTGTCGTTGACCATCACAATACGGTCGCCTGCCATCAGGCCCACTTTTTCGGACGGTCCGCCGGGAATCACGCTGTTTACGTGTATCGTGTCTTCCTGAATGGTGAACTGGATGCCTATACCGCTGAAGCTGCCTTCAAGTTCGGAATTAACCTCCTCCAGTTTCTGTGCGGGGATATAGGTGGAGTGGGGGTCGAGTTCCGCCAATATCTGCGGCATGGCCTTCTCTACCAAATCGGTCATGTTGACGGTATCCACATACTGGTCGTCAATAACACGCAGCAAGGCATTCAGCTTGTTGGACGAGCTATTGATGATTCCCAGTTTATTACCGGCAAAATGCCTGGCGTAAAATGTTCCGATAAGGATTCCCGCGACTACGCTGATTGCGATGATAAGCGGCATAAAGCGGGAAGTATTTTTTGTACCCATGATGTTTATTTACTATTAGACTATTTACAATTTACTATTTGGCTGCGCATGCAACTTTCCATTTTCAACTTTCAGCTTTCCATTATTCATTATCCATTGAAACAAACACCACCTCGATGCCTGCCCGTTTCAAAAGTTCGATACCATCTTCCAGACGGTATTTCTCGGAGTAGACCACCCGTTTGATGCCTGCCTGAATAATCAGTTTGGAGCATTCTATGCAGGGGGAGGCAGTGACGTACATGGTGGCACCGTTACTGCTGTTGTTCGAGCGGGCTATTTTGGTAATGGCGTTTGCTTCGGCATGGAGCACGTATGGTTTGGTGACGTTATTCTCATCTTCGCACACATTCTCAAAACCGGAAGGGGTACCGTTGTAGCCGTCGGAGATAATCATCTTGTCTTTTACAATCAGTGCACCGACCTGGCGGCGTTGGCAATACGAATTTTCGGCCCAAATGCTTGCCATACGTATATAACGCCTGTCCAATGCTTCTTGTTTGTCTTTTGTAGAATCGTCCATCATATTTATGTTTTATCGTTGCGGGGTGAATCCCATGACTCTGGTTGTCGGTCCGTCTTTAAAATAGAGGGTCAGTGAATTGGCATCCCCTTCATACTTGTACACGTTTTGCAATCCGGAGATGAACGCCTTGGCCAGTGCATCGCTCTCTGCAGCCCCCGTAACCTTCACGCTGATGCTGAGCGAACCTGAAGCTCCGTCGGCTTTCCAAGTGCCGTTGACACTTGAGTTGATGCCTTGTCCGTTGACGGTGGTGCCCATCAGCTCCCCATCCAGTTCGGTACCTTCAAAATTGAGCGTAAAGGTGTTTTTCTGATTATATAGCTTGTCCAGACTCTTCTTCATCTCTTCCTCATTGTTGTTCCAAAGGTTTGGATAGAATTGGGCATTGCTGCCTTTATTGGTGAGCCGGCTGAGCTTCCATGTCTTCCCGGTGAATATTTCGATAACATCGTCCTCGTTGTCGCAACCGCTTAGCAGGGGGAGCAGCGAAAACACGAGCAGCATACAACAGATGTTCCTTATAAGTCTCTTCATTTCTTTATTCCATTTCTGATTAATAATGCGTCGATGGTAGGCTCTTGTCCGCGGAAGCGTTTATAGAGTGTCATCGGATGTTCCGTTCCGCCTTTGGAAAGGATATTCTCTCGGAAGGAGGCGGCAGTCTCCGGGTTGAAGATGCCCGTCTGCTTGAATAGCGAGAAAGCATCTGCATCCAGCACCTCTGCCCATTTATAACTATAATATCCGGCAGAATATCCTCCGGCAAAGATATGTCCGAAGTGGGTGCTCATGGCACATTCATCCACCTGCGGCAGCACTTGTGCGGCTTCCCAGGCATGATGCTCGTAGGCTTTCACATCTCCTTCAAAGGGAGTCTCCAGTGTGTGCCATGCCATGTCGAGCAGGCCGAAGCTTACTTGGCGCATGCAGGCGTAGGCGGCATTGAAGTTGGAGGAGTCCACGATGCGTTGCACCAGCTCGTCGGGAATCAGTTCGCCGGTCTGGTAGTGGCGGGCAAAGGTGTGCAGGAACTCTTTCTCGATGGCGAAGTTCTCCATGATTTGTGAGGGAAGTTCCACAAAGTCGCGGTAAACGTTGGTGCCGCTCAGGCTTTGGTAGTGCGAGTTGGCAAACATGCCGTGCAGGGCGTGTCCGAATTCATGCAAGAAGGTTTCCACTTCATCAAAAGTCAGCAGGGCGGGTTTGTCTTGCGTGGGTTTGGTAAAGTTCATCACGATGGAGACGTGCGGACGGCTGTTTTCGCCTGTGGCGTCGTCTATCCATTGGCCTTTGAATTCCGTCATCCAGGCACCCGATTGCTTGCTGGCACGTGGGTGGAAGTCGGTATAGAGTACGGCAAGGAACGCTCCGTCCTTGTCGAATACCTCGAATGCTTCCACATCTTTGTGGTAAACGGGTATGTCGGTGTTCTTCTTGAACGTGATGCCGTAGAGCTTGGTGGCAAGTCCGAAGACACCTTTCTTCACGTTCTCCAGTTCAAAGTAGGGGCGCAGCAGTTCGTCGTCGATGCTGTATTTTTGGTCTTTCAGCTTGTGCGAGTAGTAACTCCAGTCCCATGGCATCAACTTGAAGTCATTCCCTTCCTTCTGGCGTGCCAGTGCCTGCACTTCTTCCAGCTCCTGACGTGCGGCGGGCATGTAGGCGTCAATCAGTTGTTGCAGCAGGTGATAGACGGCTTCGCTGTTTTCTGCCATACGTTCCTCCAGCTGATAGGCGGCGTGGTTTTTGTAACCCAGGAGCTGTGCCACTTCGATGCGAGTGTTGGCTATCTGTTTCACAATGTCGCGGTTGTCTGTGGCGTTCTCCTTGCTGCAAAGGGTGTTGTATGCCATATACAGTTCTTTGCGCAAGTCGCGGTTGTCGGCGTAGGTCATGAAGGGGCTGTAGCTGGGGGCGTGCAGTGTGAAGAGCCATCCTTTTTCCCCTTTTTCGCGTGCGGCTTCGGCGGCGGCATCCACGGCACTTTCGGGCAGACCTGCCAGTTGGGCGGTGTCGGTGATGTGCAACTCGTAGCCGTTCATCTCCTTCAGGTTGTTTTCATCAAATTGCAGGGAGAGTACGCTCAGTTTCTGGCTCAGCTGGCGGTATTTCTCTTTTTCTTCGCCTTGCAGGTTTACGCCGTTGCGGGCAAAGGAGCGGTAGGTGTCGGTCAGCAGTTGCATCTGTTCGCTGTCCAAACCTTCGTTATCGCGGTTGTCATATACGGTCTTGATGCGGGCAAAGAGCTTTTCGTTCAGACGGATGTTGTTGGAGTGTTTGTCCAGTAGGGGCATCAGCACTTTGGCAAGCTCCTGCATCTCGTCACTGGTGTTGGCACTCATCATGTTGCCGAATACGGTTGTCGCTTGCTGCAACAGGGCTCCCGAGTTTTCCAGTGCCACAATGGTGTTGGAGAAAGTGGGTGCTTGAGTGTTGCTTACGATGGCATCTACCTCTTTGTTGTGTAGGCGCATTCCTTCGCGGATGGCGGGTTCGTAGTGTTCCACCCTGATGCGGTCGAAGGGGATGGTGTTGTGTGGGGTATTGTAGGCTTCAAGGAATGGGTTTTCGGATGTTTGGCAACTCATAAGGCAAAACAGTGTTAGGGTTAATAGAATTTTCGTCATATTGCAGTCGTTTTTACTAATCTGTCAATCACCCGCAAAATTGCAAAAAAAACAGGCGACTTCAAAAGGAAGCCGCCTATTTTATTATTTTCTTAACTGTATATTAGCAGTTAACTGATGCCATGTGAGCAATCAGGTCAAGAACCTTGTTAGAATAACCGATTTCGTTATCATACCAAGATACAACCTTAACGAAAGTATCAGTCAAAGCGATACCAGCCTTAGCGTCGAAGATAGAAGTGCGAGTGTCACCCAAGAAGTCAGAAGAAACAACTGCATCTTCAGTGTAACCCAGAACACCCTTCAATTCGCCTTCAGAAGCTTCCTTCATGGCTGCGCAGATTTCAGCGTAAGTAGCGGGCTTAGCCAAGTTAACTGTCAAGTCAACTACAGACACGTCCAAAGTCGGAACACGCATGGACATACCGGTCAGTTTGCCGTTCAATGCTGGGATAACTTTGCCTACAGCCTTGGCTGCACCGGTAGAAGACGGGATGATGTTGCCGGAAGCGGCACGACCACCACGCCAGTCTTTCATAGAAGGACCGTCAACTGTCTTCTGAGTAGCAGTTGTAGAGTGAACTGTAGTCATCAAACCGTCAGTGATACCCCATTTGTCGTTCAATACCTTAGCGATAGGAGCCAAGCAGTTTGTAGTACAAGAAGCGTTAGATACGAATTGAGTACCCTTAACGTAAGTCTTTTCGTTAACACCGCAAACGAACATCGGAGTAGCGTCCTTAGAAGGAGCTGACATCACAACGTATTTAGCGCCGGCTTCGATGTGAGCCTGAGCCTTTTCCTGAGTCAGGAACAAACCTGTAGATTCTACTACATATTCAGCTTCAACTTCGTTCCATTTCAAGTCAGCCGGATTGCGTTCAGCTGTTACGCGGATTACGTTGCCGTTTACAATCAGCTTGCTGTTTTCTACGTCAGCTTCGATAGTACCATCGAATTGTCCGTGCATAGTGTCATACTTCAGCATGTATGCCAAGTAATCTACCGGGCAAAGGTCGTTGATACCTACGATTTGAATATCGTTTCTCTTCATTGCAGCGCGGAAAACGAAACGTCCGATACGTCCGAATCCATTAATACCTACTTTAATCATTTTGTTTAAACTTTTAAGGGTTTTATAATGTTTAAAAATAAACTTTTGCTTACTAATTGCATTTCTTTCTGATTTGCGGTGCAAAAGTAAGAAAATGTTTTTATATTCGTAGCCAAAATCATCATTAAATAATTGAAAAGATGGGAAAAAGTTCATTTTTACAGGAATTTAAGGCTTTTGCCATGAAGGGCAATGTGATAGACATGGCTGTCGGTGTGGTTATTGGCGGCGCGTTCGGAAAAATCGTTTCTTCCATCGTGGCAGATGTGATTATGCCTCCTATCGGGCTGCTGGTGGGCGGTGTCAACTTTACGGATTTGAAGTGGGTGCTGAAACCTGCTGTTTTGGAAGATGGAAAAGAAGTAGCTGCTGCTGTTACGCTGAATTATGGTAACTTCCTTCAGGTTACTTTCGATTTTCTGATTATTGCCTTCTCTATTTTCATGTTCATCAAGCTGCTTACCAAGCTGACTGAAAAGAAGAAAGAAGAGGCTCCTGCCACTCCTCCGGCTCCTCCTGCACCGAGCAAGGAAGAGGTGTTGCTGACTGAAATCCGTGATTTGCTGAAAGAAAAGTAATATCGAAGCGGAACTTCATAATGTGGTTAATATGCCAACCGGCACATTAACCACATTAATACACAAAGTGAGGACTTTACGAACCTGTTGGCAGGATTAAATCATGCGCAAAACCTGAAAAATGAGACATCTTACCACTCGCGCCATACCTGCTCCGTATATGGTCCGTATATGCTCCGTGCCAGGTCCGTACATATAGATACGGAGAAAGCCTGGAGCAGACAAGGAGCAGATAGGGAGCAGATAGGAAGCAGGCAGGCGGAAAACCGACAAACAGAACAGAATCTTCAAAAAAACTCTAGAAACAATGCTGAGCAAAATTTAAACAGGCTCTGTACTAAACAGTAATCTTACCATAGCTGTGGTAAGAAAACAACACGGTTGTGGCAAGAATAGCTTTTAGTATCCTTGTGGATAGTTCTTGCCTGAATTTAAAGCTGTTTTTAGTAAAAAAAACGTTTTTCTGTCACATTATCCCTGATAATTCCTTTACTTTTTCTACTTTTGCAAATCATTTATTAAAGTCTATACGGATTTATATGCAAGAGAAGATTATTATTCTTGATTTCGGTTCGCAAACCACGCAGCTCATCGGTCGCCGGCTGCGCGAACTGAATGTCTATTGCGAGATTGTACCTTACAATAAATTTCCATACGGAGATGAGAGTGTAAAAGGAGTTATCCTTTCGGGTAGCCCCTTTTCTGTTTATGATAAGAGTGCATTCAAGGTGGATTTGAGCGGGATTCGCGGAAAATACCCCATTCTGGGTATCTGCTACGGTGCGCAGTTTATCTCTTACAGCAACGGTGGACGGGTGGAGCCGGCAGGAACCCGCGAGTACGGACGTGCCCATCTCGGTTCTTTCGATTCGGAGAATGTTCTTTTCAAAGGGGTAAGGAAGAATACCCAAGTATGGATGAGCCACGGAGACACGATTACAGCCATTCCCGACAACTTCAAGATTATAGCTTCTACGGACAAGGTAGCGATTGCCGCTTACCAGGTGGCCGGCGAGGAGATGTGGGGAGTGCAGTTCCATCCGGAAGTGTTTCATAGCGAAGACGGTACGCAGATGCTGCGCAACTTCGTGGTGGACGTATGCGGTTGCAGCCAGAGCTGGAGCGCCGCATCGTTTGTAGATACTACTGTGGCCGAACTGAAGGAGCAGCTTGGCAACGACCGCGTTATCCTGGGACTGAGTGGCGGTGTGGATTCTTCGGTAGCCGCCGTGTTACTGCATCGTGCCATCGGCAAGAACCTGACCTGCATCTTTGTGGACCACGGACTGCTTCGCAAGAATGAGTTCAAGAATGTGATGCACGACTACGAATGCCTGGGACTGAACGTGATTGGCGTAGATGCCAGCGAGAAGTTCTTCAAGGATTTGGAGGGAGTGACCGAGCCTGAGCAGAAACGTAAAATCATCGGCCGCGATTTCATCGAAGTCTTCGATGCCGAGGCGCACAAAATTACAGACGCCCGCTGGTTGGCACAAGGCACCATTTATCCCGACCGCATCGAGAGCCTGAACATTACGGGCAAGACCATCAAGAGCCATCACAACGTGGGCGGTCTGCCCGAGGAGATGAACCTTCGTCTGTGCGAGCCGCTGCAGTGGCTGTTCAAGGATGAGGTCCGCCGTGTGGGACGCGAGTTGGGCATGCCCGAACATCTGATTACCCGTCATCCTTTCCCCGGTCCGGGACTGGCTGTCCGCATTCTGGGGGATATAACACGGGAGAAGGTGCACACTTTGCAGGAGGCCGACGATATTTTTATCCAGGGTTTGCGTGATTGGAAAGTGAAGGATGCCGCCGGCAATGAGACATCGCTCTACCATCAGGTCTGGCAGGCGGGTGTCATTCTTTTGCCCGTGCAGAGTGTGGGCGTGATGGGTGACGAACGTACCTATGAACGTGCGGTGGCCTTGCGTGCCGTTACTTCCACCGATGCCATGACGGCCGACTGGGCGCATCTGCCCTACGAGTTTCTGGGAAAGGTGTCCAACGATATAATTAATAAGGTGAAAGGTGTGAACCGCGTAACCTATGACATATCTTCAAAGCCGCCCAGCACAATAGAATGGGAATAAGACCGACTAAAATTATTAACTTAAAAAACAATATAGAAGAATGAAGCAGGATATGATTGTGATTCTGGATTTGGGAAGTCACGAAAACACGGTGCTTGCCAGAGCGATTCGTGCATTGGGAGTATATAGCGAAATCTACCCGCACGACATTACCGCTGCCGAACTGAAGCTTTGCCGAATGTGAAAGGTATCATCATCAACGGTGGCCCCAACAATGTGGTTGACGGGGTGTCCATCGACGTGTTGCCCGAGATTTATGAAGCAGGATTCCCCGTAATGGCTGCCGGGCATGACAAGGCGCTGTGCGAAGTGAAGCTGCCACAGTTTGCGGATGATGTGGAAGCCATCAAGGAGGCTGTGAAATCTTTCGTATTCGATACTTGCAAGGCTGAGGCCAATTGGAACATGACAAATTTCGTCAATGACCAAGTGGAGTTGATACGCCGTCAGGTGGGCGACCGTAAGGTGCTGCTGGCGCTGTCCGGCGGTGTGGATAGCTCTGTGGTGGCCGCTTTGCTGCTGAAAGCCATCGGCGACAAGCTGGTTTGTGTGCATGTGAACCACGGACTGATGCGCAAGGGTGAATCGGAAGCCGTTATCGAAATCTTCGAGAAGAAGCTGAAGGCGAATCTTATATATGTGGATGCCACAGACCGTTTCCTCTCCAAGCTGGAAAACGTGGCCGACCCGGAAGAAAAGCGCAAGATTATCGGCGGAGAGTTTATCCGCGTCTTTGAGGAAGAAGCCCGTAAGCTGGACGGTATCGACTTCCTGGGACAAGGTACCATCTATCCCGATATTGTAGAGAGTGGCACAAAGACAGCCAAGATGGTGAAGTCTCATCACAACGTAGGCGGTCTGCCCGAGGATTTGCAGTTTGAATTGGTGGAGCCGTTGCGCCAGCTGTTCAAGGACGAAGTACGTGCATGCGGTGTAGAGCTTGGATTGCCGTATGAGATGGTTTACCGTCAGCCGTTCCCCGGTCCCGGATTGGGAGTGCGTTGTCTGGGAGCCATTACCCGCGACCGCTTGGAGGCTGTGCGCGAGTCGGATGCCATTCTGCGTGAGGAGTTCCAACTGGCAGGCCTGGATAAGAAGGTATGGCAGTATTTCACTGTGGTGCCCGATTTCAAATCGGTAGGTGTACGCGACAATGCGCGCTCTTTCGACTGGCCCGTCATTATCCGTGCCGTCAATACGGTGGATGCCATGACCGCCACCATCGAGCCGGTGGACTGGCCCATCCTGATGAAGATTACAGACCGTATCCTCAAGGAGGTGAAGACCGTCAACCGTGTTTGCTACGATATGTCTCCGAAACCCAATGCGACAATCGAGTGGGAGTGAGATTGACCAATGATAGTGATAGCCTCACCTTTTTTCAAGGTGAGGCTGTTTTTTTATGAATAAAACAATAATGAATAGAACGATGAAACTTTTATGTATGATTGCTGTCTTTTTGTGCATCCCCTGGGTGGCCTCTGACGCACAGAAGCAGGATTGGGGAAATTTGAAACGCTATGCAGAGGCAAACAAGGAGCTGCTCTGGAAGGGAAAGCAAAAGGACCGGGTGGTTTTTATGGGCAATTCCATCACCGAAGGTTGGGTGGCAAATGATGCCGCTTTCTTTGAAGACAACGGTTATGTGGGTCGTGGTATAGGCGGGCAGACTTCTTTCCATTTCCTGCTTCGTTTCCGGGAAGATGTCATCAAGCTTGCTCCGGCATTGGTGGTGATAAATGCTGGTACCAATGACATTGCGGAAAATGCAGGCGCTTATAATGAAGAATACACTTTTGGAAATATAGTGTCTATGGTAGAGCTGGCACGGGCCAATAAGATAAAGGTGATTTTGACGTCTGTGTTGCCTGCCGCTGCCTTTGGCTGGAATCCTTCGGTGAAGGATGCTCCACAAAAGATAATGCAGCTGAATGCCAGAATCCGGAAGTATGCCCGGGAAAACAAGATTCCTTATGTCGACTATTACAGTGAGATGGTGGAAGGCGACAATAAGGCTTTGAACTCCTCGTATACCCGGGATGGGGTACATCCTACTTTGGAAGGGTATAAGGTAATGGAAGTCTTGATAAAGAAAGCGATTGACAAGGTGTTGTAGGAAATCCCGGTTCAGGTGGCCTATAAGAGCTTTTCCGCATCGGGAATTATTATTTCACCTCTGTGTAGCTCGAGCAGACCTTTCTCCTGCATGCTGTTCAGCGCTCTCGATACTCCCACGCGGGTATCATTGACCACCTGGGCCAGTTTTTCCATTTTTATTTTCAGCGTTTTCCTGCCTGCCGGACGTTCGGTGTGTGTCAGGATAAAGTTGCCGATACGTCTTTCAAGGTTGTCGGTGCTTTCTGTCCAAAGGCGGTTGTTCAGGCTTTGGGCGCGGTTGCTGATGATATTCATGTAATTCAGGCGGAATATATCATATTTGAACAATTCGCTCATGACGAAAGCCTTGCTGATGCTCACTGTGTGGGTCTCAGTTTGGGCGGTATAGACCGAGACGTAGGAGGTGCTCATCCCGAACAGGGATTGTGGCTCGATGACGTAAGGTGCCTGAAAATATTCCGTGAAGCTGTATGATGTATTCGCAGATGAAGTACATGAGGAGATTTCACCTTTCAATACGAATATCAGTTGACTGCATGTGTCACCGGCTTTCACAATAACTTCGCCGGCTTTATGCTTTGTAAAGCTCAGCTTGACTTTCCCCAGGATATTGGTAAAGTCTTCTTGTGCGAGTCCTTGAAAGAGTGGCAGTTGCAGTAATGTATCAAACATTGTATTCATATGTCTTTCCTTCTGTTTTGAAACAAAAGTAGACATTATCAAGGTGTGCCGTAAACTCTTTGCCCCTCTTTTTGTTTTTTTTATTATTTCTTAAACGTGCTGTTGTCCTCTTCTGCCTTTTCTTTCGAATCCTTTTCTTCCGAATCCTCTTCTTCCGTGTCTTCCTCTTCCTCCTCTCCGGCAAACGGGTCGGGTCGTTGGGGGCCGCATCCCATAAAGCCTATGGCGCATAGCGTGCCTGCTATGGCTCCGCTAAGGTGTCCTTCCCAGGAAGTGGTGGCCTTGGCAAATTGTGGGAACATATTCCATACCAGGCCGCCATATAGGAACGTTATCAACAGTGAAATGGCGACAAGCGGTACATGTTTGCGCAGAATGCCGCTGAAGAACAGAAAGAAAGCCAGTCCGTATATGATGCCGCTGGCTCCGATATGCCATCCCGGTTTTCCTATAAGAAAGGTAAGCGTACCGCATCCTATCCAAATGGCAAAGAAGATGTAGGGGGCTATGTGCCGGTAGAAATAGAACAGACACCACATCAGGAAAAAGAGTGGAATCGTGTTGGCAAACAGATGCTTGAAACTGCTGTGTATCAGTGGATGTGCGAAAATTCCGAACACGCCCCGCTGCTCCATCGGATATACTCCCAGTCGTGTGAAGTTCCAATCCATGCCTATCTCCAAAAACTTTAAAATATATAAAATGAATAGCAGGAATAGGGGTATAACCGCCGCCAATGCCATTCTGCGTATATCATGCTTCATATTTCGTACAATGATTGCTATTTTTGTACAATACTACGGAATATTTGACGAAAACCGAAAAAAACTGACTTTTTATTTTGCCTGTAAGCTTTAATTCGTATTTTTGGGCATCGCTACATGGCTTGTAGCGCATATACCGAAATAATTAACCTTTAAATAATGCACAACTATGAGTTATTTACGATTTGACAAGACCCTGATGATTAATCTGCAAGAATCTTTGCCAAGGGAGATATTGCGGACGAATAGGTCGGGAGCCTATCATTGTACAACAATTGTAGATTGTAACACACGCAAATATCACGGTCTGTTGGTGATACCGGTCCCCAACCTCGATGATGAAAACCATGTGCTGCTGTCTTCTTTGGATGAAACTGTAATTCAGCACGGTGCGGAGTTCAACCTGGGGTTGCATAAGTATCAAGGAAATCACTTCAGTCCTAACGGGCACAAGTACATCCGAGAGTTCGACTGTGAAAATATCCCCACAACTACCTATCGTGTAGGAGGCGTCATCCTTCGTAAGGAAAAGATTTTCGTACACCATGAAAATCGGATTCTGATTCGTTATACCTTGGTCGATGCCCATTCGGCAACCACACTTCGTTTCCGCCCTTTCCTGGCATTCCGCAGTGTGCGCGAGTACACGCACGAAAATGCACAGGCAAGCCGTGACTACCAGTTGGTGGAGAATGGTATTAAAACCTGCATGTATCCCGGTTATCCGGAGTTGTTCATGCAGCTCAACAAAAAGAATGAGTTCCACTTCCAGCCTGACTGGTATCGTGGTATCGAGTATCCCAAAGAACAGGAACGCGGATATGACTTCAACGAGGACCTTTATGTGCCGGGATATTTTGAAGTGGATATAAAGAAAGGGGAAAGCGTTGTCTTCTCCGCCGGTATCTCCGAGATTTCTCCCCGCAAGCTGAAGCAGACTTTTGAGTCCGAGGTGGCCGACCGCACTCCGCGTGACAGTTTCTACCACTGTCTGAAAAACTCGGCACACCAGTTCCACAACAAGCAGGGCGAGGAGCATTATGTGCTTGCAGGCTATCCCTGGTTCAAGTGTCGTGCCCGTGACTTGTTCATTTCCCTGCCGGGTCTTACTTTGGCCTTAGGCGAGCAAGATGAATTTGAAGACGTGATGAAAACAGCCGAAAAGGCTATCCGTGAGTTTATCAATGGAGAGCTTTCCTCCTATAAGATATACGAGATGGAGCATCCGGATGTGCTGCTGTGGGCTGTCTGGGCTTTACAGCAGTATGCCAAGGAGACTTCGCGTGAAAATTGCCGGCAGATGTACGGTAATCTTCTCGAGGAGATTGTTGACTATATCCGTGAACGCAGGCATGACAATCTCTTCCTGCACGAAAACGGACTGTTGTATACCAATGGCACCGAGAAAGCGGTTACCTGGATGAACTCTACCGCCAATGGTCGCCCGGTTATTCCGCGTACGGGCTACATTGTAGAAGTGAATGCACTGTGGTACAATGCCCTGCGTTTTGTAGCCGATATGGTTCGGGAGGGAGGCAATGAAAATCTTGCCGATACACTGGACGCTCAGGCAGAAATCACCGGAAAGTCTTTCGTAGATGTCTTCCGCAATGAGTATGGCTACCTGTTCGACTATGTGGATGGGTATATGATGGACTGGAGCGTACGTCCCAACATGATATTTACCGTTGCCTTTGACTATTCTCCGTTGGATAGGGCCCAAAAAAAACAGGTACTCGATATTGTGACGAAAGAACTGCTGACTCCGAAGGGCTTGCGTACACTGAGCCCCAAGAGTGGCGGATACAATCCGAATTATGTCGGCCCTCAGATACAGAGAGACTATGCCTACCATCAGGGAACAGCGTGGCCATGGCTGCTGGGCTTCTACATGGAAGCATATCTGCGTATCTATAAAGTGAGTGGCGTGTCGTTTGTAGAGAGATACCTCATCGGTATGGAAGATGAAATGACTTCCCACTGTATTGGCGCATTGCCCGAACTCTTCGATGGTAATCCTCCGTTTGTTGGAAGAGGGGCGGTGTCATTTGCCATGAATACGGCGGAAATCCTGCGTATCTTGAAGTTATTGTCTAAGTATAATTTATAAAAGGAGGAACGAAGATGAAAGTTTTAATGTTTGGATGGGAATTTCCTCCCAAAATATATGGTGGTCTTGCGGTTGCTTCTTATGGAATAACTAAGGGATTAAGTTTGCAGGGTGATGTGGAAACTACTTTCTGCATGCCAAAGCCGACGGGTGAAGAAGAGGACTTCTTGAAGATAGTGGGCATGAACCAGGTGCCTATCGTGTGGCGTGATGTCGATTACAATTATTTGAAGTCGAGGCTGACGCGCAACATGACACCGGAAGATTATTATTCTTTCCGCGACCATATCTATTCGGATTTCTCCTATATGCACGTCAATGACATAGGCTGCATGGACTTTGCCGGTGGTTATCCCGGCAACCTGCACGAAGAGATAAACAACTTCTCGGTGATTGCCGGAGTAGTGGCCCGCCAGCAGGAATTTGATATTATCCATGCCCACGACTGGCTGACGTATCCTGCCGGAGTGCATGCCAAGATGGTGAGCGGGAAGCCGCTCTGCATCCATGTCCATGCTACGGACTTTGACCGTTCACGTGGAAAAGTCAATCCTACCGTCTATTCTATGGAGAAGAACGGTATGGACTATGCCGACTGCATCATGTGCGTGTCCGAACTGACCCGCCGCACGGTTATTGAGCAGTATCATCAGAACCCCAGGAAGGTGTTTGCCATGCACAATGCCGTCTATCCTCTCTCACAGGAATATCAAGATATTCCGCGCCCAGCACACGACAAAGAGAAGGTTGTGACCTTCCTCGGTCGCATCACTATGCAGAAAGGCCCGGAATACTTCGTGGAAGCAGCTGCCATGGTACTGAGGCGTACGCGTAACATTCGCTTCGTGATGGCCGGTTCGGGCGATATGCTGAATGCCATGATTAATCTGGCTGCCGAGCGGGGCATCGCCGACCGGTTCCACTTCCC
Organism: Bacteroides rodentium JCM 16496; assembly: GCF_000614125.1. GTDB lineage: Bacteria > Bacteroidota > Bacteroidia > Bacteroidales > Bacteroidaceae > Bacteroides > Bacteroides rodentium. Next base: position 139,211 of record NZ_BAKJ01000007.1, read on the forward strand.
GGGCTTCATGAAGGGCAAACAGGTATATGAGGTTTACAAGAACAGTGATGTATTCGTTATGCCTTCCGTTTCCGAGCCTTTCGGTATCGCTCCGCTGGAGGCCATGCAGTGTGGAACTCCTTCCATCATTTCCAAGCAGTCAGGATGCGGTGAAATTCTCGATAAGGTCATCAAGACCGATTATTGGGACATTCATGCAATGGCAGATGCCATCTACTCCATCTGTACGAACCCTGCCCTTTTCCAATACTTGCAGGAAGAAGGCAAGAAGGAAGTGGATGGAATTACCTGGGAAAAAGTGGGACTGAGAATCCGCGCCCTTTACGAGGATGTGTTAAGAAACTATGGTAAATAACAAAAACAATAATAGAAATGAGAACTATCTGTCTTTATTTTGAAATACATCAAATCATCCATCTGAAACGTTACCGTTTCTTTGATATAGGCAACGACCATTATTACTATGATGATTATGCCAACGAAATCAGTATTAACGACGTGGCCGAGCGTTCGTATATCCCGGCATTGAACACCCTGATTGAAATGGTGAAGAATTCGGGAGGGGCGTTTAAAGTGGCTTTCTCCATTTCGGGGGTTGCGCTGGAGCAGTTGGAAATACATGCACCGGCTGTCATCGACCTGTTGCACCAGCTGAATGATACCGGTTGCTGTGAGTTCCTTGCCGAGCCTTATTCTCATGGCCTTTCTTCTCTGGCCAACGAGGATTGCTTCAAGGAAGAGGTGATGCGGCAGAGCGCTAAGATGAAGCAAATGTTCGGTAAGGCGCCGAAGGTGTTCCGTAATTCCAGCCTGATTTATAATGACGAGATTGGTGCGATGGTGGCAGCTCTGGGATTCAAGGGTATGCTGACGGAAGGAGCCAAGCATGTTCTGGGTTGGAAGAGTCCGCACTATGTATACCATTGCTCTATGAATCCTAACTTGAAGTTGCTGTTGCGTGACTTTAAGCTGTCTGACGACATCAGCCTGCGCTTTTCCAACTCCGAGTGGAACGAGTATCCTCTGTTTGCCGACAAATACATCAACTGGATTGACGCTCTGCCACAGGAAGAGCAGGTCATCAATATCTTCATGGAGCTCTCTGCTCTGGGTATGGCACAGCCGTTGTCTTCCAATATTCTGGAATTCCTGAAGGCTCTTCCATACTGTGCCAAGGAAAAGGGGATTACTTTCTCCACACCGACGGAAATCGTTACCAAACTGAAATCTGTTTCCCAGTTGGACGTTCCATACCCGATGTCTTGGGTGGACGAAGAAAGAGATACCAGCTGCTGGCTGGGTAACGTGATGCAGCGTGAAGCATTCAACAAGCTGTACAGTGTTGCCGAACGTGTCCATCTCTGTGATGACCGCCGTATCAAGCAAGACTGGGATTATCTGCAGGCAAGTAACAACTTCCGTTTCATGACTACCAAGCAAAGCGGTGTCGGTTTGAACCGCGGCATTTATGAATCTCCTTTTGATGCTTTTACCAATTATATGAATATTCTTGGTGACTTTATCAAACGTGTCGATTCTCTCTATCCGGTGGATATAGATAACGAAGAGCTGAATGCACTGCTGACCACTATCCAGAACCAAGGTGCCGAGATAGAGGAACTGCATAAGGAATTGGAGAAAGCACAGGCCAAGTTGGAGAAAATAAAGGCTGCAGAGAAGAAAGAGAGCAAGGCTACAGCTAAATCTGCCGCAGAAGAACCGGCAAAGGCCAAGGCTCCTGCCAAAAAGCCTGCTGCAAAGAAAACAACTAAAAAGGTTGCTGAATAATATCGGCAGCTTGCCCCGTCAATCATAAAAAAGCCTTCCGCTCATTGTAGAGCGGAAGGCTTTTTTTATGGAATATCTGTCAGTTACTTGTTGAAACTGGTGTATGTAACTTCTATCTGCAGCGGAGATTCCACTTCGCCTTTTGCATTCTCTTTCGGACCGCCTTTTAGTTTGGCATATCCCGGCTTGAGGTCATTCTGGATACCGGTCATGGTTTTGTTGCCGCTACTGCTTGTACTGTTGTCATAGGTAATGGAAACCGGAATCAACAATACCTTATCCCAGTCTTCATTTTCTTTGTTCCAAGTTTTCTCCCACTCTGTCTCATTCCAAGAACTGCCGGCTTTGTCTTTGGCGGCTTTCTTGGCAGCTTGTTTTTCGTTGATGCAAGTGGTAACCAAACGGGCTATGTTGCTGAATACATATTGATTGGTAGCAAATGCATTGTGGGTTGTTGTAAATGAGGTAATATTATCCCTGACTTTGTTCTCTTCAAAGAAGCTCTTCAAGTCCTGCTTACGTATCAACAGCACGTCATTAGGAGCACTCATGCTATATTCGTAGTTACTGTTTATATTGTAATTCGTGAAAGTCAGCTTCACGGCATTCAGGGTGTCATTGGTCAGTTTGTTGTATATCTCGTCGTATGGCATGATAGCTTCGGTGAAGATACCGGCAGGAGATTTGATATAAGTATGTTGGGGTTCGGCAGCCTTTTCCTTTATCAAATCAGAATTCATGAACTGGTTTGCCTGGATAACCTCTTTGGTAGAGGCAAATATCGTATTTATTACATATCTCAAGGAATCACTTCCGTCTTTCTTTTTTAGTGCTACGCCAGTTGTGTCATTTGTGTAGTGTGTACAAAGTTCCATTTCTAAAGCTACGTAGTCTACATAGAGGATGGTTCCATCTCCGTAATCGCTCTTTACATATACTCCTTTGAAAACCTTGTCTATGAAAGTTGCGGCGTCTTTAAAGTATTCGGGATGCTCGCGATAAACCTTCAATATTCTGTCTTCGCCGAAAGTTTTCTTGTCCAATGGGAACGTTACATTGGGATAGAAAGTATAATAACCATTATTGTCTTTTTCAAATCTCACAGAGTCCGGAACAGATGTATCGAAAGCTGAATAAGCCTTGCGGCCGAGCAGGGACTTGGGGTCGTACTTGTTGTAGTACTCTTCCGGATTGATATTGGTATAGCGATTTTTGTCCAGCTTCTTGTCCAGTTCATAGATACTCATCCGGCATGCATTCAGGGAGTCGCCGAACCAACTGGAATAATAGACTGCCAGTTGCACAGAGACTACCGAGTCGCCTGCCATTATACCGGTAGCTTTTGTCGGATTTCCTTCGCTGTCCCGTTCGGTCACTTTATACACTTCCGGAAGGGAGAAGTTCTCCGTACAGTTCAACTCCGTAAGGAAACTTGTTTCGTAATAACCGAATTCCGGGTCGGAAAACTTGCCTATATAGCCAGTACTCGTTTTGGCAAATACGGAATCAACGGCAAATGAACGCGTTGTTACATCAAAAGTAGTAGTATGCGCTGACATGTCGTCAGAATCGGGCAACATACCCAGGCCTAATGTACCGGTGTTGTCATCGCATCCAAAGAAAGTCAGGACTGCCAAAAGCAATGTTCCCAGATATCTTACTTTCATAGTTTTAACTGTCTAAATCGATTTTATTTTTGTTCTGTTTCCCATACCTTGTCGTAGAAGTCATTGCAGGCTTCAGCAAAGTTTTCGGGAGATTGATATTCCAATACCGGCTTTCCGGATTCGCGGGCATAGTTCAGTACGTCCTCATTGACGTGTTCGCTTTGCTGGATAATGCCGTCGGAGAAGTCCGCGGCCAATTTGCAAAGTGCTGTGTAGTCAATGGGTTCCTTCAATCCTGCCACATCTTTTTTGGTGATGCCTTTCAACAGCAGCTTGTTAGAGAAGTCTGTGTGGAAAGGTTGTTTGAAGTCATCTTCATAAAGGGAAAATATGACCTTGGCATCTCTGAAGGAAGGTTCGTCTTTATAGGCTTTCTTGATGTACAGAGGCGCTAAAGCGGTCATCCAGCCGTGACAGTGGATGATGTCGGGGCACCAACGCAGTTTCTTCACTGTTTCCAGTACGCCGCGGGCATAGAAGATGGCACGGGCGTCATTGTCTTCATACTCTTCACCATTTTCGTCTGTTACTTGCAAGCGGTTCTGGAAGTAGTCATCGTTGTCGATGAAGTATACTTGCATACGTGCAGATTGGATAGAGGCAACCTTGATGATGAGCGGGTGATCGGTATCGTCAATGATAAGGTTCATGCCGGAGAGTCGTATCACCTCATGCAGCTGGTTTCTGCGTTCGTTGATATTTCCCCATTTGGCATAAACGTTCTGATTTCTCTGCCTTTTTCTTGAATAGCCTGAGGTAGGTTTCTGCCTACAAGGGACATTTCGGATTCTGAAACGTAAGGGGTAATTTCTTGGGTTATAAATAAAACCTTGTTCGCCTTTGTCATAATAACAATGTTCTCAATTATTCTGCAAAGATATAAAAAAAATCGGGCAATAAAGCAAACGGAGCCCGTCTATAATTCCTTATGAATTGTTAACTGCTTGTTATTCAGTGATACAGCTGCTTCTGGAATTGTCGAAAAGTGTACTGAGTTTTGCATTAATTTGCGATATTTCTTCTTTATATGCTAAATAATGGTTTATTTTGCACCGCTTTTGCGAACAACCAAGTTATTATATAACCGATTAAAATGGAAATAGTACATACTATCAAGGACTTGCAGGCCGGACTTTCGGCTTTGAGAGCCCAGGGAAAGAAGGTGGGTCTGGTACCTACGATGGGTGCCTTGCATGCCGGTCATGCCTCATTGGTGAAACGTTGTGTGGCAGAAAATGACGCTGCCGTAGTAAGCGTTTTTGTAAATCCGACCCAGTTTAATGACAAGAATGATTTAGTGAAATATCCCCGTACGCCGGAGGCTGATTGCCGTCTGCTGGAGGAGTGTGGAGCGGCATTTGTCTTTGCACCTTCAGTGGAGGAGATGTATCCGGAACCGGATACCCGCCATTTCAGCTATGCGCCGCTGGACACAGTGATGGAAGGGGCATTCCGTCCGGGGCATTTTAATGGCGTCTGCCAGATTGTGAGCAAACTGTTTGATGCTGTGCAGCCGGATCGTGCCTACTTCGGTGAGAAAGATTTCCAGCAGCTGGCAATTATCCGCGAGATGGTCCGCCAGATGAAGTATCCTTTGGAGATTGTAGGCTGTCCGATTGTGCGTGAGGAAGACGGGTTGGCTTTGAGCAGCCGCAATGCCCGTTTGTCTGCCGAAGAACGTAAAAATGCACTGAAAATTTCGCAGACTTTATTTGAAAGTCGTACCTTTGCAGCCTCACATACGGTAGCTGAGACGCAGAAGTTTGTGGAAGACACCATCGCAGCCGTCCCCGGATTGCGCTTGGAATACTTTGAGCTGGTGGACGGCAATACCTTGCAGAAGATTGCCGATTGGGAGGAAACCTCATACGCTGTGGGTTGTATCACGGTGTTCTGTGGGGAAGTCCGTCTGATCGACAACATCAAGTACCAATGACTTTGATTGCCCCAAACAGTTAGGCTGGCAAGAGATTTGTAAATTGTAAATCATAAAATTGTAAATGTATGATGATTGAAGTGCTGAAGTCGAAAATCCATTGTGCCCGTGTCACGGAAGCGAACCTGAACTATATGGGAAGTATAACGATTGATGAAGATTTGATGGATGCCGCCAACATGATTGCCGGCGAGAAGGTGTATATAGCCGACAATAATAATGGTGAACGTTTTGAAACCTACATTATCAAGGGCGAGCGTGGCTCCGGCAAGATTTGCCTGAACGGTGCGGCAGCCCGCAAGGTACAACCTGATGACATCGTTATCATCATGTCCTACGCGCTAATGGACTTTGAAGAAGCCAAGTCGTTCAAGCCGACGGTGATTTTCCCCGATCCGGCAACGAACAAGGTGGTGAAGTAGTCTCATTATTGAAATATGAAAACAGAGTCCCGTTTGCGATTTGTTATCAGTAGACGGGGCTTTGTTTTATCCGGAGTTCAACGGAAGGGGCGAAGCCCTAACTCCCGACAACTCCCGTGGGCAATATAGGATAAGTCAGGGAAAAACAAAATATTTCACCTGTATAGACTGGATTATTACATTTTTCTGTAATTTTGCATTCGGATTGAGTAAATTCCGTCCAATACATATTAGAAATATCGAGGCGTTATGTTCTCATCTTGTGTATACGAAGCCTGAAAAACGTTCAAACAAAGGGAACAATAAAGGTCGTAATGGCCTTCACGTATAGTGTGGGGATGTTATTTCTACATCTGTTTCTAAAGGTCTTCTCAGGGCTTATATATAGAAGTGGAGCGTACGGTTCCACGCTTTGTGGTTTAATTAGATGCTCATAGGAATCGAGGGCAGAGAAATAAATTATGGGACTTTTTGATAAAATTTTCCAAGTTGCACCAGAAGAAACCAAGTTGACCCAACAAGAGGCTTTTGCCGGAATTGCCATTGCAATGCAGGTGCGGACGGCAGTATCGCAGAATCGGAATGGGCAGGTATTGTAAGCTACATTCGTCGTCTTAGATTATACGACAATTTTTCCGGTCCGGCTTTTGACAAGCTATTCGACAAATTATTCAAGATTTTAAAGAAAGACGGTGCAGGTGCTTTGGTGAAAGCTTCAACCGAAAACCTTTCTGACGACTTGAAACTCACAGCTTTTGCTTGTGCCGTGGATATAGCTCTTGCAGACGGTGTTCTTGAAGAGGAAGAAAAAGAGATTATCAATCAATTGGCAGAAGCCCTGTCTATTCCTGAAAAAACAGCTATTTCCATCATAGAGGTTATGATTATCAAGAACAAGGCATAATTTGCTTGCTTGGAATTGAAGTTAGCTGAAACAATTCTTGCTTCATTGGCTTCTTTCCTTTTTTAAGAAAAGGTGGCTTGGTATGAAATCAAAGCTTATTTTATGTGTACTGTTTCTTATAGGCAGTGTCTCGTTTGTGGCAGGGTCGTACAATCTTTATGGCTTGTATGATAAATCAAATAAAATGGAACATGCCATAGGGGTCGTAACGCATTTGAAAACGGAAAGGACATATCGTCACCGAAGAGCATACTACAAGCGTACAGCGCGCATTCAATATGCCACAGAACTTTACAAGACCCATGTAAGGATGCAATTGCACAATCCTTTTATACTGCAGGGGAGTGAAATCTCGTTGTGGTATTGCCCTGACCGTACTGAGGAGGTGGTGATACCTTCGGAAGAAGGCTTTATATGGGGGAGTGCGTGGGCGTTTGGTGTGTTTTGTCTCTTTTTAGTAATAGTAATTATAAAAAACGAAAACATGAAAATTAAGATTGGGATATTCAGAGCAGCCCTTATGCTGCTATGCTTGGCAGGAGTAACGCCCGTAATGGCTCAGTTTAACGTAAAGAAAGCATTGAGCGGAGGCATAAAGGCCGTAAAGGCAGTAACCTTGACTGATAAGCAGATGGCTGAGTATGTGAAAGAGTACATAGATTGGATGGATAAACACAACCAGGTTTGTGCGGATGACGATCCATATACAATCCGTTTGAAAAAACTGACAGAGGGATTGACCGATGCAGATGGAATACCTTTGAACTTCAAAGTGTATTATGTGATTGATGTCAATGCTTTTGCTTGCGCAGACGGCAGTGTACGTGTCTTTTCTTCGTTAATGGATATTATGACCGATGAAGAGTTGCTGGGAGTGATTGGCCATGAAATAGGTCATGTGGCGCACAGGGACTCAAAAGACGGTTTCCGTACTGCCTTGCTGACATCTGCGTTAAAAGATGGCGTTTCGTCGCAGGGAGGAAAAGCGGCGGCTTTAACCGAATCTCAGTTGGGGGATTTGGGAGAGGCGTTGGTTAATGCCACTTACTCACAAAAACAAGAACGTGAAGCCGATGATTACGGTTATGAGTTCCTGAAAAAGGCGGGCAAGAATCCTTGGGCTATGGCGTTGTCATTTCAAAGGTTGAAAAAGATGCAGGAAGAAGCCGGGGCGCAGAAAAGCAGTAAGTTGAATCAATTATTCTCCACCCACCCTGATCTGGATGTCCGTATCAAGCGTATGGAAGAACGTGCCACAAGTGAGGGCATTGAAAAACCTGCAAATACGATGCCCGAAACAGCCAAGTGACCGGGTCGTATATAGCTACGTGTAACTTTGTCTCCCCAATGGACTAATCTCATTGTCGTTTATGGGTGGTGACACATGGAAAATGCTTGCGAAAAAGAGATGGAAGACATCTTCCATTCTCTTTTCGCAAGCATTTTCGGGACATTCAGTAAATGTCTTTAAACAGTAAGATGGCATATGAAGATGACTTGCTAATATCATCTCATATGCCATTTTTATTATCTATTTTTTCTCTCTGACCTAAAATCTTCTCCTTTTGGTCACGATGTTCCGGAAGAGGCCTGAGACTTCTTCTAATAGATTCTTTATACTTAATGAATATCCCTCTTTATTGAAATATGGAAATAAAGCCCCGTTTGCAATTTATCTGTAAACGGGGCTTTGTTTTTACTTCTGATTCTTCTCCGCAGGGTTCGTATGAGAATGAGGAGCCGATTTAATCTTGTCAAGTAAATACAGAATCTCAGTTTGGACATCGAAATTATATCTTTGGTAATCCTGATAGGTAGGCATCAAGTCCGGATAAAGTGTGTGGGCACGCCGGTCTTTGCCCGGAAAGCATATTTGTATGGAGTTGGAGATAGAGCCTTGCATGCCGGTATAGGGTAGCCGGAATAAGGTTTGTTCCATATAGGTATTGGGGGCTTGCCCGCTGGGTATTCCTACAAGGGTAGCACCCATTTTCCACAGATAGAAAGTATAGTGGAAAGCTGCACTGAAGGTACGTTCGTTGGTAATGACGTAAATGTGTTCCGGAGTATAGAGCGCCTTTCCTTGTTGCTTTCTCAGTTCTTCCGGCACACTGGACATACAGTTCTCGATGAAGTCGGTCCGTCGTTGTTCTATGTTTGTGGTGTCTGCTTCGTCCGTACCAAAAGTGTAGTCGCCGTAGACATAGTCTGTTCCGTATGCTTGGTTGAAATCCTGCAAGTTTGTCTGTAGCTTTTGCATGTAGAGGGGAGAGATGATACGATAGAATTCTATATCCATATCCGTTTGCAGGAAGCGGTCGCCGAACAGTTGGTAGAGTGTGGGTAGGACAATCGGAGTCCAGCCGCCGCTATTGTTGCGCAAATCTATGATGAGGGTGGAGGAGGCCTCCTTCTTCATCTCTTTCAGCATATGGGCGAAAACTTCGGAAAGGGACGGGAGTTGCCGAATGGCCTGCAGGGTATCGGCGGGCATATCTTGTTTCAGGATATCCTGATAATAGAATTCTATTTGCCGGTATAAATCTTTCAGCCCTTGTTTTTGCATATACTCAAAATTATCCCGTGCCATGATACTGTTGATATTGATGAGCATTATTTGCTTGTCGTTGTCTATGAATTGATAGGCCAGTTGTTTGTCTGTATGAGCTTTCCAACTGTTATTGTGTTGCATGGGTGTGTTTTGCACTTCCTGCCTTGACAATAAGGGAAGGGTTAATCCTCTTGATTTGCCGTCGGGAGTAAGAAGTGAGAGGTGAAGGTTGTCTTTCATTTCAGGGAAAAGCTGTCTCAAGAAATGTTCCGTAGGCATGGACCTGCATAGATTGGCATAACGGTCATATAGGTTTTCACTGGCTTGGATAGCGGCAGTGCGGGCCAGTACCTCTTCTAAAGAATCTCCGTTGATGGTTGTGATACGGCTACCTAACAAGTCTTTGTACGTTTCAGGGATTTTTTGAAGTATAATGCCGTCGGGAATGGTGCGTACTTCCAGTGCCAGGTAACGCTGATTTGCTTGTTGATTGGCTGTGGGAGGTAAAAGGTAGGTGTGTCCGTCTTGCAGATTGGATAGGAAAATGCTTACCTTGTCAAAAAAGGTCTGTTTCGTACCGGGAGTCCGGCGTAACTCGTTCTCCAGATGGAAAGCTTGTTCGTAGAAGAATACTTTTCCTCCGAAGCCGCTGTAAGGGTCGGGATGGGTTGCTGCCAGTTCTTTTACCAGATACCGAAAGTCTGAAGCAAGGGAATCCCCGTTTAGGGGCTCTTGGGCGCTTGCCAATAGGGAAGCCAGACAGAGAAGGAGGGATAGATAAATACGTTTCATATTCTTGAAATATTAAGTTGTATGTTAGACGGGGAAAGTAGAGGGAGAGGTTGCAGTAGAATAAAAAAGGTGGAGTTCGTATGTCTCCACCTTTCATGACAGATTCTTATTTTTTTAGTTGTTCGTTCATTGCCGCTGCCGCCTTTCGCCCGTCTCCCATGGCAAGGATTACGGTAGCGCCTCCGCGGACAATGTCGCCTCCGGCAAAGATGGTCGGGATGGACGACTGCATGTTGTCGTTGACGGCAATCGTTCCCTTCCGGCCCAATTCCAGTCCCTTGATGGAGCTTGGGACAATCGGGTTGGGAGATACGCCTACGCTGACGATGGCAAGGTCGATGTCGATGGTTTCCGTGGCTCCGGGGATGGGTACGGGACTGCGGCGTCCGCTAGCGTCGGGTTCACCCAGTTCCATCTTCTGAAGCACCACTTGTTTCACTTTTCCTTGTTCGTCGGCAATGTACTCGATTGGGTTGTGGAGGGTCAGGAACTCCACACCTTCTTCCTTGGCATGTTTTACCTCCTCGATACGTGCCGGCATTTCCTCTTCCGAACGACGGTAGATAATCATGGCACGCTCTGCACCGAGACGGCGTGCGGTACGCACGGAGTCCATGGCTGTATTTCCACCACCTATCACGGCTACGCATTTGCCGAAAGGAACCGGAGTGTCGGAGTCCTCGCTGGCGGCATCCATCAGATTGACACGGGTCAGGTATTCATTGGACGAGAGGATATTGATGGAGTTCTCGCCGGGGATATTCATAAAGTTGGGCAGTCCGGCGCCGGAAGCTACGAATATACCCTTGAAGCCTTCCTCTTCCAGCTGTTCCACGCTGAGCGTCTTGCCGATGATGCAGTCCTTGACGAATTCCACTCCCATTTTGGCAAGGTTGTCAATCTCCACATCCACCACTTTGTTGGGCAGGCGGAACTCCGGAATGCCGTATTTCAATACACCGCCAATCTCATGCAGTGCTTCGAAAACGGTAACGTCATAGCCATACTTCGCCATGTCTCCGGCAAATGACAGACCAGCGGGACCCGAACCGATGACGGCAACTTTGATGCCGTTCTTTTCCTTGATTTCCGGTACGGAGATTTGCCCGCTCTCCCGTTCGTAATCGGCGGCAAAGCGTTCCAGATAACCGATGGCTACCGGTTTCTCGTTCATCTTCAGGTGTATACATTTGGATTCACACTGCTTTTCCTGCGGACAGACGCGACCGCAGACCGCAGGCAGTGCGCTGGTTTCTTTCAGTGTCTTGGCAGCTTCGAGGAATTCTCCGCGCTCAATGTTCTTGATGAAGCGGGGGATGTCGATACCTACGGGACAGCCTTCCGTGCAACCCGGATTAGCACAGTCCAGGCAACGCTTGGCTTCGGTCAACGCCTGCTCTTTCGTCAAGCCTTGGTTTACCTCTTCCTTGCGGCTGTGTGAGCGGCATTCCGCATCCAGTTCGTTCATTACCACGCGGGGTATGGCGGTACGTTCTTTCGGTTTCATCGACTTGCGCAGCTCCTGGCGCCAGGTAGCGTTGCGGCTCTTCTCGTCAGCTTCTTGCGCATCTTCGCCTGTAGCTTGGCAAGTGTGGTGTTCTTCCAGTTTGTGCATCTCCTCGCGTTCGATGCTCTTGAAGGCCCCCATGCGTTTCAGCATCTCGTCGAAGTCCACTTGGTGCCCATCAAACTCAGGACCGTCCACGCATACGAATTTGGTCTTTCCTCCGATGGTGATTCGGCAAGCACCGCACATGCCGGTACCATCTACCATAATCGTATTCAGGGATACATCCGTGGGGATTTCGTATTTCTTTGTCAGCAAACAAACAAATTTCATCATGATGGCAGGGCCGATGCAGAAGCATTTGTCCACCTTCTCGCGCTTGACGACCTCTTCCACGCCTTCCGTCACCAGGCCTTTGCGTCCGTAAGAGCCGTCGTCGGTCATGATGATGACTTCGTCGGAACTTTCGCGCATCTCTTTTTCAAGGATAATGAGTTCCTTGGTGCGTCCGGCCAGCACGGTGATGACGCGGTTACCGGCAGCTTTCAGCGCTTGCACGATAGGGAGCATGGGAGCTACGCCTACGCCACCTCCGGCGCAGACCACGGTTCCGAAGTTCTCGATGTGAGTGGCTTGTCCCAACGGGCCGACAACATCCGTAATGTAATCGCCTTCGTTCAGTTCGCAAAGACGGGTAGAGGAGAGTCCGACTTCCTGAACCACCAGCGTGATAGTTCCCTTTACCGGGTCGGCTTCTGCAATGGTAAGCGGCATACGTTCGCCTTTTTCGCCTACACGCACAATGACAAAGTGTCCTGCCTTGCGTGATTTGGCTATTAGTGGTGCTTCAATGACTAACTTGAAGACCTTTTCTGAAAAATGTTCTTTGCTAATGATTTTATTCATTATCTAATAATTTTGTTGGTATAATAACGTAATTACTGTCAGAATGTTATGTTTTGCAAATATACGGGTTATTTGTTAATAACAAAGAAAGGGGATGGAAAAAATGATGAAGGTGGGGGAGTTGAGGGGGGGATGGCACACAGATAACACAGATAAGACAGATGACCACAGATTAATTATTCATAGCAACAATTATCTGTGGTCATCTGTCTTATTCTTTTTTTATAGCATAAAAGATGTAGCTTTTAGTCAATTATCTCGAATCCGGTATACGGTACCAGCGCTTTCGGGATGCGGATACCTTCTGGTGTCTGGTTGTTTTCCAGCAATGCAGCAACGATGCGTGGCAGTGCCAATGCAGAGCCGTTCAGCGTATGGCAGAGTTCTGTCTTCTTTTCTGCTGTACGGTAGCGGCATTTCAGGCGGTTGGCCTGGTAAGTGTCGAAGTTGGAGACGGAGCTTACTTCCAGCCAACGCTTCTGTGCTTCGGAATATACCTCGAAGTCAAAGCAGAGGGCGGCCGTGAAACTCATGTCACCACCGCAAAGGCGCAGGATGCGGTACGGCAGTTCCAGTTTCTGAAGCAGTCCTTCCACGTGGTCCAACATTTCCTGGTGGGATTGCTTGCTGTGTTCCGGCTTGTCGATGCGTACTAGTTCCACTTTGGAGAATTCGTGCAGGCGGTTCAGGCCACGTACGTCTTTTCCGTATGAACCGGCTTCACGGCGGAAACATTGCGTGTATGCACAGTTCTTGATGGGCAACTGCTTTTCGTCCAGAATCACATCGCGGTAGATGTTGGTTACGGGGACTTCGGCGGTAGGAATCAGGTAGAGGTCGTCCACCTCGCAATGATACATTTGCCCTTCCTTATCGGGCAGCTGTCCCGTGCCGTAGCCGGAAGCGGCGTTCACCACTGTGGGCGGCATTATTTCCGTATAGCCGGACTTGCGTGCTTCGTCCAGGAAGAAGTTGATGAGTGCGCGTTGCAGTTGTGCGCCTTTGCCTTTGTATACGGGGAAGCCGGCACCGGTAATCTTTACACCCAGGTCAAAGTCTATCAAGTCATATTTCTTGGCCAGTTCCCAGTGGGGCAGGGCGTCTTTGGGCAGTTCGGTTTCCATACCGCTCATTTTCTCTACCACATTGTCGTCGGCACCTACGCCTTCGGGCACGCTGTCGTAGGGAACGTTGGGGATGGTATAAAGTAAAGTCTGCAAATCGTTGGCAGCCTGGTCCATATTGGCTTGTAAGTCCTTGTTGACTTCTTTCAGCTCGGCCACGCGGCTTTTGGCGGCTTCTGCTTCTTCTTTCTTGCCCTCCTTCATCAGTTGCCCGATGGATTTGGAGAGTGAGTTGGCTTCTGCCAGGTTTTTATCTAAGATGGTTTGATTGGCTTTTCTTTTGTCATTGAAGTCCAGCACTTGTTCGATGGTTTCTTTCGCATTCTTGAAGTGCTTCTTTTCCAGTCCGCGGAGAACCGCGTCGGTGTTTTCTGTAATTTGTTTGATGGTAAGCATATCTTATACTTGTTTTTATGTTATTCGGTTTTGTGAGTGCAAAGATATGGAAAAAACAAATAAAGTGTTGCTTTTGACATAAAAGAAAGGGATGCAACCCATTCGGATTGCATCCCTTTTCCTTATTTCTTGTTCGGAAACTTATGCTTCTGCATTTTCTGCAGGGATAACAGAAACTGAACGTCTGTCTTCCTTGCCCACTTTGAACTGTACAGTTCCGTCTACTAAAGCGAAAAGAGTGTGGTCTTTTCCCATACCGATGTTGTTACCCGGGTGGAATTCAGTACCTCTTTGACGAACGATGATGTTGCCTGCTTTGCAAGCTTCGCCACCAAATATCTTAACGCCTAATCTCTTACTCTGTGATTCGCGGCCGTTCTTAGAACTACCGACACCTTTTTTATGTGCCATTTCTTCTTACTGTTTTAATTGATTAAGCTACTACTTCTGTAATTGTTAACTCTGTGAATTGTTGACGGTGACCGTTCAACTTGCGATAACCTTTTCTTCTTTTCTTGTGGAAAACGAGAACTTTATCGCCTTTTACCATGTTTGATACGACCTGGCAAACAACCTTTGCACCCTCTACTGTGGGAGCACCTACGGTGATGTTGCCGTCTTTGTCTACCAAAAGAACCTTGTCAAACTCTACTGTTGCACCGTTTTCTGCATTCTGGATGTGGTGTACAAACAGCTTTTTGCCAGCTTCTGCTTTAAATTGCTGACCGTTGATTTCTACAATTGCGTACATTTCTTATATATAATGTATAAGTTAGCTCCGTCGGGTGGTCTCTAATCACTTAGAAAGCACTTGGTCGAACCCGGTGCGGAATAATCGGGCACAAAAGTACTCTTTTTATTCTAAATGGGCAAATGTTCTTTCGTTTTTTTTATCCGTCTTTTTCCCGCCTGAGCCGTATGAAGAGT
>NZ_BAKJ01000006.1 GCF_000614125.1 Bacteroides rodentium JCM 16496
GACTTTAGGTTGCCGGATAATGTTCCTTGGGGATAGTATCCTTTGATATAGACTGTACTGCCGTCGGTAGGGTAATATTGCGCGGGAGTGAGCGAAAAAGCGGCAGAGGCCGTGCTCGAAGCGGTAAAGGTTCCGGTCGCTGTCCATAAGCCGGTACTATAGTCACCGCTGCTTGCAGAAGCTACAAAGTTGGCAGTGACAGATTGGCCAGTGTTTACCGGACCTTTTGTTTGGATACTCGATACACCTGCACTTACTGTGATTTCAACAGGAGCTTCGTTTTTTGGGGGAACACATTCGTTCTCTTCATCGGTGCTACAACCGGCCATAAGGGTTGCAGCCATTGTTATTAGTATAAACTTTTTCATACGTCAAGGTTTTTAATTGTTCATTAATCGTTTTAAATTGAAAGGGCTGTTATTACTAAACTTGCACTTTTGCTATTATAACAATATGGCCAAGGAGATGTTTTGCTATTTGAGTTCTTTTATTTGGAAAACTTTTCTATGTTTCGTCTTTCACCGATTTCCTTGAAGGAATGGGCATTTATGAAAGGCTGTACATTCATAGGGCGGTTCTTTAAGTCCGTTCTTTTTAGAGCCTGTTTAAATGGAAAATTTAAACAGGCTCTGAGAATATACCAAAACAAAACTTCTCACTTTCGAACAAAAACACTATTTTTGCATGCTAATCCGTGAACTTATATATCAAGAAATGATAGAAGACATTAAAAAAGCCTGCCAGGTGATGAGCGAAGGCGGGGTAATTCTGTATCCGACAGATACAATTTGGGGCATAGGTTGTGACGCAACCAATGAAGAAGCGGTGCGCCGTGTATATGAAATCAAGCAACGCTCTGACAGTAAGGCGATGCTGGTATTGGTAGATTCCCCGGTAAAGGTGGATTTCTATGTGCAGGATGTTCCGGAGGTTGCCTGGGATTTGATAGAACTGGCTGACAAGCCCCTTACTATCATTTATTCCGGAGCGCGTAATCTGGCTCCCAACTTGCTTGCCGAAGATGGCAGTGTAGGTATCCGCGTCACCGGTGAGGCATTTTCGAAGCGGCTTTGCCAGCAGTTCCGTAAGGCGATAGTCTCTACTTCTGCCAATGTCAGCGGACAACCGTCTCCCGGCAACTTCAGTGAAATAAGTGAAGACATCAAGTCGGCGGTGGATTATATAGTAGGATACCGCCAGGAGGAAACGGGACGCCCGAAACCGTCCAGCATCATCAAGTTGGGCAAGGGCGGAGTCATTAAGATTATTCGCGAATAAAAGGGAAAATGGCAGAGGACAAGAGGGGTTTGTTGCAGCGCTTCATCATATGGCGCGAAAAGAATATCAAGGAAAAGCAGTTCATACTGATTCTCAGTTTCCTTGTAGGTATCTTTACGGCATTCGCCGCACTGATACTGAAAGTCATCATACACTGGATACAGAACTTCCTGACGGACAATTTCAATGCGACGGAGGCCAACTACCTTTATCTGGTCTATCCGGTAGTGGGTATCTTCCTGACCGGATTGTTTGTACGCTACGTGGTGAAGGACGACATCAGTCATGGTGTTACCAAAATACTATATGCCATTTCGCGGCGGCAGGGACGCATCAAACGGCATAACACTTGGTCGTCCATCATAGCCAGTTCCATTACCATCGGTTTTGGTGGTTCGGTCGGGGCGGAAGCGCCTATTGTGCTGACGGGTTCGGCTATCGGTTCCAATCTGGGAACCATCTTCAAGATGGAGCATCGTACGCTGATGCTATTGGTGGGATGTGGTGCTGCCGGTGCGGTTGCAGGCATTTTCAAGGCACCGATTGCCGGTCTGGTATTTACGCTGGAGGTGCTGATGATAGATTTGACAATGTCCTCCTTGTTGCCGTTGCTGATATCTGCGGTGACGGCTGCAACTGTCTCCTATATCGTGACGGGTACGGATGCCATGTTCAAATTCCACCTGGACCAAGCTTTCGAATTGGAGCGTATTCCGTATGTCATTATGCTGGGTATCTTCTGCGGATTGGTTTCCCTTTATTTCACCCGGGCCATGAACTCTGTGGAAGGCGTGTTCGGAAGGTTGAGAACTCCCTATAAGAAGCTGATAATGGGCGGTGCCATGCTGAGTATCCTGATATTCCTTTTTCCTCCGTTGTATGGCGAAGGTTACGATACGATAGAGTTGTTGCTGAATGGGATGAGCAATGCCGAGTGGGACACGGTGATGAATAATTCCTTCTTCTACGGACACGGCAATCTGTTGCTGATATACCTCATACTGATTATTCTGTTCAAGGTCTTTGCCTCGAGTGCCACGAATGGCGGTGGTGGTTGCGGCGGTATCTTCGCACCTTCGTTGTATCTGGGGTGTATTGCCGGTTTTGTCTTTTCACATTTCAGCAATGAAATAGAGATGACGGCTTATCTGCCGAGAAGAACTTTGCTTGATGGGAATGGCAGGGGTCATGAGTGGGGTCATGCACGCTCCGCTGACCGGCGTGTTCCTCATAGCCGAGCTTACGGGAGGATACGACCTGTTCCTGCCACTGATGATTGTTTCCGTCAGTTCCTATCTTACCATCATCATGTTTGAGCCTCATAGTATCTACTCCATGCGTTTGGCCAAGAAGGGGGAGCTGCTTACACACCATAAGGACAAGGCCGTGCTTACCCTGATGAAGATGGAGAATGTGGTGGAAAAGGATTTTGTGACCGTGCATCCCGAAATGGATTTGGGTGAACTGGTAAAGGCTATTTCCGCCTCGCATCGCAATGTCTTTCCCGTGACGGACAAGGAAGGGGTGCTGATTGGCATTGTCCTGTTGGACGATATCCGGAACATTATGTTCCGCCAGGAGTTATATCATCGCTTCACGGTGGGAAAACTGATGACTTCGGCTCCGGCACGTCTGTATGATACGGACAGTATGGAGCAGGTGATGCGCACCTTTGATGATACGAAGGCGTGGAATCTGCCGGTGGTGGATGCGGAAAACAAATACTTGGGCTTCGTGTCCAAGTCGAAGATATTCAACTCGTACCGTGAAGTATTGGTACATTTCTCCGAAGACTGAGGGGATGTACAATTTACCAATTACAATGTACAATTGGCCATTCGGGGTAATGCGTGTGTGTGTGTACATTGTAAATTGTAAATGAGTAAATGGGCACCTGAGCAGCCTCGCAAATGGTACATTGTAAATGGTAAATAGTAAATAATAATGGTGTTGGAAAAGAAAGATTTAAGAATAGTCTATATGGGGACTCCCGATTTTGCGGTGGAGGCTCTTCGTTGCCTGGTAGAAGGAGGCTACAATGTGGTGGGTGTCATTACGATGCCGGACAAGCCTGCCGGACGGGGGCATAAGCTCCAATTCTCTCCGGTGAAACAGTATGCACTGGAACATAATCTTCCGCTTCTTCAGCCGGAGAAGCTGAAGGATGAGGCTTTTGTGGAGGCGTTGCGTGCATGGAAGGCCGATTTGCAGATAGTCGTTGCCTTCCGTATGTTGCCGGAGGTGGTATGGAACATGCCGCGATTGGGCACCTTCAACTTGCATGCTTCCCTGCTTCCGCAGTATCGCGGCGCAGCCCCTATCAACTGGGCGGTGATTAATGGTGATACGGAAACGGGCATCACCACTTTCTTTCTGAAACATGAGATTGATACCGGTGAGGTTATTCAGCAGGTACGGGTACCCATTGCCGATACGGACGACGTGGGTATCGTTCACGACAAACTGATGCTGTTGGGCGGTCGCCTGGTGGTAGAAACCGTAGATGCCATTCTTGCCGGTACGGTGAAAAGTATTCCTCAAGAAGAAATGGCCGTCGTGGGTGAACTGCGTCCGGCACCGAAAATCTTCAAAGATACTTGTCGTATTGACTGGAACCGCCCGGTGAAGCGTATTTACGATTTTGTACGCGGTCTTTCTCCCTATCCTGCCGCTTGGACGGAGCTGGTCCAACCCGGTGGAGAATCTGTTGTGGTAAAAATCTTCGAGACGGAAAAGATAGGGGAATCCCATCAACTGGCTCCCGGAACCTTGCAGACAGACGGGAAGACCTATATCCGCGTTGCTGCCGAAGATGGCTTTGTCGGCATCCGCTCCCTCCAGCTTCCGGGCAAGAAGAGACTGAAAACGGATGAACTGCTACGCGGCTTCCGGTTGACGGAAGAGTATAGGATGAAATAATCTTCTCAATATCCGCTCATACTGAATACAGTTTTATCATTCCACCCTCACTACCCTCACCCTTTCTCTGCACTTCCCTATTCATCGGTGTTGCAGAGGTGGGTGAGGGCAATTTTAAAGGGTGAGGGCAAAGATTGCCCTCACCCTTGTGCATAGTCAATATCTCCATACTTTGAAGTCCTGACTCCTCACTGTCAAGTTACTGTATGTCCACTGCAAAGTTGCTGCATCCTTTTTGCAGTGACGCTGCAATCTGCTTTGCAGTACGACTGCAACTGCTTTGCAGTGCCACTGTAACTGCTTTGCAGTACGACTGCAACCCGTTTGCAGTGCCACTGTAACAGGTGTGCAGTAAGTTTGCAGTAAGGGGGTGAGAGGCTGTCTTGCCTTCTTCTTTTTCTGCTTCATTTCCCATTTATTCCGCTTCACTTCTTTTTTCTGTCCCGGTACTTTGGAATTCTCTACATTTGCTTCCGTCATTTAAAACCCGATAAAAATGTTTAATGCAATAGTACGTTTTTCTGTCAGAAAGAAATTGTTCGTCGGATTGACGACACTTTTTCTCCTTATCGGAGGAATTTATGCAATGGTTACGTTACCCATTGATGCGGTACCGGATATTACCAACAATCAGGTGCAGATTGTGACTGTTTCACCCACGTTGGCACCACAGGAAGTTGAACAGTTGATTACTTTTCCCGTAGAAATTGCGATGAGCAATATTATGAATGTGGAGGAAATCCGTTCGGTCAGTCGTTTCGGTCTGTCTTTGGTGACGGTTGTTTTCAAGGAAAGTGTGCCTACTTTACAAGCACGGCAACTCATCAATGAGCAAATACAGACTGTGTCCGGGGAAATCCCCCCGGAACTGGGTACACCGGAACTGATGCCCGTGACGACCGGCTTGGGCGAAATCTATCAATACACGCTCAATGTGGCTCCCGGATATCGGGATAAGTATGATGCGATGGAATTGCGCACTATCCAGGACTGGATTGTGAAACGCCAATTGTCCGGCATTCCCGGTATTGTAGAGATTAACAGTTTCGGGGGATACCTGAAACAGTATGAAGTGGCGGTTGACCCGGATGCTCTTTATTCTTTGAATATAACTATTGGTGAAGTCTTCGAGGCGATGAACCGCAATAACCAGAACACCGGTGGAAGCTATATTGAAAAGGTGAACCGTGCCTATTATATACGTTCCGAGGGTATGATTGGCAGTCTGAAGGACATTGAACGTATTGTTGTGGCCAACCGTAACGGCATTCCTATCCATATCAGTGATGTGGCTACGGTGCGTTTGGGCAGTGCCAAGCGTTTCGGCGCCATGACTATGGACGGCACCGGCGAATGTGTGGGCGGTATAGCCATGATGCTGAAGGGAGCTAATGCCAATGTGGTGACCACAGAACTGGAAAAACGTGTGGAGAAAGTGCAGAAGATGCTTCCCGAAGGTATCAGTATCGAACCTTATTTGAACCGTTCGGAGCTGGTCAACCGTAATATCTCTACTGTTATCCGCAATTTGATAGAAGGTGCAGTCATTGTGTTTCTGGTACTTATCATTTTCTTGGGCAATGTACGTGCCGGGCTGATAGTGGCTTCGGTCATTCCGCTTGCCATGCTTTTCGCTTTTATACTGATGCGTATTTTCGGTGTCTCAGCCAATCTGATGAGTTTGGGCGCAATAGACTTTGGTATTGTAGTGGATGGCTCTATTGTTATTTTGGAAGGTATTTTGGCTCATATCTATGGTAGCCGTTTCCGGGGGCGTACATTGTCGCAAGAAGAGATGAACCGGGAAGTGGAAAATGGCGCAGGGGGTGTGATGCGTTCCGCCACTTTTGCCGTTCTCATCATCCTGATTGTGTTTTTCCCCATATTGACCTTGACGGGAATTGAAGGCAAATACTTTACTCCTATGGCAAAGACATTGGTGTTCTGTATTATAGGAGCCTTGCTGCTTTCCCTTACCTATGTACCCATGATGGCTTCCCTTTTCTTGAAGCGGACTATCAAGGACAAAAAGGTCTTTGCCGATTATTTCTTTGAAAAGCTGAACCGGGGGTATCAACGGGCGCTTGAATGGTGCCTGCATCATGTGCGTATTACGGTTTCTGCGGCTTTTCTGGCATTGGCAATCAGCTTGTTCCTATTCACTAAGCTTGGGGCAGAGTTTATCCCGACTTTGGACGAAGGTGATTTTGCCATGCAGATGACGCTTCCTGCGGGCAGTTCGTTGACCGAAAGCATTGAAGTGTCCCGTTTGGCGGAACAAGCCTTGAAGAAGGAGTTCCCCGAAATCAGACACGTGGTTGCCAAGATTGGTACGGCAGAGGTGCCTACAGACCCGATGGCGGTGGAAGATGCCGATGTGATGATTGTGATGAAACCTTTTAAGGAATGGACCAGCGCTTCGAGCCGTGCAGAGATGGTGGAGAAGATGAAAGCTGCCCTTGAACCGCTTTCGGACCGTGCCGAATTCAATTTTTCGCAACCCATCCAGCTTCGCTTCAACGAATTGATGACGGGAGCAAAAGCAGACATTGCTGTCAAACTTTATGGAGAGGACATGGAGGAACTTTATAGTAAGGCGAAGGAAGTTGCCCGGTTTGTGGAGAAGATTCCCGGTGCTTCCGATGTAATTGTGGAGCAGGCCATGGGATTGCCCCAGTTGGTGGTACAGTATAACCGTGCGAAAATAGCCCGTTACGGCATCAATATCGAAGAGTTGAATACCATTGTCCGCACGGCTTATGCGGGCGAGAGTGCCGGAGTGGTTTTTGAGAATGAACGTCGTTTCGACTTTGTGCTCCGGCTGGATAATGACAAAGTGAAGGATTTGAATCTTGACAAACTCTTTGTGCGCACTACGGACGGTATACAGATACCCGTCAGCGAGGTGGCTACCATTGACTTGGTGGACGGTCCTTTGCAGATTAACCGTGATGCGACGAAGCGTCGCATTGTGATAGGGGTAAATGTGCGTGGGGCCGATATTCAGCAGGTAGTGAACGATATTCAGCATACGCTGGAACAGAATATCAGTTTGAAGCCCGGTTATTATTTCTCCTATGGAGGGCAGTTTGAAAACCTGCAGAATGCCATTAACACCTTGTTGGTGGTGGTTCCGGTAGCTTTGTCGCTGATTCTGCTGTTGCTCTTTTTCGCATTCAAGTCAGTTACTTATACATTGGTGGTGTTCAGCACGGTACCTTTGTCGTTGATTGGCGGAATCTTGGCCTTGTGGTTGCGCGGACTGCCGTTCAGTATATCGGCGGGCGTAGGATTTATAGCCTTGTTCGGCGTGGCGGTACTCAACGGTATTCTGATGATTAATCATTTCAACGGGGTGCGTAGGAGTACACGTTATAGCATGACCACTTCGCGTATCATCCGTGAAAGTTGTTCCCATCTGCTCCGTCCGGTGTTCCTTACGGGACTGGTTGCTTCGTTGGGGTTTGTACCTATGGCAATTGCTACTTCGGCAGGGGCGGAGGTCCAACGTCCGTTGGCAACGGTGGTCATAGGAGGGTTGCTTGTTTCCACGGTGTTGACTCTGTTGATAATTCCCGTATTCTATCATATTGTAAATTCAACGGTTATGTTACGTCATGGTAAAATGAAAAAATGGTTTGGTTTTGCGGTGTCCTTCTTCTTGCTGTGTAGTTTCCCGATAGGGCCAATGCCCAGGAAGCGCAAACGATGAGCCTGGAGCATGCCATTGAGATGGCTGTACAGAATAATCCCCGCCTGCGGATTGCTGCGACGGATGTCAAACGCATACGGGCTGCTCGTGGCGAAGTTGTGGAATTGGCGTCTACCGAATTCAGTTATTCATGGGGACAACTGAACGGGACAGAACGGAAGGATAAGGAAACGGCTGTCACCCAGCCGATAGGTTCCATTTTGGCACCTTTCTACAAGAATGCACTTGTAAACAGGCAAGTGGCAACGGGCAATTATTACAAACAAATGGTAGAAAAAGAAGTGAAAGCGGAAGTGAAGCGTGCCTGGGCCTATTATTTGTATGCTTACAATCTTCGGGACATGTACCGGGAGCAGAGCATGTGGGCAGACCGTTTGCAGCAAGCCGGAGAACTGCGTTACCAACAAGGGGATATCACGTTGCTTGAGAAAAGCATGACCACTACGATTGCTGCGGACATGCGCAATAAATTGTTTCAGGCTACCGAGGAGTTGAAGCTTGCCGCATCCCGCCTGCAATGGGTATGCTATTCGGATGTTCCCGTCACACCGGACGAAACATCCGTCCGGCTTTATCCCGTTAGGTGGATAGCCTGCCGCTTTCGTCTGCCCATCTGAACTATTTCCACAGCCAGGTTGACGAAAAGCAAGCGATGCTGAACATTGCACGTAGCCGTTTCTTTCCGGAGTTGTCCGTAGGGTATGTTCGCCAGAATATTCTTCCGGACAAGGGCTTGGATTCCTGGATGGTCGGTGTGTCGTTTCCCGTTTGGTTTTTGCCGCAACGCAGTAAAATCCGTCAGGCGAAGTTTGAACGCAATATGGCGCAAACACAAGCCGATGCCAATGCCCGTGAATTGAGTAACCGGGTACAGGAATTACGTGCCACTTTGCGACGTTACGGAGAAAGTATACGCTTTTATACCACTACTGCCCTTAGGGAAGCGGACAACCTGGTAAGTACCGCCGACTTGCAGTTCCGCGAGAGTGAAACGGACATCACAGAGTATGTTCAAAGCATGAATGCGGCACGGGAGATTAAGAAAGGGTATATTGAGGCTGTGTATCAGTATAATGTGGCTGCTTTGGAATACGAATTGTATCATTAATAACACATCTATATATAATATGAAAAAGATAGATTTTCTTGTTGTTGTTTTGCTGTTGGCATCCTGCAACTCTTCGAATAAACATCCTGAAACGGTTGTTGCCAATCCGATGCCGGATACGGCTACCGTAGTGAGGGAAACAACAGATACTGTACAAGTGGACGGTATGACCTCGGCAACCGCCATTGCCAATCCTGCTTCATTCAATGGTACACTGGTCATTCCTCCCCGAAATTTAGCTACCGTGGCACTTAGTATGGGAGGGATTGTGAAAGATTTGGCATTGCTTCCGGGCACTTATGTTCGTAAAGGTACCGTATTGGGTACTTTAGAAAACCCGGATTTTATCGATTTACAGCAGGCTTATCTGGATAGTCAGGCACAACTGGAATATCTGGAGGCTGAATATCGGCGTCAACAGAATCTTTCGCGTCAGGAAGCTGCTTCACAGAAGAAGTTCCAGCAAAGCAAGGCCGATTATCTGTCTATGAAGAGCCGCCTGCAAGCTTCAGCTGCACAGTTGCGCTTGTTGGGAGTGGAGCCGGAGGAACTGTCTGCCGGCGGTATCCGTCCGTACATTGAGGTGAAGGCACCCATCAATGGCTATATAGGGAATGTGCAGGCCAATCTGGGCAAATATCTGGATGCCGGCGCCCCTATTTGCGATATTATAGATAAGAGCCAGACCATGGTACGCCTTACAGCCTATGAGAAAGACCTCGTAGGAATGAAAGTCGGCAGCCGCATGCAGTTTCGTGTGAACGGACTGGGAAAGACTACTTTCCACGCCATCCTGGTTTCCATCGGTCAGCAGGTGGACGATGCCAACCGTTCTATCGAACTTTATGCGAAGGTCTCGGACACCAGCCCTTTGTTCCGTCCCGGCATGTATGTATCTGCCAGAATGGAAAAGGAATAGAGGGAGAATGATTATCTTTGCGGAAGAATGAAAATGAAATTACGAATGGTGGAAGCGAATAAGAAGTATATCCAGCTGACGGTACTTGTATCGTTTGTCGTTGGCTTTTTGATACATTTTCCGGAGCTGGTGTCACTGACGGACGCATTGGAGCAGGAGACTTTGTTTCCTGGGATGTCTCCGGTGGATGTATTGTTTGAAGTAGGGTACACTTTTCTTTCGTTGCTGATTCTTTTTACGGTGAATACATTCTTGTTCGGGTTCAATAACCCGGCGGTACACATATCATGGTGGAAAGTGTTTGCCTCCTTTGTGCTGACATGGCTGTTGAGCAAGTTGCTGGGTGAGCTGTTTGTCTATATGCACCGTAATTTCCAGATTCCGGCGATTGATGCGATGGTGCATCACTATCTGCATCCGGTACGCGATTTCATTATTAGTCTGATTGTGACGGGAACTTGCTATATCAGTTATCTGATACGGGAGCGGCAGGAGGTGTTGTTGCAGAATGGGAAACTCGTTGCCGAGAATATTCAGAACCAGTACCAGGCACTGAAGAATCAGTTGAATCCCCATATGTTGTTCAATTCTTTGAATACGCTTCAGTCCCTGGTGCGAGAAAGTCCGGAAAAGGCCCAGGACTATATCCGTGAGTTATCCCGCGTGTTACGCTATACGCTTCAGGAGAATGATACACATACCGTTACCCTTCGCGAAGAAATGAATTTTGTGGATGCCTATATCTTCTTGATGAAGATGCGCTATGAGGACAATCTGCACTTTAAGATAGAAGTAGACGAACGTATGATGGAATATTGCCTGCCTCCGCTTTCCATACAGACGTTGGTGGAAAATGCCATCAAGCACAATGAGATAAGTAACCGCAAACCGTTGACAATAGAAATCAAGACAATGGTGTCTCCAGATGGAAAGGACATTCGCCTTTGTATAGACAATGATTTACAGCCTCGGCGTGCAACCCCTCCGGGTACGGGAGTCGGGTTGTCCAATCTTTCCAGGCGTTATTGTTTGTTGTTGGGCAAGGAGATACATATAACGGAGTCGGACGGGAAGTTCAGCGTGTGTATCCCGCTTGTAAAATCATGAAAATGGAGATGTTATGAAGGTGCTGATTATAGAAGATGAAAAGGCGGCTGTCCGCAATTTGACAGCGGTGCTGAAACTGGTCGCTCCCGACATGGAAGTGACCGGAACTTTGGATTGCGTGGTGGATGCCGTCGACTGGTTTGCTACACATCCTATGCCTGGCTTGGTATTCATGGATATTCATTTGGCTGATGGCTCGGCTTTTGAAATTTTCGAGCATGTGGATATTACATGTCCGGTTATTTTTACGACTGCCTATGATGAATACGCGTTGCGTGCATTTAAGGTGAACAGCATTGACTATCTGCTGAAACCTATTGGGCAGGAGGAAGTGGAAGCGGCACTTGCCAAATTAAAACATCTGCATAGGGAACGTTTGGATGAATTGGACTTTCTGAAACTGATACAGAACTTGAAGAGGGAGGAAAGCTATAAGACTCATTTTCTGATTCCGGTAAAAGGTGACAAGCTTTTACCTTTGTCGGTGGAGGACATTTCCTATTTCTACATAGCAGACGGAATTGTAAAGGCAGTGACTTCGGAAGGAAAGGGTTATGTTCTTACCCAGACAATGGATGAATTGGCGGAATGCCTGAATCCCTCTCTCTTTTTCCGTGCCAACCGTCAGTATTTGATATCCAGAGGTGCCGTGAAAGATATTGATTTATGGTTCAATAACCGTTTGGCCATTAATCTGTATGTGGCTGCACCCGAAAGAATTGTGGTAAGTAAGGCACGGGTAGGAGAGTTCAAAGAATGGTTTGCCGGAGAACGTTGACTATAGGTTGATGGGGGAATATTAGGATGAATGGAATCTTTTGTCTACATTTGTACAACATAAAGGTATAACCATTAGAACATAACATTATGAAACCAATCATATCCCCTTCTATTCTCTCTGCCGATTTTGGTTATCTGGCACGAGACATTGAAATGATTAACGAAAGTGAGGCGGAGTGGGTACATATCGACATCATGGACGGTGTGTTTGTCCCTAATATTTCTTTCGGATTCCCGGTACTGAAGTATGTGGCAAAACTGTCGCAGAAGCCTCTGGATGTACATCTGATGATTGTACAGCCGGAGAAGTTTATTCCGGAGGTGAAGGCTCTGGGAGCACATGTCATGAATGTGCATTACGAGGCTTGTCCGCATCTGCACCGCGTGGTGCAGCAAATCCGCGAAGCAGGAATGCAGCCGGCAGTAACGATTAATCCGGCAACTCCCGTGTCCTTGTTGAAGGATATTATTAATGATGTATACATGGTGCTGATAATGAGCGTAAATCCCGGCTTCGGTGGACAAAAGTTCATAGAGCATTCTCTTGACAAGGTGCGCGAGTTGCGTGAATTGATTACGGTTACCGGTTCGCAAGCCTTGATAGAAGTGGACGGTGGCGTAAACTTGGACACCGGTTCGCGTCTGGTAGAGGCTGGAGCAGATGTACTGGTGGCTGGCAATGCCGTTTTCTCGGCTCCCGACCCGCAGGAGGCCATCCGTGCATTAAGGAATCTGTAATCCGTCTTCTGGATTGATAATCGACAGCTGGCAACGGCATCCTTTCCTTCGACTGTTGATGCCGTTGGTAGTTGGTATTTTGTGTGGAGATGCGTTTCCACACGTGCTTTCTGCATGGGAGTATGTGGCAGGTTTTCTGCTTTTTCTCTTTATTATAGGTAGATACAAGCATACCGGATGGGTGTATGGAGCGGCGGTATACCTTTTCTTGGGTGGTACGGGGTTCTGCTTGATGAGTTGGCAGCAGGGAAAGACGGTATTTCCCTTTTCGGGCAAACCTGCTGTTTATAGGGTTTGTATCCGCGAGCATCCCGAAGAGAGGGAGCGCAGCATATTGTGCAGGGTTGCCCTGCTGGGAGAGGTAGAGCAGGATACTGTTACGGGTTGCCCCCGGAATCATCTTTTTCTGGCTTATTTTCCGAAAGATTCTGCTACGGCCACTTTGCGCCGTGGTGATGAGTTGATGGTATCTGTCCGGCTTGTTCCTCCGGCGAACAATGGTAACCCCGACGAGTTTGACTATGCTCGCTACCTGAGGCGGAAAGGCTATAGCGGCACGGCTTACGTGGCTGACGGACATTGGCGGAAGACGGGGCATGATGCCTCTCGCACTGTCAGCCAGGTGGCACTGGATTATAGGGAGAAAGTGGTTGGCTTATATCGGAGTTTGGGGTTTGAAGCTGATGAATTGGCGGTACTTGCTGCGTTGACAGTGGGGGATAAAGAGGAACTGAGCGATGATATTGTGGAGACCTACTCCGTCTCGGGAGCCAGCCATGTACTGGCACTTTCGGGGTTGCACATAGGTTTTCTGTATGCTTTGCTCTTGCTTGTACTTCGCCCTTTGTGGGGGCGATGGCGGTGGTTGAAACCTTTGTTGCTTTTGCTTCTTGTCCTTTTCCTGGTGAGTTTTGCTTTTTTCACGGGATTGTCCTCCTCGGTGGTGCGGTCGGTCGTCATGTTCTCTTTGTTGGCTTTTGCCGGTTTGCAGCCGGAAAAACCGCTGACTCTGAATACGCTGGCGGCAACTGCTTTCCTGATGCTGCTGTGCAAGTCGGTCTGGTTGTTTGATGTCGGTTTTCAGTTGTCATTCTCGGCGGTTGCAGCTATTGTACTTGTACAGCCTAAGTTATATGCCCTTTGGAAGGTCGACAATCGTTTCCTGCGATATTTGTGGGGACTTATGACAGTGTCTGTGGCAGCTCAGCTGGGTACGGCCCCTTTGGTCATTTTCTATTTTTCCCGTTTTTCCACTCATTTCCTGCTGACTAATCTTTGGGTAATTCCCATGGTGTCGCTCGTGCTGTATTCGGCGGTATTCCTGTTGCTGCTTACGCCGTTGCCTTTTGTACAACATCTGTTTGCAAGGGTCGTAGAGGCATTGGTGCATGCCAGAATGAAGTGCTTTGCCGGATAGAGCATCTTCCCGGTGCTGCTGTCGATGGCATCTGGCTGGATATATGGGGCGTTTTGCTCGTCTATCTGTTCTTGGGGATGGCATATTATGGCTTTCTGCGCCTTACGGTACGTAGAGTCTGCCTGGCGTTGCTGGCGTTGTTGGCAGTGGTTTCCTGGCATTCCCTCTCCATCATGTCCAATGCTCCCCGGCGGGGGATTGCTTTTTATAGCGTGCGAGGTTGTCCCGTTGTCCATTGTATGGCAGACAACCGTCATTCTTGGTTGGCATGTGCCGATAGCTTGCCGGATATGCCGCGTCTGTGCCGTGCCCTTTCTCCGCATTGGAACCGCCTGCGTCTGGAGACTCCCCGACTGGTTACCGGAGATTATACCACTTCCGGCTTATCCATGCGCAACCAGATTGTCTCTTACGCCGGCAAGCGCATCTGCCTTCTTTCCGACAACCGTTGGCGGAACAAGAAGTCTTCCCGTCCCCTTACTGTTGATTACCTATATATTTCCAAAGGATACCAAGGTGGGATAGAGGAACTTACTCCGCTCTTTTCCATAGGCATGGTGGCGCTCGACGCTTCTCTTTCAGACTATTATCAGAATAAGATTGCCGATGATTGCGTTCGCTTGGGTATTCCCTATCTTCTTCTTTCTCAAAAAGGTTCTTACCGCATATTGTTATAAATCACAAACTTTTCGTATTTTTGCCGCTTCAATTTGTTATAAACGCCAAATAGTAAATAGTCAATCGTCAAATAGTAAATAAATATATGTTGACCAAAGTAATAGAACAATCCAAGATAGACCATTTCACCAAATGGTTTGACCGTGCAGACAAGATAGTAATCGTTTCGCATGTGGGTCCCGACGGGGATGCCATCGGTTCTTCTCTGGGCTTGTGGCATTTCCTCAATTCGCAGGGAAAGACGGCGAATGTTATTGTGCCGAACGCCTTCCCCGACTTCTTGAAATGGATGCCCGGGAGCAAGGACGTCCTTCTGTACGACCGTTACAAGGAGTTTGCCGACAAGCTGATTGCCGAGGCGGATGTTATTTGTTGTCTGGACTTTAATGCTGTCCATCGTATAGATGCCATGGGTGACGCTGTTCTTGCATCCCCGGCAAGAAAAATACTGATAGACCATCATCTCCATCCGGAGGATTTCTGCAAGATTATCATTTCCCATCCGGAGATATCTTCCACTTCGGAACTGGTTTTCCGTCTGATTTGCCGTATGGGCTATTTCAGTGACATCTCAAAGGAAGGTGCGGAATGTATCTATACGGGCATGATGACCGATACCGGCGGGTTCACCTATAATTCCAATAACCGGGAAATCTATTTCATTATTAGCGAACTCTTGTCGAAAGGCATTGACAAAGATGCCATCTATCGCAAGGTGTTCAATACCTACTCTGAAAGCCGCTTGCGCTTGATGGGATATGTCTTGTCACAAATGAAAGTCTATCCGGACTATCATGCAGCCTTAATTTCCTTGACTAAAGCCGAACAAAGCCAGTTCGACTATGTGCGTGGAGACAGTGAGGGATTTGTGAACATTCCTTTAAGCATCAAAGGGGTGATTTTCTCTTGCTTCCTGCGTGAAGATACGGAGAAGCCGATGATAAAGATTTCTTTACGTTCGGTCGGTACATTCCCTTGCAATCAGCTGGCTGCCGAGTTCTTTGGCGGCGGCGGTCATTTGAATGCTTCCGGCGGTGAATTTTATGGAACGATGGATGAGGCCCGCAAGGTCTTTGAGCAAGCTTTGGAGAAATACAAACCGCTGCTGAATGCCAAAGGATAAAAAAAGTTCGGTTGTAAAGGTTAAAAGTTACGAACTTTCTATCCGCAGCTTTCAACTTTCAAGGAAATCAGATACTTTTGTACGAAATTACTAAATAACAGAAATGAAGAAACTTACTTTATTCTTTTTTGCCTTACTTGCAGTTTGTTTTGCCTTCCAGGCATGCGATAATTCTAAAACCTATGCCGAAATGCTTGAGGAAGAAAAAGATGCCATCAAAGCATTTATCAAAGACAGTAGCATTGTCGTTATTTCTCAAAGTGAGTTCTATGCGCAAGATTCGACAACGGATGTAAGCAGGAATGAGTATGTGCAGCTGGCAAGCGGGGTATATATGCAGATTGTGGATAAAGGTTCGACGAATCCTGCGGATACAATAAAACCGAATGATTTGGTTTTGGTGCGTTATGAAGAATATGGGCTGATAGAAGAAGCGGTGACTTCATCTAATTTGAACAATCCGACTGTTGTGGATGAATTCAGATATACGGTTACTTCTTCATCCATTGCCGGGCTTTTTACACAAGGCTATATGCTTGTATATCATGGCTCGTCTGTACCTGCAGGCTGGTTGGTTGCGTTGAATTATATTCGTGACGGAGCACATGTGAAGTTGATTGTTCCTTCCAAGATGGGGCATCAGAATGCCATGCAACAAGTATATCCCTATTATTACGACATACATAAACTCCAAATTTGGAACTAACCTATAAATTTTAAATCATTAACCTATGACTCTAATCAAATCTATCTCTGGAATCCGCGGAACTATTGGCGGTGGTGCTGGCGAGGGATTGAATCCGCTCGACATTGTGAAGTTCACTTCAGCTTATGCTACCTTGATTCGCAAGACGTGTACTGTAAAAAGTAACAAAATTGTAGTGGGACGTGATGCCCGTATTTCCGGTGAGATGGTCAAGAACGTAGTAGTCGGTACCTTGATGGGTATGGGCTGGGATGTAGTGGACATTGACTTGGCCTCTACTCCGACTACCGAGCTGGCCGTCACCATGGAAGGTGCCAGTGGAGGTATTATCCTGACTGCCTCACACAATCCCAAGCAGTGGAATGCGTTGAAACTGCTGAACGAGAAGGGCGAATTCCTGAACGCTGCCGAAGGCCAGGAAGTGCTCCGCATTGCCGCCGCCGAAGAATTCTGCTATGCCGAAGTGGACCAACTCGGCTCGTACCGTCAGGATTTAAGCTACAACCAGAAGCACATCGATAGCGTATTGGCGCTCGACCTCGTAGATGTGGAAGCCATCCGAAAGGCGAACTTCCGTGTTGCCATCGACTGCGTGAACTCTGTGGGCGGTATCATCCTGCCGCAGCTGCTCGAGCAGCTTGGTGTTCAGCACGTAGAGAAGCTCTATTGCGAACCGACCGGTAACTTCCAGCATAATCCCGAGCCTCTGGAAAAGAACTTGGGCGACATCATGAACCTGATGAAAGGTGGAAAGGCAGACGTTGCATTTGTTGTAGACCCTGATGTAGACCGCCTGGCAATGATTTGCGAAGACGGCAAGATGTACGGTGAAGAATATACGCTGGTTACTGTTGCCGACTACGTATTGAAACATACTCCGGGCAATACGGTATCCAATTTGAGTTCGACCCGTGCCTTGCGCGACGTAACCCGCAAGTATGGGCAGGAATATTACGCGTCCGCCGTAGGTGAAGTGAATGTGACTACCAAAATGAAGGAAGTAGGTGCCGTTATCGGTGGCGAAGGAAACGGTGGGGTAATCTATCCGGCCAGCCATTATGGACGTGATGCCTTGGTAGGTATTGCCTTGTTCTTGAGCCATCTGGCACACGAAGGTAAGAAGGTGAGCGAACTCCGTGCATCCTATCCTGCATACTTCATGGCAAAGAATCGTGTAGACTTGACTCCTGAAACAGATGTAGATGCTATTCTTGCCAAGGTGAAGGAGCTGTATAAGAATGAAGAAATCAATGATATAGACGGTGTGAAGATTGACTTCCCCGATAAATGGTTCATCTGCGTAAGAGCAATACGGAACCGATTATCCGTGTCTATAGCGAGGCTGCCACACCGGAGGCTGCCGAGGAGATAGGTCAGCAGATTATGAAGGTGATTGAAGATTTGGCGAAATAAAATCGTCAAGTAGATATACAATGAATGGAGGGTGGCGACACCCTCTTCATGTTTCTTTTAGGCGCGGATTACGCAGCTTTCACGGATTTGATTTGTATAATCCGCGTTTTTCTGCGTAATCCGCGCCTGATGTTATGTTTCGGTTATTGGGTAGAGATGCCGGAGATGACTTTCTCTATCTCTCCCTCAAAGTTGGGCGTGAATATTCCTTTCCCGATGTTTTCTTTTATTTCATCGATGCTCCAGAAACGTCCTCCATCCAGTTCGTCGCTGGGCTGGATTTCTCCGTCATAGACTGTTTTGTGTACAAAGACGAGTTCCCGCTCGCGGGCAGATTCAAAGAGGTAGTGTGTCACTGTTTCGGGAATAAAATCCGTGATGCCGAGTTCTTCGCGTACTTCGCGTTTCAGCGCCATCTCTACACTTTCACCTAAATCGACGTGTCCGCCTACGGCGGTGTCCCACTTCCCCGGCTGTATGTCTTTCCATTCGGGACGTTTCTGTAGATACAACTCACCTTTGGAATTGAATACATGAAGATGGATTACCGGATGCAGCAGTTTGCTACCGTTATGGCATTCGCCACGGGTGGCGGCACCTGTGATGTTGCCTTGTTCGTCGACAAGGGGGAACATTTCTTGATTGTTATCGTGGTTCATTGTGCTTAGGGTATTAATAATGATGAATCTCCATAGCTCAGGAAGCGGAAATCATGTGCCAGTGCATAGTTATAAATCTTTTGCCAGTCACCATGTACGAAAGCCGATACGAGCAGCAGCAAGGTACTTTGCGGTTGGTGGAAATTAGTCACCATCGCCTTCACGATTTTGTATTCATATCCCGGAGCGATGATGATTTGGGTGCTGGTATGCAGAGCCTCCATGCTATGTCTGTCCAGATAGGCGAGAATGGCTTGCAGGGCTTCCACAGCAGAGGGGACGGCAGCTTTGGCAGACATTTCATAAGGCTGCCATTGGCGGACGTGCAAGTCTTCCTCTGTGGCTTCCGGATTATTCAGTAAAGTGGTTCCGATGTGATAGAGGCTTTCCAATGTGCGCACTGAAGTTGTTCCTACGGCCACTGCCTTGCCGCCGTGTGCTATGAGTTTTTCCAATGTATTGCGCGAAACAGAGATGTATTCCGTATGCATTTCGTGCCCTTCTATCTCTTCGCTTTTCACCGGTTTGAAGGTTCCGGCTCCCACATGGAGTGTCAGTTCTTCCAATTCTACTCCTTTATTGCGCAATGCGTCCAATACGCGTGGGGTGAAATGCAGTCCCGCTGTAGGGGCAGCCACCGAACCTTTGATTTTGGAGTAGACGGTCTGGTAAGTCTCCTTGTCACTTTCCTGGGTCTCCCGGTTCAAGTAGGGGGGATGGGCAATTCACCGAAGACCTCGAGAATGTCGGCAAAAGTCACTTCCGGATTATTCCAGCGGAAGTCCACCCAATGGCTGGTGCCGTGGCACGCGCCCCGTTCGGCGGTCAGAGTGAGTGGCTGGCCTTTCACGGTCATCTCACGTTTCAGCATGCCTTCCTTCCACTTTTTCAGGTTGCCGACCATGCAGAGCCAGGCGGCATGCTCGGTTTGCTGGAAGTTGAGGGCGTAGTCGTTCGGCTGTATGGGTTCCAGGCAGAAGACTTCAATCAGTGCTCCCGTTTCTTTCCGGAAATGCAGGCGTGCCTGGATGACTTTGGTATTGTTGAATATCATCAGGCTTCCCGATGGCAGATACTCCGGCAGTGAAGCGAATCTGTCTTCTGAAACTTCTCCGTGGCGATACAATAACAGTTTGGACTGGTCGCGTACGGATAATGGGAACTTTGCAATGCGTTCGTCCGGCAGAGGGTAGTTGAACTCGCTGATTCTGATATGTCTGGGGTCTTCTTTCATGATGGCTTTCTCTTTATTATATCGGCTGCAAAGGTACGGATATTTGGAAGATTTGAAGAATAAGGGAAATAATTCCTAACTTTGCAGGAAGAAAGTAGGAAAAGACAAACTAAAAGATAAGTTACTATGAAGATAGGAGATAAAGTCCGTTTCCTCAGCGAAGTGGGGGGCGGCACAGTGACCGGATTTCAAGGGAAAAACATCGTGTTGGTGGAAGATGCCGACGGTTTTGATATACCGATGCCTATAAACGAATGTGTGGTGATAGAGACCGATGATTATAATATCCCCACTCCGGCAGCGAAGCTGCCGCCAAGAAGCGAAGAGAAGAGGAGCGGCAAGCACCTATTGAATCTGCCGCAGCAAGAACATCTGCCGCAGCCGCTCCAAATGTTTCCGAACCCCGACCGGGCCGTTTGGAGAAACCGCAGATATCCGTCTATCGCCAGCCTGAGATGAAAGGCGGGGATATCCTGAATGTTTTTCTGGCTTTTGTCCCGGAGGATATCAAGGCTGTCAGCACTACACCTTTTGAGGCATATTTGGTGAACGACAGTAACTATTATATGTATTACACCTATTCGAGTGCCGAAGGAAAGTCCTGGACAGTCCGTTCGCACGGCGTGATAGAGCCGAATACGAAACTTCTGCTGGAGGAGTTCGAAAAGTCCGAATTGAACGACCGCGAGCGTGTGATGGTGCAGCTGGTGGCATTCAAGGATAACCGCTCGTTTGCCATGAAACCGGCTGTCAATGTGGAACTCCGCATAGATATGGTGAAGTTCTATAAACTGCATACCTTCCAGCAGACTGATTTCTTTGAAACACCTGCCTTGATGTATGATATTGTCCGGAATGACCAGCCAGCCAAGCAGGTGTATGTTTCGGCAGAAGAACTGAAGGAGGCCTTGATACAGAAAAAAACGGCAGATACTCCGTCCAAACCGCAGACGGTCATCAAGCGTGGCGGCAAGAATGGGATTGTCGAGATTGACCTGCATATCGGCGAGTTGCTGGACGACACCCGCGGCATGAGCAACAGCGAAATATTGAATTATCAGCTGGACAAGTTCCGTGAAGTGATGGAACAGTACAAGAACAAGCGTGAACAGCGTATTGTCTTTATTCACGGAAAGGGGGATGGCGTGCTTCGTAAAGCGCTGTTGGATGAACTGAAACGTAAATATTCCAATTGCCGCCATCAGGATGCTTCGTTCCAGGAGTATGGGTTTGGGGCGACGATGGTGACGATAAAATAGGGCAATCGTGCCGGGAATAAACAAATCATTTTACATTCGTTTGTTCCCGGCATAATTGTTTCCTGATTTTTAAAAAGCCGATGCCATTGCCATCAATATTATGACAAAAAGGATGGAGAGGAATACATTCACTAAAAATATGCCTATACCCCATTTTTTCCAACTGTCTTGAACTGTTATGTAATGTTCCGGATTACGCCACTGCTTATTTTGCCAAGCCCATTTGGATCCCATGATTCCGAATATAAGGTTGGTGATAGGGAAGAGCCAGCCGAAAAAGATTGATATAAGAAAAAGCCACCACATGCCGTTGGCGAACCCCCACAGTGGATAAAGGAAGAAAGCTCCCCAATTAAATCGGGTAATTTCTACTTCTATATTTACATTATTGTCATTGTTGGTATATGCTTTTTGCTCATTTAAGATAGGAGGAGTATATGCTGCTTGTGATTGATAGGTTGGATTTATTATGGTTTTACTTTTTACATTAGGATTGTATCCCTCATTGAATTGAGTGGAATGCCTTTTCTCCTGTGGAAAAAATATCTCAATCTTTTCCCATGCCAATGGGTATTTTCCTGCCAGTAAAATGGCATCACCGTAATTGATAATCGTAGATTGGTGATGTATCTGCATGTTGTTGATAAGGGTACCATTTGTACTGGTATCTTTAAATATAAGCTGATTCCCGTTTGAATAAATCACGGCATGAGCATTGCTTACATGAACGCAATTCTGATTATATAGAATGTCACTATTCGGTGCCCTGCCTATCGTCACTTCCCTTTGTATCATTTTTTTGCGGCTATTTAATTCTGAATGGTATAATAGTTTTTCCGATGGGGTCATAAATAGCATATAATCCTTTATCGGGAATGCTGTATTCAAATCTGGTAGTCTTGTTTACACTTGTCTGTACGAGGCGTGGTTGAATATTTGTTTTTACAATATCCTCAAATGTGAATCCAAGAAAGCTTTTCTTCTTTTTCTTGTCTGTGTATTTCTTTACTTTTACTATTTCTAAAGACATATTTTGAACATTGTCCGCGAATCGTGTTTCAATAGTAATTTCGTTGACTGGCTGTTCCTTTTCCAATACAACAAGGCATGTGTCTTCAGATAAAGTGATGTACGAGCCTTCTTCTGTTGCTTTCAGTATATTTGTCTGTTGACGATTTACAACAAGTTCTCCTTCTCTTAATAAAATGTCAAACAATGGTTTGAATTTAGGATTCACTTCCTTTCTATATTCTTCTATATCTGCCAGTTTCACACTTTGAGTATTTCCGTTCTCGGTTTGTAAGAGAAGGAAATTGTCTGTGGGTATATCACTGAAGTTCTGTTCTATGATAATCCCTTTCAGTGAACCTTTGTTTTCTTTTAGCTGGATGATGTCTAACAATTCGCTTTGTTCAAATAAATCTTGATTCGGATTGATTTTGCGCATGGAGTATTTTACCACCTTACTGGTTTCAAATACTTCAACCACGCCGTTGTCACGGAACAGGCTTAATGTCTTTCCCGGCACTTCTTCTACATATTGTCCTTCATATTCCTGCCCGTTTTCAAGCTTATAGATGCGATTAATCCAGTGAGGGCTGTCTTTCCTCGTATATCGGCTTTGACTACAGCTATAGTGTCCCAATTAAGAGAGTATGAACTGTTGTTCATGTCTAAATATTTGATTTTAGCTCCTTTCTCAAGAATACGGACACGATTGATAGTATTTTTATCGGTCACAATGTCACTCAGTGTTAATATACGGTTGTCTCCAATGCCAATAAAAGCATCGTTTTCTTCTGCCCATTTTATCCAGGTCGGTGATAAATGCTTGATATTGATATCGTGGTCAACGATAGACTTCGTGTCTTTTCCAGGCATGAAAATAATGGCTTGCTCGGCAGTAAAAGAAAAGTTTTTGCCGGGACGTTGCATTGAAATATAGCCACATAATTCAGAACCATTTTTCAAAAATATTTTTTGTACAATAGTAGAGTTTACCTCTAATGCAACCAGCATCAGCGATACGAACATAAGTAATTGTTTTAGTTTCATATGAATGGTATTTATACTAAGAAAATCTATCTTGATATGATAACCGGGGTTTGTAAAAGGAGACCGGGGCAGCACTATAATTGTTGCTGGCTGGCTCTTCCAACAATGGGTTTTCATTGCTGGAAGAGCTATTGCAGGATGATAGAAATATCCCACTATAATGGAGATTTCTATTCATGCAATTTTATTTCAGAAGATTTTTTAGCTGTATTCTTTGTTTTTTATCAAAATGATTTTTAGTGAATTGAGTGCTTATAATAGACTTTGGAGCTATATTGGATTTGGTGCGTGTATTGACTAGTTCGCAACCATATTCTATTTTTCCTTTGTCATCGTTGAGGTCTAAATAAAATAAATATTCTTCACCGGCTTTGGCACTTATTACTATGGGGGCTGTTAAAACTGTATTGCCAGTTTCCGTTCCATAAACAAACCTAAACCCGACATTGTTCATAGGAAAAATGAAATAGTAGTCATAATCGTTGACAAATTCAGCGTATGATTTGCCTAACCACCAATCATAGGAACCGTTGTTGTTCTGTATAGACGATTCATAATTTCCATTATTATCAAATGTGATGTGGTCACTGCTTCTATTCATTTCAAGACCATATAGTTCTATACCTGTATAAGCATCCATGTGCATGAAGGCGGCACAAATCAGTGCACCGGCAGGAGTGATATTCATTACAATGTCTTCGCTGGATTCACCTCTGATTGTGAATTTTGAACTTGTACATCCTAAAATCTTATAATGTAATCCGATAAGACCGGCATCTGTTATTGTGGTTTCTGAGAGATTAGTATGTTCACTTAAAATCCAATATTCTGTCCCGACATTAATTCCATCATATTCTACGACATCCGAAATTGCTACAGCTGTGTAATCGCCGTTAGGGAGATTTTTTGTAGAATTCATCAGAGAGGTGTAATTAGCAAAATATTGGGTTTCCTCTTCAACTAATATTCCTTTGGAATTATATATCAGCAAACGAATCCTTAATTTATGATCATTACTGAAAGACTCTAATTCGCCGTCATTTATTTCGTATGTGAAGGGAGCAATGACACCTGCGGGATTTATTTTGAAATTTGTTCCTTGACCGATTGTTATATCATCATTAGTACAAGATGTAAGTCCCGCAATAAGGGCGAACACCATAAATATATATTTTTTCATATCAATATTTTTTTATTAATGTTTATCTCTTGATTTATTTGTTCAGGCTGAACATCCAGCCGACAGCCACCGTTACAGTGCTTACTTTTCCGTTGAAATTTCCTGCCAATTCGCTCATCCCAAGGTTGTAGCGTGCGCTTGCGGTAAACCCGCTTTTATGTTTGTAGCCAACCCCGGCTGTAATCATGCAGTCAAATCCTTTCAGCTCTCCTGTGGCTATTGTCAATTTATTGGTTTTGATTTCATCGGGCGAACTGCTTAAAGAA
The DNA here is from genome assembly GCF_000614125.1 of Bacteroides rodentium JCM 16496. Lineage (GTDB taxonomy): Bacteria > Bacteroidota > Bacteroidia > Bacteroidales > Bacteroidaceae > Bacteroides > Bacteroides rodentium. The sequence continues at coordinate 24,552 of NZ_BAKJ01000006.1, forward strand.
CCGACAATGGTGGGACCTACTTCAATGCTGAGTGAGGGCATCGGGTAATACTGGAGTAAGACGGGGACTTCAAAGTAGCTTAATTTCAAGTCTTCTATATCCGTCTTGATAGTGCGTTGTGAATACATGGCTTCTACCTGAATACCAAATAGGCCGGTACCACCGGGGCTTTTGGAAGTACGGCGGCCAAAATGGACATTGGCGGCGAGTCCACCTTGATAACCGAGTCCGCTTTTGGGATTCAAGCCAAAACCTTCATCTAATCCACTCATGGAAGAGAAATTGACTCCTGCTTTAGCACCTAAATAAATTTTATAAGAAGAGTCTACAATATTGGTTTGCAGAATTTCTTCTTCCTCTTGTGCCATAAGATTGGCTGCAAATGCAGTCATAACCAAGAAAAATAAAAACTTTTTCATTATTACAAATTTTAAATTAAATAAATGGTTTCACTTTAATCACTTTATTTTGTTTTAAACCGGTAGATGTCTCTGCCGTAATTTCCAGCTGCTTGCGCTCTTTTATCGCTTCACTGACAGTCGTTACCTTTGCACTGCTTCCGGGAGTAATGGACAAATTTCTCGTTTCGCTTATTATTCCTGCTCCTTTCAGAGTAAGCGTTATGTTCAGAACTTCAGTTGACCTGTTTTCCACCATGGCATATATTTCCACCTGATTCGATTTGTCTGCCCTTACATAACCGTCTTCGTCCATTTTGAAATTTGCGCTGACAATAGGTCCGGATAAAACGGGCGGAAGGGAAGCTATGTATTCGAAAGTTATATGTTGCTCGTCTTTCCACAATTGAAGTCCGTCTGCCATCAGCCCAAAATGAAAAGTTTTATTCTTCTCCTTTCCTTGGGGGGATGGAGTGATGTTATGAATCAACCTATTTGATGTAGTCACATAATTTTCAGACTTAGGCATTCCATTTTCTTCGTCTATATGCAAAGTAATTTGTTTGCCTATATATGCAGAAGGTAAATATATTGTGTAAGTGATTTCATCGGATTTCCCGTTCTTCACTTTTACGATATTGGTGCTAAGCTGTCCGCTGTAAGTTCCTGATTCTAATTTGAGAATACCGTATTTTCCGTCTTTTTTAACTCTCGCATATCCTCCTTTGAATGGAGATACTTCTTCGAATTGTACGGGTGTTACAATGCCGTTATGGTTAGCAAAACCATACTTGCCTTGTTCACTGATGATATTGATTTCATCTTTTTGAGCCGAACTGCTTTTCATGTTTTCAAGGACAATGGACTTACGATATTCGTAGTTCTTTATTTTTGTGCCCGAATATTTGGCTTCGCGGAGTATGCGTCCATTCTTATTGATGATGCAACGTTTTACCCCCACCATGCTGGCCTTGCCTTGTACATAGGCTTCACCCTTTTCATTAAAGGATGTTCCGGTCAATAATACATAACCTTGACTTTCTAATTCTGTGGTGAGTTCGCTGCCGTCATTTTTCAGATATGCCACCTCTTCTTCGTTCTTATGTATGCACGCTAAGCCCATATAAAAAGGATATGCTTTTGCATATTGGCATCCAATGGCGAGATTACCGTTAGGTTGCAGATAACCGTATTTGTTATTGTCATCACATACGGCCAATTTCCCATCGGAGAAAAACAGGTACTTATCCACGAAATAATTGTTGTTTATTCTGGTAAACTCTCCATTATGCTCTTTTATGATTCCTTTCACTTGATATTTGTCCGTATTGTAGTCCAAAGCCAATGCTAAATGTTCATGGAAAGGGGTAATGGTATCGCAGATAACCGGAATCAATATCTTCCCGGTAATATCAGTCAATCCAACTTTCCCCTGTTCCTTGATTTTGTAAAATCCGTCGCAGCACTCCTCCAACGATTCATACGTTGGAGGAGCAGACCATGTAACGGTTTGGGCATAGGTTGAATTACATAAAATACACAGCCAGAATATTATGTATAGTTGTTTCAGCATACTTATTGATTTTCTGTTCTTTCATACAATTCTTTGGCATATTTTGCCAATACACCCATAGACATCGTTGTGTATCTGATGGATTTATTGACGATACCCACTAAACGTCCTTTTTTATCTAATATCGGCGATCCGCTTGCGCCTCCAAAGACTTCTCCCTGTAAGTCAAATTCGTATTTACCAGGAGTTTTGCTGATTTTCACTTCATTCAGTCTGGGTATCAATCCTCCATCTGTATTATTTAGGTTTAAACTAATGCCTAAAGGATAACCGATGTAATAGTAATTTTCTTCCAAAGGACTTATTTTCTTTGCATCTGTCACAGCATTAGATATACTTATTATATTCTTTACAGTATTTGGGGTTTGTTTGCTGTTCAATTGTAAAATGGCCAAATCAATTTTTTCATCTTCTGATTCGGCTAAAACTGTACAACGCTCAAATTCATCTATAGAATTGTAATTGTGGTTAGCATAGCCTACCGCTATGTAGTCATGGACTCCGGTAATTTCAATGGGAGAGTTTATAAAACGTTTTATCCAAGCATTGAGCTTGGTTAAATCGACTCCCTTTTCTAGTAAATAGTAGATGCATACGGTTACATAATTTTGCTGGGAAACCAGTTGCTCAAGGTCTCCATTAGTACGGAGTTGGTTAAGAGGCAATAGTCGTTCTCTCAAAGCCGCCATATATTGTGATATGGCATCTTTATCTTCACTTGCCATATAGAACCAAGGACAGGCAACATGCCTATTTGTCAGCATCTTTCCGTCTTTAGAGATGAAAAATGCAGTACCTTCGTAACCCATTGGATTAGCAGGACTTTCTTGTAAGGTTTGATAGACTATTTCCGGCTCAATTATTCCCCATTCTCCGGTTTTCTTTTTGCCAAAAGAGTAACTTTCCGGATAAGGTATGTCTATTCCGTAATCTTTGAGTCCTTGTATAAAAGGATCGTCAGTCAATTTTGCAACGTAATGATAATAACCATGTACATAGGTTGTTGCTTGTATATAGTCTTTGGGCTTTCCTCCACCGGAAAATGAGTCCATAAAATATTTTCCTCCGAATATCACTCCAATTACTATTGCAGCTACGGCTGCTGCTTTCAGAATCTTATCCCAAGGTCTTGGAGGAATAAACCTTTTTACATCCACAGGTATCCCTCCACAAGCTATGGCATCATTCCGTTTTATTTTGACATTCTGTCCGTGGACAATTTTAGTTCCATTTACCGTAGTTCCGTTTTTACTGTGGTCTTGGATATAAGCTTTTCCATCCTTCCCGATTTTCAGAGTTGCATGAAAACGGCTGGCTGTATTTCCCGAAATCTGTATTTCGTTACGGAAGTTGGTGCCAATGCCATAAAGAGCCTTGAAGTTGCTGTTGTTTTCCTGCATCGGTATTTGGTTCCACATCAGTTCCATGTCTGCGAAGCGGATAGCATCTCCTCGGCGTATGGATACGGATGTCCCCGGTTTGATAGGCTTATTCATCAAGAATGTACCATTCCGGCTGTTTTTGTCCTCTAGCAAAATGTCACCATTATTTAATATTGTCATTTCTGCATGGAGTGAACTGACTTTGTCGCTTTGCAATACTATATCGCATGAAGCGTCTCTTCCTATTTTAAGTAGTCTCATGATATGAATGTTTTTTATCCAATGGGTCGGTTGTTTTTGTTTTTCGTTGAATCTTTAGGAACTACAGTCTTTTGTTCTTTCTCTGTTTTTTTGTCAACCTTGGGAGATTTTTTTTGAGGCGATTTAACCGAATCTGTCTTTTGTTTGTTATTCTTTATTTCTGTTGAATCTTTTTTGTTCTCTATATCTTTCTTTACGGTTGTGGTGTCTGTGGCAACCACTTCTTGATTGCAGTTTTGTGACTGATTGTCGGAAATATGCATATAACCGAAAATACCTCCGGCTATAAGCAATATTCCCACTGCTCCCATTATGCTATAGCGCATCATGGAGCTTGAAGCAGGAACTGCATTCCAATCCAACTTAGCTACATGGGCAAAAGAAATTATGTCTTTACGAGTAACGGGTACCGGTACATTTTGTGAGATTCGGATACCGTTTACATAGGTGCCATTCCGGCTTTGGTCTACAATTGTAATTTTTCCCGAAGATGATATATTAAGGATGGCATGGCGTCTGCTGATTACATCTGTGCTATCGTTTATCACGATATCACAGCCTTGGTCTCTTCCTATGGATAGTGCTTTCATAATGTATGTCCTTTTTATTGTAATTTGATTTCTTTTTTTAGTCTTTCGATTACACTTTGATTGATTGGATCTTTTTCTAAAGTATAAATAGCTTTTTCTATATCCCTTAGTTTGCTGTTCAGATGAATTGTATCTTTTTGCAAGCTTTCGGTCATTTGTTTTAATGAGTCTATTTTCATTACTTTTGCATCGGAAAGCTTATTATGTTGTTTTATGGTTGTGGTTGCCAAGAATATATTCATCACTATGCTGATAGTGCAGATTAATCCGATAGCTGCCATTATCCGTTTTATTTTTTTGCTCATTTCTTCTTTTTTTATAGAGTTCAACTTCGTTTCTATGATTGCCAAGGACAGGTTGTCGTGCCCGCCACCTGATAAACGTCCGGCATTGTCTATTTCTGTGGCAATTCCGTCCACAATTGGACCTAAGGCAATTTTCCTGTCCGTGGCAAGTCTTATTAAACATTTTTCTTCTATTGCGCCATGAATGCCATCAGTGCAAAGCAAAAAACGGTCTCCTGCCTCATATGGACGTTCGCTTATTTCAACTTCTAAATCAGGTTTTATGCCTAAAGCCCGAGTGATGATGTTGGATTGAGCAGAAAGGCGTGCTTGCTCTTCCGTAATGACTTTCTGCTTGACCAAATCGAAAACCATAGAATGGTCGAAAGTCCGATATATTTTAGATTTCCCCCTGAATTGGTATACCCGGCTATCGCCGACATGGGCAATGGTTGCCAATTGGGAGTTAACGATAATCACTGTGCATGTGGAACCCATTCCTTGCAATTCAGGCTGTTCTACTCCTTGATTGAGAATGGCCATGTTGGCACGACGGATTGCCTTTATAAGGATATTGCTCACTTTTTCCTGTTGGTCGGCTTCCATCACGCCTGCAATGATTTCATGTACGGCAATGGATGAGGCTGTTTTTCCTCCGGGACCTCCTCCCATGCCATCGCAGACTGTGACAAGAAAGCCTATCGGAGTATCTGCATAGCCAAAAGAATCTTGGTTCTCCGTTCTTCCTCCTATTCTGGATTCCGCAAATCCGAAAATCAGCGGAGATTCTGTCTTTAACTGTGTTAAATCCATAATGTTTTTAGATTAAAATAAATATTAGCAGTGCTATAATGGTGACTAAGGCAATTCCGCTGCTTATGCAGAGTATTTTATGCTTATCCACCCATTCCTGTAATTCTTCGGAAAAAGAGGCAGGGGGAAGCATTGCCTGTTGGATGGCAGCCTTGAACTCTAAAGCTGTTTGATAACGTTTCCCTTGTTCTTTTTCTGTAGCTTTCCATATCACCTGCATCAGCCTTCGTGGTATTAAGTCATTAGGCGGGAGCGCCTCGGTCATCTGCTTCTTTAGCGTCTCTGCTTCAGTAGGAGTGTCGAAAGGGTTATTTCCTGTCAGCAATTCATAAAAAGTGATGCCTAATTCATAAATGTCCGTAGCGGCATTTATCTGTATGGAGTGATTTCTGTCGCGGGTTATCTGCTCAGGAGCCGAATATTGCGGTGTACCGATGAAACCGAAAGCGGAAAACTGGTTTCCTCCATTCATGCGCGCAATTCCCAAATCCATCAGGCGAATGTTGGATTCATTTTCAATCATGATGTTAGAAGGTTTGATGTCTCGATGAATCACTCCACGAGAATGCACATAGTCCAAAGCATCTAATATAGGATAAATGATATGGCAAACTTTCTCCACTCGTTCAGGAGAATCTTTCAGATATTCCTCCACATACTCATCTATTTGCTTTCCTGAAACGAATTTGCTAAGGATAAATATGGGACCCGAGTTCGGGGCATATTCGCAATAGCCAATCATTTCTACTAAATTTTGATGACGGAAGGCCAAGGAAGCCTCCTGTTTAGCCCGTTCGCGAATCATTTTGTTATTAGCAAAATTGTCTTTCACGCGCTTAACGGCTATCCTTTCTCCGTTTTGACAACGGTATCCCATATACACCGTTCCCATAGCTCCACTTCCCAACGGTTCCTCCGCAGGATTGTAACAATACCATTCTCCCATTACGAATAAATAGATGAACGGGTCGTTAGGCCGTTGTATTACGCATTGTCTTTGCATCGTTACCTCCCTTCTTTAATGAGATTCAGGTTATACTCTTCGCCCAATTTTTCGATGGCTTGAATCAATTTTTGGTCTTGGGTATCTTTAGCGTTTTTCAATGCATGGCTCAAATATTTTTCAGACTCTTCGGTTTTTCTGCCTTCTAATGTTTTTCTATCGCCTATTAAATATTCTATACCTAAATCATAAAGCGAGTTACAATCGTTAGGATTGATGGAAACGGCTTTTTCCAGTAACTTCTTGGATTCTTGGTAGTCGGGCTTGATATTTGATAAACCTTTCAGGATGAAAATAGAGTCGGGAATGTTGTCCCATTCCGTTTTTTGGTACTTTGGGTCGAAATAGAGCTTACTCAATAAATAGGCCGCATCATAATTACCGGATGAAGCCAATGCTTGTAGAGCTTTGATGCCTTCCGACGCAGTCTGAGTGTCATGAAGCATATTCACTGCTTTTGCATAAGATATCGTTTTATTAGGATTTGGTTCTGGCTCTGAGCTGGGCTTTAATAATAAGAATATTATTGTGCCAACAATCGCTGTAGCGCCTATTCCTCCAATTATCCATTTGATGAGGTCTGGAGTCGGATCTGGATTGGGCGGCAATTTATCCACATCTACCTGAACTCGGCAGCGCTCTGATAGCGTAATTCCTGCTTTTTGTTAGTCGCCCTTTCGATAACATTTCTAATATCTTTCCGGGGAATCATTTTCAACGGCATGCGTTTATGTAACTGCATGTCAAGTACCTCATGATTGGCTCCTTCAAATGGGCGCTGCTTCATGAAGAGCTGGAAGAACAAAATGCCGATGGCGTAAATATCGGTGGTCGAATTCTGGTGCTTGACATCTCCTAATACCAATTCGGGAGCGGCATACCAAGGCTTACCCATGAATACTCCGGCTGTAGTCAGCCCTTTGTCATGGGTATTCAAAGTATTGATAGGTTTTGCTATACCAAAGTCTATCAATTTGATGTGCCCCTGTTTGGTTATCATAATGTTTGTCGGATCAATATCGCGATGTATATAACCGGCATCATGCAAAGCCATTATGCCGGACAATACGCTTCGTATAATTGTCATGGAAAAGCTCAGGGGATTATTCAGATAATCCCTGTATAACTTTTCCGCAAACGGAATATGGTTACCCTCTTGGTCGGTGGTCTTTCCTTGCAAAAGGTCGTCAAGCATCACTCCTTCCAGTAATTCGCTAACCACATGATATCTCTTTGTCACTTCCCCCATAGCCCCCTTTTCTTCTATTTCGATAAATCCAAGCATTTCTACCAAGTTATCATTTCGCAGTTGGATGGAGGCTTCACGGCGGGCGCGTTCTATTACGTGGTCGGGCAAATCATTGAACATGAATTTGATTGCCACATCACGTGATGTCCCGCTACACTCGTCAACACAACGACCTTTATATACTTTACCCATTCCGCCTTCACCTAAAGGGGTACTCGAAGAATCGAATTCATAGTAAAGCCGCTTTTGTTTTTCTATATCACTTTGCAGTTTGACAATAGCCATATAATTAATTTCTTGTTATGTTATAGTTTGGGTACTACATTCCTATGGTACCGCCAGGTTTAATGTTTCCATTGCCGTCCATACCTACAGTACCACTTATAGTGGAACTCCCATAATTGCTGCCGTTGAATGGAGGGGGATACATGCCGTCGCCGCCCGGGGTGGGTATAACCGGGAGAATAAGGGTCAAAATCATCATCGGTGACGGACTCTTCTTGTCTGTCTATAGGAATAAATCCCTCTGAAACTTTCAGGCCTAAAGATTTTACATCTACCAGCAATAATACTAGTTCATAATTTTCGCCAATTGTAATGATGTCGCCGTTAAAACATTCTACGGCGGAAAAACCTAAACTTTCCCCATTTACCATGGTACCATTGGTTGAGCGCGCGTCGCTGATGGAGGCTATAGTCTTTTCTGGATTTTTCATTTTGCGAACTACCAGGACTCCATGCTCTCTCGATACAGTTCCTTCACGCAGGCAGATGTCGCAGTTGGGAGAACTTCCTATTGTGTTTTGTCCCAAATAGAGCGGCCAATATTCACCTATGCCTTGGCGGGAAATGGAATATAAAAAACCTGCTACCGGTTTACCGCTTTGAAGTGTAGAACGTGAAGTGTTTTGAGTGGTACTTTGAGATGTGCCGGTAGCACTGTTTGCATTATCCATACCAGGGACTACTGTCCCTTTTGCTGCGGCTTTTCCATTTCCACCTCTTGAATAAAAGTCAGAAGATTCTCCTCTTCCATAAGAGCCGCTGGCTTCCATGCCGGGAACGACAGTTTTGTTTTGTGACATAATATTACTTTTTAATGATTAATTCAAATATTAGGTGCATGTCACTTTACAATAAAATGATATGTGCACTTTAAATCCTAATTCAAAATATTATTGCCAGCAGATTCCCGAACCGGACGGTCCTTTGTTTAGATTGATGAATGCAATACATATATAAAAAAAGCGCGGGAATCTGTGCTTGTCACTCGTCCCGCTTATCAAGGCCTTCGCATTGCCCAACCAGTCTGAACGAGCAACGCAGAAGCCCACGCCGATATGTACAACAACTTCCTGCGCTTTTTGTTGAAAAGCGCAGGAAGGATATAAACATACCCCGCAGACACCTACCGCTGCTTTGCTTTGACTGGTTATAAGAAGTTGCGAAGTTCTGATAAGCCAAAAACAAAACGTCAAGTAAACGTCTTTCTTATATATGTCATGCCCTCCCGCCCACCACCTCAATTTGAGGGAATCAGCGAGGGAACATCGCAAAACTACAAAAAATAATTTTAAAATTATGAAAGGAGGACGTGATTTTTGTTATAAACGGATGTAACTAAGGATTATCAGGTCAAAAAACGGCTCTATTATTCCTTATTTTTATTGGAAACCCGTTGACAGAGCTAAAATAAAAATGTAGTATTTGGCATTTTGGCAATGCGGCATTCTCCCTACCTGCTCCCTGTCTGCTCCCTACCAACTCCGTACCTGCTCCCAATATAAGGATACGGAGATAACCCGGTTCAAGCAGGGGGCAGATAGGAAGAAGACAGCAAAGCAAGGAACCATTCGGAAAGGCTATAACTTGTTCATTTGCAGGAAGTCGAGCAGATGGATGTGGTGGATTCCTTCGTAATTGCTGCCGCTGGTCCATTCATCAAGGCTGACCACGTATTTGGGATAGTTGTCTGTTATGGAAAGCAGATTGCCGAATTCCCGTTTGCGTGTCTGTTCATCGCCCAATTGGAATGTAGCTTGTGCATAGATGCGTGAATCACCGTCCAAAGCAACAAAATCCACTTCTTTATTTTCCTGCTGGCCGATAAACACTTTGGGATATAGAGTATGTAAATGGAGGTACACGGCATTCTCAATGAGTTTGTGTATATCGTTTTGAAAAGAAAATCCAAGGTAGCAATTGCGGAGTCCCAAGTCCTCAAAATAATATTTGTCGCCCAATTCGAACTTGCGTAGTCCTGTAATGTCAATCCGTGAGACCCGGTTTACAAGAAACGCGTCACCGAGCGATTTAAGATAGTTGATGACTTGCAGAGTGGAGATATTCACACGTTGTGACTTGAGATAGCGGCTGATGTTGTTGGCAGAAAATAGATTCCCCACATTGTCTGCCACATAATAGACCAGCGATTCAAGAAAATCCACATTCCGTATGCCTTCACGCTTCACCACGTCTTTTAGCAGAATGGTAGAATATACGTTGCGAAGGTATTCAAAGCTGATGTCTGCATCGAGCGGTAGATTGCCCAAGTAAGGCAATCCTCCGAAACTCAGGTAATGCCGTAAGGTGTCCTTGTCTGGTTGCAGGTGATGGAATTGTAGGAATTCGTTGAAGGTAAGGCTATGTACATGAAATTCTATGTAACGCCCGGAGAGATAGGTTGCCAATTCACCCGAAAGCATCGTGGCGTTGCTTCCTGTGACATAGATGTCGCAAGCATCTTCGGCCAGCAAAGACCGAAGTGCATGTTCAAATCCTTGGATGTCCTGCACTTCATCAATGAACAGATAACGACCGTCTGCATCGGTGGATTGGGCGAACGTGCGTGAGACTTCTGATAACAAGTCATCGCTTGTTCGAATATGTGCGAAAGCAGCCAACTCCTTATTGATAAAGAGTATCTCTGCTGTGGGATGGCTTTCTCGGATATGGTCGCATAGTTGCTGAAGCAGGCAACTTTTGCCAACTCGACGCTGTCCTGTAAGGACTTTGATGATATTTTTGCCGATAAAAGGAGCTATCCGTTTGGTATATTCCGGGCGTTCTATTATTTTTTTCATTTATTTCTATTAGGTATGATTTATAAACCTTGCAAATATATAGCATCTTATTAATCATACCAAACGAAATAAGCCAAATAAGCACTTTTGTTAGTTATGATTAATAGACTGATTGATAGACGCAGTGCTCTCGCCCTGCAATTTTTAGGGGAAAAACTTTAGTTTACATCACTTGCATGGCTATATTTCATTAATTAATGCTAAGTTTGCGCATGAATTGCATCAACCGATAAGCATTGAAACTATGTGGAAGAAGACGAGGATTTGTGAATTGTTGTGCATTTGGCTTGCGGCTACTGTCGTTTGGGGAGCCTGCACATCCGGTGAAGAAAAGATTGACCAAAGCGAAATGCAGTCGTTCGAATCTTTTTTTGCGGCAAATAGTGATTCTGTTTCCATCGCTCCTCGAAAAGTGCGGACACGGGCATTGCAACGTATGCGGATTGTCAAGGATAGCTTGGTACGCTATAATTATATGGCATTGGCGTTGAAAACTTGCCTGGTAACTTCGGATATAGATTCCGCATGGCTGATGATACGGCAGATAGATGAATTTATCCGGAAACAGCCGTTTTCACCTCAATTGGCAGATTTGCAGTCTGAATGCTTGAATATGAAAGGGAATATCAGTGCGAAGAGCGGGCATATGGATTCTGCCGAAGTCTATTTCAAAGAGGCATACGAGTATCGGATGCGGGGAATAAAGGTTGAAGTGATACCCGATATCCTGATGAATCTGGCTGATGCCAGTAACCGTTTGGGAAAACTCGATGTGGGAGCTGCCTGGTATAGGAAGGCGTTACTTTTGTGTGATTCTTTGCAGATAGCTTCCGATAAGAGGTTCCCTATTTATTATGGTTTGGCACAGATATATGTGGCTTTGCGGGATTTTGAACAGTGTGATTACTACTATAACCTTGCTGCCCAAGACTATGCCGATATGCTTCCTTTTGAAAAACATATCTATCTGAATAACCGGGGGACTTCCTATTATTATAGAGAGGATTATGCTACTGCCATTGACTATTTCAGGAAGGTAGTACGGCTGGTACGGGATTATCCTGATATGGTTTTTGAACAGAACTTGAGTTGGTTGAACCTGGGAGACTGCTTCCTTCAACTGAACGAGGCGGATTCTGCTGCCGAATATATCAATAAATGCCTTCCTTTCTTTGAAAAAATGAAAATATCTACGGTGGACTACTATATCGATACGCAGAAAATAGAATTGGCTCTGCTTCAGAAAGACTTTCAAGAGGCACGTCGTTTATTGTCCGAGAGTGTGGTCCCTCCGGGCATCGACCCTGATATGGTACATATCCGTAATAAATACCTTCAGCAGTTTTATGAGGAAACCGGCAACTACAAGAGGGCTTATCACTATCTGCAGAGGAACAACCAGCTTGATGATTCTATCAGGAATGAGCGTGTCCGGATGCGTACGGCAGACTTGACCTTGCGTTATCAGCAGGATTCTACCTTGATGGCACATCGGGTTTTGCTTCAGGAGCAGAAAAACGAGGTGCTGGTGCTGAGGCAGACACAGTTTGTCGTGTTTGCTGTAGCTGTTGTATCTATATTGACGGCGGTTTTCCTTTATCTGTACAGCAAGAAGAAACGTGCTTTGTTGCTTGCACGGAATCATCGCACGGTCTCTACACTTCGTCTGGAGAATATCCGTAACCGCCTGTCCCCTCATTTCATCTTCAATGTGCTGAACCGGGAGATGGTGGAGCGGAATGTGGAAGAAAAGCAAGAGCTTTCGTCGCTGGTAAAACTGATGCGTCGCAATCTGGAATTGGCGGAACAACTGTGTGTAACCTTGGCAGAGGAGCTGGATTTTGTGAAAACATATATCGACCTGGAACGCCGTTCTTTAGGTCCGGATTTTCATTCGGAACTGAGGATAGAAAAGGATGTGCAGCCGGAGCAAATAAGGATTCCGTCTATGATGATTCAAATTCCGGTTGAAAATGCAGTGAAGCATGCGTTGCGCGAGAAGGAAGGACGGCGTAACCTTTGGGTTTCGGTCTGCCGCCGGGGAAACGGTATCTGTATAAAGATAACGGATAATGGTGGCGGTTATCGTCCGGACAGCCGGAACCGGGGCACGGGGACAGGAATGAAAGTCATTATGCAGACCATTCAGATCCTCAACAATAAGAACAAGGAGGCCATTGATGTTTCAGTACACAATGTCTCCCTGCAGAGTGGCGAGATGGGCTGTGAGGTGACTTTCCGGTTGCCCGACAACTACGATTACAGAATTTAAAAGAACCGTTTAATCTTGTTTTTTGCAAGGATAGGCATACTTACGGACAAATAGTCCGTAAATGGTCTTCTATTGCTTTGTATGGGAGTAGGATTATGTATATATTCGCGAAAAGAATAACATAAAAGGGACATGGATAGATATAAGGTTGCGATAGTTGACGACGATGAGGTGGCTCTTGAGAATCTGAGTTTTGAATTGGGAAAGGATGCACGCTTCTTCTTGAAAGGAACTGCCCGTAATGGTAAACAAGGGAAAAAGCTCATTGCCAAGGTACAGCCGGATTTGTTGTTCTTGGATGTGGAACTGCCGGACATGACTGGAATGGAATTACTGCAGGAAATACGTGACAGTGTTTCGTGGAACATGCGGATTGTTTTCTATACGGCTTATGACAAGTACATGATTCAGGCTATCCGGGAGGCTGCGTTCGACTATCTGTTGAAACCTTTTGAAGAGCAGGAGTTGCGGGATATTCTTGCGCGTTTTGTAGAGCAGGCAGAGGCTGGGCAGAGAATGTCATATCCCATTGGTGCACCGTTGCATACCGGACAGACATTTATCGTATTTACGCCAACCAATGATATGCGTGCGTTGCGTCCGGCTGAAATCGGTTTTTTTCGCTATTGTTCCGAGCGTAAACAATGGGAGGTGATACTGAACAACCAGCCGCCGTTGGTGTTGCGTCGCGGAATGACTGCTGAGCAGATTACTCAATATTCATCCAGTTTCGTGCAGATACATCAATCGTATATTATCAACATTGATTATCTGATGATTATAAAGGATAGTAAATGCATGCTTTATCCACCATTTGACAAAGTGACGGAACTGCTGGTTTCCAGAAAGTATAAGAAAGAACTGCAAGACAGATTCTGCTTGTAAAGTGATAAGAATTATTTGGTTAGGGAGTTGACGCCGCAGGCTTTGGTGGCGTTGACGTAAAGAAAAGGCATTGAACCTCTAAAGTCCAATGCCTTTTTATTTATCAATACTATTTTCGTATCTATCAGAAGCGAAGTTTATTTCACTTCTATACCTTTGTTCTGCAGCGTGACGTTCAATACTCTGGCATAATCAGCATATTGCTTTTCATTCAAAGTCTTTTTCATCAACTTCAGATTACCATAAACTGCATTACGGAGTAACTTCTCCTGATTCTTCTTGGAATTTGTGGCGCGTTCCATCTGTTCTGTAAAATATTCGCAGATGTTTGCCACTTCTTCATGCTGGTTGGCATTCAGCTTCAGATACTTACTCAACTTTGTTATATTGATGTTACCTTCCCATTTTGCAGTTGTAGGTTGGTTTCCTGCTGCAAATGTTGTAGCAGTCAGGCAGACTGCTGCCACTAATGTTAATCCTAAACGTTTCATAATACCTACTTTTTAATTGTTATTCCTAAAAACTAATCTCAATCTAATACCTATTGAAAACTCTCTAAGCGCTTAGCTTTTTCTTTTTACCTATGCAAATGTAGGTATATGTTTTATAACACAAAAATGAATAAAGGAAAAAATATAGTTTATACCTCCATTTCTTGATTTAAATCAATTTTGTAGTGTGAAAATGCTTTGTTTGGATGCTTTTTGTAATACGAATGTAATGTAGGTTAAATGAAATTCAGTTTATTATAATGGATAAAAGGATTTTTATTAGTCAAAATGTTATCGCCAAACAGTTTCGGGCAATTCTATGATTACTCTGTTTTCCGAGCAGACTCCCACAAAGCCTAATCCACCTACGACGTTGCAAGGCAGACTGATAGGTTCCATTAAAGTATCGTCGTAATCCCCATCATCCAGGCAGTTTAAGGCTTTCAGATAGCGGTATTCGGCTTCAGTGATGCTAAGCAGCCGTACGGTGATGGTTTGTTTGCGGGATATATGGTCGTAGTAGTGTCCCTCTACCGGATAATATTCTTGGTAGAGAGGGGTATATACTTTCAAAGTGGCATAGGAGTCACGGAAAGTGTTATCATTGAATATATTGTATTTGTTATTGATGGTGGGAAACAATTCATTTTCTTCATCATCATAGTTTCCGGGGTGGCCGTCAGTCAGTATAACATCTTCCCGGTTAATGATTTCGTTCTGCCGGGGAGCAAGGATGGTAGTGTCTCTGGGTATGAAGGCCCAATGCCAAGAGCCGTCCTCGTCTTCCACTTTGATAGGATTGCCGTTTTCATCATTCAGGTATTCTGTCCATTTGCAATAGTAACTACGGTCATTCCAAATGTCCAGCCGGTAGTAGTTCTTCTCGTTGGGGCGGTCTTGCAATGTAATTTTGTATTGGCGGTAAAGGGTTTGTCCGCTGTACTCGCGCAGGTAGGCCAGGCAAGTGTCCACGTGCAGGCTCTCTATCGGTTGCGGTACAGTGGCCTCGGCACTGACATGGTATTTCCCGTTTTCGGCAGTGGCTTCCAGACGTATGTTGTCACCGGGATGTAGTGTGCTGGTCAGACGATATTTCTTGAAACGTATACTTTTCAGTAATGATTCATAAACGTCCTTATCAAGTTCTCCTTCCAGATGCCCATAAATTTCTTCCGGGGAAACCGCTTTCGGAGTTTCTGCTATTTTGCCATTGATGTAGAGGGAAAGAGTTGCTTCGTTCAAATGTTCAATACTATAGCCCTCGCTTAAATGGAGATAGACATCATTCTCAGCTTGTCCGGTTTCGAGCAAGGCGTTCATGATGATTTGCGGATCTTGTTGTCCGGGATTGTAAGGAATCTCGTTTTCGCAGGCTGTTAGGAAGCCTACAATAGTTATATATATAATAAGGTGTAATTTCATTTTTGTTTTCATATGCCGGATTTGTGTTTAAAATCTGTAAGTATAGGTAACTGAAGGGATGCAGGGCAGGATGGTCAGTTTTTTGATACTGATTTTCCCTTCCTCTTTATGTTCTATGAATCCTCCATTACCATCCGGTTGGTATAGATAACTGCTTTTCTTGTATTTGCTGTAAACGATGTTCGGATTCATGGCATTATATGCATTGTAGATACTGATATTCCAGGTACGCATACCATGTTTGGTCTTCTTGTTGAAGTTGACGCCTAGGTTCAAACGATGGCTGGCAGGCAGGCGATAGTTGTTGCGTCCGGAGATGTAGCCAGTCTCTTCGATGACTCCATCGGGGCTGACGATAATAGTTGCCTTTTCGGGGATAGTGATACATCCACCGGTATTGAATATCCAGGAAGCTCCTGCATCAATGCGGTCGCTGAACTTATGGCTGAGATTGAGGCTGATGCTGTGGCGGCGGTCATATTTGTAGGGGAACCATCGGCCTTGGTTGATGGTACCGTTCTTAAAACGGTGATCGGTCTTGGATAGGGTATATGCCAGCCAGCCGGTAGTCTTGCCCAATGTTTTCTGTGCCATCAGTTCCAGACCGAAGGAGCGGCCTTCGCCCATTTCTACTTTTTCTTCCCAGTTGGTGGAGGTGCCGAAGAAGGATACACCGTCTTGATATTCAAGTATGTGTTTCATCTGTTTATAATACCCCTCGACGGAGAACTCCCAACCCGTCAGTCCGGAATAGTAGCCTCCTATGGAGAACTGGTTGGCATACATCGGACTGATGTCTTTGGTAATGGGCACCCAGAGGTCGGTAGGCATAGACAGCGGAGTGGAGGACAGCATATGCACATACTGTGCCATGCACGTATAGGATGCTTTGGCAGAATATCCTTGTCCGAGGTCATAGCGGGCGGAAAGGCGGGGCTGCAGCGAATAGTAGCTTTTTCCTTGTGTGTGGAACAGCGATGTGCGTACACCTGCATTCAGACTGAGCCTGGCGTTTACATTGAAATTGTCTTCGGCGTAAAGGGAGATTTCTTGTCCGCGCATGGCATGGCTGTTGCTGGTATTGTAAACCGTATCTTCCTGGAGGGCGCCATTATCTATATCTTGTATTTTCGAGGTAGCTATTCCCGGACGGAACGTATGGTGGATGTACTCTGCACCGAACTTGATGTGGTGCTGCGGCATGGGGGTGTAGTCAAAGTCCATACGTGCACTCCAGTCACGGATACCGGAGCTGAACTTGGAGGAGTAATAGTATCTGTCTTGTACTTTATTGGCTACAGTATAGGTATCTTCCGTGTCTGCGTCCAGCCCCATCTCATATTTGTTGTATGAGACGGTGGTGTTGCAAAACAGCTTGCTGTTGAATACATAGTTCCAGCGACCGTAGGCGATGGTGTTCCCCCAATTCAGATGGCTGTTGTCCTTGGAATAATTCTTAATGCTGTTGTCGTAATGGTCACCGTGGTAGTAACTGTCATAATGATAGTGGTCCTTCCCCTTGTAGAAACTGAGGAAGATGCGGCTACGGTCGCTGAACTTATGGTTGACCTTTGCATTGACGTCGTAAAAATAGTAGTTGTATTTGTCGGAATAGGTGTCGTCTTTGTCTACAATGAGATTTTTGAAGAATAGGGTGGGGATGGCCCGTGCGCTGAAGCTGAACGAAGTCCTCCCTTTCCTGATAGGCCCTTCCAGATGCAGCTTGTCCGTCAGCAGCCCGATGCTGAGTGCCCCGTGGTATTTGTGCATATCCCCGTCGTTGGTACGCACATCCACGATGGACGAAAGGCGCCCGCCGTAGCGGGCGGGAAAGGAGCTTTTGAAGAGTGTGGTGTTCTTCACTGCTTCGGGCGTGAAGATGGAGAAGACACCCATCAGGTGGTCGGCGTTGTAGACAGGGATGCCGTCCAGCATCACCAGATTCTGGTCGGAGCTTCCGCCGCGCACGTACATGCCGGCAAAGCCCTCCATGCCGGCTTGCACGCCGGGCATCAGCTGGATGGTCTTCAGCAGGTCAGCCTCCCCGAGTATGGCGGGGGTGTGCTTGATTTGTGCCATCGGTATCTCATGTGCTCCCATGGCTGTACTTTCTATGCCGGCTTCCCGCTTGTCCGAGAGCACTACGACCTCTGCCAGCTGGTTATGGCTGTCCAATCTGACGTTGAGCAAGGTGTCTTTCGCCAGCCTGAACCGGCTGTGCCGGCTTTTGTAGCCAGGTAGGAGAAAACCAGTTCCGTTTCCCCTTCCGGCAGGGTGAGGGAATAGAAACCGAAAGGATTGGTGGCAGTACCTGTGGAACGACGACTCTCAAGGATATTGGCACCAATCAGCGTCTCGGAAGACGCTCCGTCGGTCACGTATCCGCTGATAGTGAACTTACGGCTAACGGGTTTCTGCGGCACGGGCCGCTTATGGAGCAGAATGTGCTTTCCGGATATCTCGAACGTGATGGGTTCGTTTTCAAAGGCACGTTGCAATATCTCACTGATGTTCTTTTGTTTCACCTCCAGTGTGATGCGGTGCGTGAGCTTTACTTCTTCCCCATAGATGAAGGAGAATCCGGTTGCGTTTTCCAAGTGCTTCACGAAGCTCTCCAGGGTTGCGTTTCGGATGCTTAGGTCCATGCGTGTTTCCTTGCTTTGTGCCTGCGCGTGGAGCGGGGCGCTTAAAAGAACCACGCACATCAGGAGCAAGGTTCTGATGTGGTGGCGTGAACAGATAGTAGAATCAGTCATTGTCAGTTAAGTTTAGTGGTAAAGCATAATGATGTTGTTCTCTTTCTTATAGTCGAAGCCTCCGGCATCGCGCAGCAGGTCGAGGATTTCTGTAAGACTCTCCCCTTCGCGGAAGGTTGCCGTCATGCGGTATGCCTTCAGGCTGTCTCCCTCGATACGTATCTCGGTATGGAACGTTTCTTCCAGCCGACGGGCGATTTCCTGCAAGGGTTGTTGCTCAAATGTCATTACGCTGTGGGTCACTGCCGCTTCTTCGATGGTGCGCACATCTTCTGTGGGCATGGCTTTCCGTTGCGGCGCCACATATAGGTAGTGATATGCCGCCCAGCTCGTGACGCATAGCAACACTACGGCGGCGGCGCTTGCGGCACGCATCCAGAGGCGCTTCATGCTGTGGCGGCGTTTGTGCAGGCGGCTTTCCAGCAGTTTCCAGCTCTCATCTGCCGCAAAGCGTCCGCGCGGCGAGCGGGTGGAGGCAACCAGCCTGTCCAGTACTTTGTCGAAGTTTTCGTTGTTTATCTTCATCTTTTCTTTTTAGCTATATCTTAAAGAGCCAATCACTCTTTTTCTGCTGATAAAGACAGCTGCTTTTCAGGAACTCCCTACGAAGGTATGGTAAAAGAATGTTAATGATGGGTGGACGCCCGTTTATGAATGACATCCCAGGTTTTATAGTCAAACAAAATTGGTTTGCGAAAAATACGGAGTAACTTACTTCTCCTCCTCCGGGGAGGAGGAGTACCCGTAGGGGGAGGTGGTAGCGATACACACTGTACTGCTTTTCACTGCTTTATGCTCCCTACCACCCCGCCCGTTGGGCACCCCTCCTCCGGAGGAGGGGAAGTAAGATACTCTCTCTATTCGCTTCTCTTTTCGCAAATCATTTCTGTTCTACTATAAGAATATCAGTCCGCTCCCTACCTGCTCCCTGTCTGTCCGGTGCTATCTCCGTATCTATATGTACGGACCAAGTACAGACCAGGTAAGGAGCGGGTGGTAAGATGTCTCATTTTTTAGGTTTCGCGCATGATTTAATTCTGCCAACAGGTAAAGTATTAATAAAAAACATGCTGAGTATTAAGGATAAAGTTTCCCGGTATATGGATGGAGGGTTTTCCTCAGCCTTGTTTTTTCTATCCCAAGCCTTGGGATAGAAAAACCAAGGCTCGGGATACATATCCCCAAACTTAGGACAGACAGTCTGAAGCTGCACTTCAGGAGAGGCTCTAAGAGAGGGGGCGGTTCATTCCGTCAGCAACGCTTCTTTGAGCCTTGTCAGTGCCTTTTGCAGTTGCGCATCTACCGTTTTTGTGCTGATATTCAGCTCTTCCGCCACTTGTGCATAGCTCTGTTTCTCTTCGCGCAGGCGGATGAAGACTTCGCGGCAGCGCTCCGGAAGGCGGTCCAGTGCTTTGACATAGCGGGCAAACAGTTCTTCGCTGATAAGCACCTCTTCGGGAGAATCGTTCTGTGCAGAGGGTTCGGGCAGCTGTTCCGAAGCCCATACCGGTTGTCGGTTCTCCTTCTCCAGATAGTTGAGTGAGGCGTTTTTGGTAAGGATAAAGCAGTAATCCTCTATATTGTTCACTTCCGGCAGCCGGGCGCGTTGTTCCCAAAGCTTCATGAAGACGTCGAGCACAATCTCCTGCGCCCACTCCTCGTGCTTTACGAAATAGCAGGCAATGCGGAACAGACGGTCGTAGCACAGATTGTAGAAACTGTGGAAAGCCCGTTCCGAGTCTTCTTCCTTCATTTGGCGCAAGTAGCGTCTGATTTCTTGTTCGGTCATGCAGTCTCCCGGTTTTGTTGTTATTCAATGAACATCAGGTCGCTTATTATGCCGTCCGAAACAAAGATGCCTTCCCGGGTCAGGCGTAGGCGGTCTGCCTGCATCTCCAGTCTGTGGCTTTGGAGGTAGGGGGCTGCCATCTTCGTGCAATATTGGCGCAACTCTGTGCCGAAGGCTTCTTCCGTATATGTCAGGGAGACTCCCCACATGGTACGCAGGGAAGTCATGATGTATTCATTGTAACGGGTCACTTTATCCAGGATTTCTGTTTCCGAGGAACGCTGTCCCTCTTCCATGGACTTTATGTATCCTTCCAGAGAAGCTGTGTTCCATTCCCTTGTCTCCGCATTGAAGGAGTGGGCGGAAGGACCGCAGCCCAAATACGGGATGCCTTTCCAGTAAGCAGTGTTGTGGCGTGAGTACATGCCGGGCTTGCAGAAGTTGGATATTTCATAATGCTCATACCCTGCGGCTCCCAGGGTGTCCATGAGCGCCGAGAAGAAGCGCACGCTACTCTCTTCATCTACTTCGCTGATACGGTGGTTTTGCAGCATTTCGTAGATGCGGGTGCCTTTTTCGTAAGTCAGATGATAAGCGGAGATATGCTCTACATCAAGGCCGACGGCTTGTTGCAGGTCGCGTTCCCACCGTTGGTCTGTTTCACCCGGCAGTCCATAGATAAGGTCGATGCTGATATTCCGGAAGCCGGCTTGGCGGAGGCGGTGTACGGCTGCGATGGCTTGCGCGGCACTGTGCCGGCGGTTCAATAGTTTCAGGGTGGGGTCGTCGAATGTCTGTATCCCCATGCTTATGCGGTTGAAGGGGAGGGTGCGCAGCATGGACACATATTCTTCCGTCAGGTCGTCGGGATTGGCCTCGAGGGTGATTTCTTCGGCGTGTTCTGTTCCATACACCTCTTTGATAGTCCGGAATATTTGCTCGAAATCTTCGTGAGCAAGCTGTGAGGGAGTTCCTCCACCCAAGTAGATGGTCTCTATCGGTTCTCCCTTCAGATAGCCCTTGCGGGTTTTCAGTTCAGTGCACAAGGCACGGATGTACTGCTGCTTCAATTCGCTGCGAGTGGTGGAATAGAAATCGCAATAGATGCAGCGTGTCTTGCAAAAAGGTATATGGATATAGATGCCTGCCATGGTATGCTTCTGGATATTTGTTGCAAAAATAGTCTTTTGGCAGGAGAATACGCCGGTTTTCAGGACATTTATAGTAGAACAGAAATGATTTGCGAAAAAAAAAGCGAATAGAGAGAGTATCTTACTTCCCCTCCCCGGAGGAGGAGAAGTAAGTTACTCCGTATTTTTTCGCAAACCAATTCTGTTCGACTATAATGCAATTGCGGGTGTAATTGGTGTATAGGATCTTTTTAGAATATTCCTAATCCACCCAACCTCTATGCCGGTCGGCTAAAGGCGTGCGTCGTGAAAATTCCAGACAAAGAACACTGTAATCCGGGTGAAAGGTGAAAGAGGTGAAAGATAAAAACAACAACAAAAAATCAGGCAACTATCCGATGAATTGAACAGATGTATGCACCGGCTTCATTTTATTCTGTTTTTCAGATTCCGTCCTGTCCGCTCCTTGCCAAAACCCTGTCATCTCCCTGTCTATACAGAGGGACCTGGTAGGGAGCTGGTAGGGAGCAGATTTGCTTCTGCCGACGGGCTGTTTCGGCACTTGCTTTTTAATTTATGACTGATAATTCACCTATTTTGAATTATTTGTAGTATATGGAGTTGCTTTTAATGGGATATATTTGCAACGATGGAATATTATTTTAAAATGTCATAAAAGAGTAACTTATGGTACTGAAACGATTTTATAAAAAACTGCTTGTATCCATACTTTTGGGATGGGGAAGCCCGGTGCTTGTTTCTGCCCAAGAATGGAAATTGGTGTGGAGTGATGAATTCGATCGGAACGGTCGCCTGGACACAGCCGCCTGGAACTATGAGAATGGCTTTGCCCGTAATGAAGAGGCCCAGTGGTATCAATCGGACAATGCTTGTTGCAAGGGAGGAAAATTGATTATCGAGGCACGGAAAGAGGAAGGACGCAGAAATCCTTTATACAAGCCGGGTAGTCAGGATTGGCGTAAAAGACGTGAATTTGTAGAATACACTTCCTCCTCCGTTACAACAGCCGGAAAGAAGGAGTTCTTGTATGGACGCTTTGAAGTCCGTGCCCGGATTCCGGTAGGTGGCGGTGCATGGCCTGCCATCTGGCTGCTAGGCACTGGAATGGAATGGCCTTCGTGTGGTGAGATTGATGTGATGGAATATTATCGCATAAACGGCATTCCCCATATTCTGGCTAATGCTTGTTGGGGAAACGACCGGTCGTATGATGCCGTGTGGAACAGCAGGAAGATTCCTTTTACTCACTTTACAGACCGTGACCCGGAGTGGGCGGATAAATTCCATATCTGGCGTATGGATTGGGATGAAACTGCCATTAAACTTTATCTGGACGATGAACTGCTGAATGAAATCCCGTTGAGTGAAACGGTGAACGGCAGTATCGGCTCCGGTACAAACCCTTTTCGCAGGCCACAATATCTTTTGTTGAATCTTGCTGTCGGAGGACTCAACGGCGGTATGATTGATGATAAGGAAATGCCAATGAGGTATGAGATTGATTACGTCCGTGTTTATCAGCGGAATTCTTCGGGGGATTCTGCTCTTTAGAGTATCTAATGACCGATATTTACCCCTTTTTGAAACAATAGTGCCCCCGAAATTACCGGGAATAGAGTAATTTTGCAGTATTGAAAAACAAACTTAAATAATATCATGAGAAAAAGTAACTACTTATGGCTGCTGCTGGTGGCAGTTTTATTGCTGCCCGCTCAGGAAATGGCTGCCAAGAAGAAAAAAGAGAAGGAAGTGACAGACCGCGAACTTTGGGCCGGGGTGTTGTATCAAATGGCTGCTCCGGTACTGAGCAATATGAGTGAAGGGAAGCTCCAGGAAAATATGCAGGTGGAGCTTAGCCCCACTTGGGATGGACGCGACAAACGGGTGACTTATATGGAATGCTTCGGCCGTCTGATGGCGGGGTTGGCGCCCTGGCTCTCTTTGCCGGACGATGACACTGCCGAAGGCAAGCAGCGCAGGCAGCTCCGCGAGTGGGCATTGAAAAGTTATGCGCAGGCGGTAGACCCTGAAAGCCTGGATTACCTGCTTTGGCGGAAAGAGGGGCAGCCGCTGGTCGATGCCGCTTATGTTGCTGAAAGTTTCCTGCGAGGATACGATGCTTTGTGGGTGCCTCTGGATAGTTTGACTAAACGGCGTTATATTGAAGAGTTCACCCAGTTGCGCCGTGTGGACCCTCCTTATACCAACTGGCTGCTGTTCTCGTCTACGGTAGAATGCTTTCTGCGCAAGGCAGGTGCCAAGAGTGATGCTTACCGTATTGTCTCCGCTCTGCGCAAGGTGGAAGAGTGGTATGTAGGTGACGGCTTCTATAGCGACGGACCGGGATTTGCCTTTGACTATTACAACAGCTTCGTGCTCCATCCCATGTATGTGGAGTGTCTGGAAGTCTTTACGAACAGTGGAAAAAATAAGATATGGAATGCGCCGGATTGCAATTTCCAGCGTGCCCAGAAGCGCATGCAGCGTTTCGGCATGATTCTGGAACGTTTCATCTCTCCCGAGGGGGCCTTCCCCGTATTCGGGCGTTCCATTACCTACCGCACCGGTACCCTCCAGCCATTGGCTTTGTTGGCATGGCGTGGATGGTTGCCCAAGGAATTGTCGAACGGACAGGTACGTGCTGCCATGACGGCTGTCATCAACCGTATGTTCGGTGACAACCGGAACTTCAACGAGAAAGGTTTTCTGACATTGGGATTCAATGGTTCCCAGCCTCATATCTCCGACTGGTATACTAACAACGGCAGCCTTTACATGGCTTCCCTGGCATTCTTGCCCCTGGGCTTACCCGCCGACCATCCGTTCTGGACAGATGCTCCGCAGGCATGGACCTCGAAAAAGGCGTGGGGTGGTGAAGAATTCCCCAAAGACCATGCCTATTATGAGTAAGACTGATTCATTTTTTATAGTATTTATATTAATTGTTTGGGGGATTGGTGGATTTCCGGTGGCACTCTGTGCGCAGGGTGCTGCCGGTGTCCTTCCCGAAATGCATCTGGTGGAAGTGGGGAAAGGATACAGCCAGACTTCCGTCAACACCGCCGTATTCCGTAATAATTCGCTGGTGACGCAAGGTGACGAGCAATACATCAGTTACTATGATGCGGAAGGTTCCTGACTCTTGGAAAACGGAACCTCCATGCCGGACAGTGGACACTGCACCGCACACAGTATAAAGGGAATGTGAAGGATGCCCATAACGTCATCAGCATGATGCTGGACGGTGACGGGTATATTCATGTAGCCTTCGACCATCACGGACAGCCCTTGAACTACTGTCGCAGCATTGCACCCCATTCGCTGGAATTGGGTGAGAAGGAGCCCATGACGGGCGTGGACGAAGGCAATGTAACCTATCCGGAGTTTTATCTGCTGTCCGGAGGCGACCTGCTGTTTGCATACCGTTCCGGTTCTTCCGGCCGGGGCAACCTGGTGATGAACCGCTATTCCTTGAAGGAGAAGAAATGGAGCCGTGTGCAGGATGTGCTGATTGATGGCGAGAACAAGCGCAATGCTTACTGGCAGCTATATGTAGATGAGCTTGGAACCATTCATCTGTCGTGGGTCTGGCGCGAGACTTGGCATGTGGAGACCAACCACGACCTATGCTACGCCCGTTCCTTTGACAATGGCGTAACATGGTATAAGGCAAATGGCAAGAAATATGATTTGCCCATCCGTCTGGGTAATGCAGAGTATGCCTGCCGCATTCCTCAGAATTCGGAACTGATAAACCAGACCAGCATGAGTGCCGATGCAGGCGGCAATCCGTACATTGCTTCCTATTGGCGCGACCCGGACAGTGACGTCCCGCAATACCGGATTGTCTGGCATGACGGGCAGATGTGGCACAGCCGCCAGGTATCCGAGCGTACCACTCCGTTTTCTCTGAAAGGTGGAGGCACGAAGATGATTCCGATAGCTCGTCCGCGTATCGTAGTAGATGGCGGGGAGATATTTTATGTATTCAGGGATGAAGAACGGGGGAGCAAAGTCTCCTTGGCACATGCTACGGATGTGGCAAACAGTAAGTGGAGCATCAGCGATTTGACCGATTTCGCTGTCGATGCCTGGGAACCGTCTCACGACACGGAATTATGGAAGAGCAGGAAGCGGCTGCATCTGTTTGTGCAGCATGCCAAGCAAGGGGACGGAGAGCGGGTTGTGGAGTTTGCACCGCAACCGGTATATGTATTGGAAGTGATAAGATAAAAGAACAGTATTAGTATATGAAAACGACATGCTTATTTTTATTGGGTTTGGCTTTTTGCTGGGGAGTGTCCTCATGCACCGCCCGGCAACCGAAACCGGAAGAAGTGATTGAGATTGTCAATCGGGTGAACAACTATTGGCAGGAGACCCATCCGCAACATGGGCGCTCTTTCTGGGACAATGCCGCCTATCATACGGGAAACATGGAGGTGTTCTTCCTGACCGGCAATCCGGAATGCTATGCCTATTCCGAGGCGTGGGCAGAACATAATGAATGGAAAGGCGCGAAGAGCGACAACAAGGAAGAGTGGAAGTACAGCTATGGGGAGAGTGATGACTATGTGCTTTTCGGTGATTACCAGATTTGTTTCCAGACTTATGCGGATTTGTATGCCGTGAAGCCGGATTCCGGGAAGATAGCCCGTGCACGCGAAGTGATGGAATACCAGATGAGTACGGACAAGGACGATTATTGGTGGTGGGCGGACGGACTTTACATGGTAATGCCCGTTATGACAAAGATGTACAAGCTGACCGGCAATCCGTTATATCTGGAGAAACTGCATGAATACTGGACCTATGCCAACAGCATCATGTACGATGCGGAGGAAGGCCTATACTATCGCGACGGCAAATATATTTATCCAAAACATAAAAGTGTGAATGGTAAGAAAGACTTCTGGGCGCGTGGCGACGGTTGGGTGCTGGCTGCCTTGGCAAAGGTACTGAAAGACCTGCCCGAAACAGACCAATACCGCCAGGAGTACATAGACCGCTTCCAGACGATGGCCAAATCCGTGGCTGCCTGCCAGCAGCCGGAAGGCTACTGGACACGCAGCATGCTCGACCCTGAGCATGCTCCCGGTCCTGAAACCAGCGGTACTGCTTTCTTTACCTATGGTCTGTTGTGGGGGATGAACAATGGCTTGCTGGACAAGGCTGCTTATCGCCCCGTAGTGATGAAGGCGTGGAATTATCTGACTACTGTAGCCTTGCAGCCCGATGGCCGCATAGGGTATGTACAGCCGATTGGCGAGAAAGCCATTCCCGGACAAGTGGTAGATGCCAACTCTACTGCCAACTTTGGGTAGGGGCATTTCTACTGGCAGCTTGTGAGATGGTGCGTTTTTTGAATGCCGACTGATTGGAGAGATTAAATAAGTGTATATGTTACACAACATATACACTTTCTTTGTATTATAATGTATATAGTGTTAATTTTACACCAGTTAAAAGGTTTAATATAAAAAGATTATGATTGTACGGATGAAAAATACTTTCCGAATGGTTTTGGCGGCAATGTTATTGTCGTTGTTTGCACTTCCGGGATATTCCTGGCAAAAATCCTTTCCCGAAAAAGATTATGTAGCTTATTTGTTCACTTATTTCACCGGGAATAGTGGCGATGAAGAAGCTGTGCGCTATGCTGTAAGCATGGACGGTTATACCTATTGGGCATTGAATGATAATGAACCGGTAATCGACTCGAAAGTCATCAGCTCCACCGGGGGAGTCCGCGACCCGCATATCCTCCGTTGCGAGGATGGCAAGACTTTCTATATGGTAGTGACAGATATGGTTTCGGCCAATGGATGGAGTTCCAACCGTGCCATGGTTTTGCTGAAATCTACCGACTTGGTCAACTGGTCCCACTCCATTATCAATATACAGAAACGTTATTCCGGTCAGGAGGATTTGAAGCGTGTATGGGCTCCGCAGACTATCTACGACCCGGAGGCGGGAAAGTACATGGTGTATTGGTCCATGCTGCATGGCGATGGAGCCGATGTCATATATTATGCTTATGCCAATGCGGAGTTTACAGATTTGGAGGGAGAGCCCAAGCCATTGTTTCTGCCGGAGAACGGGAAATCGTGCATCGATGGAGACATTGTCTATAAAGATGGTGTTTTCCACCTTTTCTATAAGACGGAAGGGCATGGAAACGGCATAAAGGTGGCCACCACCCGTTCTCTGACCTCCGGGGAATGGACGGAAGAGCCCGATTACAAGCAACAGACTAAGGAAGCCGTAGAGGGTGCGGGCACTTTCAAGCTGATAGGGCAGGATAAATATATCCTGATGTACGACGTCTATATGAAAGGAAGCTATCAGTTTACGGAAACCACTGACTTGAAGAATTTTAAGGTAATAGACAGCGAGGTGAAGATGAACTTCCATCCCCGCCATGGGACCATTATTCCCATTACCCGCAATGAGCTGTTGCGCATTACCGATGAATGGGGCAAGCCGGCAGAGCTGGGCGCATTGTCCAATAATTCCGTATTGCCGGGTTCCCATGCCGTCCCTTTGATTTAATGATGTAACATAATAATTTAATACCATGAAGAATAGATTGAAATTACTGGTTTGGTTGTTTGCCCTCTCAGGTCCGCTGGCAGCACAGAGTGTATCTGTCAATGGTCCGGATGGAAAATTGCAGCTTACGGTATCCTGCCCGTCAGCCAATGGCGAAGTGTCTTACGCAGTCACCTACAATGGAAAGCAAATGCTGGAATCTTCTCCCCTGGGGATGGAGACAAATGTGGGTGATTTCTATAGAGGATTGCAGTTGAAGGAACATAAAGTCACAGCTCTCGATACGGTTTATGAACAATCCCGAATCAAAGCTTCGCGCATCCATTACCGGGCAAACGAATTGCTTTGTTCATTCGTCAACGGTGAGGGGAAGAATGTGCAGATAACTTTCCGTGTCAGCAACAATGATGTGGCCTTCCGTTACACCCTGCCGAGGGAGCAGGGAAAAGGAAGCGTCACGGTGAACAGCGAACGGACCGGCTTCCGCTTCCCGTCGCAGACCACCACTTTCCTTTGTCCGCAGAGCGACGCCATGATAGGGTGGAAGCGTACCAAACCCAGTTACGAAGAAGAATATAAGGCAGATGCCCCGATGAATGAGCGTTCGGGCTATGGACACGGATATACATTTCCCTGCTTGTTCAAGGTGGGGGATGACGGCTGGGTACTGCT
Source organism: Bacteroides rodentium JCM 16496 (assembly GCF_000614125.1). Taxonomy (GTDB): domain Bacteria; phylum Bacteroidota; class Bacteroidia; order Bacteroidales; family Bacteroidaceae; genus Bacteroides; species Bacteroides rodentium. Next base: position 53,178 of record NZ_BAKJ01000006.1, read on the forward strand.
CAGTGAAACCGGAGTGGACAGCCGTTATTGTGGCTCGCGTTTGAGCGATTGGGACAACGGCGTGTATCGCATTGCTTTCCCCATGCCGGAAGAGAATAACGGTAACGGAACGGTATCGCCTGCCTTTTCCCTGCCGGGCTCCACGCCGTGGCGTACTGTGACGGTGGGCGAAACCTTGAAGCCGATTGTGGAAACCACCGTCCCCTGGGATGTAGTGGAACCACGCTATACCACCACCCATGATTATAAGCCGGGCCGTGGCACCTGGAGCTGGATTCTCTGGCAGGACGGCAGCATCAACTACGACGACCAGGTGCGCTATGTTGACTTGGCGGCTGCCATGGGATACGAATATGTATTGATTGACAACTGGTGGGACAACAACATCGGTCGCGACCGCATGGAACAGTTTATCAAGTATGCCCGTAGCAAGGGTGTGGAGGTATTCTTGTGGTATAGCTCCAGTGGTTACTGGAACGATATAGAGCAGAGTCCCGTCAACCGGATGGATAACTCCATTGCCCGCAAGCAGGAGATGCGCTGGTTGCAAAGCCTGGGTGTGAAGGGTATTAAGGTAGACTTTTTCGGCGGTGACAAGCAGGAGACCCTGCGTTTGTACGAGGAGATTCTGAGCGATGCCGACGACCACGGTCTGATGGTTATTTTCCACGGCTGTACCTTGCCTCGCGGCTGGGAACGGATGTATCCCAATTATGTAGGCAGCGAGGCGGTGCTGGCTTCCGAGAATCTGGTTTTCGACCAGCACTTCTGTGACAACGAGGCGTTCAATGCCACGCTGCACCCTTTCATCCGCAATGCTGTGGGATGCATGGAGTTTGGCGGTGTGTTCCTGAACAAGCGTCTGAACCGCGGCAACGATGGCGGAACTATTCGCCGCACCACGGACATCTTTCAGCTGGCAACGGCAGTGCTGTTCCAAAATCCTATCCAGAACTTCGCCTTGGCACCTAATAACCTGACGGATGCTCCGCAAATCTGTCTCGACTTTATGAAACAAGTGTCCACTACTTGGGACGAGACCCGTTTTATTGACGGCTATCCGGGGAGATATATTGTTCTTGCCCGCCGTCATGGAAACACGTGTACATAGCCGCTGCCAATGCAACGGCGGAACCGTTGAAACTGAAGCTTGACCTTCCTATGCTGGCAGGACAAGAGGTGTCTCTGTATAGTGATGACAAGAAGATGCAGCCCCAATTAAAGCTACAGAAAATAAAGACTGACGGCTCTCTGCAACTCACGGTTCAGCCGCATGGAGGGGCGGTAATCGTGAAGTGAGCAAATTCGATGGCAGGCAGTATGCTTTGTAGAAATATATTACCAAAAGCGTGCTTGTTTGTAAACACTTGATTATCAAGGTGTATATAAAAGGGTACTCTCAGTATACGACAGATGTACCCTAAGTATACGACAGAGGTACCCTAAGTATACGACTGAGATACCCTAAGTATGGAACTTAGCTCCGTTTTGACTTTAAATGTAAATTATTAATACCAACTTAATACCATGAATGGATTTTTGAAATTATTGTCCTTGTGTCTGTTCTTGACACTGACCGTTCCTTTGCAGGCTATAACGAACGGTGTGGCGAACGAACCCGATTCAGTCTACCTCTTTTCCTACTCCCATGTCGACGGTAGTGGCGGTCTGAAACTTGCCTGGAGTCCCGATGGCAACCGGTGGTTCAGCGTGGCAGACGGCAACTCCTTTGTCAACTCGGACTTTGGTCCCTGGGGGCAAATGAAGCGGATGCTGAAACCGCACTTGATGCAGACCCGTGCCGACGACCGCTGGCACTGCATCTGGGAACTGACGGAAAGTGGAAACTCCCTTGCCTACGTCGAGTCTCCCGACTTGCTGCAATGGAAAGCGCAGAAATACTTTGACCGTTCCCGCCTTGCCGAATATCAGCCAGTGGAGGTCTATCCCACCGTGCGGAAGGAGGTTCTGCTGAACGGTGCCATGCAGCAGGGCTGGACGCAGCGTGTGCCGTATGCCACGGTGCAGCGCATCATCTCCTTTGCAGAGCATAAGAAGTACCGCCAGGCACTTCACGCCGAACGTACCGAGCAAGACCTCGTTCGTTTTGCCGGACTGAAACCGGTGGAGGCGACTATCGAGGTGGAGACGGAATGTGCAAAACCCATCAGCAAGCACTTGATAGGTATCTTCTTCGAAGACATCAACTATGCTGCGGATGGAGGACTGTATGCCGAGCTGGTACAGAACCGCGACTTCGAGTATTCGTCCAAGGACGGTTCACACCAAGGTTGGGACGGCACATATGCCTGGGCGGTGAAAGAGGGCGATGCTGCGGCTGCCGTAACCATTGCCACTGCCGACCCCATTCATCCCAATAACCCTCATTATGCCGTATTGGAGGCGCGTCCCGGAGTGGCATTGCAGAACGACGGTTTCGACGGTATCAGCCTGAAGAAAGGGGAGAAGTACGATTTCTCTCTCTTCGCCCGTGTGGCACCGGGCAGCAAGGGAGGCGAGGTGGTTGTTTGCCTGCTCGACCAGACGGGCCGTGAGATTGCCCGCTCTTCCGTCAATGTGTCCTCCAAAGAGTGGAAGAAACAGCAGACGGTGCTGACGGCAAACGCCGATGTGCGTGCCGCCGTGCTCTCGCTTCAGCCGCAGACGGTGGGGACACTGCATCTTGATATGATTTCCCTTTTCCCGCAAAATACATTCAAGGGCCATAAGAACGGCTTGCGTGCCGACCTGGCACAGACGCTTGCCGACTTGCATCCGCGCTTCGTCCGCTTCCCCGGCGGCTGCGTGGCTCATGGCGACGGCATCGATAATATCTATGACTGGAAAGGTTCTATCGGACCGCTCGAAGCCCGCAAGCCGTTGCGCAATCTGTGGGGCTATCATCAGACACGCGGACTGGGCTACTTCGAGTACTTTCGCTTCTGCGAAGATATGGGTGCCGAACCTCTGCCGGTATTGGCAGCGGGCGTGCCGTGCCAGAACTCGGGCACACACTCGCACTATGCCGACAACTGTCCGCAGGGTGCCAATGCGGAACTGATGCGCTACGGCCAGCAGGGAGGCATCCCGATGGAGGATATGCCGGCCTACATTCAGGATGTGCTGGACCTGATAGAGTATGCCAATGGCGATGCGCGCCGCACCGTGTGGGGGAGGAAGCGTGCCGAGGCAGGTCATCCCAAGCCTTTCAACCTGAAGTACATCGGCATAGGCAACGAGGACATGATTACCGAAGTTTTCGAAGAGCGCTTTGCCATGATATACAAGGCTGTCAGGGAGAAGCATCCCGAAATTACGGTTGTCGGCACCGTAGGTCCCTTTTACGAAGGTACGGACTATGCGGAGGGCTGGCGGCTTGCCACGGAACTGGGTGTGCCCATGGTGGACGAACACTATTACGTAGACCCGGGTTGGATGATTCACAACCAGGACTATTACGACCGCTACGACCGCACCAAGTCCAAGGTCTATCTGGGCGAATATGCCGCCCACCTGCCCGGACGTCCCAACAACATAGAGACAGCACTGGCAGAAGCCTCTATCTGACTTCGGTGGAACGTAATGCCGATGTGGTGGAGATGACCTCGTACGCCCCGCTGCTGGCGAAGGAAGGCCATACGCAGTGGAATCCCGACTTGATTTATTTCAATAATACGGAGGTGAAACCCACCGTGGGCTACTACACGCAGCAGATGTATGGCCGGAATGCGGGTACGCACTATATCACCTCGCACGTGGCGCTGAGCAACGGGCAGGAGGCTGTCCGCAAACGCATCGGCGTGTCGGTGGTGAAGGATGAGGCCACGGGCGACCATATCGTGAAGCTGGTGAATCTGCTTCCGGTGGAGGTTTCCTCTACAGTGAAGCTGAAGGGCATCGACTTGCAGAACCCCTCGGCGGTGAAGACGCTGCTGACGGGTGACCCGAAGGACAAGCAGGCACGTTCCGTGACTTCCGCCTTCGACATCGGCGGCGCGGAGTTTCCTTACGTCCTGCCCGCCTATTCGTTTACGGTGATACGCATCCATCAGAATAAGGGAAAATAAGGATAAAGGATTAGGGATTAGAGATTGAAAACTCTGTGCTTTTGTGGCGCTGTGTTGAAATTGAGAATCCGTGTAATTCGTGCCTGAAAACATAATAACTCAATACCTTGAAAGATATGAAGCAATTATTGACATTGGCATTTGTTGTAGCCATAGCCGGCAATGTATCGGCACAAAAGCAGCAGACTTTGCACTCGGGTTATCCCATCGACCCGGTGCCTTTCACTTCGGTCAAGGTGACCGATGGCTTCTGGGGACAACGCTTGAAGGCGAGCCGCGAGGTAACCATTCCGCTGGCCTTCAGCAAATGCGAGGAGACGGGGCGCTATGAGAACTTCGTGAAGGCGGCGCATCCCAGCGAGGACTACAAGGTGGGCGGTCTGTCTTTTGACGACACAGACGTCTACAAGACCATCGAAGGCGCGAGCTACTCGCTCCAGACTTATCCCGACAAGAAGCTGGAACGTTACATAGACAGTGTGCTCGTAATCGTAGCCGCCGCCCAGGAGCCGGATGGGTACCTCTATACTGCCCGCACGATGAATCCGAAGCATCCGCACGAATGGTCGGGGCCGGAGCGCTGGAGCAAGGTGGAGGTGCTGAGCCATGAGTTCTACAACTTGGGACACATGGTAGAGGGTGCTGTGGCCCACTACCAGGCTACGGGTAAGCGCAACTTCCTCGACATTGCCATCCGCTATGCCGATTGTGTCTGCCGCAATATCGGTGAAGGGCCGGAGCAGAAGCGCCTCGTGCCGGGACACCAGATTGCCGAGATGGCGCTGGTGAAACTCTATACGGTGACGGGCGACCGCAAGTACCTGGACCAGGCGAAGTTTTTCCTCGATGCCCGCGGAACGACCGGCCGCAAGGATGCCTACAGCCAGGCACACAAGCCCGTGCTGGAGCAGGATGAAGCCGTGGGACATGCCGTGCGTGCGGAGTACATGTACTCGGGCATGGCCGACGTGGCTGCCATTACGGGAGACACATCCTATATCCATGCCATCGACCGCATCTGGGAGAACATCGTGAACAAGAAGATATACATTACCGGCGGTGTGGGAGCCCGTCATGCAGGCGAGGCCTTCGGCGACAACTATGAGCTGCCCAACCTGACGGCCTATAACGAGACGTGCGCCGCCATCGGCAATGTCTATACCAACTACCGTCTGTTCCTGCTGCACGGTGATGCCAAATACTTCGACGTGCTGGAGCGTTCGCTCTACAACGGTCTGATTTCCGGCGTTTCGCTGGACGGCGGACGCTTCTTCTACCCCAATCCACTGGCTTGCGACGGCAAGTACCGTTTCAATGCCGACCACACGATTACGCGCCAGCCGTGGTTCGGTTGCGCCTGCTGCCCCAGCAACATCAGTCGCTTCATCCTTCGCTGCCGGGCTATGTCTATGCGGTGAAGGATGACAAGGTGTATGTCAATCTGTTCCTCTCCAACCGGGCCGAGCTGAAGGTGAACGGGAAGAACGTGGTGCTGGAGCAGGAGACCTCTTATCCCTGGAACGGTGATATCCGCTTGACAGTGGCAAAGGGCAACCAGCCGTTCGTCATGAATGTCCGTATTCCGGGCTGGGTACGCGGCAGTGTGCTGCCGGGTGACTTGTATTCGTATGCCGACGGGCAGGAGCTTGCCTACCGCGTGTCTGTCAACGGTCAGGAGGTACGGGGCGAACTGCAGAACGGTTACCTCGGCATCGACCGCCGCTGGAAGAAAGGGGATGTGGTAGAGATTCATTTTGATATGCAGCCGCGTGTGGTGAAAGCCAATGACAAGGTTGCCGCCGACCGTGGCCGTGTGGCCATAGAGCGTGGTCCGCTGGTGTATTGCGCCGAGTGGCCGGACAATGATTTCAATATCTCCACCCTGCTGCTGAACCGGCATCCGAAGTTCCAACTGGTGGAGCGCCCCGACCTGCTTGGCGGTATCAACGAAATTACCACCCGTGCGCAAGCCTTGAGCTATGATGCCACGGGCCGCCTTGCCGCGAAGGATGTGAAGTTGACGTTGATTCCTTATTATGCTTGGGCGCATCGTGGTGAAGGCCGGATGGAAGTGTGGTTGCCGATAGAAGTGGGAGCCGCTTCGGCAGAACTGCAGGAATAAACGATGTATCTGCATCTAAGGATTTTATTATTTTTGTAAACTGTTTCCGCATTACTATAACATTTTACATTACTTATATGAAACAACTGATTACCACTCTTTTATTGTCTTGCGCCTTGGGTGCGCAGGCACAACATGTGATGACCGTCGACGTCGCCCGGCCTACGGCCAAGATACAGCCCACGATGTACGGCATCTTCTTCGAAGACATCAACTTCGGTGCCGACGGCGGACTCTACGCCGAGCTGGTGAAGAACCGCTCCTTTGAGTTCCCGCAGCCCTTCGTCGGCTGGATACCCTTCGGCAACGTCACGGTGCAGGACGCCGAGCCCTGCTTCGACCGCAATCCCCACTACGTGCGTATCGTCAATGACGGACGCCTGCTGCGTGCCGGACTCGACAATGAAGGCTATCGCGGCATCGGCCTGAAGCAGAGCGAGGAATACCGCTTCACCGCCTATACCCGTACTCCGGATGCCCGCCCCATGAAGCTATCCATCGAGCTGGTGAACTCGCGCGGTGAGAACCTGCTGAAGCGGGAAATCGAAATCAGCGGCAATAGCTGGCAAAAACAGACGGTTGTCCTCCAATCTCCTTTCACCGATGCCACTCGCGTCTGCGCGTGGTGTTGCTGACGGAGGGTACGGTAGACATGGACCACATCTCGCTCTTCCCCGTCAAGACCTGGAAGAACCGCGAGAACGGTCTGCGTGCCGACCTCGCCCAAGCGCTCTATGACCTCAATCCCGGCGTCTTCCGCTTCCCCGGCGGCTGCATCATCGAGGGTAACAGCCTTGCTACCCGCTACCAGTGGAAGCATTCCGTGGGCCCGGTGGAGAACCGTCCGCTGAACGAGAACCGTTGGAACTACACCTTCAAGCATAAGGCTTTTCCCGACTATTTCCAAAGCCTCGGTCTGGGCTACTACGAATACTTCCTGCTGAGTGAGGACCTCGGAGCCGAACCGCTTCCCGTCCTCAGTTGCGGCCTCTCCTGCCAGTACGAGAGCAACGAAGTGGTGCCCCTCGACGAGCTCGACCCCTACGTGCAGGATGCCCTCGACCTTATCGAATTCGCCAATGGTCCCGTTACTTCCACCTGGGGAAAGCTGCGTGCCGAAATGGGACATCCGGAGCCGTTCCACCTCAAGATGATTGGCATCGGCAACGAACAGTGGGATAAGGTATATACCGAGCGTCTGGAAGTCTTTACCAAAGCCATCCGCGCCCGCTATCCCGACATCAAGATTGTCGGCTCCTCCGGCCCCAACGCCGATGGTGACAAGTTCGACTACCTCTGGCCCGAGATGAAACGCATCGGTGTGGACCTGGTGGACGAGCACTACTACATGGCCCCCGACTGGTTCTTTGCCAATGCCGCCCGCTATGACAGCTACGACCGCCGAGGCCCCAAAGTCTTTGCCGGCGAGTATGCCTCCCACGATCACCCCACGGGCAAGGCCAACAATTTCCTGGCCGCCCTCTCCGAGGCCGCCTTCATGACCGGGCTGGAGCGCAACGCCGACGTGGTGCACCTTGCCACCTATGCCCCGCTCTTTGCCCATGTGGATGCCTGGCAGTGGAATCCGGACCTCATCTGGTTCGATAACCTCCGCATGATGCGCACCCCGAACTATTACGTCCAGCAGATGTATGGCATGAATGCTGGTACCGACGTTCTCCGTCTGCAGATGGACGGCAAGCCGGTGGCCGGGCAAGACAGCTCTATGCCACGGCCTCCCTCGATGCCCCTACGGGAGAAATTATCCTGAAGCTGGTCAACGCAGGCAGCACCCCGGTCCAAGTGCAAGTCAACTTCAACGGTTTGAAGAAACGCCAACTCATCGGCGGTTCGTGCACTTATCTGCAGAACTGCGACTGGCGTACGGTGAATACCTTGGAACAAGAAGCTCTCGCTCCCCGTATCCGCCCCGTGCAAGTCGGCGCGCAATCCCTTGACCTGGAGCTGCAGCCCCGTTCATTCAGCGTCTACCGCCTGCATTGACATCCTCTTCCGAAAGGCGGGGGAAGATGGTATACAATCCGTTTTCCCTCCCCTTTCCGGGGCATGAACCGTGGAAAATTGCTTCCGCGAGCAAATATTCATCCTTTTTGGGCTGATTCTCCTCTTGAAATAGCCCGATTTGCCTTATTTTTGTAACAGCATTCGGAGCATTCCCTATGCTGTTATTACTATTTTTAAACTAATCATCATGAAGAAACATCTCATTACCGGACTGTTTGCAGCCTTGGCCTTCTCTGCCAGCGCACAGTCCTTCAAAGAATGGCTCGATCCCGAGGTCAACGCCGTGAACCGTGCCCCCATGCACACCAACTACTTCGCTTATGAGTCGGCAGATGCCGCCACCCGGGGCTTGAAAGAACAATCGTCCCGTTTCATGACACTGAATGGCACCTGGAAGTTCTTCTGGGTGAAGGATGCCGATGCCCGCCCCACCGACTTCTGGCGTGTGGGCTACAATGACAAAGGTTGGAACGACATCCCCGTCCCCGGGGTGTGGGAGCTGAACGGCTTTGGCGACCCTATCTATGTGAATGTTGCTACGCCTGGCGCAACCAGTTCCAGAACAACCCACCGCAGGTGCCCGTCGAGAACAATCATGTAGGCTCTTACCGCCGCGAGATTACCGTGCCCGCCGACTGGAAGAACAAGGACATCATCGCCCATTTCGGCTCTGTCACCTCTAATATGTATCTGTGGGTGAACGGTCGTTATGTAGGTTATAGTGAAGACAGCAAGCTCGAAGCCGAATTCGACCTGACCCCTTACCTGAAGCCCGGCCAGAAGAATTTGATTGCTTTTCAGGTATTCCGCTGGTGCGACGGTACCTACCTCGAAGACCAGGACTTCTTCCGCTACAGCGGTGTAGGCCGTGATTGCTATCTTTATGCCCGCGACAAGAAACGCATTCAGGACATCCGCGTCACTCCCGACCTGGATGCCGACTACCGCAACGGTTCCTTGAGAGTGCAGCTCGATGTGAAGGGGGGCGGCAACGTCAGCCTTGAACTGCTGGATGCTGCCGGAAAGCAGGTGGCTACAGCTGCTGCCAAAGGCAGTGGCACTGTCCTGATAAATGTGGAGAATCCTCATAAATGGACGGCAGAAACACCCTACTTGTATACTCTGCATGCCACCCTGCAAGGCAGCAGTGAAGTGATTCCCGTTAAGGTAGGTTTCCGCAAGATAGAGCTGACAGGCAACCAGATTCTGGTCAACGGACAGCCTGTTCTCTTCAAGGGTGCCGATCGCCACGAACTGGACCCGGACGGCGGCTATGTCATCTCCCGTGAACGTATGCTGCAGGACATCCAGGTGATGAAGCAATTCAACTTAAACGCCGTGCGCACCTGCCACTATCCCGACAACAATCTTTGGTATGACCTTTGCGACCAGTACGGCATCTATGTAGTGGCAGAAGCGAATATCGAATCTCACGGGATGGGTTACGGAGAAGAAACCCTTGCCAAGCGTGATGATTATAGAAAAGCGCACTTGGAGCGCAACCAGCGCAACGTGCAGCGCAGTTTCAACCATCCCAGCATCATCTTCTGGTCACTCGGCAACGAAGCCGGCTATGGTCCTAACTTCGAGGCCGCCTACGACTGGGTGAAAGCCGAAGACCCCAGCCGTGCCTGCCAGTACGAGCAAGCCGGCAAGACAGGCAAGACTGACATTTACTGCCCCATGTACTATGGTTATGAGGGTTGCCGGAAGTATTGCGAGGATGCCTCCATGACGAAACCTCTCATTCAGTGCGAATACGCTCACGCCATGGGCAACTCCGAAGGAGGCTTCAAGGAGTACTGGGATTTGGTTCGCAAGTATCCCAAATACCAAGGTGGCTTTATCTGGGATTTCGTCGACCAGTCTCCCCGCTGGACGGGCAAGAACGGCAAGATGATTTATGCCTACGGCGGCGACTTCAACCGCTTCGACGCCAGTGACGGCAACTTCTGCGACAACGGCCTTATCAGCCCCGACCGTGTGCCCAACCCTCACATGTACGAAGTGGGGCGTATCTATCAGGACATCTGGACTACTCCGGCCGACTTGGAGAACGGTGAAATCAATGTGTTCAACGAGTACTTCTTCCGCGACCTCTCTGCCTACTACATGGAGTGGGAGGTGCTGAAAGGCGGCAAAGTGATGCGTACCGGTCGTGTGGACAATCTGAATGTAGCCCCCCGGCAGACTGCCAAAGTCAGACTGGACTTGGGCAAGACCTGCCAATGTACCGAATGGCTGCTAAACGTTTCCTACAAGCTGAAGAATCGCGAGGGGCTGCTTCCCGCCGGCCATGTGGTGGCCAAGGACCAGCTGACACTCAATCCCTACAAGGCTCCTTCCATGGAACTGAAGAACTGCGTGCAGAGCAATGTAGAGGTAGTGGCTCCCCAAGTGCAGGATAACGATTGGAAGTATCTTATCGTTTCCGGTGATGCGTTCCGGGTAGAAATCAACAAGCACAACGGTTACCTGACCAAGTACGAAGTGAACGGACAGAATATGATTAAGGACGGTGAGGCCCTGACGCCCAATTTCTGGCGTGCTCCGACCGACAATGATTTCGGTGCGGGCCTGCAACGCAAGTACATCGCTTGGAAGAATCCGGAAATCAAGCTGACTTCTTTCAACCAGCGTACGGAGAACAATCAGGTTATCGTAGAATCGGCTTATGACATGCCGGGTGTTTCCGCCAAGTTGGCCCTGACGTATGTCATCAACAACGCCGGTGCCATCAAGATAACCCAGAAGCTGACAGCCGACAAGAATGCCAAAGTATCGAACATGTTCCGTTTCGGTCTGCAGATGCCCATGCCCCGCAGTTTCGAAACAGTCGAATACTACGGACGCGGCCCGGTTGAGAACTATAGCGACCGTAACCACTGCACAGATTTAGGCATCTATCGCCAGAGCGTGACAGAGCAGTTCTATCCTTATATCCGTCCGCAGGAAAACGGAACAAAGACCGATATCCGCTGGTGGAAGATGTTGAATCAGTCCGGCAATGGCATCAAGATTGTGGCCGAAGCCCCCTTCTCCGCATCTGCCTTGCACTATACCATCGAGTCTTTGGACGAGGGTTTGGACAAGCAGCAGGGACACTCGCAAGAAGTGGAAGAGGCTGATTTGACTAATCTCTGTATCGACAAGGTACAAGCCGGTCTGGGTTGTGAGGACAGCTGGGGACGTATTGCACGTCCGGAGTACTTGGTGCCATACGCTGATTATGAGTTTACGTTCATCCTTTCTCCCGTGTGCCACAGCATCGGAATAGAATAACATTTACTGCGTACTGAGCCACTGGTTTCATAACATAGCAGCGGGTATGTCGAAACTGGTATTCACCACAGATTACACAGATTTGCACAGATAAGTATCTTTGATTATCAGTAGATTAATCTCATTCTGTGTTAATCTGTGTAATCTGTGGTGAATTCTGACACACCCGCTTTGCTATTGATACTTTACTTGCTTCGGCAATACCATGTGTCGTTTTATGTATTCTGTAGCTTCACATACTCCGACGGTGCCATTCCGAACTCACTCTTGAAACATTGTCTGAAATAGGTGACGCTACTGAATCCTATCATATAGGAGATTTCCGATATGGAGTATTTCCCGGAGAGTAACAGTCTCACCCCGTTCCTCATCTTTACCTTACGGATAAATTCGTTGGCAGACATATCCGCTACTCCCTTTATCTTCCGGTAGAGGGTGGAATGACTCATGCACATTTTATCGGCAATAAAGGCAATGTCCATCTTCTCCATTTCCAGGTTATCTTCGATGATTTGGGTGATGCGCTGCAAGAATTCGTTGTCCAATGGATTTAATATATCGGTGTTTTCTGTTGCCGGCTCCGTGGAATGTGGGATAACTGCCGTCAGGCTGGCTGCCAGTTTCTTGCGTGCTTCCAGCAGGTTGTTGATACGGCTGTGCAACAACTTGGCACTGAACGGCTTCGTCAGGTAGGAATCTGCACCGGCTGTATAGCCCTCTTCCTTATCATGCAGGGAGTCTTTGGCTGTCAGTAATATAATGGGGATATGACTGGTCCGTATATCATCTTTTACCGACCGGCAAAGTTGGATACCGTCCATCACCGGCATCATGATGTCGCTGACGATGATGCTGGGAATCCGCTCCTGCGCCAGTGTCCAGCCTTCACTGCCGTCTTCTGCCGTCAGTATATCGAAATCGTCGCTGAGGGAGTGGCGTATGTATTTACGTATGTCGGGGTTGTCTTCTACCACGAGTAGCAGTGGACGGGCATCTTCCGGTTGCTCTTCCGCTATCCGGTTCTCTTCCGTTGACGGGCTCTCTTCGGTTGCTGCCTTTGACGGATGTACATCGTTGTGCAGGGCATTGGGATAAATATTGTCTGTCAGGAGGCGTAATCTGAAGGTAGTACCTACTTCCAGCCGGCTGGTGACGTCGAGGGTGGCTTCGTGCAAGTCCGCCAGCCCTTTCACCAACGCCAGTCCGATGCCCGAACCGGAAGCCTGGTATTGGCTGTTGGCTTGGTAGTAGCGTTCGAAGATGTGCGGCAGGGCTTCCGGGGCTATTCCATGTCCGGTGTCGCTGACACTGATTTCCGTATACTTCACACCACTTTCTTCCACAGCGGCCAAGGTGAGCGTAATGTCACCTTCCGAGGTATATTTGGCTGCATTGGACAAGAGGTTGTTCAAAATAGTGGTCAGCATGTCCGCGTCATAGAAGAGTTGGGTTTCTTCTGTGTCGATGCAGACATGGAAGTTGACTTTGGGATTATGGTTCAGCTCTTTGTAACGCAATCCTATTTCCTGCACCAGCTCAGAGAGGTCACCCCGTGCCACGGATAATTTACGGTTTTGGGTTTCTGTTTTCCGGAACTCCAGTATGCCGTTGATAAGGTTCAGCAGACGGGCGGCACTGTCATGTATGATGCTGATTTTGTTGGCATGTTTGGGAGACAGGCTGTTGTCACTGAGCAAATTTTCCAGCGGCCCCAATATCAGCGTGAGGGGAGTGCGCAACTCGTGTGTGATGTTGGTATAGAAACGGAGGCGCTCGTCATTCAGTTCCTGCTTGTTCTGGCTGTTTTTACGTTCCACTTCAAGACTGCTCTCCAAGTCCAGCTTACGCTTATAGAAGCTGATTATGATATAGATAAAGGTAACGGCTATAAAGAGATATACCAATTTGGCATACCATGCCAGCCAGAAGGGAGGACGAATGGTGATGGGCAGGGTGGCTATCTTTTCCTCCCATTCCTGGTTGCGGAGCCGGGTCCTTACTTTGAAGCGGTATTTTCCGGGAGGAATGTTACGGAAAGTAACCTGATTCTCTCCTTGCGTACTATACCATACATCTTCCAGCCCTTCCATCATATAGGCGAATTCTACTTGTGGATTCTGGGTATAGTCCAGCACATTGAATGAAATCTTGAAAGTATTCGCGTCATACGGCAGTGCAATCTTCCCGGAGGCCAGTGGAAGTGATATTTCCACATCCTTGCTTTCCGTTTGTTTGCTATATACAAAGAAGCGAGTGATGGTGACGGGAGCTATGATTTGCGCGGCCGAGAGTGAGGACGGGTCGAAATGGCATGTGCCGTTTTGCGAACCGAAGTAAAGTTTGCCTTCAGCATCCCGTGCAGATGCTCCGTCCATGAAGTCGCCCAAGGGAATGCCGTCGCGGTGGTCGTAGTTATAGAACATCTTCTGACTTTCGTTCAGCCGGGATATACCGGCATTGGTGCTTATCCAGATATTACCGTCTCGGTCCTCGCAGACAGCACGTACTTGTGTATTTACCAGCCCTTCGGCATTGCTGAAGGTAAGATAGTCGTCGGGTGTCCGGGTATCTTGAAAGAGAATGGCACCTTCGCGTGTAGCTGCCCATACGCGTCCTTGCGAATCGTTTGTCAAGGAGTTGACTGCATTCGAAGGAAATCCGTTGTCTTTCTGATGATTCACCAGCCGCTTTCCTTGCGAGTCGAAGACGAAGATGCCTTTGCCGAAAGTCCCTACCCATAGTTTACCTTGTGAGTCGCGGCAGATGCCTTGTATGATATGGTCTCCCAACTGTTCGTTTACAGATTCTTCACGGGTCAGCTTTTCATTGTAGAAGGAGTATACCCCGTTTCGGCTGCCTATCCATAGCTTCCCGTCCGGTTCCTCATAAAAGCACCGTACGTCTGCAGGTTGTGAATCGCTGTCGTGGACTTGTATGAATTGTCTTTTTTCCGGTTCGTAGTAGAACAGTCCTGCTTCCCAGGTGCCTATCCATATTCTTTTCTTACTGTCCTCGCGGATGGCTCTGATGTAGGCATGCGGGTGTGAGGAGGAGGTTGGCAGGGGGATTACCTGTATTCTCTCTCCTTTCTTGTAAAGTGCCAATTCGCTTTCTCCCCCCATCCACAACTGTTGTTTGTGGTCTATACAGAGGCTCCACACTTGCTTGTAACGGGTTTTCCCTTGCTTCTCCGTCGTATAGCGCAACGTGCTGAATATGCTTGGTTCATAGCTGATGAAGTCCAGTCCGTCACGGTAATTGCCTATCCAGATGTTGCCGAAGGAGTCTTGCAGCATACGCCTCACGTATGGCCCGGTGAGCCCGTATTCATCGTTGGTGGCGCTAATGTTTCGGAAGCGGATATTCCGGGCATCCGTGAAGGTGTTGCTTTGCATGTTCAGTATGCTGATTCCTCCCATGCTGGTGCCAAACCAAAGGTCGCCGTTCTTCATCTGCTTGATGTCCATGACCGTTCCGGGAAGCAGGGAATACTCATCTTCCTCGTTATGCCTGAATGCGGTGAACTGCTGGGTGGCAGGATTGAAAAGGGCGGCTCCTTTGTTGGTTCCTACCCATACGTTTTTGTTACGGTCGATGCAGATGGAATAGACTTCATCGCCGGGGATGCTGTTTGGATTGTGCGGGTCGTGCCGGTAGTTGCGGAACGTATTTCTCTTCATGTCGATGATGCTTAGTCCATCGGTCACGTGTCCTATATAGAGATTGCCTTCTCCGTCATCCAGTCCGGTCCAATAGCGTCCGGGCAGTCCTTTTATGGTCTTATAGTTATATGCGGCAGAAAACTGGTTTTTCTGTGTATCATAGTGCTGTATCCCCATGTGATAGTGGGTAATCCAGATCCCTCCGTCCGACGCCCGGGCGAGGTAGGGAATGTCATTACTGGCAAGCTGGCTTTCTCCGGTCTTTAAGCAGGTGATTTTTTCCGATTCATAATCAAAGCAGCACAATCCGTCGCGTTGGGTACCTATCCATATCTTGTCTTGTTTGGGGTCGGCAAGCAGGGCGTTCAGCTCATTGCTGCTCAGTCCGGAATTGCTTTTATTGTAAACAATGAACTGCTGCCCGTCGAAACGGTTCAACCCCGATTCGGTAGCTATCCAGATATATCCTTTCCGGTCTTGGGTAAGACTGACTATATAGTTGTTGGAAAGTCCGTCGTCTACTCCCAAGTGGGATATACGGTAGGGTTGGGCCGATACGTTGGCAGATGCGGCCAACACACTTAGGAAGAAGACTATAAAGATAATGCCGGTGTGTTTCATGGTATGCTTTATTTTGATGGAACAAAAGTAGCACATTTCTTTGAATTATCTTTTTATGGAGGGAGGTAGAAATTCGGCATAATAGGGTTGAAAAATCGTCAAGTGCAGGCTTGTAGTTTGTGGTAGTGGCTGTTTTTTGTTTTTCTGTGAGCAATTTATCGGTTACTGCAAAAAGTGCACAGTGACTTTGCAGTGGTAAGTTGTTGGTGGTTAGTGCATTTATCTGCCGATTAAAAAAAGCAAATTCCCCGGCATTCGAGCATGCCGGGGATGGGTTGTTATAAGTGACAGGGATTAACCTATGCGTTATGTATAGCCATTGCATGAATTATTTTCGTCATCTCATATAAAAAATCGTCATGGAACGATAAATAAATGGTCAAAAATACACTTATTGATGGGCATGAATGATTTTCTGCCCTTTCTGCTTAATTTTTCTCTCCTTAATATTATAATGTTTCTTTAAGTTTGCGTTGGAAATCGAAAACAACTATTAAATCTTCAATACTTATGAAAACATAAAATTAACCTTTGTTGAGAATATCGGAAGTATAAAGCTCACCTTTATATATAGATAAGGAATAACAAGAGAGAAAATATCAATTACCTTACTCATCTAATAATAAAGAAAACGATGAATCTTAATTCTTTCAAAAGAAATCGCAAGGCTCTTACAGCCTTATTGATCTGCACGGGTTTCATAACAACCCATCCTTGGCGGCGTTTGCCGGGGATAATGTTCCTGCAGTGCAGATGGTCCAACAACAGAAACAATCTGTTTCGGGTATAGTAAAAGACTCCACGGGTGAACCGATTATCGGTGCCAATATCCGTGAAAAAGAAAATCCCAGTAATGGTACGATTACCGATATTGACGGTAATTTCAGTCTTAATGTGGCCCCCGGTGCTACATTGGAGATTTCTTTTATCGGTTATAAACTGACAGCAGTGAAAGCTACTGCAGGCAAACCGTTGAACGTCATATTGACTGAGGACAATGAAATGCTGGAAGAAGTGGTTGTGGTCGGTTATGGTACCATGCGCAAGAAGGACTTGACGGGTTCTGTGGTTCAGATTCGTCCTGACAAACTTGCCAATGAGGCTCCTAAAACCGTACAAGATGTGTTACGCGGTACTCCAGGACTGAATATCGGTTATAATGCCGATGCAAAGGGAGGCGGTACGATGATGGTGCGTGGACAACGCTCTGTTTATGTGACTGATAAGGAAACTCCTGCCAATGATACACATAATACGCCGTTGATTATTCTTGACGGAATGCAGTTCTATGGTGAGCTTTCCGAAATCAATCCGGAAGATATCGGCCAGATAGACGTGTTGAAAGATGCTTCGGCTGCTGCTATCTATGGTGCCAAAGGAGCTAACGGTGTTATTGTGGTGACTACCAAGAAGGGTAAGATGGGTAAACCGACTATCAATGTCAGTGCTACCCTTGGTATCAATACCAAGAGTGCCTATCGTGATGTATTCAACGCTTCTGAATACATGCAATACCGCGAGGATTGGTATAAAGTCGGTACATACGGCGTGAATCCGGCAACTGGCAAGTACGAAGCTTACCAGACTGGTCAGACCAATCCGGGCTATTATGATCATCCGGACAATTTGGGCCGATATGGAGTTACGCAGGACCAATGGATGGCTTACAGTAAGAATGAATCCGGAGAGTCGGCATTGAGCATTTATGCCAAGCGTTTGGGCTTGGAGGATGCTGTGCTGCGGAACTTCCTGGCCGGAAAGACTCACGATTGGTATGACCAGACTTTCCGTACCGGTATCAACCAGGACTACAATGCCAGTGTGTCCGGTGCCAGCGAACGTATGAGCTACTATATGTCTTTCGGTTATCAAAAGAATGAGGGTGCTGTCAAGGGTAATGATTACAGTGCCATGCGTGCCAACCTGAAGGTGTCCGGTAAAGTGACTGACTGGTTGGAAATCGGTGCCAATGTGAATTTCCAGGACCGCACGGATGGAGATATTGCCGTCAGTCTGGGAACCAACTACTGGGATGCCAATATGCTGCGCAACAGTCCGTATTCTGACTATACTAACGAAGATGGCAGTTTGGCACAGTATCCGATGGGTAGTACAGTGAAGCGTGGCTATAATTATGAATTCGACCGCCAGTATCTTGACTTGGATAAAGGCTATACGGTATTGAATACTATCTTCAATGCTAAAATAAAGTTACCGTTTAATATTACCTATGACTTTAATATAGCTCCTCGGTATGAATTTTTCCATAACTACTACTTTATGTCGGCCGAGTTGCCGGACAGCAGTCCTACAAGCCGTGGTGTAGACCGTGAGCATAGCAAGCGTTTTGATTATTCCTTGAATAACACCATTACTTGGGACCAGACTTTTGCTGAAAAGCATCATGTAATATTGACATTGGTACAAGAGGCTGAAGAACGCCGTTACTGGAATGATAAGATAGAAGCCCGCAATATCTTGCCTTCGGATGCATTGGGTTTCCATAATACTCAGAACGGAACCAAGGATAACAGTAAATTCAATACCAACGACACGCATGAAACGGCTGCCGCTTATCTGGGACGTTTATTCTACTCGTACGATGACCGCTATATGTTCACCGGTACTGTCCGCCGCGACGGTTATTGCGCTTTTGGTGCCAATAATCCGTGGGCTACTTTTCCGTCACTTTCCGTAGCGTGGTCATTTGCCAATGAAAAGTTCTTCAAATGGGAACCTATGAGTACCGGTAAGTTACGTGTGTCTTGGGGTAAGAATGGTAACCGCCAACTGAAAGACCCTTATCTTGCCTTGGCAAATCTGGCTTCGGGCACCGGGGGTACAATGGGATATTTTACCGGTTCAGACTATGTGGATATGAAATACCTCAGTGTAGACCGTTTGTCCAATGCTAACCTGCAGTGGGAGAAGACTTCTTCCTGGAACTTCGGACTTGATTTCGGTTTCTTGAACGATCGTATCAGTGGTAGTTTGGAAGCCTACTTTATGAAGACCAATGACATGATTATGAGCCAGCGTCTTCCTGGTTTTTGCGGATTCGGTGAGATTACCACCAACCTGGGTGAAGTGCAGAACAATGGTTTCGAATTCTCTCTGAACACTGTCAATATCAGTAACAGCGACTTTGAATGGCGTACTACGTTCGGCTTTGCTTATAATAAGAATCAAATCAAGCATCTCTATTATGAGTATGAGGATGTGTTGGATGAGAATGGTAAGGTGGTCGGTCGTAAAGAGCAGGATGATACCAGTAATAAATGGTTTATCGGCAAGCCTATCGGTGAGATATGGGATTATAAGGTAACGGGTATCTGGCAGACGGATGAAGTGGAAGAAGCTGCCAAGGTAGGTCAGAAACCGGGTGATCCGAAGGTAGAGAACTATTATACGGCTGATGACAAAATCAATGCTGACGGTAGCCGCACTCCGGTTTACAATGATAACGACAAGCAGTTCTTGGGTACTACGAATGCTCCTGTCCGTTGGTCTTTGCGTAATGAATTCACTATTCTGAAGAATATAGATTTCTCGTTCAACCTTTATTCTTATATGGGGCATAAGAGCCTTGAAGGTTACTACCTTAACAATGATAATGGAGGTTCCATGATGACCTATGGCTTCAATACTTTCAAGAAAGATTATTGGACACCCGAAAATCCGAGCAATACCTACGCACGCCTTGAAGCGCAGGGACCTGATGGCGCAACCGGTGCACAACGTCTTCATAACCGTAATTTTATTCGTCTGGATAATATTTCTTTGGCCTATACATTACCTCAGAAACTGACGAAAAAATGGCAGATTGACCGTGTGAAACTCTATGCTACCGTACGTAATGTAGCCACATGGGCTGCCGATTGGGAGTATGCCGACCCTGAAACCGGCGGATTGGCTACCCGCACCTATACATTCGGATTAAATTTAACCTTCTAAAAACTTGAAACAATGAAAAATAATATCAAAAATAAGCTTTCTAAAGGTTTCCTGGTTCTTATGGGAGCAGCATGTCTGTCAAGTTGTACAGATGATTTCTTGAAGCCTGACCCTTTGTCATTCTACGAACCGGAAACGACATTTACAACAGAATCCGGTCTGAAATCCGTACTTGCCATGTGTGACCGTCATCTACGTTTGTACTGGACTAACTATGAAGCCAACAATATACGCGTACCCATCGGTACCGAATATCTGTTCTCGGATGTAGCCATTTACGGTAAGACGGATAATGTGGGCGGAGCCTATGGAACGTGGGCTACCCGGTTGACACCGACAAGCGGTATAGCCAATGGTGACGACAATCAGATTAAATATTTCTGGGACCAGCACTATTCGGGTATTAAGTATGCCAATACGATTTTGAGCTACATTGATGCCGTAGAAGGCTGAGTGAAGAAAAGAAAAATGAGTATAAAGGCCGTGGCTATTTCCATCGTGCCTATCGTTATCTGGCTCTTGTATTCCAATTTGGTGATGTGCCTTTGGTAACAAAAATCCTGGATGGTCCGAAGCGTAACTATAAATCGACCAAGAAGGAAGCCATTCTGGAAATGATTACTCAAGATATGGAGAAGGCTGTAGAGTGGGTACCCGAACAAGCACAGACAGAATATATTGGCATGGTGAATAAGGGAGCTTGCCGTCAGTTGCTTATTAAATGTTATTTGGCTACCGGACGTTTTGCTGAAGCTGAGGCACAAGCTGACATCCTTATCAATCAGTCGGGCTATTCGTTGATGCAAGAGACTTTCGGTACTTTTAACGAAGGTGGCGAACCGGATACTTGGAAAATCACAGACAACGTGATTTGGGATTTGCACCGTCCTGAGAACAAATTGATTGCAGCTAACAAAGAGGTGATAATGGGTATGCCCAATAATACGGCAGATTCTCATACAGACTTTTTGACCATGCGTATTTTTGGTCCTATGTGGAGTGATAATGGCTATCTGTTGGCTCCCGACGGAAAAGCAGGTGCTGTGAATTATGCACGCAATCATGCGAATTATGACAAGAGTCTTGACTTTTTACGTGCTTTTGGCCGTGGTATTGCTACAGTCAGCGGTGCTACCGATTTCCAACAACATGGAATGTGGGTGGTGAATGGTATAGAAGATACGCAAGACTTGCGCCACAACCATGAAGTAGGCAACTGGGTACGTATGGAAGACCTGAAATACAATAATCCTGAGTCTGAATATTACGGCAAGAACTTGCAACTCTATGATGACAAGGGCAAAATTCTCTGTACAAACTTGATTCGTGACTGGTTTGATTTCCCGCATTACAAAATTTTCCTGGACGACGCTACCGCTGAAGCCAATCAGGGAGCCAATCAATTCAATGGTGCCACTACCGGAAGTAATGCAAACTGGTATCTTTATCGTTTGGCAGAAACTTACTTGTTGCGTGCAGAAGCTAAATTATATCAAGGCAAAGATGCTACATCGGATGTAAACGAAGTGCGCAGACGTGCCAAGTGCTCACAGTTTTATACTTCTGTAAATATTGGTGATATAGCCAATGAACGCGCCCGTGAATTATATCTTGAAGAGTGGCGTGCTATGGAGTTGAAACGTATTTCCTACTGTTTGGCATTGAGCGGCAAACCTGATGAATGGGGCAATACATACAGCAAGGACAACTGGGACAAGCAGTCGGGTACTGATGCAACCGGCGGTAGCTACTGGTACCAACGCCTGACACGCTATTCAGTTTACAATCAGAATCCTAATGGTATTACGTCCGGTCCTAACACATTGTATTTTACACTCGACAAGCGTAATGTATACTGGCCCATTCCTAATGATGCCATCACTGCCAATAACAAGGCCCAATTGGCACAGAACTATGGTTATGACGGTTATGATGCCAATATTCAGATGTGGGATAACTGGGAAGATGCAGTAGCTGATGAGGATATCACGGAATAAATGAGATTATATTAAATCGCTCATTTTCAATAGGTGTTATCGTAGATAGCCCACTCTTTGACCAGGAAGGGTGGGCTTTTTCATTTAATTTTAATAACCATGAGAAAACTGAACTACTTTATTTTCATTGCATGCGCTATGTTTTGCATAAGCACTCTTGGAGCTTGCGGCAATGATGAGAATGAAACTCCTGTTTCAATTGATATTCAGGGTATTTGTGGGGTTTATACTCCGCAACAAGTGAAAATGACCTTGAATGGTGAGGATACACCCGCTTTTGGAGGTGTTTCCTTAATAATGGAGCCTTTGGCAAGTAATTCTAAGGATGAGATGGAAGGGAGTCAGACAATGCTGTTGAAGCTACCTCCGCTTTGGCCGAATTTGGCTACAGTGAATGTGCAGCCGGCATTCGATAATATTACTTTGTATGTTGGGGCATCCGCTTCACCGGAGGAGGTTGTATTGGAAGGGATGTCCAAGCAACCTGAACATGAACTCGTTGTGAAGGGAGTTTATAAAGAGGGTATATTGAATTTGGATTTGACCTATTCTATTACTTCCTCAATGCTGGTAGGAAAGAAGTTCCTTTTCGAGTTTGGCAGGCAATCATTGGATTTTGGTTTTTTGAATCCTTCCTTATCATCGATAGAATGGAAGGGAAGCCAGATACCGGTGGAAGAATTTGTAAGCGATGCCATTACTCCTATATTAGATGCCATAGGCAGACGTCTGGGCGGTTCCCTTTGTGTGGAGCTCGTTCCGGAAGCTTCCGTACATTTGAGTATAAAACCAGAGGGGGCGGGTGACGTCATCACAGTTCCGGGAAAGCATGGCCTTTGTAACCTGAATAATGGTTTTGCTTATTTTGTGACAGACCAGGACGGTGCATCGTGGTTGACTGAAAAGATAATGGGAAGTTCATTCTTTAAGTATAATCTCTTCTTTTCTTCCATCAATGACTATTTCTATTTCGTACCAGTCTTTTATGTGAAGAATGTTCAGGACGAGCTGAAACTTGCCTTTGAGACTCCGGTCAATTCTTATTTTTATGGTTTGCTGTTTGAGTGGTTGGAAAATGCGGAGGCTACGGAACTTTCTTCGGAAGAAGTGGAAAAAGCATATAAACTGGTTCGGTTGTTGCAAGATAAAGCGGTGAGATTCATTCGATTGACGGGTACAGCTATTGAGTAAACTTGTATAATAGTCCTTTTTTGTATGAAGACATTTAATTTTCTTTTCGTTTTTCTTTTCATCCTAAGTACTCCGTTGCAGCTTTTCAGCCGGGATACGGAGTCTGCCGACGACTTGTTGCGTGTCATTCACAAGGTGAACCGTCATTGGCAGGAAAACAATTCTCCGCAGGTGCGCTCTTTTTGGGACAATGCTGCCTATCACACGGGAAATATGGAGGTCTATGCATTGACCGGTAATGCTGCCTATCTGAAATATTCCACCGATTGGGCGGAATACAACCATTGGAAAGGAGCTGCTTCGGACAATAAGGCGGAGTGGAAATACGGTTATGGCGAGACTCCGCAATATGTGCTCTTCGGCGATTGGCAATGTTGCTTCCAGACCTATGCCGATTTGTATGGAATCCGGGCTGACGACCGGAAGATAGACCGTGCCCGTGAAGTGATGGAGTATCAGATGGGTACCGATAAGCAAGACTACTGGTGGTGGGCTGACGGTCTTTATATGGTGATGCCCGTAATGACCAAACTGTATAAAATCACGAAGAACCCTCTGTATCTGGAGAAACTGTATGAGTACTTTGCGTATGCCGACAGTGTGATGTACGATCCGGAAGTTGGTTTGTACTATCGTGACGGCAGTTTTGTCTACCCCAAACATGCTATCCTCGGTGGCAAGAAGGATTTCTGGGCGCGTGGCGACGGCTGGGTACTCGCTGCCTTTGCCAAAGTGCTGCAGGATTTGCCGGAAACGGACAAACACCGTCTGCTCTATATGGATAGGTATCTTGCCATGGCGGGGGCTTTGGCAAAGTGCCAGCATCCCGACGGTTACTGGACCCGTAGCCTGCTCCAGCACGATTTTGCGCCGGGACCGGAAACAAGCGGTACGGCTTTCTTTGCCTACGGTCTGCAATGGGGCATCAATAACGGTCTGCTCGACGGTGCTGTTTATCAGCCGGTGGTAGACAAGGCCTGGAAATACCTGGTCACTGTAGCTTTGCAGCCCGACGGCAGTGTAGGGTATGTGCAGCCCATCGGAGGAAGCGCCATTCCCGACCAGGTGCTGAGTGCAGACTCTACGGCAAATTTCGGGGTAGGCGCTTTCCTGCTGGCTGCCTGCGAAAGATACCGTTACCTGCAGCGGGAGAGTTGGAAAGATGTGGATGGCAATTACATTAATGCCCACGGAGGGGGCATATTACCTTATAATGGCAGATATTACTGGTTCGGCGAACATCGTCCGGCGAAAGGTTTCTCCACGCAAGTCGGGATAACCTGCTATTCATCCGACGATTTGGCAAACTGGAAGTACGAAGGGGTAGCTCTGGCTGTGTCCGAGGAAGGGGGGACGGACATAGAACGCGGATGCATCATGGAGCGTCCCAAAGTGATATACAATGAAAAGACCGGCAAGTTTGTCTTGTGGTTCCACTTGGAATTGAAAGGTAGGGGATATGGACCTGCGCGTGCTGCAGTTGCCGTCAGTGACCGTCCCGAAGGGCCTTACCGCTTCATTTCTTCCGGTCGTGTCTGCCCGGGCAGGTGGCCCATGAATATGGCGGAAGAGAAACGGAACGCCACTTGGAAGATGAAAAATACCGGAAATGGTGGACACCGGCATGGCATGAGGCCATAGAGGAGGGGATGTTCGTGAAGCGTGACTGGCAAGGCGGACAGATGTCCCGTGACATGACTCTCTTTAAGGATGATGACGGCAAGGCCTATCATATCTATTCTTCGGAAGATAACCTGACCTTGCAGATAGCCGAGCTGACGGAGGACTACCTTTCCCATTCAGGACGTTACATCCGTATTTTTCCTGCCGGACACAATGAAGCGCCTGCCATCTTCAAAAAAGACGGTACTTACTGGATGATAACTTCCGGTTGTACCGGCTGGGCACCCAATGCGGCACGTTTGTTCTCGGCTCCTTCTATCTGGGGACCGTGGAAGCAGCATCCCAATCCCTGCCGGGGCGAGGGAAGTGAGCGGACTTTCGGCGGTCAAAGCACTTACGTTTTGCAGCTTCCCGGCAACCGCTATCTTTTCATGGCCGACATTTGGCACCCCAAGAGCCTGATGTATTCGGGATATCTCTGGATTCCGGTCCGGTTTGATGAAAAGGGGATACTTTATTTGGAAAAATAAGTACTTTATATCCTTCCGATTTGTGAAAAAGCTGTATTTTTGTTTTGACTCAAAAACGTTAGGAAACAATATTATGGATAAACATTTCTTTTCTTTGAATACCTTATCAGTCCTCATCGCTTGTCTGGTAATGGCTTCAGTTGATATTTCTGCTTCCGGACGCAAGGTCAGTATGGACGAAGGCTGGAAGTTTTATCGCGGCTGCGTGGCCAATGCCGAACAGCCTTCCTTCAATGATGCCGGATGGCGTGTTGTTAATCTGCCCCACGACTGGAGTGTGGAGCCGTTGCCGGTTCAGCGGGAAGGCCTGACGGTGGGACCTTTCTCACGGTTGAGCATCGGAGGTCCCGATACCGGCCAGACCGTAGGCGGGGAAGGATGGTACCGAAAAGAATTTGTGATTCGGCCTGAAGATGCGGACAAGGTGCATACACTCTACTTTGAAGGAGCCTACAATCAAGCGGAAGTCTGGATTAACGGACGGAAAGCCTGCTTCAACCCTTATGGATATATTCCTTTCAAGATACATCTCAATGAGTATTGCAAGTCGCCCGGGGCGGTGAATACGATTGCGGTGAAAGTAATCAATGAGGGTCTGAACAGCCGGTGGTATGCCGGTTCGGGTATCTACCGCCATGTCTGGCTGATAAAGACGGACAAGGTACATTTGGACGAGTGGGATACCTTTGTCGATGCTTCCAGGGTGGAGGGGAGAAAAGCGGAAGTGAATCTCCACACAGTGGTGCACAACACAGATATGAAGAAGGGGGAAGGCGAACTGGTTGTCAGCATTTTCTCTCCACAAGGAAAAGAAGTCTATTCTGCTGCCAGGCCGATAAAGGTGAATGGCAACGGCGAAACACCGGTTTCCTTGTCGTTCGATATAGACAGACCGTCGCTTTGGTCAGTCGATACTCCGAACTTGTACACAGCCTCCATCACGGTGAAGTCCGGCAATGGGGGGTCGGATGCAATCCGGATACCTTTCGGAATACGTACGATTGAATTCAGCGCCGAGAAAGGCTTCCTGCTGAATGGAAAGCCCTTGAAACTGCACGGCGGATGCCTGCATCACGACAACGGGCTGTTGGGAGCGGCAGCGATAGACCGTGCCGAGGAGCGCAAGGTGGAGCTGATGAAGGCAAACGGCTACAACGCTGTGAGGTGTTCACACAACCTTCCTTCCGAATACTTCCTGCAGGCATGCGACCGGTTGGGACTGCTTGTCATCGACGAAGTGTTTGACCAGTGGCAGCAGCCGAAACGTCCGGAGGATTACCACCGCTATTTTGACGAGTGGAGTGAACATGACATGTCGGTCATGGTCCGCAGAGACCGCAACCATCCGTCCATCATTATGTGGAGTATCGGCAATGAGATTGCAGAACGTGCTGACTCCATTGGCGAGGTGATAGCCCGGAAACTGACGGGCATCATCAAAGGGCTGGATGACACGCGCTATACCACCGCAGCCGTCAATGCTTTCTGGGACAGAAGACATTTTACCTGGGAAAAGGATTCGGAGCGGGCTTTCCGTCATCTGGATGTTTCCGGTTACAATTATCAGTGGAAGGAATATGAAAAAGACCACCGGAGTTTCCCCGACCGTGTGATGTACGGCAGCGAATCGGTGCCGAAGGAAGCGGCGCAGAACTGGAACTTGATAGACCGGAATCCCTATCTGATAGGCGATTTTGTCTGGACTGCCATGGATTATCTGGGTGAAGCCGGACTTGCCCATACGCTTGAACTTGCTCAGGGAGAGCATAGTCCCCAGTTTATGGGTTGGCCTTGGTACAATGCTTGGTGCGGTGACATAGACCTTTGCGGCGACAAGAAACCGCAATCCTATTACCGGGACATACTCTGGAGACGGAGGGATATCTCCCTGGCTGTGCAGCCGCCCGTGGCTCCGGGAAAAAGAGAGGACATCAACTACTGGGGCTGGAAGAATGAACTGTTGAGCTGGAATTGGAAAGGACTTGAAGGACAGACCATGACTGTAAATGTGTATAGTCGTGCCCCCAAAGTGAGGCTCTATCTGAATGACAAGCTGGTGGGGGAGAAGGAGGTTTCCCCCGATACTTATACAGCCTCCTTTGAAGTGGCTTACGAACCGGGACAATTGAAAGCTGTCAGCCTGATAAAAAAGAAAGAGACTGCCTCTGCGACGTTGACAACTGCCGGAGTCCCGGCCAGCATACGCCTGACAGCCGACCGTTCCAGCATCAAAGCCGACAGAAACGACCTGGCATATGTCAAGATTGAAGTACTGGATAAAGACGGACTCCTGATACCCGATTCAAGGCTTCCTCTGAAAATCGGTTTCAGCGGGAAAGGAACCGTTATTGCCTCCGGAAACGGGAGTGCGGATGATATGGAGAGCTTCCGTTCCTTGAAACCCAAGGCGTTTTGCGGAAGTGCCATCGCCATTGTGCAACCTACGGGTGAAGAGGGTACTGTGCGCCTGACCGTTTCGGCAGAAGGATTGCCGGAGGCGTCTATCGAAATAGATACTTATTTGAATAAATGATTGATAAATGAATACAATGAAGAACATTTTCAGCAGAACTTTTTGGGTGGGAGGATTGGCACTCTGTTTCTTCTCCGGCGTATATGCACAGACTTATACATGGGTGAGCAGTACGGAAGGCAGCGTATGGCAACAATCAAAAGTGAAATTACAATCAGAGCCCAGGCAGACTCCGATATTGGAAGTTAGCGGTACGGAGGAAGGAACCCCTTTCAAGGCATGGGGCACTTGTTTCAATGAGTTGGGCTGGGATGCCCTGAACATCCTTACTCCTGATGAAAAGGAGGACATCCTGAAGAAACTGTTCTTGCCGGAAGGAGACCTGCGCTTCACGATGGGGCGCGTAGCGATGAATGCCAACGACTATGCACGCAATTGGTATAGCTGCGACGAAGTGCCGGGAGACTTCCAGTTGAAGTATTTCAATATAGACCGTGACAAGCAGACGTTGATTCCCTATATCCGTTCCGCACAGAGATACAATCCGGACCTGACTTTCTGGATTTCCCCTTGGTGCCCGCCCAGTTGGATGAAAATCAATGGTGATTATCCGGTGCGGAGCAGTGAATATAACCGGCTTTCGCCCGATGCGGACTTTGCGCTTTTCGAGGGAAATGAGAAGAAGGATAGCGGCGTTTTTCCTGAACGGCTGGCCGTAAATGATTACATGATACAAGACTCCCGCTACTTGCAGACGTATGCCGACTATTTCTGCAAGTTTATCGATGCTTACAAAGAGCAAGGCATCCCCATCTCCATGGTGATGTATCAGAACGAGGCATACAGCTATACGCCTTATCCCGGCTGTGCATGGACTGCCGAGGGTACTATCCGTTTCAATGTGGAGTATCTGGCGCCGACCTTGAAGAAGCGCCATCCCGAAGTGGCGCTTTATCTGGGTACTATCAATACCAACCGCTTCGATTACATTGACCGGATTCTGTCCGACCCGCGCATGCCGCAAAGTGTGCAAGGAGTAGGTTTCCAGTGGGAAGGCGGGCAGATATTGCCCAGGATTCGTGCCAAATATCCCAATTACAAGTATGTACAGACCGAAAGTGAATGCGGCTGGGGCAGTTTTGACTGGAAAGGCGGTGAGCACACTTTCGGGCTGATGAACCATTACCTGGGCAATGGCTGCGAAGAATATACCTTTTGGAACTGCATCCTCTGCGATAATGGCGAGAGCCCTTGGGGATGGAAACAGAATGCGTTGATTCGGGTAGACACCAAGGCGCGTGCGGCAACTTTCACACCGGAGTATTATGCGGTGAAGCATTACAGCAAGTACGTGGTTCCGGGTTCACGCATTCTGGTTTATCAGGCTAAGAACGAGAATAATACGCCGGTACTGGTGGCACGGACACCTCAGAACAAATATGTGGTGATTGCAGGAAATTTCAATGAGGAAGCAAAAGAGTTGACATTGAAGTTGGATAATCGTTATCTGAATATTACATTGCAGCCACATTCTTTCAATACATTTCAGATGAACTAAAAGCATATTTTAGCTATGGACTATCTACAATAAATCCGCATCATAGCATTCGGAAATGATGCGGATTTGTTGTAAATGATGTGATTCTGCCTCAATTACGAAAGGGTGGAATCATTGCTTCCTTTTCCGGCAAATGCAATCCGTCAGATGCAGGCAAAAAGCTTTGCTTACAGTGTACTAAGGTACGATAATTATACTCATTCTACAAGCGATTCCTTACTTTTTTAGGTCGATTCCAGTGCTTTCTTGTGAGAAATCTGGTGTATTGGGTCGAAAAAGTATATGATTGGGGTTGCACTGTGTAGGCTGCTATGCCGGCTTTTGTTTGTTGAAACAACTTGTTTTCCTTGTTGAAACAACTCGTTTCCCTTGTTGAAACAATTGGTCTTCTATAATGAAACAACCCGTTTCCCTTTATGAAACTAATGGTATTTAACTCTGAAACTAAAAGTTTCGTGCTGAGAACTAAGCATATAGGTTTATTCTGCAGGCCTTGGACTAAGTGACGGATAAACGCCTGATGCTGCTCCTTGCCGTGGCGTGATAGATGGTTGTGAAGATTTTTATCTATCACGGGTATCTATCACGCTTTAACCGGTTTATAATCAAACGAATATCCCCCCTTGCGTGATAGCATGACAGATGTTTTTAGAAAATAAACTTTGTGAGAGATGTCCGGAAGCTTCAGTCGTAGTAGCTGTATTCTTCACTGTATCTCTCGAATTTCGGTTCTTCGGCAATCCCGTTTTGCTTGAAAACCTGGCGGATATAGGCTTGTGCCTTTGGGAATAAGGCTTGTTCCTGGCGGTAAAAGCGGTAATAGGCTGTCTTGCCGAAGTGTCCGATAAGCTGGTTTCTCATGGGGGCGGCACATTTGTGGGGTACGTTGTCCAGCAGATGCCGTATGCCCCATGCCACCCGGTACTTTTGGGCTTTCCGGAAATAGGGGCAACCGGTGGTATCGGCAGGGATACAGTTCGGGTTGATGATGCTTAAGGTGGGATATTGTGAGGTGCAATGGGTGGCAGCCAGATGATGCAGGCATTCTTCCTTACGGGTACACTGGCTGTGGAAGCAATGCGTAAAGCCATGAGGTACAGACTGATAGTCGAATTTATTTTCCATATGTTGTTTGCTTGTCTACGATTAGAGTGTAGAGTACGGCTGCAAAGGTAAGGAATAAAGCCGTATTTGTGTCCTAATATTCCGAATATGAATTATATTTGTAATTCAATTGGAGGTATTTTATGTTTTTAATAGAGGATAGATGGAAAAGACTTGGAGATGGTTTGGCAAGAAGGACAAGATAACCCTTGCCATGTTGCGACAGATAGGAGTGGAAGGTATTGTGACTGCCTTGCATGATGTGCCCAATGGTGAAATATGGACTTTGGAAGCCATTGAGGACTTTAAGGGCTACATCGAGTCCTTCGGGTTACGCTGGTCTGTAGTGGAAAGCTTGCCGGTGTGCGAGGAAATCAAGTATGCGGGGGCCGGGCGCGACAGGCTGATAGAGAACTATAAGGTAAGTCTGGCCAATCTCGGTAAAGCAGGCATCAGGACCGTCTGCTATAATTTTATGCCGGTGATTGACTGGATTCGTACGGATTTGCAGCATCCTTGGGAAGACGGAACTTCTTCTCTTTATTTCGACAGAATCCGTTTTGCCTACTTCGACCTCAAGATATTGGAACGGGAGAATGCGGAAGCTGATTATTCTCCGGAAGAATTGGATAAGGTTGCAGAGTTGGACAAGGTGATTACGGAAGCGGAAAAGGCGGAATTGGTAGATACGATTATCGTAAAGACACAAGGTTCGTAAACGGCAATATAAAGGAAGGCGACAAGAATCCGGTAGCTATATTCAAACGTCTGCTGGCGTTATACAAGGGGATAGACCGGGAGGCTCTGCGTGACAATATGCGTTATTTTCTGTCTGCCATCATGCCGGTATGCGAGGAATATGGAGTGAATATGTGCGTACACCCCGACGACCCTCCTTTCCAGGTACTGGGGTTGCCGCGTATTGTGACGGACGAGGCGGATATTGCCTGGTTTCTGAATGCAGTGGACAATCCTCATAATGGTTTGACCTTTTGTGCCGGTTCATTGAGTGCCGGCGAACAGAATGATACCCGTGAGCTGGCGAGGAAGTTTGCCAAGCGTACCCATTTCGTGCATTTGCGCAGCACAAAGCTATGCCGGGTGGAAATTTCATAGAAAGTTCCCATCTGGAGGGAAGGGGGCATCTCATTGATTTAATTCGTATCTTCGAGAAAGAGAATCCGGGATTGCCGATGCGTGTGGACCATGGGCGCATGATGTTGGGTGATGAGGACAAGGGGTACAACGCAGGCTATTCTTTCCATGGACGTATGCTGGCATTGGCACAAGTGGAGGGGATGATGGCTGTGGTGGATGATGAATTGTCCGGAAAATCAGAAGATTGAAGTATTTGTAGACAAAAAAGGAGTATAATTCTTCCTTAAAATAGATTGAACTTGCTATATTTGTCATGATTCCTAATGTCTGGTATATGAAAAATATAGTAAGTTTCTTTTGTCTGCATACGTGTCTTCTTTTGTTCAGCTTTTGGACAATGTATCCTGCTTTAGGCCATGCGGCTGACGGGGATATTATTTCGCGTTTGAAGTTCAAGCCGATTTCTACATTGGACGGGTTGCCGACGGATGAGGTCCAGAAAATATATCAGGATAAAGAAGGGTTTATATGGTTTGCTACCCGGTATGGTTTCTGTAAATACGACGGATACCAGATTACTGTCTATAAATCGAGCTTGAATGCTCCAGGCTTGTTGACCAGTAACAATATTTATTGTTTTGCCGATGATAATGACGGCTTCTTGTGGATTGGTACACAAGAGGGATTGAACACCCTTAATAAGAAAACCGGAGAAATACGTCAGTATACGGCGCCTGCCATTCCCAACAATGTAGTTTCGTGCATGTTGGTTACTCGGGAGAATGAGGTCTGGATTGGTACGGATTCCGGCTTATGCCGGTATGTGGCAGAGAAGGACTCCTTTATGATGTATGATGACAAGTCCACCGATGGGATGTTTCCTGTAGCCTCCATCAAATCGTTGTTCGAAGATTTGGATGGGGATTTGTGGATTGGCACTTGGTCCAATGGTCTTTTCCGTTATTCCCGGAAGGAGGATAAATTCTATGCATATCCTAAAATCAATGAACGTAACTCGGCGCATGTTATCTATCAGGATTCCAACCGGAAAATGTGGGTAGGTGGCTGGGATTGCGGATTATTTCTCTTGAATCATCCCAAGGATATGGCAAACGTGTCTTATACGCATTATTCGCATAGGATAGGGGATGATGCCAGCTTGTCGGACAATATTGTTTATGATATTGTGGAGGATGTACACACGCATACCTTGTGGGTAGGGACCCGGGTGGGGCTGAGTATTATGAAACAAGAGAATCCCGGTACATTCATTAATTATAAGTCATTGCATTCGGCATACCATATACCTTGTGATGAAATAAATTCACTGTTGCGCGATCGCTTCAATAATATCTGGCTGGGTTCCATTGGCGGAGGTGTCTTGATGGTAGACACGAAACAGCCTCCGTTTGCCTTTTATTCGCTGTGCCTACTACTGCTGTCCGTGCTTTGTTTGCCGATTCGGATAAAGACCTTTGGCTGGGTGCTGGGAGTTATGGGTTGGCTCGCAAAGATTATAAAACAGGGGTGTTGTCGTTCTTTTCCCATATTCCGGAATTCTCGGATATTCCTGGTGTACCCACAGTCAATTATATTATTCAGCGTAAGAATGGGGAAGTTTGGTTTGCTACCTATGACGGTGGTATCCTGATATATAAGAAAGGAGAAAAAGTGAAGGTGCTGACTGAATCCGACACGC
Organism: Bacteroides rodentium JCM 16496; assembly: GCF_000614125.1. Lineage (GTDB taxonomy): Bacteria > Bacteroidota > Bacteroidia > Bacteroidales > Bacteroidaceae > Bacteroides > Bacteroides rodentium. The sequence continues at coordinate 86,184 of NZ_BAKJ01000006.1, forward strand.
CTTATCTTTATTCGGACTGTGTCTCGGCCTTATGCGAGGACAGTAAGGGGAATTGTTGGGTGGGCTGCCGTGGAGGTCTGGGAATCAGTTTGGCCGATGGAGGGCATTATAGCTTTGGAACACTATCTTTTGCCGGAGGCGGGCTGGCGGATTGGTATCATGTGAAGGACATTGTGGAGGATACGGATGGTAGTATCTGGATTGCGACAGCCAACTGTGGAATTATACATATTATGGGGAATGTGCAGCATCCCGAAACGTTGAAATGTAGTAACTATAGTTATAACAACGGGCAGTTGGCAACGAACTCGGTGTTGTGTTTGTATGTGGACAAGTCTGGAAGGCTATGGGCCGGAACTGAGGGAGGAGGGTTGTATTTATATGATTATAAGGGAAAGGCATTTATAGAAAAGAATCAGGAATATCAGCTGTCCAGTGACATGATAGGGTCTATAGAGGAAGATAAGCAAGGGTGTTTATGGATGGGGACCAATATGGGGCTGGTACAGCTTTTTGTGCCGGTGGACGAGAATTTGGCTACGGTCCGTGTTTATACAACGGCAGACGGTCTGCAGGATAACTTCTTCATATCACAGTCTTCTTGCAGCAGGGATGGCGAATTATTCTTTGGAGGGAATAAGGGCTACAACAGTTTTTTTCCTGCATCTCTGGAGGAAGACAATGAGGCCATGCCTTATCTGATTACGGATATAAAAATCTTCAACCGTCCTTTTGCAGCATTGGAACCGGAGGTCAGAGAACAGATTTCTTCTGTCATGCCTTCGTTTACGCGGAAGATAGAACTGCCTTACGGGTATAATAATTTCAGTATCGAATTTGCATCTCTTACCTATAAGAATCCCGGTTTGAATCGGTATGCCTATCAGCTTGTGGGTTTTGACAAGGATTGGCAGTATACGGATGCCAACCGCCGTTTTGCCTATTATAATAATTTGAAGAGCGGCACTTACAAGTTCCGTCTGAAAGCTACCAATGAGAATGGTATTTGGAGCCAGGAAATCCGCGAACTTGAGGTGGTGATATTACCTCCGTTTTGGGCTACATGGTGGGCTTATATCATCTATGCGCTGATAGGGGCAGCTGTTGTCTACTTCATTCTCCGGACGGCAAAGAATAGAATGCAGTTACGCAATGAGCTGCATCTTCGAGAGATGGAAAAATCAAAATTGGAAGAACTGAACCATGCCAAATTACAGTTCTTTACAAACATTACGCATGAACTGCTGACCCCGCTGACTATTATTTCGGCTACGGTTGATGAGTTGAAGATGCGATTCCCCGGGCATGATGACCTTTATACGGTAATGGGTAGCAATATCAGTCGGCTTATCCGTTTGTTGCAGCAGATTCTTGAATTTCGTAAGGCGGAAACCGGTAATCTGAAGTTGCGTGTTTCTCCGGGAGATGTGGCGGCGTTTGTGAAAAACGAAGCCGAATCTTTCCTGCCGCTTGTCAAAAAGCGCAAGATACATTTCTCTGTACTCTGTAATCCAGAGTCGATTATCGGTTATTTTGATACGGACAAACTTGACAAGATTCTCTATAACCTGCTTTCCAATGCTGCTAAATATAATAAGGAAGGTGGCTATATACAAGTCACGCTTATGCATGCCGAAGATAGGGATTTTGTCCGGCTGCATGTAAAGGATAATGGCAGCGGTATTTCAAAGGATAAACAGAAGACGCTTTTCAAGCGGTTCTACGAAGGGGATTACCGGAAGTTTAATACCATTGGTACGGGTATCGGTCTTTCTTTGACAAAGGATTTGGTGGAATTGCATGGAGGACGTATTGAAGTGGAGAGTGGGGAAGGGCAGGGAACGGAATTTATCGTGACTTTGCCCGTAGACCGCTCTTACTTTAAAGAAGAACAGATTGACGAAGAAGCTGTACTTCCGGTACAGAAAACCGTTACTTATCTTGAAGAGGAGGAGGATGCGGACAATGTTATCTCAGAAAAGTCCAAAGCGCATACTATACTGGTGGTGGAAGACAATGAGGAGCTTTTGCAGTTAATGGTCAGGCTGCTGAAGCGTGAATATAATGTCCATACGGCTGAAAACGGTCAAGAGGCTGTGACTGTGCTTGACAATGAGGATATTGACCTGATAGTTTCGGATGTGATGATGCCCGTGATGGACGGTATTGGGTTCTGCAGATACGTGAAGAACAAGTTGGAACTCAGTCACATTCCCGTAATTCTTCTGACAGCCAAGAACAAGGAGGAAGATCGCGCTGAAGCTTATGAAGTGGGTGCGGATGCTTTTATCAGTAAACCGTTCAATCTGGCTGTGTTGCATGCGCGTATCCGCAATCTGCTGAAATACAAAGAGCGCAAGGCGCATGATTTTAAGAACCAACTGGTATTCGAAATCAAGGAATTGGATTATACCAGTATTGATGAAGACTTTATGCAACGTGCCATTGACTGTGTAAACCGTCATCTGGAAGATTCTGAGTTCGACCAACCACAGTTTGTGGAGGAGATGGGTACCAGCAAGTCTACCCTTTATAAGAAACTGAAATCCCTGACCGGACTAAATACTTCTGCCTTTATCCGTAACATTCGTCTGAAAGCGGCTTGCCGCATTATGGAAGAGAAGGGAAGTTCCGTACGTATTTCCGATTTGGCGTATGCTGTCGGTTTTAATGACCCGAAATATTTCAGTTCTTGTTTCAAGAAGGAATTCGGTATGTTGCCGACGGAATATCAGGAACGCTTCATACAATCATAGATTAAGTCAAATTATGCTTCAATTAGGTCGAATAACTAAAATTCTACCTCGTAGAAGTATTATTGGAGGTCCTTCTATCAGCATTCGCCTACATTTGCCATTGTTTTCACAGTTAAAATGAAGAGTGAAAGTGAAACAATTAATGTTTAATCTTAAAGTTTATACAATGAAGAGACAGAGATTCTTTGAAGGACTCGGGCTGAAAGTGTATGTCACTTTGGCCATTTGCATGGCCCTTCTGTTGAATGTTCAGTTCTTGAACGCACAGAGTTCGACAATCAATGTAAAAGGTGTGGTTAATGATGCGATGGGACCGGTGATTGGTGCCAGTGTAGTGGAGAAAGGGAATACGACGAATGGAACAATTACTGACATTGACGGTAATTTCTCCTTGAGGATACCTTCCGATGCTACTTTACTGATTAGTTTTATCGGTTATAAGACGCAGGAGATTCCAGTAGCAGGAAAAACATCTTTCAATGTGCAGCTGGCGGAAGATTCCGAGATGCTGGATGAAGTGGTGGTAGTGGGTTTCGGTACACAGAAAAAGGTGAACCTGACTGGTTCTGTGGGGCTGGCTACGGCAAAAGAAATTGAAGCCCGGCCGGTAGCGAATGCCACGCAGGCATTGCAGGGCTTAGTACCGGGCTTGCAGATTACGACCAATACCGGTGAATTGGACAAAAATATGTCCATCAATATTCGTGGTAACGGTACTATCGGTGACGGCTCAAGCGGAAGTCCGCTGATTTTGATTGACGGTATGGAGGGTGACATCAATACGGTGAATCCGCAGGATATTGAGAATATTTCTGTATTGAAGGATGCAGCTGCTTCCTCTATTTATGGTTCGCGTGCACCGTTCGGCGTTATCTTGGTGACTACTAAGAAAGGTAAATCAGGTAAGCCGACTATCAATTACAATAATAGCTTCCGTTTCAACAGTCCGGTGAATTTGCCGGAGATGATGGATTCCTATACTTTTGCCAACTACTTCAATGAAGCTGCACGCAACGGTCAGGACAATGCCCAGTTCTCTGATGCGGTAATGCAACAGATGCTTGATTTTCAAGCTGCGGGAGGTACTAATCGTGGCGGTTTGCCTACTGATGGTAATGTATGGGGGAAACCGGCAGGCGACCCGTTTACTACGGCGTATGCCAATACGGACTGGTTCTCCGAAATCTATAAAGGGTCTTCCTTCTCGCAAGAACATAACTTCAGTGTGAGTGGTGGTGGTGACAAGTTCAACTATTATGCTTCATTGGGGTATCTGGATCAGAATGGTTTGCTTCGTCATGGTTCCGATGATTTGAAGCGCTATAATGCTACCGCCAAGTTTGGTGCCGAACTGACCAAATGGTTAAAGTTCAATTACAGTTTGCGTTATGTCCGCCAGGACCTTGGCCGTCCTACAGCTTTTGGTGGTGGCTTGTATGAAAAAATCGGTCGTCAGACTTGGCCTAATCTTCCGGTTTATGATGAAAACGGCTATTATTTCAATAGTAATGCCGAGACACCTGCCATGTCATTGGCGTTGGGTGGTGAGCGTGATGTGCAGACAGATAAGGTTTATCATCAGGCAGGTTTGGTATTCGAGCCCGTGAAGAATTGGATTACCAATGTGGAATTCAATTATAGTACCAATTCCATAGATACGCGTGAAACCGGACTTCCTTGCTATAACCATGATGTGAACGGGAATGTTGTGGATACACAAGGAACCACCAGCCTCTATCAGGACTATAAGAAAGAAAATTATATGAACTGGAATATTTACTCCACTTATTCTCTTACTCTAAATGATGATCATAATTTCAAAATAATGGGCGGTTTCCAGTCTGAAGAGATGCGTCAGAAGTTTTTCAAAGCCAAAGGATATGGCTTGCAGGTAGAGGACCTTCCGGAACTAGACCTGATTTCGAATATTGACGGTGCTGGTAAGGATAAGGTACCCGAAGTGGGCGGTTATCGCAACGAGTGGGCTACAGCCGGTTTCTTTGGTCGCTTGAACTACGATTATAAAGGCCGTTATCTGGCAGAGGCAAATCTGCGCTATGACGGTACTTCCCGTTTTCGTCGCGGCAACCGTTGGCAGGTATCGCCTTCCTTTTCTTTGGGTTGGAACATTGCCCAGGAAAACTTCTGGGAAGACTTTGCGGATGTTTGCAATCAGTTGAAGTTCCGTTTTTCTTATGGTGAACTGGGAAATATGAATACAAGCGGCTGGTATCCTACTTATCGTACAATGACATTGGGACAAGCAAACGGAAGCTGGCTACAGAATGGACTGAAACCCAACACTGCTTATGTAGGCAGCCTTATTAGTACAGCTTTGACTTGGGAAAAAGTGCGCACTTGGAACGTCGGCCTTGACTGGGGACTGTTCAATAACCGTTTGACCGGTTCATTCGATGCTTATATCCGTTATACGGATAATATGGTAGGTCCGTCTGTAGAGCTGCCTGCTACATTGGGTATTGCAACTCCCAAGACCAATAACTGTGACTTGAAGACAAAGGGTTGGGAACTTACTATCGGATGGCAGGACCGTACAAACTTTGGTATGGGATATGGCATCAAGTTCAATGTTTCTGATGCACGTACTTATATTGACAGATATCCCGGTAATCCGACAAATTCTGTTGGAACAGGAACTTATATTGCAGGTCGTGAGATAGGTGAAATCTGGGGTTTTGAAACCGTAGGAATTGCCAAGACAGATGCCGAAATGCAGGCACATTTGGATAAGGTAGGCGGACAAAACGCGCTTGGTTCCATCTGGGCTGCAGGTGACATTATGTATGCTGATTTGGATGGAAAACCGGGTATCACCAAAGGTGCGCAGACTTTGGAGGATCATGGTGATTTGAAGGTGATAGGCAACAATACTCCCCGTTACCATTTCGGTCTTGACTTGAATGCCAATTACAAGGGATTTGATGTCCGTCTCTTCTTCCAGGGAGTGATGAAGCGTGATTATTGGCAGGGTTCCAATATCTTCTGGGGCGTTGGTCAATGGGGTATGTGGTGGTCAACCGGCTTAAAAGAACACGAAGACTATTTCCGTGATGAACCCGTCGGACTGGCCGGCCATGAGATTGCTGCCAATATCAATTCCTATTATGCACGTCCGAGATTTGACAGTACCCAGAACCAGGAAACTCAAACCCGCTATCTGCAGGATGCGTCTTATATCCGTTTGAAGAACTTCCAGCTTGGCTATACATTGCCTGCTTCCATCATTCGTAAAATTGGTATCACCAACTGCCGTATCTTCGTATCAGGCGAAAATTTGTGGACGGGAACCAAGCTGAGTAAGTTGTTTGATCCCGAAACAATCAGCGGCGGTAATACGGACAACAATGCTTCTGCACCTATTAAGAGTGGTGGTAATGCATATCCGCTTTCAAGAACTTGGTCTTTTGGACTTAGCGTATCACTTTAATCCCATAAATAAAGAAGAATATTATGAAATCGAATTATAGATATATTGTAAAAGCGTTCATTGCAATGGCAGCGATTGTCGGAACGACTTCCTGCGATGATTTTCTGGACAGAGAGCCGATGTCAAGCATTTCTCCCGAAACCTATTATTCCACTGCGGCCCAGTTGGAAGCCAATCTGAATGATGAATATCCCAATGTCCTTCCGTCATTCGGCCAGTGGACTTATGGCATCTTCGGTGAAGACAAAGGAACCGATAACCAGATAGAAGTGAATGCCAATGACCGTTACACCCAGGATCGCTGGAAAGTGCCTCATAGCGAAAGTGACAATTGGAAGTTCGAACGCATTTATCGTATTAACTTCTTTTTGTCTGAAGCACTTCCCAAATTCGGTGAAGATATGAGCGGTTCACAAAATACAATTTCCGGGAGTGTAGGCACTATCAAGCACTATATCGGAGAAATGTACTTCCTGCGCGCTTACGAGTACTTCAAGAAACTCCAGCTTTTCGGTGACTTCCCGATTATAGACCAACCGCTTGCCGATGATATGGAGGCTCTCCGTGAGGCCAGCAAACGTTTTCCACGTAATGAAGTGGCACGTTTCATCATTTCTGACCTTGACAAGGCTTATGCTTACATGAGTGATGTTGATATGGCAACAACCCGTATCAATAAGGATGCTGCAATGCTGATTAAGTCGCGTGTGGCGCTGTTCGAGGCTACTTGGTTACAGAATTTCAAGGGTACGGCATTCGTACCAGGTGGAGAAGGTTGGCCGGGAGCATCTCTTTATAGTAATTACCAGTATCCGGGTGGAAGTATTGACAATGAAGTGAAGTTTTTCTTGGAACAGGCCGTGGAAGCTTCCAAAATTGTAGCAGATAAATACAAGGGAAGCTTGACGGAGAATACCGGTGTGCTGCAACAATCAGCTGATGCCCCGTCAAATCCTTACTTTGATATGTTTGCGCAGGAAGATCTTTCAGACGTGAAGGAAGTACTGTTGTGGCGCCAGTATGCCCGCGGACTCTCTACTCATAACATCAATGCCGCTGCCGGACGTGGTAATTATCGTATCGGTCTGACCCGTGGATTCGTACAGAATTTCCTGATGGAGGATGGTACTCCAGTTTATGCTCATGGTTCTTATGCGGATGGTGACGGCTATTATATGGGCGACAAGACGATTGCCGATGTTCGTGTAAATCGTGACCCGCGTCTCAGTATCTTCCTGAAAGAACCGGGACAGAAGAACATTCTTTTTGAAGTTGATAATAATGAAGGTACAGAGGTAGTGATGGAGGAACCCTATCCGGCCATTACGAGTGGTGACGGTGAGCGTGGCTATGCTACCGGTTATGCATTGCGCAAGGGTGGCTCATTCAACCGTAAGTATTATGCCAATGGCGGTGGTTATACGGCAGCTGTATGTTTCCGTGCGGCTGAGGCTCTGCTGAATTATATGGAAGCAAGCTATCTGCTCAATGGAATGCTGGATGCTACGGCTCGTGAATATTGGACTGTACTTCGCCAGCGTGCCGGTATCAGTACTGATTTTGACAAGACTATCGCTGCAACGGACATGAGTAAGGAGGCTGAAAATGATTGGGGAGCCTATACGGCCGGGAGTATCATTTCTGACAGAACTCTGTATAATATCCGTCGTGAACGCCGTTGCGAGTTTCTGGCTGAAGGTCTTCGTTACATGGACTTGTGCCGTTGGCGTTCTATGGACCAATTGATTGCTACTCCCAGCCATCTGGAAGGAATGCATTTGTGGAATACTCCGATGGAGGACTGGTATCTGGATGATAAAGGAAAATCCACTTTGATTGCTGACGGGACAGACAAGGCTAATGTTTCATCGAAAGATAAGAGCGAGTATCTCCGTCCGTTCGAGAGAAGCAGCAACCAGTCTGCCTATAACGGCTGCACTTGGAAGATGGCACATTATTTGAATCCTATTATGATAAAACAGTTCCAGTTGACAGCCTCTTCGGGAGCGGATGTATCGGCTTCTATTCTTTACCAGAACCCTTATTGGCCGGTGGTAGCTGACCAGCCGGCTGAGAAATAAAGGTATTTTTCAATAGGTATTTGATTTAGGGAGTAGGATACACTTTCCGGTGCGAAGGTATCCTGCTCCCTTCTTTATAAATAGAAACAAGACAGAATATGACTCATTTGAATTTCAAGTTTTTAGTGGTATGCTTGGCTGTCGTGGCGTCAGTCGTCGGCCTGCAGGCACAAAATGATGTCCCCATAAGGGGGAAGGTGAAATCGTTCCAGCCGGAGTATGGAATGATGTAAACGGGGAGTACATTAATGCACATGGTGGTGGTATACTGTTATTTGACAGTAAATATTATTGGTTCGGTGAACACCGTCCTGCAAAAGGATTCTCTACGGAGGTAGGAGTAACATGTTATTCTTCTGCCGATTTATGTAATTGGAAATATGAGGGGGTGGCCTTGTCTGTATCGGAGGAAGCTGGCAATGAAATAGAGAAAGGCTGTATTATGGAACGCCCCAAGGTGATTTATAACGAAAAGACGAAGAAATTTGTCATGTGGTTTCATCTGGAACTGAAAGGGAAGGGCTATGAGGCTGCCCGTGCGGGAGTGGCTGTCAGTGACTCTCCGGCGGGACCTTACCGTTTTGTTTCTTCAGGTCGTGTTTGTCCGGGAGTATTTCCGCTGAATATGACGGAGGAAGAACGGGACATGCAGTGGAATATGGAACAGTTTGAAGAATGGTGGACGCCTGAGTGGAGAGAGGCTGTCAATAAGGGGTTGTTTGTGAAACGTGACTTGAAGGGAGGACAGATGTCCCGCGACATGACATTGTATGTTGACGATGATGGAAAAGCCTATCATATCTATTCTTCGGAAGAGAATCTGACCTTGCAAATTGCTGAGCTGACTGATGACTATCAAGGGCATTCCGGAAAATATATCCGTCTCTTCCCGGGAGGGCATAATGAAGCTCCGGCACTATTCAAACATGACGGTACGTATTGGATGATTACTTCCGGTTGTACGGGATGGGAGCCCAATGAGGCACGTTTATTTTCAGCATCCTCCATCTGGGGACCGTGGAAACAGCATCTGCATCCTTTCATTGGTAAGGGGGCTGAAAAGACTTTCGGCGGTCAAAGTACCTTTGTCATTTCTACTCCGGAAAATAGATTTGTCTTTATGGCTGATGTCTGGAAGCCGGAGAGTTTGATGTATTCACAGTATATCTGGCTGCCGATTGCTTTTGATGATACTGGTAAACCGGTTATCGAATGGAAAGAAAGTTGGAATCCTCGCTGATATATTTGAGAAAAAAAGGAAAGGAGCTTGCCGCGATGACGGGGCAAGCTCCTTTTTTAACAAGCTCCTTTTGATAAATCCGTCCGGCTAATAGTTGAAAGCCTTGGATTTTACGTAAACCTTGAAGTCTTTGATTCCACCCGGTACCTCGCTTTCCATTCTGGGTAGATATTGTATGCCGGTCAGGGTGCGGGTACTCCCCAAGTCAATCACGACAGCATGCGGGTATGGAGTGTCTTTTGTTGTGCTCCAATAGGTTGATTCCTGGAGGTCGAAGATTTTGTCCGCAGAACAGTTGACGTGGGATACGTCTTCGCTGTCGGCATAATTGACAATCCAGGGTTCGCGTGACAGACGTTCCCCATTCTCGTTCAGCAGATACATTTCGGCAATGCAAGCCAGGTCTTTTCCATCTTGTGCACTTAAGGCTTCCAGGCAGACATAACGTCCGGTGACGGGTTGGCCGAATTTGCGTTCTTGCCAACCGTTGCCGGGATTGAAGCTGTCGGAGAGGACGGGCTGCTCACCGGACAAGTCGAGATTTTCACCCTCATTGCGGTGCGTCAGCGGTTTGGTGACGAGCAGTTGGTCCAGCAATGGCTCGCTCAGTCCTTCGGACTTGGCTTCTTTGGGACCGATGATGTCGAAGACAATCACTTCATTCTCGCCTTTCTTCAACCAGCATCCCGGGATGTAGAGGGTCTGTTGCGGGCCGATTTTCCAAATGCGTCCCATGGCGTGCCCGTTGACGTAGACAAGTCCCTTGCCCCAAGTCTCGAAGTTTAAGAATGTGTCGCTGGGCTTGTTCACCTTAAAGGTGGCACGGTAGCAACCCGGAATGCGTTGTCCTAACTCATCTTTCAGTGAGCCAATGGGCTGGAACTTCATGTTCTTATAGAAATCGTATGTATCTTCAAGGTTATAGACTTCCCAATCCTTCAGGTTGCAGGTGAAAGGACGACCGTCGATGTCTACGGTAAGTTCTACGCTTTGGGTGATACCCTTGAAGTCCTTGATGGCACGTCCAAAGTTGATGCGGCCCATGGCTTCTACCAGAATGTCGAGGCGTGCACCTTTGGGGCAGGCGGGGAATTCCAGTTGCTTTTCACCGTTGCGGCGGTCCAGTTTGCCGATGTATTTGCCATCCAGGAAAACTTGGGCATAATCGTGCGCATCGTTCACAGTGAGCAGGGACGGGGTTTTCATCTCGGGCAGTGTGGTGCGGTAGAGAATACTTCCGAATCCCTGGTTATATTCCTCCATGGTACGGATATTGCGGTCTTTCTTGGCAGCAGGAAGATTGTCGAACAAAGGAGCCATCTCTGTAAATAGGAAAGACGGAATACGGATGGGCTTGATTAAAGCGGGAACTTTAGCCTGCTTCTCGCCATTCATGTATTTGGATAATGCTTTTCGCAATTCCCAGTATTTGGGAGTAGTCTGTCCCGATTCGCTGATGGGGGCGTCGTAGTCGTAAGAGGTTACGTCAGGGGCGAATCCGGGTGAGTTGGCTCCTGCCCAGTGTCCCCAGTTGGTTCCTCCATGGGTCATGTAGAGGCTGAAGGAGATGCCTTTGGACAACATCTCGTCGATACCGGCAATCATGTCGGCAGCCGGACGGGTTTCGTGGTTGGCTCCCCACTTGTCGAACCAACCGCTCCAGAATTCGGAGCACATCAGCGGACTGTCAGGACGGAGCTTCTTCAGCGGTGCAAACTGCTGGTCGATGTTGGCTCCTGTACCGAAGTTCATGGTCCATACCAGGTCATGGAGCCCGTTCTTGGTGAAGTTGGACGCCCAGTCGCACTGGAACAGTGCTACGCCGGGGTAATTGGCGCGTACGATGTCACGGATTTGCGATACGTAACCTTTGTCTTCCCCGTAGGAGCCGTATTCGTTCTCTACTTGCACCATGATGATGGGGCCTCCGTTCTGTATGGTCATACCGGCTACCTGCTCGGCAACGGCTTTTTCGAAGATACCTACACGCTCCATAAAGTAGGGGTCGGATTCGCGCAGGCGGATATCTTTTTTCTTGAGTAACCACCAGGGCAGCCCGCCCATTTCCCATTCGGCACAGACATAGGGCCCTGGGCGCAGGATGACATACATATCGTTCTGTTGGCACAGACGGCAGAATTCTGCCAAGTCATTCTGCCCGGTGAAGTCGAATACACCTGGTTGAGGCTCATGAGAGTTCCAGAAGACATAAAGGCAGACTGTGTTCATGCCCAGTGCCTTGCACATTTTGATGCGTTGGTCCCAATAGGCCTTGGGGATGCGTGGATAGTGCAGCTCTGCGGCTTTGATGACAAACGGCTTGCCGTTCAATAGGAATGTCCCTTTGCCGGCAGAAAAGTCGCCTTGTCCTTCCCATTGGGTACGCGGGTCCCAGCTGTCGCGCCAGGGTATCGTGATTGTTCCGTCCTTGCCGAACTCAAGCGGGAGCCATACGTAGCGCGAGTCCTCAAGGTCTTTCTTTTTCCAGCGGTCGAACATGGCGATGTAGGCATTTCCTTTTCCATAGACTTGCTGCACGTAAGTGCTTTGTGCATAGAAGGTCTTGTCTGCATCAGGACCGGTACACGGATTGCCGATGGTAGTCCATTGCCCCATGATGGAGTCGGTCACAGCCAACTCGGCAACATTGGGTCCCAGCCGGTACAACCGGAAGAGAGCATATAGTACTTGCCGTTATACTTGAATACGGCGGGTGCTTCGCGGCTATGCTTCACGAAATTGCGTGTATAGCGACCGGTGGGCTTCAGGTAGTCATCCGTTAGCTCGCTTATATATAAGGTAGCGTTGTTTTCCGAAGAGTAGAGCTGATATGCCTTGCCGTTATCATCAACAAACACTGTTTGGTCGCGGCTCATCGCACCGTTGGGACGGAAGCTGCCTACATAGGTGAATGTCCCGGTAGGAGAATCGCTGACCGCTACGCCGGCACATGCTTTACTGTAGTCGGCGCTTTCCACATGCGCCCACATGACGAATTTCTTTGTCTTTTCGTTGTAAATCACTTTGGGACGTTCCAACACTTTGCTGGGGTGCAGGTCGTGTTTCTCGTCGTCTTTCACGGCAGGAAGTACGATACCCTCAAACTTCCAGTTCAGCAGGTCTTTCGAGGAGTAGCAGCTGACACCGGTTACGTCGGTGCGGTAGCATTCCCACGTACCCATTCGGGCAGGATGGTTTCTCCTTTTTTGTATTCGCCATACCAATAGTAGGTTCCTTCGTGGTAAAGAAGGCCGCCGCCATGGGCGTTGATAGGATTGCCGTCGGTGTCTTTCCATACTTCCCCGGGTATGATTGCGGCATTTTTCGTTTGTGCTTTTGTCTTTGCAGATGGCAGGCAGCAAAGGCAGGCCAGCAATGCAAAACTCCAAATAATTTTCCTTTTCATTTAAGAATTCGGTATTAGATAATTAATAAATCGTTTTATGTTTTGGGCAAAGATATGCGAAAGTTGAGAAATGGAAGGTATGTAAATGTGTCAAAAAGGAGAGATTATAGCTCTAATCTCTCCTTTTTGTGATGTTTTTCTGTCTTTTCTATTTGGTTTGTACTTGTTTCATCACCCGGAGGAAATTTCCACTCCATATCTTGGCGATGTCTGTTTCTGTAAATCCATGTTCCAGCAGACGGACGGTGATATTGATGAAATCATTGTCCCCATTGCATCCTTTGACCCCGCCTCCACCGTCGAAGTCCGAGCCGATTCCCACGTGGTCTATGCCTGCCACTTCAACCATGTGCAGCAGGTGTTTCATGAAGTCCGTAAGGTTGGCTTTCTTGGCATCTGGGTTCAGAAACTCGTCTACCAGGCAGGCTTGAGCCACGCCGCCATGTGCGGCAAGGGCGCGTAGCTGTTCGTCGGTCAGGTTGCGGTCGTGTCTGTAGATGGCGCTTGCAGAGGAGTGGGAGGCTATGACCGGTGCTTTTGAATATTTCAGTACATCCCAGAAGGTGCTTTCGGCTGCATGGGAAAGGTCTATCATTATTCCCAGCCGGTTCATCTCTTTCACCACTTTCCTACCGTAAGGACTTAAGCCGTTCCAACGGGCAGTCGTGTCCGAAGAACTGTCGCAGATGTCATTGTTGCGGGTGTGGCAAAGGGTGATGTAGGTAACGCCTGCATCATGGAAACGGGTGATATTCTTCAAATCCTTGCCGATGCCGTATCCGTTTTCGATGCCAATATAAAAAGCTTTCTTTCCTTCGGTCTTGAGCCTGGACAAGTCATTGGGCGTGCGGGCTATGGCACATTGCTCCCCGTTCATCTCCACTTGTCGGTAGATGTGGCGTATCAACTCATTCACTCGGTCAATGGCTTTCCGACTGTTCTCTTCATCGCACGGGCCTTGGTGCACCCAGCATGCCAGGTATTGTCCATCCAGTTTTCCTTCTTGCATCTTGGGCAGGCAAACCTGCGTTTTTTCACGCGTACCTATATTATAGGAAACGTCAAAATCAAGTGGGGTGTCTGTATGCGTGTCGAGGGAGAGGATGCGACGGTGAATCTCTTTGGCATGCCGGTAGGTAGCTGCCTTTTGAACCAGAAAATGGAAGAATCTGGCAGAGATGCTGTCGCCTGCCGTAGCCAGAGCTTCGGGATGGAATTGCACACCCCATATCGGATATTCGTGGGAAGACTCTATAGCTTCGGGAATACTGTCTGACGACCAACCCGTTACGCTGAATCCCGGGGCAACTTGCTTGACCGCCTGGTGATGGTGGGTATTGGTGAAAAGTTGTGTCTGTCCGGTTATGGATGCCATGGCAGAACCGGGAGTGAGGTGGACGGTATGAGTTGGTATACTGCTCGGCTCCTGCTGCTGGTGGCAGACAGTGGTGTCGGGATGCTGGGTAGGGATGTCCTGATAAAGGGTTCCGCCGAAAGCTACATTGATTAACTGTTCTCCCCGGCAGATGCCAAACATCGGAATGTTACGCCGGGCAGCCAGGCGGATGAGTGTTATGTCGTATACATCACGCAGGGAGTCCACCTCTCCCAGCTGTTCGATGGGCGATTCATTGAAATAGGAAGGGTGGATGTCTCCTCCTCCTATCAGGATGATGCCGTCCAGCCGGTTGGCAATGTCTGTCAAGACAAGGCTATCGGTAGTGATGGGAATCAGTATAGGTGTTCCGCCTGCCTGGATTATAGACTCGGTATACGTCATCTGTGTGGATGAGCTTCGGCCCGGATGTGAGCAGGAAATGCCGATGAGAGGGGTTTTCCCGGTTGTTTTTTGATTGGACTGTCCCATTGCCAAATATGGACATAGGGCGAGCAGCGCTGTTAACAGTAGTTTGTTCATGGTTTTCGGGGGGATTCTTTTTACTGCAAAGTTATAAGAAATATTTAAGCCATCCAAGAGGTGGGATAACTAGTGAATTCGGGCAGTTTATTGGCAGAAGAACATTATATTCTTTGTTGGTGGGGGGAAGTGTGTTATATAACATGCTTCCCGATGTTGCTTTTCTTTGAATTAATGCCTAATTTGCGCCTCACAAAAAGTTAACGGCATCATCGTATGTCAGGTTATTCACTTAAAATCTTAATATATCATGAAAGTATATCAGACGAATGAAATTAAGAACATTGCCCTCCTTGGCAATGACGGCTCGGGTAAAACCACTCTCACAGAAGCGCTGCTCTTTGAGAGTGGTATTATAAAACGTCGCGGCAGAATTACTGCCAAGAATACAGTCAGCGATTACTTCCCGGTGGAGCAGGAATACGGCTATTCTGTGTTTTCCACCGTTTTCCATGTGGAGTGGAACGGTAAGAAACTGAATATCATTGACTGCCCGGGTAGTGATGACTTTGTAGGGGCTGCCATGACGGCGCTCAACGTTACCGATACTGCCATACTGCTGCTAAACGGACAATACGGTCCCGAAGTAGGTACGCAAAACCATTTCCGCTATACCGAGAAACTGGGCAAACCGGTTATTTTCCTGGTAAACCAGCTCGATAATGAAAAGTGCGATTATGATATGGTGCTTGAGCAGTTGCAAACCATATACGGCCCGAAGGTGGTGCCCGTGCAATATCCGCTGGCTACCGGACCGAACTTCAATTCGTTGATCGATGTACTTTTGATGAAAAAATATTCATGGGGACCCGAAGGTGGCGCTCCCACCATCGAAGATATTCCGACCGAAGAAATGGAAAAGGCTACAGAACTGCACAAGGCTTTGGTAGAAGCTGCAGCCGAACATGACGAAGGCCTGATGGAAAAATTCTTTGAGCAGGACTCTTTGACAGAAGACGAAATGCGCGAAGGTATCCGCAAGGGATTGGCTTCACGTGGTATGTTCCCGGTATTCTGCGTCTGTGCTGGCAAGGATATGGGGGTACGCCGTCTGATGGAGTTCCTGGGTAATGTGGTGCCGTTTGTGGACGAAATGCCACCGGTGCACAATACACGCGGTGAGGTGGTGAAGCCGGATCCTAACGGACCGACTTCCTTGTATTTTTTCAAAACTGCCGTTGAGCCGCATATCGGTGATGTTCAATACTTCAAGGTTATGAGTGGTAAGGTGCACGAAGGTGATGATTTTACCAATGCAGACCGCGGTTCCAAGGAACGCATCGCGCAGATTTATGCTTGTGCCGGTGCCAACCGTATCAAGGTAGAGGAAATGGTAGCCGGTGACATCGGCTGTACGGTGAAACTGAAGGACGTACATACCGGCAATACATTGAACGGTAAGGGCTCTGAAAACCGTTTCAACTTCATTAAATATCCGAACTCCAAATATTCACGTGCTATCAAACCGCTGAACGAGTCGGATACGGAGAAGATGATGGTTGCTTTGAACCGTATGCGCGAGGAAGACCCGACATGGGTGATAGACCAGTCCAAGGAACTGCGTCAGACCATCGTGCACGGGCAAGGTGAATTCCACTTGCGTACCTTGAAGTGGCGTCTGGAGAACAATGAAAAACTGCAAATCAAGTTTGAAGAACCGAGAATACCGTATCGCGAAACGATTACCAAAGCAGCCCGTGCGGATTATCGCCATAAGAAGCAGTCGGGTGGTGCAGGCCAGTTCGGTGAGGTCCACCTGATTGTTGAGCCTTACTACGAAGGTATGCCGATGCCTGAAACCTATAAATTCAATGGTCAGGAGTTCAAGATGAACGTCAAGGGTACCGAAGAAGTTCCATTGGAATGGGGTGGCAAGCTGGTATTTGTCAATAGTATTGTGGGTGGTTCCATTGACGCACGTTTCATGCCGGCCATCTTGAAGGGTATCATGTCACGTATGGAGCAGGGACCGTTGACCGGTTCGTATGCTCGCGATGTACGTGTCATAGTATACGACGGAAAGATGCATCCGGTTGATTCCAATGAAATCTCCTTTATGCTGGCGGGACGGAACGCGTTCAGTGAAGCGTTCAAGAATGCAGGCCCGAAGATTCTGGAACCTATTTATGACGTGGAAGTATTTGTTCCGTCGGACAAGATGGGTGACGTGATGGGTGACTTGCAGGGCCGCCGTGCCATGATTATGGGTATGAGCAGCGAGGCCGGTTACGAAAAACTGAGTGCCAAAGTGCCTTTGAAGGAAATGTCATCCTACTCTACGGCACTTAGCTCACTGACCGGTGGGCGCGCTTCGTTCATCATGAAGTTTGCCAGCTATGAACTCGTTCCGAGTGATGTGCAGGATAAACTGATTAAGGAATTTGAGGCCAAGCAAGCTGAAGAATGATTTTTAAGGGGTTGGTAGTTTGGCTGTTGTAACTACCGGCTGCTAATATAACAATTGTTAAAGCCGTTGTTACTTCATGGCAAGTAATGACGGCTTTTTTCATTAACGTAGATTAAGAACATGCGGAATTGTGAATTGAATGATTAATTTTTTATTAAATTTGCAAACCAAAGGCTTGTGTTTTTGTTATAATGCTCATAATACAACCTAAAAAATGGTCTTCGGTTAATTTACGAGAACGTCCGGTTAAATCAGGTTAATAGGTTAGGAGTGTTAATTAGGGAGTGTTAATTTTGTGACTATGAAAAAGTCAACTATATGGATATTAGGTGTTGTTATGGGGCTTTCCTTCCTTAGTTTGCTGTATCTGCAGATAAGCTATATTGAGGAAATGGTGAAGATGCGTAACGGACAATTTGAAGAGGCGGTGAAGCGTGCGTTGATGGCTGCTTCGAAAGAGGCGGAGTCCGCAGAGGTTGTGCGCTGGCTGAATGAGGATATCTCCGAGGCGGAAAAGAAGGCATGGGAACAGTCGCAAAGCAGTAGCGGAGTGATGCGTACCCAGCGGTTTGTGATGACGGCTCCGGATGGCAGTGTCCGTTCTTCGGTGGAATTGAAAACTTTCAGCAACGAGTCTTCTGAATTGCCAAGAGCAATGATTTCACGCAAACATGGGGCAAAAACCATTCCCCAGACTTCACGCTCGCAGATAGAGATGCTTAAAAACCGCTATCTTTACCAGCGTGCATTGGTGGATGAGGTGGTGTTGCAGATGGTGTACAATGCCAGCGACAAGCCGATTGAGGAGCGTGTCAATTTCAAAAGTCTGGACCAGTATCTAAAAGCAGGTCTGATAGAGAATGGTCTCGGTGATATGGATTATCACTTCAAGGTGATAGACCGGGAAGGCAGGGAGGTATACCGTTGTGCGGATTATAGCGATGCAGGGAGTGAAAGCTCTTATTCGCAGCCATTGTTTTTGAATGACCCGCCGGCTCGTATGAGTATCGTCAAGATACATTTTCCGGGAAAGAAGGATTATATCTTCGATTCGGTCAGGTTTATGATACCGTCGATGATATTTACTTTTGTACTGCTGGTGACATTCATCTTTACGATTTACATCGTATTCCGCCAGAAGAAGCTGACGGAAATGAAGAATGATTTCATCAACAATATGACGCACGAGTTCAAGACGCCGATATCGACGATTTCTCTGGCAGCGCAGATGTTGAAAGACCCGGCTGTGGGCAAGTCTCCGGCCATGTTCCAGCATATATCGGGTGTCATCAATGATGAGACGAAGCGCTTGAGGTTCCAGGTTGAGAAAGTGCTCCAGATGTCGATGTTCGACCGCCAGAAGGCTACTTTGAAGATGAAGGAACTGGATGCCAATGAACTGATAGCAGGTGTCATCAATACGTTTACACTGAAAGTGGAGCGTTATAATGGAAAGATAGAGTCGGAGCTTAAGGCTACGGACCCGATGATTTTTGCCGATGAGATGCACATCACCAATGTAGTTTTCAATCTCATGGATAATGCCGTGAAGTATAAACGTCCGGACGAGGATTTGCAGCTGACGGTGAAAACTTGGAACGAGCCGGGCAAACTGATGATTTCTATTCAGGATAACGGCATCGGCATCAAGAAGGAGAATTTGAAAAAGATATTCGAGAAGTTCTATCGCGTGCATACAGGTAATCTGCACGATGTGAAAGGCTTCGGCTTGGGACTGGCTTATGTGAAGAAGATTATTATGGATCATAAGGGAACTATCCGGGCAGAGAGCGAACTGAACGTAGGAACTAAATTTATTATTGCATTACCTTTATTAAAAAATTGATTGATATGGACGAGAAACTGCGTATTTTATTGTGCGAAGACGATGAAAATCTTGGCATGCTTTTAAGAGAATATTTACAGGCAAAAGGTTACTCTGCCGAGTTGTGCCCTGATGGAGAAGCCGGATATAAGGCTTTCTTGAAGAATAAATATGACTTGTGTGTGTTTGATGTGATGATGCCGAAGAAAGACGGATTCACATTGGCACAGGAAGTGCGTGCGGCCAATGCCGAAATACCTATTATCTTCTTGACGGCAAAGACGTTGAAGGAAGATATTCTGGAAGGTTTCAAGATTGGTGCCGATGACTACATCACCAAGCCCTTCAGTATGGAAGAGTTGACTTTCAGAATTGAAGCTATTCTGAGACGCGTTCGCGGAAAGAAGAACAAGGAGAGCAGCATCTATAAGATTGGTAAGTTTACATTCGACACGCAGAAACAGATTCTGGCGACTGCTGAGAAGCAGACTAAACTGACCACCAAAGAATCCGAACTGCTGGGTTTGCTTTGTGCGCATGCCAACGAAATTCTGCAGCGTGACTTTGCGTTGAAGACTATCTGGATTGATGACAACTATTTCAATGCACGTAGTATGGATGTATATATCACAAAGCTGCGTAAGCACCTGAAAGAAGATGATTCGATTGAAATCATCAACATTCACGGAAAGGGATATAAACTGATTACTCCGGAAGCTGAGTCTTGATGAGACTCGGCTCTCTTTGGGAGGGGGGAATAAAAAAGACGGTTTGCATGTATATGCTAACCGTCTTCTTTATTTCTTTCCTTTTGATATTAGTCGGCAATTCTCTTGTTGATAACAATGTAGGAAATCAATCCCACTACAACCAAAACGGCAGAACTGCCCAAGATGGCATTGTTGTTAACGTTGCCGGTAAAAGAACATGCAACCAGGATTACAGCTCCTATTACGACTAATATCAATCCCAGATTTTTTAATAAGCCTTTCATGTGTGTGTATTTTAATTAGATTATTATATTCTTTCGTATTCTTGTCACAAAGAAAAGCATAATTCTTTAACAAGCGAAATTATTTTTGCAAAAAATCCATATTTTAATGAAGAATGAAGAATGAAGAATGAAAAATGAAGTTTCATCCCCTTGTTTTCTCCTTTCTTAATCCTTAATCTTTAATCCTTAATCCCTATACTTTAGTCCTTGGTATTGAAGAAAATCTTCCTCAGCACCTCCTGGCTCACACTGAGCTCTTCGATGGTGATGCCTTTCAAGGCTTCTTTGAGGGTCTGGTTGGCAATGACGCGCGCGCGTTCTTCCAGCTCCTTGCCGTCCTTGGTCAGGTGTATCAGATTGGTTCGGCGGTCTTTTTTGTCCGATATGCGCACGACGAGATGCTGACGCTCCATATTGTCTATCAAACGCGTCATGCTGGGCTTGTCTTTGAAAGTTGCATTACACAACTCTTGTTGCGTCACCCCGTCCTTTTCCCATAAGAAGATGAGGACGGTCCACTGTTCCGGAGTAATCTCCAGACCGTTCTGGCGGAAGTTGCGGGACAGCTTTCGGTTAATGGCAGCCGACACTTTACCGTTCAGTATGGCAAAGATAAGGCGGATATCGAAGTTAAATTGCTCTATCATGAAATTATTGTTTAAACAACTTTGCAAAGATAGTGCAAGCCGAAGACAATTCCTATATCCCTACACAAAAAAACATTAAATGTTTGTAGTTCAAAATAAAATGTCTACCTTTGCACCGCATTTTTAAAACGAATAATTTATTTATTTAATTAAACGAGTATGAATCAATACGAAACCGTTTTCATTTTGACTCCCGTTTTGTCTGATGTTCAGATGAAGGAAGCGGTAGAAAAATTCAAAGGCATCCTTACTGCTGAAGGTGCTGA
The DNA here is from genome assembly GCF_000614125.1 of Bacteroides rodentium JCM 16496. Taxonomy (GTDB): domain Bacteria; phylum Bacteroidota; class Bacteroidia; order Bacteroidales; family Bacteroidaceae; genus Bacteroides; species Bacteroides rodentium. The sequence goes on from NZ_BAKJ01000006.1 coordinate 107,172, forward strand.
GATTGTAAATGAAGAAAACTGGGGACTGAAGAAGCTGGCATATCCTATCCAGAAGAAGTCAACAGGTTTCTATCAGCTGATTGAGTTCAATGCAGAACCTACTGTTATTGAGAAATTGGAAGTAAACTTCCGTCGTGACGAGCGCGTTATCCGTTTCTTGACTTTCAAGCAAGATAAGTACGCTGCTGAATATGCTGCGAAGAGAAGAAGTGTTAAATCAACTAAAAAGGAGGATTAATCATGGCACAACAAGTTCAATCAGAAATCAGATATTTAACTCCGCCCTCAGTAGACGTTAAGAAGAAGAAATACTGCCGTTTCAAAAAGAGCGGCATTAAGTACATCGACTACAAAGATCCCGAATTCTTGAAGAAATTCTTGAATGAGCAAGGTAAAATCCTTCCGCGTCGTATTACCGGTACTTCTTTGAAGTTCCAACGTCGTGTAGCTCAAGCTGTGAAGAGAGCACGTCACTTGGCGTTGCTGCCCTATGTAACTGACATGATGAAATAATAGGAGGAGGAAAGTATGGAAATTATATTGAAAGAAGACATCGTAAACTTGGGTTATAAGAACGACATCGTAACAGTAAAGTCTGGCTACGGTCGTAACTACCTCATCCCGACTGGTAAAGCTGTCATCGCTTCACCGGCTGCAAAGAAAATGTTGGCTGAAGAGCTGAAACAACGCGCTCATAAGCTGGAGAAAATCAAAAAGGATGCTGAAGAACTGGCTGCTAAGCTGGAAGGCGTATCATTGAAGATTGCTACTAAGGTTAGCTCTACTGGTACTATCTTCGGTTCTGTTGGTAATATCCAGATTGCTGAAGAGTTGGCTAAATTGGGTCACAACATCGATCGTAAGATTATCGTTGTTAAGGACGCAGTGAAAGAAGTTGGTAACTACAAGGCTATCGTTAAGCTGCACAAGGAAGTTTCTGTAGAAGTTCCTTTCGAAGTGGTTGCTGAAGAAGCATAAGAAAAAGACTTTATAATGATAAGAAAGCTTGGTTCTGGTAAAGGACCGGGCTTTTCTATTTTGGGGCGTATGTGTGGGGGCTTATTGAGGGATACGTATGTCTCTTTGCGAGGTTACTAATGCAAAAAAGAGCATATCCACTCAGGGGTATGCTCTTTGCCTTATTGTCAGCCAATAATTCTTTTAGTTTCTTGGCAATGCTTCTTTCACTACCATTTGGCGGCCTACATATTCTGCTCCATTCAATTTGTTGATTGCTTGTTGGGCTTCAGCAGCTTCGGGCATCTCTACGAAGGCAAAACCTTTTGATCTGTTTGTATTACGGTCCATAATCAGTTTTACTGATTCTACTGTTCCATACTCTTCCATTACTTGTCTCAAATCTGATTCCCTAACGTTGTAGCTAAGGTTTCCAATGTACATATTCATAAAATACAAAAATAAAAAATTAATAATTCAATAAAGGAGTCTTAGGAAGTTGTAGTCAGAAATGAAAATTCTCAATGTGGTTAATCGAGGAGAGACATAGTGAAAAGCAGATCGTAATAAACCTCTTATTGTTTTGTTGATGCAAAGTAACGGCTTTTATTCGGTATATGCACTATACTTTATCATTTATCTGCCATATAATACCCTTTTTTGTGAAATAAGACCAAGACTTAACAATTAGAAGGGAACGGAAGGAGAGGATAGGGCATAAAAAAAGTCTGGTGTGCTTGTATGCACGTCAGACTTTCAATTCTCTCGAGTGTTGTACTGAAATTATTCAGCTACAACAGCTGCGCTATCTACTGCTACAGTGTCAGCTGCTGCTGCGGCGGCGGCTGCTTCAGCTGCGGCTGCTTCTACAGCTGCGATTGAGTCAGCGATACGGATAGAATCTGCAGTTGCTTGTTCAGCGTTAGCTGCTTTGTTGCCACAAGATGCGAAAGATACTGCTACGATAGCTGCAGCCATCAAAACTAATTTTTTCATTTTCCTTACTTTTAAAACGTAATACAATCAATTGCTTTATTAAAACGTTGCAAAGGTATGTACTTTTTGAATATGTTGTTCTCGAAACCCCAACTTTTTTTATATTTTTTTTGGAGCTTCGGTTGTTTTTGAAGCTATTCGTATGTTTTACAACATGTTAATCTACGGCAATGCTATTGTATAAGTATCTCTTGATACTTCTTTTGGGTGTTTTCTCAAATTCTGTCGGATAAAGTTGGATTTGGCTTACCTTTTCGTAGGCTGCCACGCTGTTATTCAGATTTTTGAGATTTTCATCCATAATGGTTTTAAGGTTATCCGGCTGGTTCAGTCCCAAGGAATCCAGGGCTTCATAGTCGGCATATACCAATGCTACTAGTTTCTTGTTCCGTTCGATGACAAGGCTTTCCAGGACGAAAGGCATGTTATTGAGCCGCGCTTCTATTTCTTCGGGGAAGATATTCTGTCCGCTGGAACTGAGAATCATGGTCTTGCTGCGTCCGCGGATATAGAGGTTGTTGTTCTCGTCCAGTGTGCCCAGGTCGCCGGTGCGGAGCCATCCGTCTGCGGTGAAGACTTCTTTGGTGGCTTCCGGATTCTTATAATAGCCGGTCATCACGTTCTCGCCGCGTACTTGTATTTCGCCGAGTTTGTCGTCCGGGTTTTCCTTGTAGATACGGGCTTCCATGATGTCGAGTACCCGTCCGGAAGAAGTCGGGACAAATTCATCCCAGGGAGCGTAGCTGATGAGAGGAGCACATTCGGTCATGCCGTAGCCGATGGTGAAGGGGAACTTGATGCGGTGGAAGAATTCTTCCACTTCCGGGTTCATGGCTGCACCTCCTATGATGACTTCCTTGAAACGTCCGCCCAGTGCGTCAATCAGTTTCTTGCGGATTTGCCCGTATATCTGTCCGTCAAGCAAGGGAATGCTGAGCGCCCATTTCATGGTCTTTTTGTTGATGATGGGCTGGATTACGTTCTTGTATATCTTTTCAATGACAAGGGGTACGGTGATAATCAGGTTGGGTTTCACTTCCTCGAAAGCTTTCATCAGAATCTTTGGGGAAGGCACTTTTCCCAACAGTGTGACGTGTGTGCCGACGGCCGTGGCGGTAAGGAAATCGAATGCGCAGCCGTATGCATGTGCCAAAGGCAGGAAAGAGAGCACTTTGTCCCCTTTCTTCAGCAGCCCGGTACGTATGCCGAAGGTGACGTTGCCGGCCAGGTTGTTTCCCGTCAGCATGACGCCCTTGCTGAATCCGGTGGTGCCCGAGGTATAATTCAGCAGCATGACCTTGTCGTTGGAAAGGTCCGTATAGACAATATCTTCTTTGTGGAAACCGTTCGGATAAACTTTTCCCATCTCACTGTTCTGGTGCTTGAGGAAACGTTGGATGGTTTCTCCGTCCCGTTGATACAGGCAGCGGAAGTCGCTCAGCGAGAACACGCCGCGCAGCCCGTTGAGCCGTTCTTCTTCCAGATGTTCCCAAATGGCATCGCTGGTAAAGAGGAACGTTGATTCGGAGTGGTTTATGATATGATGTACATCATTGGGGTTGAAATCTTGCAAGATGGGGACTACGATACCGCCATAGGTAATGGTAGCCATGTAGGCGATACACCAGCGGGCATTGTTCTTGCCGATGATGGATATTTTGTCACCGCGGCGCAGTTGGCAGTGTTTGAAGAGAAGGTGCAGTTTCGCAATTTCTTGCGCCACTTCGCCATAAGTATAACCCTCGTTTTCTCCATAGTCGGTATAGCAGGGGAGGTCCCAATTCTCGCGGAAACTATGCTCGTATAGTTTGATAAAGTTCTCTTGTATCATTGCACAAATTTTAGTTGAATGTGCAAAAGTAGGAAAAATAGATTAATAATGTATATCTTTGCGGCATAAATGTGTTTATAAGCTCATGATAGATACCAATATATTTCAAGATAAGACGGCGGTTTACTATACGTTGGGGTGCAAACTGAACTTCTCGGAGACCTCTACTATCGGTAAAATTTTGCGGGAAGCGGGCGTACGTACGGCGCGCAAGGGTGAGAAAGCGGATATTTGCGTAGTGAATACCTGCTCGGTGACGGAAGTGGCGGACAAGAAGTGCCGCCAGGCTATCCACAAACTGGTGAAGCAACATCCGGGCGCATTTGTCGTGGTGACTGGTTGTTATGCCCAGCTGAAACCGGAGACGGTGGCAAAGATAGAAGGTGTGGACGTCGTGCTGGGAGCCGAGCAGAAGAAGGACCTGCTTCACTATCTGGGCAATCTGCAGAAGCACGAGACCGGCGAGGCCTACACTTCCGCTTTGAAGGACATACGTTCGTTTGCCCCGTCTTGTTCGCGTGGCGACCGGACCCGTTTCTTCCTGAAAGTACAGGACGGCTGCGATTATTATTGTTCCTATTGCACCATTCCCTTTGCCCGCGGACGTAGCCGTAACGGCAGCATTGCTTCTATGGTGGAGCAGGCCAGCCAGGCGGCTGCCGAAGGTGGAAAGGAAATTGTATTGACCGGTGTCAATATCGGAGACTTCGGCAAGTCTACCGGTGAAACTTTCTTCGACCTGGTGAAGGCGCTGGACGAGGTGGAAGGCATTGCGCGTTACCGCATATCCTCCATCGAGCCGAATCTGCTGACAGATGAAATCATAGAATACGTATCCCGTTCCCGGCGTTTCATGCCTCATTTCCATATACCGCTGCAGTCGGGCAGTGACGAGGTGCTGAAGCTGATGCGACGCCGTTACGATACTGCCTTGTTTGCCTTGAAGATAAAGAAGATAAAGGAAGTGATGCCCGATTCCTTTATAGGGGTAGACGTGATTGTGGGCACCCGTGGAGAGACGGAGGAGTATTTCGGGCAGGCTTATGAGTTTATCAAGAGCCTGGATGTGACGCAGCTCCATGTCTTTAGCTATTCGGAGCGTCCCGGCACGCAGGCCTTGAAGATAGACCACGTGGTGGCACCCGAAGAAAAGCATCGGCGGAGCCAGCAATTGTTGGAGCTTTCGGACGAAAAGACCCGTACTTTCTATGTGCGCCATATCGGGCAGACAATGCCGGTGTTGCTGGAACGTCCCAAGCCCGGACTGCCGATGCACGGCTTCACTTCCAATTATATCCGTGTGGAAGTCCCTCACGATGCGGCCTTGGACAACCAGCTCGTGTCTGTGCGCCTGGGCGATTTCAATGCCGACGGCACCGCACTCATGGGAGCAATGGAATGAGGAATGCCGCCTTTGCAATTTATAATTTGTAACTTATAATTTGTAGCTTGTAACTTATAATTAACTGACGAAGTGAAATCAAAAATTGTCTATTGGCTGACTTATGCGGGTATGTGGCTTGTGGCACTTTTGCCTTTCCGGGCGCTTTATGCGTTGTCCGACGGGCTGTACTTCTTGATGCGCCACGTCGTGCATTATCGGAAGAAAGTCATTCGCCGCAACCTTCGCAATTCCTTTCCGGAGAAGTCGGAGACCGAATTGATGGAGATAGAGCGCAAGTTCTACCATTATATCTGCGACTATATGCTGGAAGAGGTGAAGATGCTGCGCATCTCTTTCGAGACACTTTGCCGCCGGATGGAGTATGATAATAAGGAAGACTTCCTTGCCATGATGGAGAAGCATGGAGGCATTGTATTGTTGATTCCCCATTATGCCAATTTTGAGTGGATTATAGGCATGGGGGCCATCATGTATCCGGGCGACATCCCGGTGCAGGTATACAAACCGCTAAGCAATAAGTATCTGGACGAGATGTTCAAGCATATCCGCGCACGGTTCGGAGGATACAATGTGGCGAAACATTCCACGGCACGCGAAGTGATAAAGCTTCGCCGTGAAAGCAGGCGGATAGCCATCGGCCTGATTACGGACCAGTCGCCCAACCGCAGCGAGGCCCATTATTGGACCACTTTCTTGAATCAGGATACCGTGTTCATGGATGGCGCCGAGCGCATTGCCAAGCTGATGGACTTCCCCGTCTTTTATTGTGAGCTGGAGCGGATATCCAGGGGATATTGTAAAGTAAGTTTTGATTTGGTGACCGAAACTCCCAAACAGACGGCAGATGGCGAGATAACCGAGTGCTTCGCCCGTCGTCTGGAGCAGACCATCCGGCGAGAACCGGCTTATTGGTTCTGGTCGCACAAGCGCTGGAAACTGACACGCCAGCAGTGAACGTTGTGATTTTAATGTCTTACTATAACTAATCCTCTCCTTACTTGTATGGATAAAATAGCTGTCGTGATATTGAACTGGAACGGATGTGACATGCTCCGTTCCTTCCTTCCCTCTGTGGTACGCTTTTCGGAAGCGGACGGTGCCGTGGTGTATGTGGCGGACAATGGTTCTACGGATGCCTCCGTGGCAATGCTCCGTCGCGAGTTTCCTTCTGTGCACTTGATTCTGCTGGAAGAGAATCACGGTTTTGCCGACGGATACAACCTGGCATTGAAGCAGGTGGAGGCAGAATATGTAGTGCTGCTCAACTCCGATGTAGAGGTCACGCCACATTGGCTTGTCCCGTTGGCAGAGTATATGGATGCCCATCCGGAGACGGCGGCTTGTCAGCCGAAGATACGCAGTTGGCGCAACAAGGAGCGGTTTGAATACGCCGGTGCTGCGGGAGGTTTCATCGACCACTATGGCTATCCCTTCTGCCGCGGTCGTATCATGGGCGTGGTCGAGGAGGACAAGGGGCAATACGACACGGTGATACCCATTTTCTGGGCTACGGGGGCGGCTCTGTTCATCCGTCTGGCAGATTACCGGGAAGCGGGTGGGCTGGACGGACGCTTTTTTGCCCACATGGAGGAGATAGATTTGTGTTGGCGGCTTCGCGCCCGAGGCAGGCAGTTGGTGTGCGTACCGCAAAGCGTGGTGTTTCATGTGGGAGGAGCCACTTTGAAGAAGGAAAATCCGCGCAAGACCTTCCTCAATTTCCGTAACAACCTTGTCATGCTTTATAAGAATTTGCCGCAGGAGGACTTGGCATCCGTGATGCGTGCGCGTGCGGTGCTCGATTATGTGGCTGCGTTCAGTTTCATGCTGAAAGGCCAGTTACCCAATGCTTTGGCCGTATTCCGTGCGCGCCGTGCCTACCACTCCCTCCGCACTTCATTGGGAGCGTCGCGCAAAGAGAATCTGAAAAAACTACGCTTGCCGTAATACCGGAACGGACAAAAAGCAGTATATTGGCGCAGTTTTATTTACATGGAAAGAAATTCTTTTTCCAATTGTAGGAACTGTTGCCTTTTATAATTGTTCAATCTATTAAAGGTTTTGGATTATGGAAAAATTAGTTAGAAAAATCGGATTAGTGGCACACGACGCCATGAAGAAAGACCTCATCGAGTGGGTGTTGTGGAACTCGGAATTGCTGATGGGGCATAAGTTCTATTGTACGGGCACCACGGGTACCCTCATCCTCGAAGCTCCGGGAGAAACATCCCGATGTGGAGTGGGATTTCACTATCCTTAAATCCGGCCCTTTGGGCGGTGACCAGCAGATGGGCTCGCGCATTGTGGACGGAGAGATTGACTATCTTTTCTTCTTCACCGACCCGATGACCCTTCAGCCTCACGATACGGATGTGAAGGCGCTGACCCGCCTTGCCGGTGTGGAGAACATCGTGTTCTGCTGCAACCGCAGTACGGCAGATCATATCATTTCCAGCCCGTTGTTCCTCGACCCGACGTATGAACGTACCGTTCCCGATTACAGCAACTACACCAAGCGGTTTGCAAACAAGCCGGTGGTGGCCGAAGCGGTGGAATCCGCGAAGAAGCGGAAACGGAAGAAATAGGCTGAATGAGCATCACTGCCGGAATTGAATTCTGTTCATTCCGACGGTGATGCTTTGTAGTCTATTTTAGTACTTTCTTATATAGAGTTTTAGCTTTTGTATCAGAATTGATAGCCTGCACTGAACTGATAGCCATAGTTGCGGAGGTTACACAGTTTCTGTGAGGTCTTGAGAAAGTATTGCTTTATCCTTATCCGTAAAGCAGCATTCGTACAAATCTTTATATATCTTTCCTGCTTTCTCGTACAATTGTACATCATGAGTGGGGTTGTCTGAGCACTTGTCGATGATACGTATATGATGTCCTCACGGAATGCCGCTTGGCATAGCGTATGTTTGTTTCCGAAAGTCCCTCTATACCGGGCATTTCCTTGCGCAAGTTTGCACTAAGGGTGGCATGGAATTTCCCTCCGTATTTGTTGTCAACAGCCAACGAAACGATATCCTTCCCAACCCCCAATAGAACTCAATGAGAACTCCGTTCACTTTTACTGCCGCTTTTTCTGGCTCTGACGGTAACGGATACTCAATTCCTTTATTCATTGCAGGTAGTCTTTGTCTAATATACCGATGGATTTGCTCATGCTTTTTATGTTTCTTGCAAAAGTAGTTTTTCTCTTTTTATCTGCAAACAACTTCCTCTGTTTGATTCAGGCTTTTGCAGATGTCAGATAAAATAAAAAAATTATAAGGGGCGGTTGAGGCGTACTTCTATTCCGGCAGTTTCGATGTCTGCTCCCATGGGTGGGTTGCGTTTGGACAGTTTGAGTTCTATTTCCTCTATCTGTGGAAAATTGCGGAACAATCTGTCGGTGATTCGTCCGCAAACATGTTCCAACAGTCGGGAAGGAATCGCCATTTCTGTCTTGACTACCTCATACACATCTGCATAGCTCACGGTATCGGCCACGTCGTCCGTTTTTGCCGCACGCCGGATGTCGACTTGCAGGCGCAGGCTGACGGTAAACTCATTGCCTACCAAAGTCTCCTGCCGGCCCACACCGTGATGGGCAAAGAAGCGGAGGTTGTCGAGAAAAATATAACTGATCATCGCTTGTAGGTTGTTTGCTGCAAATCTACTGATATTTTGTGGGACGGGCAAACCGGAATCCGATTGTTGTAGCTTTTTGTGTGAATTGTATTCCACAAAATACAAAAAAGGAAGCGGAATTGTTTTTTAGAGAATACAATGAAATGGTGTGTCGAAACTGGTATTCACCACAGATTACACAGATTTACACAGATAAGCATCTTTGATTATCAGTAGATTAAGCTCATTTTGTGTTAATCCGTGTAATCTGTGGTGAATTTTGACACACCCCCTTCTTCGTGTCTTGACTTATAGGGTGTTTACCACTCTTTCTTATCTTCCGGTGCTTTCTATCATGCTCCTTATTTTCTCGTTCAGGCTTTCTGCCTTCATCAGTTGTTCCAGTGTCAGGTGCATGCGCCAGCGCCAGTAGTGGCGCGGGTTGGCAGGGATGTTGATGCGCTCTTCCTGCACGTCCGGGTTGCGCCATTTGCCGTCCATCGACATCCAGTCTTGCAGGGAGAGGATGCAGAGGATGGAGTTGCTGCAGAGGTGATTGCGAACCACTTCTTCGCAGAGCTCCGGCGTGGCCGTCGCCGGTGCGGCACCGTAGTGTCCGAGCATGGTGTTGTAGTAACGCTGCGTCTGCTGGAAGTCTTCTTCCCACCAGCCGCGCAGGGTAGACATGTCGTGCGTGGAGATGGTGCAGACCGAGCGGTACGGATACCAGTCCGGGTGGCCGAATTCTTGTTTCGGGTCTTTCGGCATACGTTGTATCTCCAGGGAGAGGATGCGCAGGTCGTTCATCACCCATGCCACGCAGTCGGGAATCATGCCCAAGTCCTCACCGCATACCAGCATGCGTGTGGACTGTGTCAGTTGCGGCAGTTTCTTCATGGCTTGCTGTCCCCAGAAGTCGTTGTGGCGATGATAGTAGTACTGGTCATACAGCCGGTTGAAGGCAGCCTTCTCCCAATCGTTCAGCGCGCGGTAGATGTAGTCGTGCTGCACGCCGATGCGCGGATGGTATTCGTGCGGATTGTTGCGGTCGGGCACGAACAGCACATCGCTGATAAGGGCGTAAAGCCCGTCACGAATCCAGATGCTGTCATCGTCCGTCTTTCCGGCAAAATAGGCTTCCACCTTGCGCTGGGTGTCGAACTCGGGACGCATGCGGTAGATTTCGTAAGTGTCCGTCGGCTCTATGAAGGTCTGCTTCACATAGTCGGTGTGCGGGCCGAAGATTTGTCCGAGGAAGTACTCATGGATATAGGGCTTCAGGAAGAAGTCTTCGCGGAATGCCAGCCCGTAGCTTTCTATCTCCTCGCGTGTCATGGGCAGGGCGGGGACGAACTGTCCCAGCAGACCGTGTACGGCGTGCATCGGTATCTCCCAAATGCGGAAGAAGCCGAGGATGTGGTCTATGCGGTAGGCATCGAAGTATTCCGCCATTTTGTGGAAACGCTTCATCCACCAGGCATAGCCGTCCTTCTCCATCACGTCCCAGTTGTAGGTAGGGAAACCCCAGTTCTGCCCGTTCACGGAGAAGTCATCGGGCGGTGCGCCGGCTTGGCCGTTCAGGTTGAAGTAGTGGGGTTCCTTCCAGGCTTCCACACTGTTGCGGCTGATGCCGATGGGGATGTCGCCTTTCAGCACTACGCCGTTGGCGCGTGCATGCTCGGTGGCGGCAAGCAGTTGCAGGTGCAGATTGAACTGGATGTAGTAGTAGATGGCGATATGCGGATAGTCGGCAGAGTCCGGCCGGCACAATGTCTCTATCTCCTTGGCATCGTAGGTGGCATACTTGGGCCACTCGCGGAAATTCGGGGTCTTGTAGGCATCACGCAGGTAGCTGAAGACGGCATATGGCTGCAACCATTCCTTGTTGGCTTCGTAGAAATTACGGAAAGCATCCGATGCCAGCACCTTTTCCCCTTCCTGCTTGAAGATGAGGTGGAAGTATTCCCACTTTGTCTTGTTCACAGCTTCGTAGTCTACGGCGGGCAGGGCATTCAGTTCCTTCTGGCGTTTGTTGAATTCGGCCATCACCTTTTTGTCCTTCAAGCTGCCCAACTGCTTCAGGTCGGCGTACATGGGATGGAAGGCATAGATGGAGATGCTACTGTAAGGGTAGGAGTCTGTCCAGGTATGCGTCATGGTAGTGTCGTTGATGGGCAGAATCTGCACCGCCTTCTGATTGGTGGCAACTGCCCAGTCAATCATGCGCTTCAAGTCGCCGAAATCGCCTACACCGAAGCTTTTCTCGGAGCGCAGGGAGAATACGGGTACGGCCACTCCCGCACCTTTCCATGCAGGAAGATTGAAGTATACATAGCGGTCGCCGACAGCCAGCGTTTCGTTGGCGGCTATCTGCGGGTCGGCCATATAGCGGTTGGGATTATTCTCCCAGGCCACGGCACGGCGCTCTTTCTTGTTGTAAAGGACGAATTTATACTCCAGCGGGAAGTTGATTTTGCCGGCATCCACTTCTACCTGCCATTCGGGGAAGTCGATGTCGCTCATAAGGGCAGCTTTGTCCGGGTTCCAGTCACCCAGCGCTTTCTGGTTTCCGCAAAGTGCCAGGCAGTGGTCATTGTCTATGCAGGGGCGTACGCCTTTATCAGCAACCCCTTTTTGTAGCTTTTCGGGGCGGCACTGCGTTCGCGATGCGCCAGCAGGGATTCTGTGAAAGCGGATGTATAAAAATACTGCTGCTCGGGCAGGTTCTTCCAGCAATCTTCCAGTCGGTAAACTTTCTTCGGATTGTCTGTAACGTGCAGGATGCGTGGCAGGCTGTTCCACTCTGTCCGTATGGTTCTGCCATCCCGGTAGATGTGGTAACTGTACTCGACGTTTCCATTACCGGGAATCTGGATATCCACTTCCGCGGTCCAGTGAATGCCGTCTACAGTGTGCAGGGGGGTGGCTTTGTCGGGCTGGTTGTTGCCAAGTTCCGGGATGGAACCCAGGACTCTGACTTCTTCACCCCAGCTGGTGCGATACTCGATATTGAATATTAGTGTCATATTATATTAGATTTAGAAATAGCAATAGCTGCAATGATTATGCAAGTATAGAAATTATTCCTCATAATCATGCAGCTACCGTTATCTAAGTCATTTAAATTCCTATGCAAACGTTTGTGCTTGCCGTGGAATTATCCACAGCGGGAAGCTCCACACGTCTTGCAGATGAGGCAACCTTCTTGGTAAACCAGTGTTTCGTTGCCGCAGTTGGGGCATTTCTTGCCTTTGGCTTCCGTGCCGTCCTGGATGTATTTCTTCAGGGCGCGTTCCACACCGTTCTTCCAGGTATTGATGTTTTCGCTGTCCAGTTGCAGTGAACCTACCAGCTTGATGACCTGCTCGATAGGCATGCGATAACGCAATACACCGGAAATCAGCTTGGCATAGTTCCAGTACTCTTTGTTGAACTTCTCGGACAGACCCTCGATGGTGACTTTGTATCCGCGCTTGTTCTCGAACTGGAAGTCGTAACGCTTGTTTCCGTGCTCATCCACATTCTTGATGATGTGGCCCGACACCACATTCTTCGGCAGGATGATGCCTTCATCATCGTCCAGCACACCGGTGAATATCTCGTAGATGATTGTCCAGCAAGCCGACGAATGCCACCCATTTCTCCTTGTTGTTCTGGAAGCGGACAACGTCTGCATCCAATATTCTGGGACGTGTTTCAACGACCGTAGGCGGTTTGCACGGGGGAAGCTCGGGCTTCTTGTCGCTCTTGGTAGAGATGAGCACGCCGGAACGCGAACCGTCGCGGTAAACCGTACAGCCCTTGCAGCCTGATTTCCATGCTTCTACATACAGACGGTTCACGAGGTCTTCGTCTACGTCGTTCGGCAGGTTGATGGTTACGCTGATAGAGTGGTCCACCCATTTCTGGATACGTCCTTGCATCTTGACTTTCATCAGCCAGTCCACGTCGTTGGAGGTTGCTTTATAATAAGGTGATTTCTCTACCAGGGCATCCACTTCTTCCTGCGTGTAGCGTTTGGCGGGGTTGTATCCTTGTGCTTCCATCCAAGTCACAAACTTGGGGTGGAACACGATATATTCTTCAAAGGCATCCCCGGTTTCGTCGATGAAGTCCACATGAACGTTCGTATCGTTGGGATTCACTTTGCGGCGGCGCTTGTACACGGGCAGGAATACGGGCTCGATACCGGAGGTGGTTTGAGTCATCAGGCTGGTGGTGCCGGTCGGGGCGATGGTCAGACAAGCAATGTTGCGGCGTCCGTACTTCTTCATCTCCTCGTACATTTCCGGGTCGGCTTCGCGCAGGCGGTTGATGAACGGGTTGTTCTTTTCGCGTTCTGTATCGTATACCTCGAATGCGCCGCGCTCTTTGGCCATTTCTATGGAGGAGCGATAGGCGTTGAGTGCCACCGTCTTGTGTACTTTCTCCGAGAACTCGGTTGCCTCTTCAGTACCATAACGCAATCCCAGGGCGGCAAGCATGTCGCCTTCTGCCGTGATACCTACACCGGTACGGCGGCCTTGGGCGCTTTTCTTGTAAATCTTCTGCCACAAAACGCGTTCTGTACGTTTCACGTCTTCGCTTTCGGGGTCGGCATCTATCTTGCTCATGATGCGCTCTATCTTCTCCAGTTCAAGGTCGATGATGTCGTCCATGATGCGTTGGGCCAAAGCTACATGCTTCTTGAATAGCTCAAAGTCAAAGTAGGCGTCAGGCTTGAACGGATTGACCACGTATGAGTAAAGGTTGATGGCGAGCAGACGGCAGGAGTCGTACGGACACAGTGGAATTTCGCCGCATGGATTGGTGGATACGGTACGGTAGCCCAGGTCTGCATAGCAGTCGGGTACGGATTCCTTTAATATGGTATCCCAGAACAATACACCGGGTTCTGCCGATTTCCATGCATTGTGCACAATCTTTTTCCATAATGCGGATGCGTCAATGTCTTTTTGGAATGCCGGCTCTGTGGCGTCAATCGGATATTGCTGTGTATATGGTTTGCCTTCGATGGCGGCCTGCATGAAGTCGTCGGTCAGTTTTACGGAGACGTTGGCTCCGGTCACCTTGCCCTCGGTCATCTTGGCATCGATGAAGGCTTCCGAGTCGGGGTGTTTGATGGATACGCTGAGCATCAGTGCGCCGCGGCGTCCATCTTGAGCTACTTCGCGTGTAGAGTTTGAATAGCGTTCCATGAAGGGGACCAAGCCGGTGGAGGTCAATGCCGAGTTCTTTACCGGTGAACCTTTCGGACGGATATGGGATAAGTCGTGTCCCACGCCGCCACGGCGTTTCATCAGCTGTACTTGTTCTTCGTCTATCTTGAAGATGGCACCATAAGAATCCGCTTCGCCGTCCACACCGATAACAAAGCAGTTGGACAGAGAGGCTACCTGATAGTTGTTTCCAATTCCGGTCATCGGGCTTCCTTGCGGAACAATGTACTTGAAGTGGTCGAGCAAGCCGAAAAGTTCCTCTGAACTTAATGGATTGGGGTACTTGGCCTCAATGCGGGCTACCTCATTGGCTATTCGCCAATGCATGTCCTCCGGAGACTTTTCGTAAATATTTCCGAAAGAATCCTTGACTGCATATTTGTTTACCCAAACTCTGGCAGCCAACTCGTCGCCTTGGAAGTATTTTAAAGATTCTCCGTAGGCTTCGTCATAAGAATAATTTTTCTTTTCCACAATGTTGTATCTCTTAGGATTAGTTACAAATAAGTAAAGTTGTAGAAGTTGTACTTATCGTTAACAAATGCATTTGCAAAGCTATGAATGTTTTTCAACTTGGCAAAATTAAAATGAATGTTTTTATTAACCGATGGATAGTTTTCTATTGATTGCTATTAATTTATTGGTTTATAATGTTTTAATGCTTTGGATGAACGAATAAGTTTTCCAAAATGGAATTTATTAACAACTTATTGGGCCGAAAGGTTCTCGGTTCAGTCGAACATGACTTTGCTTTTATCTGCTCGTAAAGATAATAATTGTTCATTTCTTGTTGAAAAGATAGATTTTATTCCGGATATATGATGATAAAAAAAAGTGTGAACTCTTGAATGAATTGTTTGTGGATTACATTATCTTTGCAAAAAAAGAAAGAATGGAAAGCTTGAAACAAAGGAGAACAATCCGAAAATACCAGCAGAAGGATATTTCTGCTGATTTGTTAAATGATTTGCTTAAAACCTCTTTCCGGGCTTCTACAGTCGGAAACATGCAGGTTTATAGTGTGATTGTGACGCGTGATGCAGAGCGTAAAACCAAACTGGCGCCTGCACATTTCAATCAGCCGATGGTTCGGACGGCGCCGGTAGTGCTTACTTTCTGCATAGATTTGCGCCGCTTCAGCAAGTGGTGTGAGCAACGTAAGGCTGAGCCGGGATACAACAACTTTGAGTGGTTTGTGACGGGGGCTGTCGATACCTTGCTGGTGGCACAGACTTTTTGCGTGGCTGCCGAGGAGAAGGGGTTGGGCATTTGCTATCTGGGAACTACCACTTACAACCCTCAGATGATTGTCGAAGCGTTGGAGTTACCGGAATTGGTGTTTCCCATCACGACAGTCACAGTGGGATGGCCTGCCGAACAGCCGGAACAAGTGGACCGTTTGCCGCTGGAGGCCATTGTACACGAAGAGTTTTATCATGATTATACCCCTCAGGACATTGACCGGTTGTATGCCTATAAAGAATCGCTTCCTGAGAACAAGCGGTTCATCTTGGAGAACAATAAGGAAACGCTGGCGCAGGTCTTTACAGATGTACGCTATACGAAGAAAGACAGTGAGGCAATGTCGGAGAATCTTTGGAAGATAATGAAAAAGCAGGGATTCTGAAAATTAGGGATTAAGGATTAGGGATAAAGGATTAAGGATAAGGGGTAAGGGGCTAAGCTAATGTATACTTAGCTGCATTTAATCCTTTATCCTTAATCCTTTATTCTTATCCTTTTTTCAGTGCGGCTTGAATCTCGTCGATTTCCGCACGGAATGATTTGTCTACCTCTTTCAGCTCTTTGATGGTTTTGCATGCATGCAATACGGTGGCATGGTCTTTATGTCCAATTAGCGCACCGATTTTTGCAGTAGAGAAGTCTGTATAGTTTTTGGCTAAATACATGGCTATTTGTCGTGCTTGCACCACTTCCCGCTTTCTGGATTTTGTGTGGATGGTGGCAGTTTCCAATCCGAAATGCTTGCATACGGTGTTGATGATTTCATCGACAGTCACTGCCTTGCTTTCGCTGTTCACCACCTTGCGGACGATACGTTGCGTCAGTTCCAGGTCTATTTCTTTATTGTATATGGTGGAATGTGCCATAATGGAAATGACGATACCCTCCAGGTCACGTACACTGTCGCCCACGTTCTCTGCAATATAGTCAATCACTTCCTGGGGGAATTGCAAGCCGTCGCGGTGTATCTTGTTGCGCAGGATGTTCTTGCGGAGTTCTACGGTAGGTTTCTCCAGCTCAGCTACCATTCCCCATTTAAAACGTGTAATCAGGCGCTCTTCCATGCCCTGCAGCAATACCGGTGCACGGTCGGAGGTGAGGATGAGCTGCTTGCCGTTCTGATGCAGGTGGTTGAAGATATGGAAGAATGTATTCTGCGTTTTGGTTACACCGGCAAATTCTTGAATATCGTCAATGATTAAGACATCAATGGTTTGGTAGAAGTTGATGAAGTCGTTAGTCGTATTGTTGCGCACGGAATCGGTGTATTGCACTTGGAATAGGTGTGCAGATACATACAATACCCTTTTCTCCGGGTATAGTTCCTTGATTTTGGTTCCGATAGCATTGGCAAGGTGGGTTTTGCCTACACCTGATGCTCCGTATAGGAACAGCGGATTGAAGATTGTTTTAGCCGGATTGAGAGCGACAGCTTCTGCAACGCTGCGCGACAGCTTGTTGCTGTAGCCTTCGATGAAGGTTTCAAAGTTGTATTCTGGATTAAGGTGCGGGTCAAGTTCGGGGACGGGAATCTGCGGAATCCTTTTGTCCATCACTTGTTTTTGCGGTATGATGGTGCGCTGTGTAGACTCCAGGTCGACGGTTTTCCGCGAGCTCTTGTCCACCATTACGTTATACATCAATTTAGTTCCCTCACCAATGACCTTATAGAGAGTCTTGCGCAACAAATCAACAAATTTGTCCTCCAAAAACTCATAGAAGAACTGGCTGGGCACTTGTACGACCAGCGTTTTGTCTTCATATTTTAAAGGTATGATGGGAAGAAACCATGTTTTGTATGTCTGCTCCGGAACATTGTCTCTGATGATTTCAAGACAGCGGTTCCACAGCCCGACATGATCTATTTCACTCATAACGGCTATAAATACATTTATTAATTAAGCATAACTTCTACGATTGCAAAATTGGCAATCTTATTCGAGAAAAACAAATCCTTTTTTTCTTGCGTTTTTAGGGAAAGTAATAAGCTCTTTACTTTCAGCTACTTATCGGTTACTATGAGTATACTCCTTATATAAGGTGTATTGCATTTATCTAATGCTTTGTCATATAGTGGTTTATGTAGCTTTGCGTCTCTTGTTTTCCTTCTGTGTCCAGAGCAGGAAAAAGCCCTTTTTCGCTCCTTGTATAGAGCAAATGAGGGCTTTCCTTTTAATTTCTTTATAGGCTTATTATTTAGACAAAATCTATATAACGCCTGTCTTTTACTTATCTTTCTTGCCGAATAGGGAGAAATGGACGTATCGTTTCGGATGCGATTTCAAGTCTTCCAATAAACTTGCTGCGTTGGCAGTGGTGGCGTTCAGATTATTATATAGAGAAGGGTCGTTTAGCAAAAGTCCGACGGTATTGTCTTTCTGGTTCAATTTGTCTGTAATCATTTTTACATTGTTCAAAGTTGCGTCTACCTTTTGCATGGCGGCAGCATAATCTATTTCCTTTAAGTTGTTGGAAATGAGTGCAAAGTTGTCTCCAATGGTATTGAGCTTGCCGGTCAGTTGTGGAATATCATCTTTCATTAGAGTTTGCAACTGGCGGCTTGTGACGGCCATACTTGCTGTTAAATCTTGTACGTTATGCAAGGTTGCAGGGATGGCGGGGTCGGCCAGTATGACATTTAAGGATGCGAGGATGGAATCCAGCTTGGGCAGCATCTTCTCTACTTGCGGCATCATGGTGGCGACTTTTTCCATCATTCCGTTGTTCAGCACGCCGGGGATTGTGTCTCCAATCTGGTATTTCTCCCGTGGGTTATTGGCAAGCAGCAGGTTCATCTTTACGCCGCCAAGCATTTCGGCTGCCAGTTCTGCCGTACTTCCTTTGGGAATGCGCAGCTCTGGGTCAACATCTATTTCGGCAACGACTTTGCCCGGTTGGGTATAGTCGTAGTACAAGTCGCGGACAATACCCACGCGGAAGCCGTCGGCAAAGACCGGGCTGGATTTTGTCAGCCCGTTGACATTCTGGAATTTCACGTAGAAATAGCTGGAGGGCTTGAACATATTTATCCCTTTCAGGTAGTTGATGCCGTATACCAATATGCAAAGTGCAGCTATGCCTGCTATTCCTATTCTAACTTCTTTTGTAATATACTTCATGATGTATCTTTTGTTATTTATTTCTGTTCTTTTTAAATTCGCTGATGGCTGTGTTGACGTTTATCTTTTCTCCATTCTTGAACGCAATGATGAATGCGTCCTTGAATTTGTCCGTAATGCTACGTTTGCTGCGCAGCACCTTGTTGTAATCGGGTGATGCGCCGTACGTATATTTGTAGATTCCGCCTTCTTTATAATAATCCACGTCTTTCAGCTTTCAGCCTTTTGTCATTCTTGGCCAGAGGACGTGAAGAAGTGAGTATCTGTATCTTAAACACGATGCCGCTCTGTTCTGTTTGGGAAACGGCTGCATTTTCTGACCTTTGCGGGCGTTGGGCAGCTTGGTTACTCTCTGCTTGAGGTGCATTTTTCTTTTCCGGTGTCGCTGTAGTTGCGTTGCCTTCTTCTTGAACGGGCTCGGGTACCTCTTCCGGAAGAATGGTATTGCTGCTTCCGTTCAACCGGATTTCCTGTTCGCGCTTGTAGCTGAGGAAAGCACGGAAGATGCCGTTGGCAAGTGAGGTGGTTCCTGTTTCAGTGTTCAGATACCGTTCCTCTTCCGGTGTAGAGATGAATCCGAGTTCCACCAGTATGCTTGGCATGGCACTGGCCTTCAATACCAGAAAACCTGCCTGGTGCACGCCCCGGTCTGTACGTTTGCAGGTCTGGCGGAAATGCTTTTGTACGAGGGAGGCGAGGTGTACACTCTGTGACATGTATTTGTCCTGCATGAATTCGAAGATGATGTAGGACTCTGCCGAGCTGGGATTGAAGCCGGCATACCGCGTCTTGTAGTCGCTTTCGTAGAGGATAACGGCATTTTCGCGCTTGGCTACTTCCAGATTGTCATCCGATTTTGCCAGACCCAGTGTCCAGGTAGAGGCCCCTTTGGTCGTTCGGTTTTTGGCCAGGGCATTGGTATGTATGGAGATGAACAAATCAGCTTTGGCGTTATTGGCAATTTCAGCGCGCCGGTCCAGGGGGATGAATATGTCCCGGTCCCGCGTATAGATAACTTTTACATCAGGGCAGTTCTTCTTGATTTGTTTGCCAAGTTTGAGTGCTACATTCAGGTTGATATTCTTCTCTTTGGAAATTTTTCCCACTGCACCCGGGTCGTGTCCGCCGTGTCCGGGGTCTATAACGACAACAAAGTCTTTCGCTTCAGCGCTGCCACTGCAAAAGGGGGAGATAAGCAGCCCTAAGCATATACTTATATATAATATGTATCGTCTGTATAGTTTCATATAATTGTAGCAAAGACAATGCTTCCTTTTCGCTTGGCAAATGTAGTGGAAATTTATAGAAAACTAATGGTTTATGTTCAGTTTTATTGTTCTTCTTCTCATTTTTAGTGTAATTAATGTCTGTGTTTGGGGTAATTAGTGGCTCAATGTATTGATAATATGCGTAACTTTGCGGCAGATAATTTAAATAGCAAATCAAGTATGCTGGTTCGTTTTATAAAGAACTGGACGTTGCCTTTGGCAATGCTTACCGGTACTTTGGGGTATTTCTTTTTTGCAGACATTCCTTTTGTGGCGCCTGCCAAACCTTATGTGAATGGGGTGGTGGCTTTCCTGACTCCGCTTTTGATTTTTTCCCAACTTCTGCTCACTTTCTGCAAGGTGGAGGTGCATGAACTGAAACCCAAATCGTGGCATGGATGGTTACTGCTGTTCCAGACGGTTTCTTGCCTGCTTGTTGCGGTATTGTTGGTGTGTTGTCCCATGGAGGAGGTCTACCGGGAAGTGTTTGAAGGTGCAATGGTCTGCCTCATTTGTCCCACTGCAACCGCTGCGGCTGTCATTACCGGTAAACTGGGTGGAAGCGCATCCAGCCTGACGACCTATACGTTGTTGTCCAATCTTCTGGCGGCTGTGGCTGTTCCTTTGGTTTTCCCGTTGGTGGAGCCTCATGCTGACATTACTTTTTTTGTTGCATTCCTGAAAATCCTGGGTAAAGTCTTTCCATTGCTGCTTTGTCCTTTCTTGCTGGCATGGTTTCTGCGTGCGTTCGTGCCGAAGGTACATCATTTTCTGTTGGGTTTCCATGATGCAGCCTTCTATTTGTGGGCGGTAGCTCTTGCCATTGTCTCAGGGCAGACGGTACGTTCGTTGGTCAATAGTGATGCACCGGTATTTGTTGAACTGCTGATAGCCCTGGCGGGACTGATAACCTGCTGCGTGCAATTCTATTTGGGAAAGAGAATCGGTGGTCATTATGGTGAGCGCATCAGCGGAGGGCAGGCGCTGGGGCAAAAGAATACGGTGCTTGCCATCTGGATGGCATATACTTATCTTAATCCGTTATCTTCCGTCGGTCCGGGATCGTATGTGCTGTGGCAGAACATCATCAATAGTTATCAACTGTGGAAGAAAAGGAAAAATGAGACGATGTGATGATTTAAGCAACCTCTTCATCTAAACAAGCCGGCATACAGCCGTTATGGGATTTCATTCAACCAGCCTTTTGCCATCCAAAAATTGGTGAGATAAAGCTGGTTGGCTTTGCGTTTCTGTTCCACTTCTACTATATAGCCTCTTTTTTCAAAGAATGGACGGGCTGTCAGGCTTACTTCCGATGTAATCCGCCTGATTCCTGTTGCGGTTGCATACCGTTCTATCTCATTTAGAAGTATCGTGGCAATGCCTTTACCTTGAAAATCTTTATGAACAAACATAGAATGCAGATATCCTTGTTGGGTAATGGATGAAAAGCCGACAATCTGTGACTGTGGATTGGTTGCCACAATAAAATAATGTGTCTCAATCATTTCTTTTATGCGGGAGAGGTCGTTTCCGCACGATGCCCAGTCTGCCACTTCAGCTTCTGAATAGTCACGCTTGTTTATATGGAGGACTGTCTCTTGAAACAAACTCATAAGTTCAAGGGCATCAGACTGTCGGGCAATTCTAATTGCAAAATCTGTATTCATATTCTTAAGTGCTAAAATGTATGATTTTAGATGTTCCATGTTCTGACAGAAAGTCTTTCAATGTATTTACTGTGTTTGCAAAGATAATCTTTTCATTTATAACAAAGTATTCCCAATAAAAGCAAAACTAAAGCGCATGCTGCAAGCACCGCCTTTGCTCTGAATAGATGCTCTTTATCTGATAATTCCTTTTCAGTAGTATTTCTTCGGATTTCTTCTATTTCCTCAATGGTTGCACCGGCTCTCTTCGGACCTTTTCTTTCTACAAGGTATTTGTAGTGCTCCCGCATCCGTCCTCTGCTCAACTTGCGGAGAGCGCGGTTCTCTTTATCCCTTTGTAGCATGTCATTTACGCAGCCTAATGTTCCCATAAACAGATTTTTGACACATTTCCGTGTACTAAGATACGGCATTTCTGCCGCTTTAGCAAGCGATTCTGTGTTTTTTGGCTTGATTCCACTATCTTTTCTTGGAAGAAACTAATGATTGGGAGATGTCGATGCAGGCTTGTATGTTGGTTTCTGCTTGTTGGAACAATAGTTTCTGACTGTTGAAACTGATAGTTTTACTTGTTGAAACCAATTGTTTTGTACGTTGAAACTAATTGTCTTCCTCACTAAAACTAATAGTCTTCCTTGCTGAAACTTTTGGTTTCAATGGATAAAACTAAAAGTTTCATGCTGAAAACTAAGTATATAGCATTATCAGGAGGCAGATGAGATAAGTACGCCGGATGTCACTTTTATCATAGCGTGATAGATGATTTTGAAAAACAAACTTTATAGAGAGAGGATGAGATGGGCTCCTTTTATTCTGTTTTGCCGGACGGCATCAACAGTTCTTCTTCATTGTAGCGCGGTCGGTCCTTCACCTCAATGTATATTTTGCCGATGTATTCGCCTACAATCCCCAGCGACACAAGTATCACACCTCCTACCAGCCAGACGGAAATCATCAGTGATGACCATCCGGGGACGGTGTTGTGCTGTGTGTAAGAGTGAAGTGTCCATCCGGTGACACACAGTGCCACAAGAATAAAGATGCAGCCTATCCAAAAAATCATACGGACCGGTTTGACGGAAAAGGAAGTGATACCGTCGATGGCAAAATTAAGCATCTTCCGGAAAGGATACTTTGATTCTCCGGCAAAACGCTTGTCGCGGTTGTAGTACACGCTGTCCGTCTGGTAGCCGATGAGGGGAACCAGTCCCCGAAGAAAAAGGTTGCGCTCGCGGAAGCGGCATAGGTGTTGTACAGCCCGCTGGCTCATCAGGCGGTAGTCGGCATGGTTGTAGACGGATTTTACCCCCATTGCCTTCATCAGCCGATAAAAGACCAAAGCGGTGTTGCGTTTGAAGAAAGTGTCGGTCTTCCGTTCTTTACGTACGCCATAAACGATGTCATTGCCCGCCTTGTAGCTGTTTACCATGTCCGGAATCACCTGGATGTCGTCTTGCAGGTCTGCATCAATGGAAATGGCTATCTCGCAACGGTCTTTCACTGCATTGAGTCCTGCCAGCAAGGCATTCTGGTGTCCTACGTTTCCTGCCAGGTTCAGTCCGCAGGCATAGGCCGTATGCTGGTGCAGTTCTTTGATGATGGCCCATGTCCGGTCGGTGCTTCCGTCGTTTACATACAGTATATAGCTTTCCGGGGAAATCTGCCGGGCTTGTATCAGCCGGTCGAATAATTGGCTCAATCGTTTATGGGTTTCATGCAGCACTGCCTCCTCTTTGTAGCAAGGTACGACAACGGCGAGTATGGGAGAGTTTTCCATCATAGAACAAATCTTTTTGCAATATTCGTAAGAAATCGGGAGAAAACCAAATTATCACTCTTTTCTTTTGAAAACGAAGCGTACGAGCAGGAAGTTGACCGGGATGGCGATGGCGAAAACCGGAATGGGTGCCAAAGGCTTGGGCAGTCCCATCCAGAGGAAGGTGTTTAGTAACCCCATGTGTAATAAATAGTTGAGCAGATGCGCCCCGCCAAATCCGAAGGCTTTTCTCCATGAGGGCTTTCGGGCGAAGGTGAAGTAGGCGGTCAGATAGAAATTGGCGATGAAGCTGAGGGCATACCCCAGTGTGTAGGCTATGTTTACGTTGATAACCCGTTGTAATACGAAATACAATCCGTAGTGCAGGCTGTGGCAAAGACGCCCACCATTACGAAGCGTACAAATTCCGGTAGTTGTTTTATTCTCATCATTTACTTGATTTTTGCTTGTTGGCTGAATTAAGAAACAGGTGATGGGATTCTTCTGTCTCCTACCAGCTCCCTATCTGCTCCCTACCAGCTCCCTGTCTGCTCCCACTGTATAGAGACGGAGAAGATAGGGGGACGACAGAGGTAAGGCAGGGAAGCAACCGGCTGTTTCTAGCTTTCATACTACTATTCGGATGGCAAAGTTAGGCATAGTTTCATTATTATTTGTATTTTTGCGCCCAGAAAACATAAAAACAGATAAGGTATGTCGGACAGAAAGAAGGCGTTCTGGTTTATTGCGCTGCTGAGTGTGCTTGTGGTTGTTCCTTTTTTGGGAGAAACCATTTTTTATTCCAAGGGAGAACCGCGGGAGGCGATTGTTGCCCTTTCTATGCTGGAAAGTGAAAACTGGATACTTCCGGTGAACTATGGTACTGATATTGCTTATAAACCCCCTTTCTTCTACTGGTCGATAGCTGCCGTCTCTTCCCTTTTTGGAGAGGTGACGGAGTTTTCTGCCCGTTTCCCGTCTGCACTCGCCTTTGTGGCCATGCAGTTGGTGTTCTTTGCCTTTGTGGCAAAACGTAAAAACGTCCGGACGGCATTTCTGGCTTCTATCCTTCTTTTGTCTTCTTTCGAGGTGCACCGGGCGGCTGTGGCTTGCCGGGTCGATATGGTTCAGGTTGCCTTTATCGTTATTTCCCTTTGCCTGCTGTTCCGCTGGGACGAGAAGGGATGCCGCGGAGTGCCCTGGCTTGCGGTGTTGCTGATGGGATGTGCCACGCTGACCAAAGGGCCGGTAGGCTTCCTGTTCCCTTGCGCATGTATCGGTGTGTATCAGTTGTTGCGCGGACGTTCTTTCTGGAAAGCGTTTTTCTCGCTGGCAGGTATCGGCTTGCTTTCTTTTGTTCCTTATTTTGCTTGGGTATACGTAGCTTACAGACAAGGCGGACAACCGTTCCTCGATTTGGTTCTGGAGGAGAATACCGGGCGGTTTATGGGCAAAATGTCCTACGAGTCCCACGAAAATCCTATATGGTATAATTTCCTGACTTTGATTTGGGGATGGATTCCCTGGACGCTGGTTCTGGTAATTTCCTTGTTTGGCTTGAAGTGGAAAAACATGCGCTGCCTGCCGGAAGGGGAGACCCTGCTGTTGCGGTTGAAGAAGGGCTGGACTGCTTTCCGCAACCAGTCTCCGCTACAATTGTTCATGTGGCTGGTCATTCTGATAATCTTTGTCTTCTACTGCATCCCCAAGAGTAAGCGGAGCGTTTATCTGCTTCCCATCTATCCGTTTATGGCAGTGCTGATAGCCGAGTATCTGTTGGCTTTGGTACAAAAGGGGGCCCGGGTTTTCAGGATTTGTGCCGTCGTCTTTGCTTCTTTAGGCTTGTTGCTTACGCTTGTTTTTGTCGTAGTTCGTCTCGGCCTGGTTCCCGACAGCATTTTTGGAAGCGGGCGCCATGCCGCCGAGAATGTAGCCTTTATGTATGCGTTGGAGAATGTGGCTTTGTCTGTTCCCAAGTGGCTCTTGGTGGCGCTTCCCGTAGTAGCCGCTGTCTGCACGTTACGCATGGTGGCGAAGCGTGCGGATAGCCGGTCATTATTATATGGTATAGCAGGATGTATGCTTTGTCTTTTCGTATCATTGGATTCGGTTTATCAGCCTACGGTGCTGGCTGTGAAATCAGACAGACATCTGGCTGAAAGGGTCAATACGTATGTTCCGGAAGGTGTGGTTTATTCTTACTCAAAAATGAGCTTCTATGGTGTCAACTTCTATCTGAAGGACCGCATGCGGCACATTGAAAAGGAACGTCCGTCTGACGGGGAGGGGTATTTGTTGGTTCCCGTAAAGGAGGAGGAGAATATGTTGGGAGAGCTGGGACAGACATATCATCTGGAAAAGATATTCCGTACAGACAGACGCAGTTGTGATATGCGTAATGAAGTTTGCATGTATAAATTCAGGGCGTTTGACAATTGATAATTGATAACTCATAACTCATAGTTTAAAATGAATCCGATAGATATCATTAACAAATATTATCCGGAAGAGAATGAATTGCGGCATATACTGTTGACGCACAGCCGTTCCGTAGCCGACAAGTCGTTATGGATTGCCGACCGCCATCCGGAGCTTTCATTGGATAAGGATTTTCTGTACGAGGCTGCCATGCTGCACGATATAGGCATTTTTCTTACCGATGCGGCAGGTATCCATTGTTTTGGCGACAAGCCTTATATCTGTCACGGTTATTTGGGGGCCGACTTGATGCGCGGCGAGGGCTATCCCCGCCATGCTTTGGTTTGTGAACGCCATACGGGTGCCGGACTTTCATTGAAGGAAATCATTGCGCAGGATTTGCCCGTGCCGCATCGCGAAATGGTTCCGGTCAGCCTGGAAGAACAAGTTATCTGTTTTGCCGATAAGTTTTATTCGAAGACTCATTTGGAAAAGGAGAAAAGTGTAGAAAAGGCCCGTAAAAGTTTGGAACGTTATGGTGAAGAAGGGGTACGGCGCTTTGATAATTGGTGCGAACTCTTCTTGTAGCAATCTAAATTTCTTTAAAAAGGGAGATTATCCGTATAAATTGCGTACTTTTGCCCCTCCAAGCGTAAACTATTAGTTAATGACGCCATTGAAAGCAAATACATTCATATCATTCATACTACTATTCGTCTTGCTTCTTCTCTCCGGTGGGGCTGCTTCTCAGCGCCGTAGAGGGAAGGTCACGCCTCCGGATATTCAGCGGACAGACACGTTGCAGGGTGGTGACGCGCTGCAGGTAGGGGATAGTCTGCAGATGGGAGACTCCCTGCGAGGGGGAAAGGGGCTTCCTGCCGATTCGTTGCAACAAGATACGGTAGCGGCTGCACCTCCCAAGAAGGATGCGCTGGACGCTCCCGTAGCCTACGAGGCCAATGACTCCATTGTATTTACGCAGAGTGGCTTTGCCCACCTTTACGGCCAGGGAAAGGTGAGCTATCCGGGTGCTGACCTGGAGGCTGATGTCATCTCCATGGATATGGACAACAGTACGGTTTTTGCCCGTGGCGTAGTAGATTCTGTAGGAACAGCCAAGGGACGTCCGGTCTTCAAAGACGGGGACACCTCCTACGAAACCGATACTATCCGCTATAACTTCAAGAGTAAAAGAGGTCTTATCAGCAATGTTGTCAGCCAGCAGGGCGAGGGATACGTGACCGGTAATAATGCCAAGAAAGGGAATAATGATGAACTCTATATGCGGAGCGGTCGTTACACGACTTGTGACCATCACGACCACCCCCACTTTTATATGCAGATGACATACGCCAAGGTACGTCCCAAAAAGAATGTGGTGACGGGGCCTGCCTATCTGGTAGTAGAGGATGTGCCGCTTCCGCTTGCCGTCCCGTTTTTCTTTTTCCCGTTCTCCAGCAGCTACCAGTCCGGTTTCCTGATGCCTACTTATATGGATGACTCCAATCGCGGCTTCGGTCTGACGGACGGTGGATATTACTTTGCCATCAGTGACCAAATGGACTTGAAGCTGAGGGCGGACATCTTTACGAAAGGTTCCTGGGCGCTGAATATGGAGTCGAACTATGTGAAGCGTTACAAATATTCCGGTTTGCTGCAGGCAAGCTATCAGGTGACCAAGACCGGTGACAAAGGCTTGCCCGACTACTCGGTTGCCAAAGACTTCAAGGTGGTGTGGTCTCACCGGCAGGACCCGAAAGCGAGCCCGAACTCCACATTCTCTGCCAGTGTGAACTTTGCTACCAGTAGTTATGAGCGTACCAATATCGGCAATATGTACAACTCTCAGGCAATGTCGCAGAATACCAAGACCTCCAGTGTCAGCTATTCGCGTAACTTTCCCGACCAGCATCTGAGCATCTCCGCTTCAGGTAATATTGCCCAGACCATGCGTGACTCCTCTATCGCGGTGACCTTGCCGGACATGACCATTTCCTTGAGTACCATTTTCCCTTTCAAGCGTAAACATGCAGTGGGAGACGAGAAGTGGTATGAGAAGATTTCCGTTCGCTATACCGGTCGTGTGAAGAACAGCATCAAGACGAAGGACAATCTGTTGTTCAAGAAGAACCTGATACGCGATTGGGAGAACGGTATGCAGCATGAGATTCCTGTGAGCGCCACGTTTACTTTGTTCAAGTTCTTCAATGTGACGCCTACCGTAAACTATACGGAGCGTTGGTACACCCGCAAGGTGAAGAAGGATTGGGACGATGAGCAAGGCAAGGAGGTGAATGATACGACCTACGGCTTTCACCGTGTATACGATTACAGTGCCAGTCTGGGTATCAATACCAAAGTTTATGGTATGTACAAGCCGCTGTTCATGAAGAAGAAGGAGATACAGATACGTCACGTCATCACTCCCTCCATCAGTTTCAGCGCTGCGCCCGATTTCACTTCGTCCCGTTTTGGCTATTATGACTCTTATATAAAAGAACAGAACGGTATTCGCGATACCGTGCAGTATTCCTATTATGCCGGTCAGGTGTTCAGTCCGCCAAGTGGAGGAAAGCAGGGGCTTATCAGTTTCAATATCTCCAACAACCTTGAAATGAAGTTCAAGGATAAGAACGACTCTATCCGCAAGGTGAGCTTGATTGATGAGTTGGGAATGGGAATCAGTTATAATACAGCTGCCACTACCCGACCTTGGAGTGACTTGAGCTTCAACCTCCGTCTGAAGTTGAGCAAGAGTTATACGTTGAGTATGAGCTCCACCTTTGCTACCTATGCCTACGAGTTTGACGAGAGCGGAAGGGTGGTGACCGGTAACCGTACGGAATGGTCATATGGTCGTTTTGGCCGTTGGTCTGGATATGGTACATCCTTCAGTTGGACCGTGAACAATGATTCGTGGAAAAAAATAAGGAACTTCTTCACCGGTCAGAAGGATGACGAGGGGCAGGACCAGAATGCCTCGACGGAAGAAGACGGCGGCATGGAGGGCGAAACTACCGAGGACGGCACTCCGAAGAAGAAGAAAGAAAAGGCTACTGCCGATGCTGACGGTTATCAGGTATTCAAGATGCCTTGGTCAATCAATTTCAGTACCGGTTTCAATATTACGGAAGACACCAGTAAGCCCATTAATCGTAAGAACATGCGCTATCCGTACAAATTCAGCCTGAACTCCCTTAATATAAACGGTAACGTCAAGCTTACCAACAAATGGGCTGTCAGCTTCAATTCCGGTTATGACTTCAATGTGAAGGAGATAACGCAGACCGCTTTCAACATCACACGTGACCTGCACTGTTTCAGCATGACGGCTGCCATATCGCCTTTCGGACGTTGGAAATACTATAACTTTACCATTCGTGCCAATGCCAGCATCCTGCAGGACTTGAAATGGGAACAGAGAAGCCAGACTCAGAGCAATATTCAGTGGTATTGATGTTTACCAAATTATTTCCGTCTCTCCGTGTTCCCGCAAATACTCGTTTGTTTTGCTGAAATGCTTGTTCCCGAAGAAACCGTTATAGGCGGATAGGGGAGATGGATGTGCCGAGGTAAGTACCAAATGCCGGCTACGGTCGATGAATGCCCCTTTGCGTTGGGCGTAGGCTCCCCAAAGAATAAATACAAGATGCTCTTTTTCTTCGGCGAGAATGCGGATGGCCGCATCTGTAAATGTTTCCCAACCGCGGTTTTGGTGAGAACCGGCTTGGTGTGCACGTACGGTGAGGGTAGCATTGAGCAGCAATATGCCTTGTTCTGCCCATCGTGTCAGATTGCCGGTAGTGGGGGCATCAGTGCCAATGTCATTTTTTATTTCCTTGAAGATATTGAGCAGGGAAGGAGGGAAGGGAACACCGTCATTTACGGAGAAACAAAGTCCGTGTGCTTGTCCCGGACCATGATAGGGGTCTTGACCGATTATCACGACTTTTACTTTGTCAAAAGGACATAGGTTGAATGCATTGAATATCAGCTTTCCCGGAGGATATATTG
The DNA here is from genome assembly GCF_000614125.1 of Bacteroides rodentium JCM 16496. Lineage (GTDB taxonomy): Bacteria > Bacteroidota > Bacteroidia > Bacteroidales > Bacteroidaceae > Bacteroides > Bacteroides rodentium. Next base: position 136,682 of record NZ_BAKJ01000006.1, read on the forward strand.
CATATTTTCCATATTCGTCCCGTACAAAATCAGTCAATGTACGGAAATAATCTTTCTCAAATTCAGGTTGCAGATGTGCTTTCCAGCTTTCTTCTATTTGAACATTCATAATTGGTGGTGTTAGTTGCCTGCGAAGATACGAATATTTAATTACTATTTCACCACAGAGGACACAGAGTTCCGCAGAGTTTTTTTGAATTTGCAATTCATTATTCAAGAAAACTCTGTGTCCTCTGTGGTGAAATATTTTTTTTAAATCAGATGTATATCGTGTTTCTTGCACTCCATTCGCATCTCTTCCGGCCAGATACTGGCTTGTATCTCACCGATATGCGCCTTGCGCAGATAGAACATACAGAGGCGGGACTGTCCTATACCGCCACCGATGGAAAGCGGCAGTGTATCATTCATCAAGCGTTTGTGGAAGTAAAGTTCCAGACGGTCCTCTTCGCCTTCCTCTTTGAGCTGGCGAAGCAGGGCTTCCTTGTCTACGCGGATACCCATGGAGGAAAGTTCGATGCTGCGTTGCAGGATGTGGTCCCATAGCAAGAGGTCACCGTTCAGTCCGGGGAGGTCGTTCAGCCTTTGCTGGTATAGTCATCGTAGTCCGGGGCGCGTCCGTCGTGCTTCTTGCCGTCGCTCAGCTTGCATCCGATACCGATGATGAACACCGCACCGTATTTCTTGCAAATGGCATGTTCACGGCATTTGGGTTCCAAGTCCGGATACAGTTGGCGCAATTCTTCGGCATGGATGAAGTGAAGTTTCTGGGGCAGGCAAGGCTTGATTTGCGGATACATCTCATATACCATATATTCTGTGCGCACCATGGCTGCATAGATGCGGGTTACTATCTCCTTGAGGAACTCCACATTGCGGTCTTCGGCAGTAATGACACGTTCCCAGTCCCACTGGTCTACATAAAGGGAATGCAGGTTGCCCAGCTCCTCATCGGCACGGATGGCATTCATGTCTGTGTAGATGCCATATCCCGGTTCTATATGGTATTCGGCAAGCGTGAGCCGTTTCCATTTGGCGAGGGAGTGCACTACTTCAGCCTTGGCGTCGCCCAAATCTTTGATAGGGAAAGTCACGGCACGTTCCACTCCATTGAGGTCGTCATTGATACCCATTCCTTTCAATACGAACAGTGGAGCTGTCACACGTCGCAGGCGCAGTTCGGAAGAGAGGTTCAATTGGAAGAACTCTTTAATTTGTTTAATTCCTAATTCAGTCTGTTTTAGGTCCAATAAAGGTTTGTAACCTTCAGGTGTTATCAGGTAGCTCATAAATCTATTCAGTATAACTTCTGTTAAATTGCTTGGCAAAGATAGGAATAATATTGATACTTGCTCCTATTTTATGGAGAAAAAGAACAAAATGTTTGTGTAATTGCGGTTAGTCTTCTCAAAGTAATAATGAAAATATTCCCCGTTTTGATATAAAAAGCGTTTGAATGTTAGGAGTCTGCAGATTTTTTTATATTTTTGCACTCGCATTTGGCTCCGTAGCTTAGTGAATAGAGCGTCAGATTCCGGTTCTGAAGGTCGTGCGTTTGAATCGCACCGGGGTCACAAAGAAAGGAACTCTCTTTGCATGAATACTTTGCAAAGGGAGTTCCTTTCTTATACAATACAATTCTAATGGCAGGACCAAAGAAAAATGGCTATGAAAATATTAAATCAGTTTATCGATGATTTTGTAGGTGTTTTCTAATATCGGTTTATGGACACCTTTCAATATTTTAAAGAAAGGAAGAAAAGTAAATATTGGGGAGACGGATTTGAGGAATGGGTTGTGAAGAACTCCAATATTAGTAAAGATGGTTATTCGGACCAGAGTGACAAGAAAATATTTTGGCGGCTTTTAGATTGGAGAGGTGATAAATACATTGAGGGTTATAGACCTCTGTCTTCATCGTTGCCGGATTTGTTGATGGAATGTTGAATATTGACCTAACCCGGGGATATTGGTACGGGAAAATGGACGTCAGGAGGTTTGCCCTTACCAATATTTCTCAATTCTTTTGTAACCGAAAACCAGACTGCGCTCATCCTCGATACCTTGTAGTCGACTGCAGATGATTTGTGCTCCGATCATGCTGAAAGTGATACCGTTTCCACCATATCCCAGGTCGAAAAATATTCGCTCTTTGCCTGGCCAGTTTCCGATGAAAGGCAATCCGTCTTTGGTAGTGCTGAATGTGCCGCACCATGCCATTTCTGTTTTGAAAGGGATATCGGGTAGCAGTTTTCTGAATTTGTTCTCCAGAATGCTGACTTTCTTTCTGAGTAGTGAATCACGGCGCTGCGGAGCACTGAACTTTTCGTCTTCACCACCTATGATAATCCGGTTTCCGTTGGTGGTGCGGATATATAGATAAGGGTCGGTCGTTTCCCAAATCAGGCAACGTGTCGGCCATAGCTGTTCCGGAGCTACCGGATGTGATATGAGTGCATAGGTAGAAGTCAAATCCATGATTTTCTGCGGAAGAAATTGTCTGGCTTCAAATCCTGCGGCTACGATTATATATCCGCATTTAATTTTATGTCCTTTGTCTGTTGTCATGATACAGCCATCAGGCATTTCCTTGTATTCCTTTATATCGGTGTGGGTGAAAACACTCAGTCCCTTTTCCTTTATATTGTGTATCAGCAATCCGGTGGCGGCTCTATAGGCATCCATCTGTGCGGCGGCTTCGTTTACCAGAGCATTACCGGGTACTTTTACATGATATTGTTCTGCGACTTCGTTCTTCTTGAGCAGGCTGATTGGTAATTTATGCTTTTTCCGTATTTCATATTCTTGTTTCAGCAACTTGTTGTCTGCCTGACTACTGGCGTAAAAGAGGCTGGGCCGTTGCTCGTAGTCGGCACTGACCCCGGTTTCTTCTAATTCTTTTTTAATATCGGCAATGGACTGCAGACATGCTTGGTAAGCTGTCACAGCATTCTTCTCGCCGATGATTTTTGCCATCCGGCAGAGGGGAACATCTATTTCATATTGCAGCAAGGCGGTACTCGCCGCAGAACTTCCGGTTGCAATGCTGCGTTTGTCAATCACGCAGCATTCTATTCCGGCACGACACAATTCGTGTGCCATCAACGCTCCCGTTATACCGGAACCTATAATGACGACATCTGTTGACAAATCATCCTCCAAAGGGTGGAAATAGTCCAATAAGGAGTTCTTGATGATCCAATAGGGTAATCCTGAATGTAAGTCCATAATATTGTCTTGTTGATTTTCCCCTCTCACTTCCTTTTTGCTGGAAAAGCAGAAAGAAAGTGAGGGGGAAATTAAAAATAGAGAAGTTGCCTTGTTGGAATTTACTTTCCGTTTATAGAAGATTATTTACCTTCCTCGATAGTACAAATGCTGACACGGTTCCAGTCCGGTTCGGAGAACATATCGCCAATTCCTTGTCCTTCGGCGGTAATGCGGGTATCATTGATTTTGTATTTTCTTACAAGTATGCTCTTCACTGCTTCGGCACGTGCTTTTGCCAGTTTCTCATTGAAAGCAAGGTTACCTTCGGGAGAAGCATATCCTTTGATGATGACTTTGGCTTCAGGATGTTTCTTCATGTAAGTAGCTACACGTTCTACATTAGGTAATTGAGAGGCATCAACCACCGACTTTCCTTGCCTGAAAGTAATAATAGATTCCGGAATGCGATTGGTCTTTACTACAGTTTCTATATTGGCGGCTTGGGTTCTACATTCGGCCAGTTCCCTTTGCAAGTTGTTTGCTTGCTGTACGGCATTGTTTAGCCGCATGTCTTTGTCGTTCAATTGTGACCGCAGGTCGTTGACTGCATCATTCAGTTCCTCTACTTCTACCGGATCGTAAGGTTTCACGGTTGTGAAATGGTGTGAGCCGTTACTGCACATGAAATGGTAGGTTAATCCGGCGGTCAGTTCGAAAGTTGCATTGTTAGCGTTGAAACGGCTTTTTGCTTTGTTGAAGTCTCCCTGCATGTCATATACGATGGCCGGTTTGATGCCGAGTGTCCATGCTTTTTCCTCACCTAGGTTGAAGTTCAAGTTTAGGCCAAGGCGTGTAGACCAGGAGTTTGTATCACCGGGGCCATTCTGATAGTAATGTAGCCAGCCGATACCCGTCAGAGTCTCGATTTCAAAAACGCGTGGTTCGCCCATATAGCCTCCAAAAAGATTCATTAGGTTGACTCTGCCGAGTAAGCTTACTTCGGAGGCATCAAATGCAGTCTTGCTGGCTGAGGTATTTACATATCCCATGCCTTGAATACCCAGACCGAATATGGGAGTAAGTTGTTTTCCAATCCCGAATCCGAAGGCCGGTCGGGCATTTCTTAAGAAGGAACTGTGGGTCAAAGGGGTTACAGCACCGGCTTTCAATTCAATGGACCAGTTATCACCAGGGCGTGTACCTTCAAGGGCCGTACGGTCATTTTGCGCATGCATGGTAAGAATACCCATGCTTAGTGCTAGAATAAAGATAGATTTTTTCATAATTAAATAAATTAATAGTAATACAATAAATATGTCACACATGTGGTATTGTCAGTTGTGTAGTTATGATTGTATATAATCTAATGAATTACTTTGTCATAACCTTTGTTTAAAAAACAGTTCGTTAAATAGGATGGTTCGAAAAACAGAAACGGATTTAACATCTATTTAAGAAGTCATAGGCTGCTAGATACTTGTGTTAGCGGTGAAAATACATCCTGGATATATAAGGTGGAATTTTGGGGATTTATGTATAACGGCATCAAATATAACTTTATATACACATGCGTTTTTTAACACAAATATCTGTTGGAATGACAAATATTCATCAAACAAATATTCTTTTGATGCTGTTTTTTTATGAAGTATCAAACTATAGTATTAATTAAAAAACTGACGATTATGAAAAAATTAAGTTTAGCAGAGCTTAAGGGCAGAGTGTCTTGGGGCAGTGTTTTGGGTGGTGTCATGACTGTATTGGCAATATCCGTGTTGTTGTCTATTCTAAATTCGAGTATAGGATTGTTTATGTTTGAGCCGCTATCCGAGCATCCTACGTCTGGTATAGGTACTGCCGTAGGGATTGGTTCTGCCGTCATTCTGATTGCTGGTATGGCTGCAGGTGGTTTTGTTGCTGGGAAATTGGCCGGTATGGACGGAGTGATACACGGATTTTTGGTTTGGGCCACCACGTTGATTGTTGTCGTTGTATTAGGTGCTTTTTTAGCTGCTGGTGCGGTGAAAATGACTGCAAATACACTTGGAGCTGTTTCATCAGTTACGGGCAGTGTCTTATCCGGAGCAGGCAATGCTGTCGGAAGTGGTATTTCTGTATTGTCTGAAGAAGCGGAAGAGGTATTTGGTAGGATCAATTTCAATGCGACTCTAAAAGAAGAAAACATACCGCAGAATATACGTACTGCACTTGTCAAGAGCAATGTGAAAGAATTACAGCCGGACTATCTTAAGAAGCAATTGGAGGAGGTAAAGGATGATTTAAGTAAATCTGTCAAGGCTATTATTGCTTCTCCTCAGGAAACGGATGAGGCGATTAATAGTTTTTTGGAACGTTTGAAACAACGTGTGGAAAATCTTAGCCAAAGTATAGACCGGGATGATTTGGCTAAGGTTATAGTCAACAATACCAATATGTCCAAACAAGAAGTAGACAAAACAGTCGAACAGTATATGAATCTGATAGATAATGCACATATAGAAGTCGAAAAACAGATAGACAATTTGGAAATGGAACTACAAAAAGCAGTACAAGAATGGAAAGAACTCAAACACAAAGCACTGGTGGCTGCTGATAAAGCAGCGGATGCAGCTGCGCGGTCTGCTTTGATTTCATTTTTCGCTCTTTTGTTCGGGGCTATATTATGTTGTGCCGCCGGTGCTTGTGGCAGTAGAAAAACACAAGAAAGAGTAGATATCTGATGACTGGAAAATATCAAGTAGGAAATATTACAAAAGAAAGCCAACTAATTCATCTCGAGTTAGTTGGCTGATTTTGGAATGTCTTCTTATTATTAATAATCACTCTTCCGGCTTTTTATTGAATTTGCTTGGACTTACATTGTAATACTTCTTGAATACTTCGCGAAAGTATTTTGCATCCGAGAATCCAACCATGTCGGCAATCTCAGTTATTGTATATTTGTCTTGTTTCAATAATTGTGTGGCGTGTTGCAAACGTATCATCCGGATATAATCAGCTGGAGCATAGCCGGTCAATGCCTTTAATTTGTTGAAGAAGCTTGTACGACTCATGTGATGCAAACTGCTGAGCATGTCCACATTGAAGTCCGGATTTCCCAGGTTGTTCTCTATGCATTCTTTGACAGAGGCAATGAACTTCCAATCCAAGGAATTGGTGCAGTTGGCAGGAAGATTTTGTTCTTTATCTTCAATGCAGTTATAAACCTGGCGGAGCAAAGCACGATTTGTAAGTATGTTCTTAACCGTTGCCTTGAGTATTCCTACACTAAAGGGTTTGGTGATGTAGGCATCCGCTCCGATTTCCAGTCCTTCAAGCATATTTTTCTCATCTCCCAGGGCAGTCAACAAAATGACCGGAATATGGGATATTTCAAGATCACCTTTTATAATCGAACATAGTTCGTCCCCGCCCATTTCGGGCATCATTATGTCGGATATGACAAGAGCCGGGTTAAATTCCCGTATTATAACAAGAGCCTCTTTCCCATTTGGACAAGACTGGACATAATAACCCGTTTTGAACATGTCAATAAGATAATTGCGTAAATCATCATTGTCCTCTACTATCAGGATACGTTGTAAAGTGCCGTTTGCTTGAGATGTTTCCATGGGTGGTAATTCTGAAGTATCACTACTAGGTATGGTAGTCTCCGAACACTCGTCCAATGTCTTGGGAGAAATGAATTTTGCTTTATGGAGATGGCTGTTTCCTTTCGGAAAGGTAATTTGCACACATGTACCTTGATGTTCGGTACTCTGGATCTGAATCCTGCCTTTATGTAATCTGACCAGTTTGTATACCAACATCAGCCCGATTCCACTGCCCGTTACTTTCAGATTGATAACATTGCTTCCTCGAAAATAGTTCTTGAACAATTTCTTCTGTTCGCATGAGGGAATGCCGATTCCTGTATCTTTCACCTCAATGCTCCAGGAGTCTCCTTCCTCGCAGGCATAAATACGTATACTTCCACCTTCAGGTGTATACTTCAATGCATTTGACAGGACATTTTTTAATATGGATCCCATCTTGTCGCTGTCAAACCACACATTCAGATAATCAAAGTTACTTTCATAAACAAATCTGACATGTTTCATTTCGGCATATTTGCGGAAAGTGGCGCAAATATTGTTCATATAATGGTTCAGTTCGTATTCGGAAACGTAAAGGGTGGAAGAATATACATCTATCCGTTCAAAATTTATCAGGTTGGTTGTCAGTTGAAGTAATGCATTCACGTTTTTAAGCGCCATATTTACATGGGGCAATGCTTGTTCCGGCACTATGCGGCTTTCTACGACCTCTTCTAGTGGAGCCTTTATTAATGTGAGCGGAGTACGTATATCATGGGCCGTATTGATGAAAAAACGGGTCTTTTCATCTGAAACCTTCTTCTGTTTGTGCAACATGATGATACGGAATATGATGCCCGTAATCAGTACCAGCAGGATTGCATATCCGGTCATAGCCCAAACACTGGCCCACGCAGGAGGTGTTATGACAATCTGAATACTTCGTGTCTCATAGGTCTTGTACTTTTCCTCATTGGATATGGCACGAATCTGTAACGTATAACTGCCGGGAGGCAGGTTTCTTACAACAATCCGGTTGTCCAGGCTCGGGCGGCTCCATTCTTTATGAAAACCGTCAATCTTCCATGAATAAAGAATGTTGGAAGGATAATCATAATTAATGGAAGCTACGTCAAGAGAAAAAGAGTTTTGTCCATAGGCTAGTTCCAGCCGCTCAGTCTCATCAATATCCTTCTCCAGTGGAGAACCCTCATCACCTGGATAAACGGATGATAGGCTATCATGAAATCGCGCAGTAACAGACGTGAGTAATGCGGTTCTGGTATCTGTATGTCTATCGGAAATCTGACAGCTCCGTCATTTCCACCAAAAACAAGTGTATTCTTGCTATAAGTTGTTGCAGAGCCGGTATTGAAATTGACACTCATCAACCCTTGTTCTCGTGTCCAATTGCGGAAGGAATGTTCTTTGGGAGAATAAATGGTAATTCCGTTTTCCGTACCCATGAGGAAACTCCCGTCTTGACGTGGAAGAATTGTATAGATATTGTCGGAAATCAATGCGCAGTTGTCTGTACGGTACTGATGAATGAACTTCTTTTTACTGATGTCATATACAAGCAGCCCGGCTCCACGGGTACCGATATATAGGATACCGTCGTCCCTCTGGTGCAAAGAGCATATATAGGGGGATTCAACGGGCAGGTCGACATACTGGTAGATTCCCGATTTCTTGTCAAGTTGGTAGAGCCCCATTCTTGTACCGATCCACATCTGCCGGGTGTTTTTTTCCTGAATGGTAGTAATGGAGCTTACTCCCGGGTATAGGCGCACACTTCTAGTAGCAAGATTGATACGCTTCAAATGATAGTATCCGCCGGACCAGACATCACCGTCCGAATCTTTCTTGATGTCAAATATATATTGGTCGGGACGTACTCCTGCAATGGTAGCAGGAGAAAGATGGCTAATCTTAAATCCTTTCCTCTTTTCTATCTTGCAAATGCCTGACATAAAACCGCCGGCCCATATCACGCCAGGAGAGGCTTCACACAGCGCCAAAAAGATGTGATTCTCATCGTCCGGCACCGGCTCGAAGGAACTGAGGAATGAGCGCCATTCTTTTGTATCGGTCTGATAAAGGCTGATGCCGTTACTGGTCGCAAACCAGAGGTCACCGTCACTGTCTTCCAGTACATCATGAACCTGATCGTTCACCAGTGAAAAGCTGTTGCCAATGGAGTGTCTTATCAGGTCGTAACTTCCATAGCGGTTGTTACGGATGGTAATGCCGGTAGGATAATTGGCGAGCCAGATGCGTTCTTCCTCGTCCACATAAATATCATTGATGTTGTTTCCGTTCATTCCATTATAACTATCATAATCAGCTGTTATATAGGGCTCACTTATGCATGTATTCATATCTAGTTTATATACTCCCTTGCCACCTGTAGCTATTAGGAGCTCATGGGCGTTCAAGGCGACAATCTGGTTTATCTCTACATTATTGGGCGATTGGCAAGGGATGATTTTTCCTGCTCCTCCCACATCATATATAAGTACTCCCTCCTTATAGCTTCCCACAAACAGTTGTTTTGAAACGGCATGATAATAGAGTTCGTGTACCGGTGCGCTGATACTTTCCACCGCTTTATCAGGTATTATATTTAGTTTCCCTCTTTCTATTCCAGTATGGAACAGACCATTTCCTGTACCGATAAAGAAATGGTTGCCATCCGTCTGTTCAATGGCGGTTATTTCCCCGTTGACCGGGGTCGGCATATGTAAAGTTGTTCCGGTATGGATATCATACCATGTAACGCTATCTTTATAGCATAACCAGATGCGGTCATTCTTGTCCAGATAACCATAATTCAAAAATGCCTGCGATTTATTTCTGAGCAGTTCCGGGTGCACGTATACCAGTTCAAATTTATCATGCAGTGAATCATATCTGAAAATACGGCCTTTCTGACCGATTACCCATAATACATTTCCGCTGTCCATATAGAACCAATTTAAGGCAACCCGTGAGTCTAGTTTCATGCTGTCGTCCGAGAAGTTATAATGCTTGATATGTTTTCCGTCATAACGGTCTACTCCCTCTTGAGTCAGAAACCACATATATCCCCGTCGTCCTTTTTGGATATGATATATTTTTTGGTTACTCAGGCCATTTTCCAGTCCTATGTACTTATAAATCTGGCCCCTGCTTACGGAACTACTGATGAAAAAGAGAGTAAAAAGAAAAATTCGTCTAATGTTTAAAGATATTTTCATGTTTGTCGCAAAAGATTTAAAAACGTGTTTGCAAATTTATAGAATATTGGTTAAAATACCATTCGACAAATGAATTTTATTTTATTCTGGTTCATCCATTTGGCAATGATAACCCTTATAAGTAAATGATTAAACTAAATTTGAACGTCTACTTAACTGATATTTGTTGTGTATATGCTTTACTATTTGTTGTGAGGATAGGACTTTCAATCCGTTCAAGCTCTCCCAAAGAATTAAGATTCTGCTATTCACTTCTTTCTTTTATTAATCCAAGGGCTCTCCTGGATTCTTATTGCATATCGCATTAATCGGCTTTGGCAAATTTGAACAAGGAACCTTCTTCCAAAGGAGAACCTGTCTCTTTCAATCCTATTCATAGATTATTATAGGCGTGTCGCTGTTTCAGGATGATAGGCACGACAATTTGTTTCCTTGTAAAGCTTTTTGAAACTATCAAGATTGAGATGGTCAACAACAGTGTTGGCTATGCGGACCGGATTGTTGCGGCGATGTTCTCATCAATTCTTTATGAAAAAACGTTTGGTTGGGGATGTAAGGACGAAAATGTAACTTTGCTATAACGAAAAAATGAGGTCTAAAGTTACATGAACTTTGGGCAATAACAAAGCCCGGGCTTGGGAAAGTCTGGGCTTTGCGTATAAAAAAAGGTTGTGCTACGTTTTGACAACCTTATAGTGCCTGATAAAGGTGTCTGTCGTTTGAAAAACAATGGATTATCAGCATACTTGCTTTTTAGAATTTGTATCCATATCCCAACATGATTGCCATATTGTCATCTTTGGCGAACATAAACCTGGCTTCGGCATTCAGATAACTGCGCTCGGAGATGGGTAGTGTGATACCTCCTCCCAGGTTGAAAGCAAATTTTGTGGAGTTGCTCCGATCCATTTCCATTTCTTTCCCGTCTATTTCAACACTCTTTTTGCCATAGAAGTTGTTCTGCATACCGATACCGGCAAGAGGATAGACTGAAAATCCTTGACCGTCTTCTTTGAAGTTGAATACATAATGGAAATTCACGCTTACATCCAGTCCGGTAACTTTGTCTTTAGGAAAGTAGAACGTCACATCCGGAGCAATCCGAAGATTATTCGCTATCGCATAGCGTCCTTGTACTCCCAGGCCAAACCTTTCGTAGTTTGTCTGATAACCGACATTGCCCATCAAAGAGCCTTCACCTTTCACTGTCTGGGCGTTCATGCCCACTGATGCCAATGTAATCATGGCCAGCAAAAATAATTTTTTCATAATTAAGGCATTTAGTTAATAAAATGTTTCTTTAAAAGAAGAATAATCCTCTTTTAAGGTGTACAACAAATGTTTGATTACATTTGTTTGCTATATATTATTACATATATGAAAAATATGAATGTTAATGTGTAAGCTCTTTTCTTTAATTTTCATAAAGTGAAAAAATGATGTTAATTTCATGTTTATGTCTCGAACTATTTTTTTGAATACAGTGTTTTTTCAATATATGACAAAGGATAAGGTTAGTTGTATCTCGATTTTTTAGTTTGAAAAAGGAATATAATTATTGATATAACTAATTTGTAATCAATGTCTTATTTGATATAAAGGATTTATTTTATTTTATTTTTGAAATCTATAGCCATGAAAAGTCTAAGTTTTGATTTACGAGTCAGATTAATGGTTTGTTCTGTTATCGGAGCAATAGCATATTTGTTTTCAAGCAACTGCAGACAGATGAAATGATAGCAATATGCAAGATTGATTTTTTTTCTTTTTATTTGAAATAAGAGGATGATATATCTATCTATATATTTACATGTAAATTCAGAATCAAGTGTGTAACTTAAAAAAATTAGCCTATGTATTTTCTATGGTACATTATTATTGGAATTGTTGCCGGATTCATAGCCGGTAAACTTATGCGGGGCGGAGGTTTCGGTCTCCTTGTCAACTTGTTAGTGGGTGTCGTTGGTGGCGTTTTAGGCGGGTGGGTGTTCGGCCTGCTGGGAATTGCAACGACAGGCCTTCTGGGTAGCTTGGTGACTTCAATCGTGGGAGCTGTCGTACTACTGTGGATTGTTTCGTTGTTTAATAGCAGAAAGAAGATTGAACTTTAATTATTTTAACCATTTAAAAACAACTTAATTATGGAAAATAGAAATTCTAGTTTATGGATCGGCCTGGGAGTAGGTTCGGTCATCGGTGCTTTGGTTTATCGTTTCTCACGCACGTCGAAAGCAAAAAAATTGAAGGAAAAAGTATGTGACGCCTTTCATAAGATAACCGGTCAGGCAGAAGACATGCTGGATGAAGCCGGGGAAAAAGTGGCGGATACCGGAAAAGCCGTAGTGGATAAGGTAGCTGACAAAGCTTCCGAATTTGCCGGGAAAGCGGATGAATTTAAAGGCAAAGTGCATACAGTGGCTTCCGAGGTAAAAAAGTGAATTTGAACAAGTAACTTGTTGACTGCTCATACGCTTATGAAATGGGAAGAAAGCTTGAAACAATTGCCCGCCGATGGTGGAGGAAAAAATTATGAGAAACTGTACCGGATATCGTTGTTGGCATACCTCGAAGGATGCAGCGAGGAAAAAAGGAAAGCCCTCGAAGCATATCGCCTTTGTTGCAGCCGGTTGTTTGGGAACAGATGCATGCCGTCTATCGGAAACAGGGCAGAGAGGAAAAAGCTATGTGATGCGAACTGCCCTTACATAAGGAAGTATGAATTTGAGTTGTACAAGCTCGGCGGGTGTGTGGAAAGCACACCCGAATGAACCTAAATTTTTAACTCCAAATTGAAAAGATTATGTTTTATCATGTAAAAGACTTGCAGTTCAACGCCCGGGTTTCACAACCCGACCCACGCTTTGCACGTGTGATGCTTGAGGCATTCGGCGGTGCGAACGGAGAATTGAAATCTGCTTTGCAGTATTTCGTGCAGGCTTTCAGTTGCCATAATCCGTTTCCGGATAAATATGACATGCTGATGGATATCGCTACTGAAGAATTCGGCCATCTGGAGATTGTGGGAGCCACTATCCAGATGCTTCTGGGAAAGGTGAACGGAGAAATGAAGGATGCTCTTGAAGATACGCCCCTTCATACAATGATGTGTGGTAAATCTGCTAAAGAAGAGCTGATACATCAGGCGTTCACTAATCCACAATTCCTGGTGGGAGCTCCCGGAAGTCCGGCCTTGACAGACAGTAACGGAAATCCCTGGTGTGCCACCTATGTATCAGCCACAGCCGAACTGACTGTGGATCTCCGTTCCAATATGGCAGGAGAAGCTCGTGCCAAAATAGGTTATGAAAACCTTCTTCAGCTGACAGACGACCCTTTGGTAAAGGAGACACTCGGATTCTTGATGGCTCGTGAGGTGACACACTACCAGCAGTTTGAAGCTGCTTTGGAAACAATCCAGCCCAATTTTCCACCGGGAGTATTCCAAACTTCCCCCAAATACAGTAACCTATATTTCAATTTGTCGAAAGGTGGAGATGTCCGCGGGCCTTGGAATGAAGGCGAAAGTACACAACTGAAAGAGCGGTGGCAATATGTAGAAAAGTCGCTTGAAGAAGTGAGGAGTACCAACGGATTGCTGGATAGGGAGCCGGAAGGTACGGACCGTTCGGAAAAAAATATTGCCAAGAAAGAAGCGCATTTGTCTAAAGAACGTAGTGAACAGGTTTTGTCGGCTACTCCGGAGAAGAAGGCGTCTTGGTGCAAATATGAGTGAAATTGAAAGAAACACCGGCCTTTGGCTGTTGTAATTATTAATTATTAACCATAAACCATTTGATTATGAACAAGAAAACAGAAAAGAAACAGGAAGCGGTAAAGAACACGAAGAAGAGTGTTCAGACCAAAGAGTGTAAGTCTTCAACCGCATGCAAAAAAGCGGAGAAGAAGTAAGAGTTTGAAATCTTGAAATTTGTAAAGACTGTTCGGGAATGTAGTTTCCGGACAGTCTTAAGATGATTAAATTTGAATAGGTATGAAAAAGTTATTGTTTGCAATTTTGATATTGACACTGGTAGTGTCTTTCACTTCTTGTCGTGATAAGAAAGAGCGGAACAGGGCACAACACCAGGTTGAAAAAGTAAAAGAAGATATTAATGATGCGGCAGACAAAGTGTCTGATAAGGTTCAAGACGGTGCTGATGCTGTAAAGGACGCATGGAACGATGCGAAGAAAGATGTCAAGCAAGGTGCTGAGAAGGCCAAGAAGGAGATAAAGGAAGGATACAATGATTTGAAAAAAGAAGCAAGTAAGAAGCTTGATTGATTTTTGAATATGTATTTTTCTGTTAGTTGTAATATTTTGCATATAAATAGATTATGGTTGGATTTGTAATATGGATTGTAGGCTTGGTACTGACTATCAGGGCGGCTCTGGAAATATGGCGTATTCATGCGCCGGCAGAAAGAAGGCTGATAGCCATTATCCTGGTGGTTCTTACCAGTTGGGTAGGGTTGCTGTTCTACTACTTTTATGGTAAGTCCCGTATGCCACAGTGGTTGGGCGCTGGGTTCGAAGGGGCTTGACGGCTGTATCGCCATTTATGTTGACTGGAATATCTTAAAACAAAAATACATTGGTTGATAGTAGTGGCCTGAGCTGTTTTTGTTTTGAGCTGTAGAAAATCAGTAAAGTACTACCGTATACCGATAAAAAGTATAACAGTAGTACTTTATTATATAAGCTCCAATCAGCTGTCATTGTTTGGCCGCCGCCTCAATCTTTGTGGCGAAGGCTATTGCTGGCATCTAATGCGGTTTGCAACCTTTCCCAGTCGTCACAAAGCGCCTGCATGGACGGAAACAATAAATCTGCTCCGGCATCCAGTAATACCTGCCTGTCCAGCGGACCGGTATTGACTGCCACAGTGAATATGCCGGCTGCTGTTCCGGCTTGTACCCCGATAGGTGCATTTTCCACAACTATAGCTTCGTTGGCTTGTACCCCTGCCTTTTCCAGTCCCATCAGATAAGGTTCGGGATGGGGTTTCCCATATTTCACATCAAAGGCGGTCACCATGTGGTCGGGCTGAAACATACCGGGGAAGTTGTGGGCAAGGCGGCTCAGCAGGGAGTGTTGGCCCGATCCGGTGACAAGTACCGGAACAAGTCCTGCCGCTTTTACCTTTTGTAGTACTTCCCAAGCGCCCGGCATACGCTCCGGTTCCGGGTGGGTACTGAATTCGGCGCTTTTCTCTGCATAGATGTTTTCTATCATCTCGGGAGTGGCATCCTTGCCATATTGGCGTTGGTAAACGATGTTGATGGTAGCGGCCCCGGTACGCCCCTCGTGCATGTACGCCTCTTCACGGCTCAGGTGCAGGCCGTGGCGTTCCATCACCTTGTGCCAGGCATCAGCATGGTAGGGCATGGAGTTGAACAGTACGCCGTCCATGTCAAAAAGAACAGCTTTCAATTGGATGTTGGGATGCCCGTGCTTTTCTAGATAACGGGCGATAGAGTTTTCGAACACTTGGTAGATTGAGGATTAAAAATTAAGAAATGCAGGGTAAATAAATTGAGAGTTGAAAATCGGGAAACAGCTTTTCATTGCGCTTGTTGCACAGCCATTTCTCAATTTTCAACTCTCAATTCTTAATTTATCAAAGTCTTGCCTGGATAGCTTTGGACTCTTCTTCGTAGCCGGGCTTGTTCAGCAATGCAAACATATTCTTCTTGTATGCTTCCACACCCGGTTGGTTGAACGGATTGACTCCCAAAATATAACCGCTGATGCCGCAAGCCTTTTCGAAGAAGTAGAGCAGACCTCCGATGCTTTCTTCATTCAGCGCGGGGATAACGATGCGCATGTTGGGTACACCACCGTCCACGTGGGCAAGCTGTGTTCCCAATTCGGCCATCTTGTTCACTTCGTCCACGTGCTTGCCTGCCAGGAAGTTCAGTCCGTCGAGGTTGGCTTCGTCCGAAGGTACCTGCAGGGAGTGCTGTGTCTTCTCCACTGAGATGACAGTTTCGTAGATGGTACGTTCGCCTTCCTGAATCCATTGTCCCATGGAGTGCAGGTCGGTGGAGAAATCTACGGCAGCAGGGAAGATACCCTTGTTTTCCTTACCTTCGGATTCACCGTAAAGTTGCTTCCACCATTCGCTTACGTAGTGCAGTTTGGGGTTGTAGTTTACTAGGATTTCAATTTTCTTGCCGTTCTTGTAGAGTTCGTTACGCGTAGCAGCATAGATGGCAGCGGGATTCTCTGCAAACGGAACGTCGATGCCGCAAGCTTTTTCCATGGCAACTGCGCCTGCCACCAGTTTCTCAATGTCGAAACCTGCCACGGCGATGGGCAGCAAGCTACCGGAGTCAGTACGGAGAAACGTCCGCCTACGTTATCGGGGATGATGAAGGATTTGTAGCCTTCGTTGTCAGCCGTTACGCGGGCAGCGCCTTTCTTGGCATCGGTGATGGCAACGATAACCTTCTTTGCCATATCCTTGCCGCGTTGGTCTTCGCATTGCTTTTTCAGCAGACGGAACGCCAGGGCTGTTTCAGTAGTGGTACCGGATTTGGAGATGTTGATAACACCGAATTTCTTGTCTTTCAAGTATTCGGTAAGTTCATATAGATAATCTTCACCGATGTTGTGTCCTGCATACAGAATGACCGGAGCCGTTTTCTTTTCTTGCAACCAGGTGAAGCTGTTTGACAAAGCCTCTATCACCGCACGTGCACCGAGGTAACTTCCGCCAATGCCGGCAACTACTACTACTTCGCAGTTGTCACGCAACGTCTGTGCAGTAGCCTTCAGGTCGGCCAGGTGCTCTTTAGTGATGGAAGAGGGGAGGTGCAACCAGCCCAAGAAGTCGTTGCCCTTACCGGTACCATTCTCTAATGCTTCCTGTGCAGCCTTTACCTGGGTTTCATAGGCGAAAACGTTTTCTTTGGAGATGAATCCAAGAGTCTTTTCAATGTTCAAACTAATCATAATATTCAATGTTTTAAATTCAGTATTTCGTTTTATCTTTTTCCGCGCTTACCGGAATGAATCAGTAAGCAGCTTGATTTCAATCGTCGGCGAGATGCGCTCGTACAGAATGTTGTATACTGCATCTACAATAGGCATGTTGACATGATAATGCTTGTTGATTTCCTTGATACATTTTGTACCGTAGTACCCTTCGGCGATCATTTCCATTTCAATCTGCGCGCTTTTCACGGAGTATCCCTTGCCAATCATCGTACCGAATGTACGGTTACGGCTGAAATTGGAGTATCCCGTCACCAGCAGGTCACCTAAATAAACAGAATCATTCACGTTTCTGTTCAAGGGGTTCACCGTTTGCAGGAATCTGTCCATTTCCTGTATGGCATTGGACATGAGCACAGCCTGAAAGTTGTCGCCATATTTCAGACCACTGCAGATGCCGGCTGCAATGGCATATACATTTTTCAGTACCGAACTGTATTCGATGCCTGAAACATCGTTGCTGACAGATGTCTTGATGAATGAACTGGCCAGCTTGCGGGCAATGGTGCAGGCCTTGTCGGTGTCGGGACAGCCGATGGTCAGATAAGAAAGGCGTTCCAGAGCCACTTCTTCCGCATGGCAGGGACCTGCCAATACAGCGATATTTTCAGCCGGGACGCCATATTCCTTGGTGAAATATTCCGAGACAATCATGTTGTCATCGGGCACGATGCCTTTGATGGCGGTGATGATGAACTTATCTTTAATCTTAGTCTTCAGCTTCTTCAAGTGAGCTTTCAGATAGGGGGAAGGTGTAACGAAGATGAGCGTATCAGATTCTTTCACGACATCATTGATGTTGGAGTTGAAGTTGATACGCTTGGTGTCAAATTTGACGCCCGTCAGGTAGGCAGGGTTATGGCCAAGCCGTTTGAAGTCGGCAATACGGTCATCTCGCCGCATATACCAGTTTATCGACTCCGCTTGAGCCAATACCATTTTGGCAATGGCGGTTGCCCAACTTCCTCCGCCCATGATGGCTATCTTACCGGGTAGTTTCATATCGAAATTAATAATTAAAAACTAAAAATTAAAAGGGGGGTGAAGGAGTGCCTTCACCTTCCTCCTATCTTTAATTTTGCCTATTTAATTCTTTAATTTTTAATTCTTAATTCTTCCGACCCAGTCAGCAACTTCGTTTACGGTCGGGTTTGCCAGTTCCAATTTGTATTTTTTGTTGATGCCGCAGATGTCCATGTGGAGCTTTTGCGGATTCACATCTTTCATGTCACTCACCAGGTTGTAGCCGGCCTTCTGGATGACGGGTACCCAATCTTCGGGGATACCCAGTTCCGTGTATCGTGCGGGAACATCTTTGGGGATAACTTTTTCCGGACGCATCTGCGGGAAGAAAAGCACTTCCTGGATGAATGATTCGCCCGTCATCAACATTGTCAGACGGTCGATACCGATACCGATGCCCGATGTGGGAGGCATACCGTATTGCAATGCTTTCAAGAAGTCCTGGTCGATGAACATCGCTTCGTCGTCTCCCTTTTCGCTCAAGCGAAGCTGGTCTTTGAAGCGTTCTTCCTGGTCTATCGGATCGTTCAGCTCGCTGTAGGCATTGGCAAGTTCCTTGCCGTTCACCATCAGCTCGAAGCGTTCGGTCAGTCCCGGCTTGCTGCGGTGCATCTTGGTCAGCGGGCTCATCTCTACGGGATAGTCGGTGATGAAGGTGGGCTGTATGAAAGTACCTTCGCAGAATTCTCCGAAGATTTCATCAATCAGCTTGCCCTTGCCCATGGTGTCGTCAATCTCCATATTCAGTTCCTTGCACACCTGGCGGATTTCGTCCTCACTCTTGCCTTCGAGGTCGTATCCGGTCTTTTCCTTGATGGCTTCCAGGATGGGCAGACGGCGGTAGGGAGCTTTGAAGCTGATGGTCTTGCCGTCTATCTCGGTTTCTGTGCAGCCGTTTACGGCGATACAGATGCGTTCCAGCAATTTCTCCGTAAAGCTCATCATCCAGTTGTAGTCCTTGTACTGCACGTACAGCTCCATACAAGTGAATTCCGGGTTATGGTTCTTGTCCATACCTTCGTTACGGAAGTTCTTGCCTATTTCATATACACCTTCGAATCCGCCCACAATCAGTCGCTTCAAGTAAAGCTCGGTGGCGATGCGCAGGTAGAGGTCCATGTCCAGGGAATTGTGGTGTGTGATGAACGGACGGGCGCTTGCTCCGCCGGGGATGGATTGCAGGATGGGAGTTTCCACTTCCGTATATCCGGCTTCGTCCAGCACGGCACGCATGGTCTTGATGACGGTGGCACGCTTCAGGAATTTTTCTTTCACGCCGTCGTTCACGATAAGGTCTACATAACGCTGGCGGTAGCGGAGTCGGGGTCTTCGAAAGAATCGTAAGCCACGCCGTCCTTATATTTCACGATAGGCAGGGGCTTGATGCTCTTTGCAAGTACGGTCAGCTTCTTGGCATGGATGCTGATTTCGCCCATCTGGGTACGGAATACGAATCCTTCGATGCCGATAAAGTCGCCTAAATCGAGCAAACGTTTGAACACGGTGTTGTACATCTCCTTGTCCTCGTCCGGACAGATGTCATCGCGGGTGATATATACCTGGATGCGTCCTTTGGAGTCCTGCAATTCGATGAAGGATGCTTTGCCCATGATACGGCGGCTCATGATACGTCCGGCAACGGACACTTGGCGAGGCTCTGCGTCGTCGTTGAATTCAGCTTTAATATCGGTAGAGAAAGCATTTGTTACATACTCTGCTGCGGGATAAGGTTCGATGCCCATCGCGCGAAGTTCATTCATGCTGTTGCGACGAATGATTTCTTGTTCACTTAGTTCTAATACGTTCATTTCGCTATATTTCACTCAATTTGGGTACAAAAGTACGAAACATTTTTCAGATAGCGAACCTTTTGACGGAAAATACGTACCTTTGCATCCGGTAAAAAGAAATAGGTATATAGTATGACAGCACAAAAGACACCCACAGCGCTGGGTACGGAGAGCATAGGAAAGCTCTTGATGCAATATGCCGTTCCGGCAATCATTGCCATGACGGCATCCTCTTTATATAATATGGTAGACAGTATTTTCATCGGTCATGGAGTGGGCACGATGGCTATTTCAGGATTGGCTTTGACTTTTCCGTTGATGAATCTGGCTGCGGCTTTCGGTTCGTTGGTGGGGGTGGGAGCTTCCACGCTGATCTCTGTCAAGCTGGGGCAGAAGGACTATGACACGGCACAGCGTGTGCTGGGTAATGTCTTTGTGCTGAACATAGTGCTGGGATTGGCTTTTACTGTCATAGTCATGCTCTTTCTCGATCCGATTCTTTACTTCTTCGGGGGCAGTGACCAGACGGTGGGCTATGCCAGGGATTACATGCAGATTATCCTTCTGGGAAATACCGTGACCCATCTCTATCTGGGGCTGAATGCCGTGTTGCGTTCTTCGGGGCATCCGCAAAAGGCGATGTATGCCACCATAGCTACGGTGGTTGTCAATACCATACTCGACCCGGTGTTTATTTATGGTTTCGGTTGGGGCATACGTGGTGCTGCCATCGCTACTATCGTGGCGCAAGTCATCTCTTTGACATGGCAGCTCAAGCTGTTCGGCAATAAGGATGAGCTGTTGCATTTCCATCGGGGTATTTTCCGTCTGAGGCGTAAGATTGTATTCGATTCACTTGCCATCGGCATGTCTCCTTTCTTAATGAACATGGCTGCCTGCTTCATCGTTATCCTTATCAATCAAGGATTGAAGAAGTATGGCGGCGACTTGGCTATCGGGGCTTTTGGCATAGTGAACCGTCTGGTTTTCATTGTCGTGATGATTGTGATGGGACTGAATCAAGGCATGCAACCCATTGCCGGATATAATTTTGGAGCGAAACTGTATGAACGGGTAAACAAGGTGCTGAAACTGACGATAATTTATGCCACGGCAGTGACCACTTTCGGTTTTCTTGTCGGCATGTTGCTACCGGACTTGGTGGTGGGCATCTTTACATCGGATGCGGAACTGACGGAGCTTTCGGCTACGGGACTGCGCATTACAGTAATGTTCTTTCCCATTATCGGTTTCCAGATGGTGACTTCCAACTTTTTCCAGAGCATAGGCATGGCAGGCAAAGCGATCTTCCTTTCCCTTACGCGGCAGATGCTGATTCTGCTTCCTTGTCTGCTTATTCTGCCGCACTTTTTTGGCGTGGCCGGGGTGTGGTATAGCATGCCGGTATCTGATTTGCTTGCAAGCTTGATAGCACTGGTGATGCTGGTTTGTCAATTCCGTAAGTTTAAGACTGCTGCAGCACATTAAAATAAAATTTTTTATATGCTTTCTGTAGATATTCCGTTAGAATATTTATATTTGCTATCTGCAAACTAATAGATGAACAAGCATATGGACAATAATTTTATAGTCAATATAGGCCGTCAGCTGGGTAGTGGCGGGCGGGAGATAGGCGAGAAGCTGGCTACCCGTCTGGGAATTGATTTTTATGATAAGGAGCTGATTAGGCTGGCTTCTGAAGAGAGCGGACTGTGTTGTGAGTTTTTTGAAAAAGCTGATGAGAAAGCTTCACAAGGCATTATTGGAGGACTCTTCGGCATGCGTTTCCCTTTTGTCAGTGACGGGGCTATCCCAGCCACGAATTGCCTGAGTAATGATGCTCTGTTCAAAGTGCAAAGTGACGTGATACGCCGATTGGCGGGGGAGAAGCCCTGTTTGTTCGTTGGACGTTGTGCCGATTATATTCTTCGGGATAATCCACGCTGTGTCAATGTTTTCATTTCCTGTTCCAATGAGGAGCGCATCAAACGCCTCTGCCGAATGCATTCCATTTCTGAGCGTGAAGCGGAGGAGATGATGAACAAAGCGGACAAGAAACGCGCCGAATACTATAACTACTACAGCTATAAAAAATGGGGGGCTGCCGAGACATATCATTTGTGCATCGATTCTTCTGTATTGGGCATTGATGCTACAGTGGATTTTATAGAAGAGTTCGTCAAGAAGAAACTGAAACTTTAAGAATTTAAAGATTAAGAATTAAAACTAAAGAAGGTGTGCCATTAACCGTTTTGACACACCTCTTTTAATTCCTTAATTCCTCCTACATCATTGTCAGCAATATCATCTGCCCCGCCAAGATGCGCAGGAACATTGTCAACGGATATACTGTAGAATAACCTACTGCCGGAGCGTCATTGCCCGATGTCTGGTTGGCATATGCCAATGCAGGAGGGTCTGTGTTGCTACCGGCAATCAGACCCATTAACGTGAAGTAGTTCACCTTGCAGTAGAAGCGGGCAATCATACCGATTATCAGCAAAGGAATAACGGTTATCAGGAAGCCATATCCCACGTACAGCAATCCGCTGCCTTCTACCACCGTCTGCACAAAATGCTCACCGGCTTCTATACCGACACTGGCAAGGAAGAGCACGATACCGATTTCACGCAACATCAAGTTGGCACTCATGGTGGTGTACGTCACAAGATGCATTTTGTGGCCGAAACGTCCGATGAGGATGGCCACTACCAGCGGCCCACCGGCCAGACCTAACTTAACTGGTGTCGGCATACCCGGGAATGCGATAGGCAGACTACCCAGCAGGATTCCCAAAAAGATTCCCACAAAAATAGTTACGATATTCGGAGTGTCCAAACGTTTCAACTGATTACCCAATACGCCGGCTACACGTTCTACGGCATCCTGCTGGCCTACCACCATTACGCGGTCACCTACCTGAAGTACCAGATTGGGATCGGCAAACAAGTCCATACCCGAACGGTTGATACGGGTTACATTTACACCGTACATGCTGCGGAAGTGGAGGCTTCCCAGCTTCTTGCCATTGATTTCGGACTTGGTGACGAGGATACGGCGGGAAACCATCGGAGTGTCCTGCTTTTCCCAGTCTACGTGTATTTCTTTTCCGATAAAGGCAGCCACCGCTTCGGCATCTTCTTCGGAACATACGATGAAGAGCTGGTCTCCTACGTGGAATATTGTTTCGTGATTGGGGATACTGACGTGCCCCTCGTGGCGTATGCGCGAACATACAAACGGACGTCCCAGGAAATCCTTTATCTGGAGCAGGGTCTTTCCGGAAATTGATTCATTGCGTACTTCAAGGTGAAGCATGTGCGGCTGATGCTTTACATCGGCTTCCTGCGTGTTGAGTTCCTGTTCCTCTTTCTTGAGGTTCACCCGGCAGATATAGCGGATGGCTATGATGGAACCTATGATACCTACCACACCAAGCGGATAGGCGCAGGCATATCCCAGTGCAATGGGGTCTCCCGTATAGTTTATCTGGTTCAGGGCTTCTTGTGCGGCACCCAGACCCGGAGTGTTGGTTACGGCACCGTAGAGAATACCTACTATCATTGGCAAGTCTATCCCTCCGTCAATGAAGTAGATGCTCAATGCTACTGCGATATTCAGCAACACGATGCCGACAGCAAGCATGTTCAGCCGCATACCCCCTTTCTTAAAAGAAGAGAAGAAGGAGGGCCCGACTTGCAGACCGATACAGAATACAAATAAAATCAAACCGAATTCGCGGATGAAATGCAAAATGTGTGTTTCGCCCGTGAAGCCAAAATGGCCCATCAGGATACCGGCAAAGAGGACAAATGTAACCCCCAACGATACCCCGAAAATCTTAATCTTACCCAGCAATACGCCCACAGATATTACGAATGCATACAAACAAACGATGTGAGCGACAGATGAAGGGTCCCATAGCAAGCTTTCTAACCAATTCATAGTACCTTATTAATATGTCGTTTTTTAAATTTCGCGCAAAATTACTTAATAAAAAGGAGGTGGCAAAGGCTTTGTGGTACTTTTTGCTATATCAACTTTGCAAAAGTAGAGTATGCTTCCGGTGAATACGCTGAATCCGTATGGACACGGAGTCATCTGTAAGTGCAATTTTCTCTAAAAAAAGATTTTGTTCTAAGTATTTCCTTATATTTGCAAGTCTCTTGATGACAAAAATGAATAGTATTCATCTATTTAAATTTTAAATAAACTATGGCAGACAGTAAAGAAAAACTCTTCTCCGACTTTTCTCCCGTTTCCACTGAGCAGTGGATGGAGAAAGTTACCGCAGACCTGAAAGGGGCGGATTTCGAGAAGAAGCTCGTTTGGAAGACAAACGAAGGATTTAAGGTGAAACCTTTCTACCGTATGGAGGACCTGGAAGGGTTGAAGACGACAGATGCCCTTCCCGGCGAGTTTCCTTATCTCAGAGGTACCAAGAAAGACAACAATGAATGGCTTGTTCGTCAGGAAATCAAAGTGGAATGCCCCAAAGAGGCCAATGCCAAGGCGTTGGACATCTTGAATAAAGGTGTAGATTCACTCTCTTTCCATGTAAAGGCCAAGGAATTGAACGCAGAGTATATTGAAACTTTGTTGAAAGATATTTGCGCGGAATGTGTCGAGTTGAATTTCTCTACCTGCCAGGGGCATGTGGTGGAACTTGCAGAACTTCTTGTCGCTTATTTCCAGAAAAAGGATTATGACTTGACGAAATTGCAGGGCTCCATCAACTATGACTACTTCAACAAGATGCTGGCCAAAGGTAAAGAAAAAGGTGATATGGTGGCAACAGCCAAGGCGCTGCTCAAGGCTACCGCTTCCCTTCCGAAATACCATGTATTGAATGTGAACGCGTTGACATTAAACAATGCGGGTTCTTATATTTTCCAGGAACTGGGTTATGCTTTGGCTTGGGGTAATGAATATATGAATCAGCTGGTTGATGCCGGTCTGCCGGCTGCAATGGTAGCCAAGAAGATTAAGTTCAATTTCGGTATCAGTTCCAACTACTTCCTTGAAATAGCCAAATTCCGCGCTGCACGTATGCTGTGGGCTAATATTGTGGCTTCTTACAGTCCCGAGTGTCTGCGCGACTGCGACAACAAGGGTAAGGATAACGAATGCCGCTGTGCAGCCAAGATGAAGATTCATGCGGAAACTTCTTCATTCAACCTGACTTTGTTTGATGCACACGTAAACTTGTTGCGTACGCAGACTGAGGCGATGAGTGCTGCCCTTGCCGGCGTTGACTCAATGACGGTTACTCCGTTCGACAAGACTTATGATGCTCCTAACGAATTCTCTGAGCGTATGGCGCGTAACCAACAACTGCTGTTGAAAGAAGAATCGCACTTCGATAAGGTTATTGACCCGGCTGCAGGTTCCTACTATATCGAGAACTTGACCGTCTCTATTGCTAAGCAGGCTTGGGACCTCTTCCTCGCTGTAGAAGAAGACGGTGGTTTCTATGCTTCCGTGAAAGCCGGAAAAGTGCAGGCTGCCGTAAACGAGAGCAACAAGGCCCGTCATGCTGCAGTCGCCAAGCGCAAGGAAGTGTTGCTGGGTACCAACCAGTTCCCCAACTTTAATGAAAAGGCCGGAGATAAGAAACCGGTTGAGGCTACTTGCTGTTGCGGCGGCGGACATACGTGCGAAAAAGATGTTCCGACACTGAACTTTGACCGTGCTGCCAGTGAATTTGAAGCGTTGCGTCTCGAAACAGAGGCTTCCGGCAAACGTCCGAAAGCGTTTATGCTGACTATCGGTAATTTGGCCATGCGCCAGGCACGTGCACAGTACTCTTGCAACTTCCTGGCTTGTGCCGGATACGAAGTTGTGGATAACCTCGGTTTCCCCACCGTAGAAGAAGGTATAGAAGCAGCTATGGCTGCCAAGGCCGACATCGTGGTATTGTGTTCAAGTGATGATGAATATGCAGAATATGCTGTTCCTGCCTTCAAGGCTCTGAATGGCCGTGCCATGTTTATCGTAGCCGGTGCTCCTGCTTGCATGGACGACTTGAAAGCTGCCGGTATCGAGAACTTTATCCATGTCCGTGTCAACGTATTAGAGACATTAAAAGAATTCAACGCCAAACTTTTGAAGTAAGCAACTTCAATCGTAAATCGTCAAATCGTAAATAACATGATGCGAAAAGATTTTAAAAACTTAGATATATATGCCGCTTTTCAGCCCGTCAACGGTGCTGAGTGGCAAAAGGCTAACGGCATCCATGCTGATTGGAAAACGCCGGAACACATTGAGGTGAAGCCTGTTTATACAAAAGAAGACCTTGAGGGAATGGAACACTTGGCTATGCTGCCGGGCTTCCTCCTTATCTGCGTGGTCCGTACTCGGTGATGTATACGTTGCGTCCTTGGACCATCCGCCAGTATGCAGGCTTTTCCACAGCGGAAGAGTCAAATGCCTTTTACCGTCGTAATTTGGCTTCCGGACAGAAAGGTTTGTCCGTAGCTTTCGACTTGGCCACTCACCGTGGCTACGACCCCGACCACGAACGTGTAGTGGGTGACGTAGGTAAGGCAGGTGTGTCTATCTGCTCCTTGGAGAATATGAAGGTGCTGTTCGACGGAATCCCTTTGAACAAGATGTCCGTCTCCATGACCATGAACGGTGCCGTACTTCCTGTTATGGCATTCTACATCAACGCAGGTCTGGAGCAGGGTGCCAAGTTGGAAGAAATGGCCGGTACTATCCAGAACGATATCTTGAAGGAATTCATGGTGCGTAATACCTATATCTACCCGCCTGCATTCTCTATGAAGATTATCTCTGACATCTTTGAATATACTTCTCAGAAAATGCCTAAGTTCAATTCTATCTCCATCTCCGGCTACCACATGCAGGAAGCGGGTGCTACGGCAGACATCGAGTTGGCTTACACCCTGGCAGACGGTTTGGAATATCTGCGTGCCGGAACGGCTGCGGGTATTGACATCGATGCTTTCGCACCGCGTCTCTCTTTCTTCTGGGCCATCGGAACGAACCACTTTATGGAAATCGCCAAGATGCGTGCCGCACGTATGTTGTGGGCAAAGATTGTGAAGCAGTTCAACCCGAAGAATCCGAAGTCGCTGGCTTTGCGTACGCACTCCCAGACTTCCGGCTGGTCGCTGACAGAGCAAGACCCGTTCAACAATGTGGGCCGTACTTGTATCGAGGCGATGGCTGCTGCATTGGGACATACCCAGTCACTGCATACCAATGCTCTTGACGAGGCTATTGCTTTGCCGACGGATTTCTCTGCACGTATTGCACGTAATACGCAGATTTATATTCAGGAAGAAACTTACATTTGCAAGAATGTAGACCCATGGGGTGGCTCTTATTATGTGGAAAGTCTGACTAATGAATTGGCTCACAAGGCTTGGGAATTGATTCAGGAAGTAGAGAAGCTGGGCGGTATGGCAAAAGCCATCGAAACTGGTATCCCCAAGATGCGTATCGAAGAGGCTGCTGCGCGTACACAAGCCCGTATCGACAGCGGTTCGCAGACCATTGTCGGTGTGAACAAGTATCGTCTGGAGAAAGAAGCTCCGATTGATATTCTTGAAATCGACAATACGGCTGTCCGTCAGGAACAGATTGAGAACCTGAAGCGTCTGAAGGAAGGACGTAACCAGGCGGAAGTGGACAAGGCATTGGAGGCTATTACTGAATGTGTAAAGACCGGTAAGGGCAACTTGCTGGAACTGGCAGTCGAGGCAGCCCGTGTCCGTGCCACTTTGGGGGAAATCTCTTATGCTTGCGAAAAGATTGTAGGACGTTATAAAGCAGTAATTAGAACTATATCAGGCGTGTATTCATCAGAAAGTAAAAATGACAGCGACTTCCACCGTGCTTGTGAATTGGCGGAGAAGTTTGCGAAGAAAGAGGGACGTCAGCCTCGTATCATGGTAGCCAAGATGGGCCAGGACGGTCACGACCGCGGTGCCAAGGTTGTTGCAACCGGATATGCCGACTGTGGCTTCGATGTGGATATGGGACCCTTGTTCCAGACACCGGCCGAGGCTGCCCGCGAAGCGGTTGAGAACGACGTTCATGTAGTGGGGGTTTCTTCATTGGCTGCCGGACACAAGACATTGGTTCCGCAGATTATCGAAGAGCTCAAGAAGTTGGGACGCGAGGATATCGTAGTGATTGCCGGTGGTGTAATTCCCGCACAAGACTATGACTTCCTTTACAAGGCAGGTGTAGCTGCCATCTTCGGCCCCGGTACTCCGGTTGCCAAGGCTGCTTGCCAGATATTGGAAATCTTGTTGGATGAGGAGTAATCCGACATGTTAAAGTAAATGTGCATAATTAGTTTATGCACATTTACTTCTCAATTCAGAAGCACTCAAGACAAAACTTGGTAATCCTGCCTGCATTTTGAAGTGGTCAAACTCGACCACCTTAAAATTGGGGTTATGAATCATTTATATAAATTTTGTTGCAAATACTTTTCTCTATACAAATAGAATAAAGTAGAATTCTTTACTGAATATCCCTATTTAATTCATTAAGAATACATTAAATTCAAAAAGGCTTTTGCTTATCAAGAAAAATGTTATACTTTTGCTCCCGTCAGTGCTTTTCGCCGCCTTTGGGAGGCAAAGAGGCGGGCAATCTCCGATTATTAACGCCTAAAACAGAAAGTGCCATGGCAAGCCTTAAAATCCCCCCCATATTGTAAGTATATTTCAATAAACGCGCTTGCGCATTCCTTTCTTCCTATTACCGGTGAAAGTACGCTTCAATGGCTTTCCCGGCCTGTATTCCTTTCTCTTCGTGAAGATGATTTCCGGCTCTGTTGTCAAGATGACGGAGCGGCTTCGTTGTGCCTTGTCCCGTCTGCGGGCACGAGGCACACGAAGGATATGCCAGCACCGGTCTACACGCCGCCCCTTGTGGAGGTGGTGCTTGTGGAGGTGGAGCGCGGGATGGCCGCCAGCGACAGCGGCGGCAGCACCGGCGACATGGACATAGAAGACTTGTGGGCAGACTAAAGCTGCCACTTCCCACCGATGGACAACAATCACTTAAACATATTACCAGTTATGAACAAACAAAGAATCTCTCTTTGCCTCCTTGCTTCCCTGATGGGCTTGGCGGCTGCGGGCTGCAGCGACGACGTTGCAACCGGAACGACTCCCGTCCCTCCCGACGGGGAGGAACGAATCACCGTGACCGCCTCGGCGGGGATGCCGCAAGGTGGACCGGACACGAGGGTGGATTTCGAGGAGAATGCAGATGACAAAAAGCTTGAAATCACTTGGCGAGACCCTGCCGATGTCACTAAAGGCAACCCGGAGACCTTCTCCGTGCTGGGCGGCGCGGATGCCGCCGCACCTGCCACGTTCACGCTGACGGAACTCGGTACCAATGCCCACAACGGCACGTTTACCGGAGAGATAACCCCGAAGGAAAACACCACCTATTATGCCGTCTACCCGGAACTGAAGCTTCCTGAAAGCACGACCACTGCCCGGGCCACCGCCATATCCCTCGACATGACGGGGCAGACTGGCGACAAGCCGGACGAGAGCAAGCTCTACATGTTCGGCACGAGTGCATACAGCGCAAGTAACCGTAAGCTTGATTTCAGCTTCAAGCACCTCACTTCCATCCTGAAGGTCACCTTGCAGTTCCCGGCAGAGTCGAGTAGCGGAACTCCTGATATGGACATAACGCCGCTGACCCGTGCCAATGCCGGTGCATCCGTGAGTGATGTCACTTTCTCCGCCTCTTCGGGGTTGGCAAGCAAAGCTACGGTCGACATCACGCAGGCAACGGAAGCCGACGGCACTCTTCCTCCTGCTGCCTACACCTCTACGGCAGGCAGCCTTGTCTTGAGCAAAGCCTTTACCCTTTCCACCGATGCTACTCCCTCTGTTACCGTCTATCTGCACGTACTTCCGGGTGCATTGAAGAACCTTGCCGTCACTGCCAAGGTGGGCGCGGGTAGTGCTGCCAAGGGCTATGTGTATTCTCTCCACTTCCCCCACTTTGGCTGCGGGCAAGATGTACACGGCTACGGCAGAGATGGAGGTGCTTCCCTCGTATACCGTCACTACTACTGTAGCTTCGGGTAGTGATAATTATTACATAGACCGTGAGTTGCAGATAGGCACCACTACCGCTGAAGGCACTCCTGTCGTGCTTGGTTCGGCCACGGTGGGCAATGAAGGCAAAGCTGTTGTTCCTTCCGTTGCCCTGCTTGCCGCAGACACGAAGTTCTGGGTGTGCATCCCCAAGGTAGTGAAGTTCTTCCATACGCTGTCTGCCGATGAGTTGAGCAGCAAGGCGATTACGCTTCCCGACAAGGACGGGGGCAGCACGCTGAAAACTTCTCCTACTATCGGGACAGACAACAAGCCTTACGAGAACGACTGGATTGTCGCCCTCTACATGGGTGTCAACAAGAACGGGGCTGCAACTTCCGGTACCGGTGACGGTGCCGTTCCCCTCTACTGGGCTACGGGCAATATCATTGCCACGAAGACGAATGATGCCAAGGCTGTGGATGGTGATGCCTCATATATTACCACCGCCTCCTTCCACATCGCCACTGCCGATGAGACGAAAGCAGAAGGTACTACCAGCGATAAAACGACTCCTTATGGTGCCGCACCTTCTTCAGAGAGCGCTACCGACGGTTACACCTCCTGCGCCCTCGGCAGCCAATGGAACATGTTCGGTTTTGGCGATGCAAGCGGACTGATGACAAGCAAGACCAACAAGGATTACGTTCCTTCCTTCATGACCACGGGACAAAGCATCTGCGGCAATGCCGATTACGACATCGCCCGCAAGCAGCTGGGCGGCAGTTAGCGTCTTCCTGCTGTCGATTACACCACTGGCAATGAGTTTGCCGCTTTTGCCGATAACAGCAATAAGAACCTCCCTCCCGACGGTGAAAACTGGGAGGAGAACAGTAC
>NZ_BAKJ01000005.1 GCF_000614125.1 Bacteroides rodentium JCM 16496
ACTCTTCATTACGATGCGAACGGCAATCTGACGAAAGATTTGAATAAGAATATCGCTGATATCCGATATAATTTCTTAAATTTGCCGATATGCTTCAGTTTCAATACCGGAGGTTTCCTTCAGCACGGTTATACTGCCGATGGTGTACGCCGACGGACGATATACAAGGAACTGGACGATCCCACCAACCCGGTTATCACGGTGTATTGTGGAAATGTGATCTATGAAAACAATGTCCCCCGGCTTCTCCTGCACGAAGAGGGCTATGTGGACCTGACGGGCAACAGCTATCACTACTACGTGAAAGACCATCAGGGAAACAACTGCCTGGTGGTGGACAGCAGCGGAGCCGTGGAGGAGGCAAACCATTACTACCCCTTCGGCGGAGTATTTGCAAGCACCGGCAACGTCCAGCCTTACAAGTACAACGGCAAGGAGCTGGATACGGAAAAAGGCCTGGACTGGTATGATTACGGGGCAAGGATGTACGACCCGGCGCTGGGACGTTTCACTACCATCGACCCTTCGTCGGAGAATTATTATTCCACTTCCTTGTTTGCCTATTGCGGTGCAGACCCCGTGAACCGCATAGACCCTACCGGGACGGACTGGTACCGGGACAGTGACGGCAACTATCATTGGGTTCCGGATGGCGGGGATAAAGGTGAGTGGACTTGGGTCGGCCAGACCATTTCAGTTCAATTGAGTGAGGACAGTTTCATCAATTACTATGAGAATGGTGCATCAAGACCAATATGCCAGTAGACGCCTTCGATCTGATTGCCGCCCATCCCCGTTTGCAGAACCTTTTCCTGGGCAAGAACAGCGTGCTGTCCGAGGCGGACAAGTCGAAATTGTTCAACGGGATCGTATCCCGTGAGAACGATAAGATAGGAAGACCGGTAGGGGAATTTCTCGTAGAGAGCGGAGCTGCCGCATTGACCGGAGCCGCCTTGGACAAATTGACCGGATGGGCTGCTAAAGGTGTTGCAGGGTTACTGGGGAAAGGAGGTAATAGAGTAACCTTATGGCCTGCTGCAAGTGTAGATAACACTGTTCTAAATGGTATAGAATATACAAAACATGCTTTAGAAAGAATGCAACCAGTGGGAACCGTTTTTAAAGGAACGGAATTAGGTAGTCGAGGCATACCTCCTTCCGTTGTAGAACATGCTATTAAATATGGGAAAGTGACACCTGGTAAAACTGCGAATGAGGTGGTACGAACATTTGAAAATGTTCGTGTAGTAACAAATCCACAGGGGAATCGTGTTATAACAGTCATAAAAATTGGACATTAAGATGTTAAATGAATATCAATTAAGCTTTTATGCCACATGATTAAGTTTATAGAATTGTATCGCAATAATGTTCTTCGATATTCAAACTTAGTAAATGGGATGGAAAGCGTTTTAGATTTAGGCGATTTCCAAGATGATTTTGTAAAACAGTGGTATGATTATTGGCTGCCTTTAGAAATATTGAATGCTACTCAAGGTGACAATGTTACTTTAAAAGAAGTTGATGCATATCTCTCCGATATGGAATCTTTTTTAAAAACTTTTTTTCAGTCGGAAGAAGAGTTACATAATTGTCTTAAGGAATTGGAATTGTAACCTGTTTTGCAATATTATTTAGAGCCTGTTAAAAATTTCTTGAAATAATTTCTTATGAGCCTTTTCTAAGCTTGTTTTCGTTCTTTTTCTCCTTTCCCATTCGTCACAAGCCTGCTATGCTCCTCATGGGAAAGAAGAAAAAATCCTCAAAAACAACTCTTAGAAAAAAGCTCCAAGAAAATTTAAATAGGCTCTACGCGTATTTAAAAATTGTATAGCAAGGTCACGTTTAGTGATAGAAGAAGGTATGAATTGGAAAGTTCCAGGCGTATTTAGAGAAGCAAATGGTATATGGGAATTAGGAATAAACCCTAAAACAGGAGTTATTTATCATTTTAATTTTGTTTATTAATTATGAAGTTTATAGTAGATTATACAGATTATAATGAACCCAAAAAAATTATATATAACCAGACTGAATATAGCTTAGATACTATACCATGTTGTCATGAGATAGATTTCGAGATAGCTGTAAATTCTATAACCTTGACTGTCGTAGATTCAATTGTTGTTCAACTTTGGGGTATGTGTGGTTTATCTGACGCACAACAAATGATAGACTGTCCTCCTGTAAGCAGAAAAGGATTACTTAAAATAGCAGATGTGGAATCGTATATTGGAAAATCTGGTAGTTTTTTAATTCATGATACGGATTTGCCAATATTCATCAATTCTTTAACGGGTTGGTTATGTATAGGTGATTCCAAAGCGGTAGGTGTTTCTGTTGAATTTATAGATAATTGTATTTTCTTGATAGATGAAAAACAAGAATTTATCGCTCTTTGGATACATCCCTCTTTCGTTTGACAAAATCCTCAAATGGTCATTTTACTAAATATCCGTTCAGATAATTCCTTGCTTATATCGTTGTATGTAAGCAAGGAATATCTCTAATCAATCTATATGGCTTGGGTAAGAATGGCGGCCAGTTACTGAATAAAATAAACTCAATCGCTCCTAAACATTGGAGTCAATATGGTATAAAATGATGAAACGTATAAGAACAAAAATCGGTGATGTGTTTTGCGTGAAACTCTCAGATAAAGAGAAACGCTATTTTCAATTGGTGGCTTATGACCTGACACAATTGAATAGTGATGTGATCCGGGTTTTTAAGCGAGTGTATGACGTGGATGCGAATCCTCCATTATCCGAAATAATCAAGGATGACGTGGACTTTTATGCACATTGTGTGACCAAATTTGGACCAAAATTATCCCTATGGGACAAAGTGGGGTATATTTCAGATGTTGGGGATACACGCCATATATTGTTTAGAGATACTTCTGATATGACTGAAAGGCCTGAGGATAAACCTGTTGAAATATCACACAATTGGTATGTCTGGCATATAAATGACGAAAAGTTTACTTATGTGGGTAAATTAAAAGGCGCAAATAGAAAAGCCGATATTGGTCTTGTAATGAGTCCTTATGAAATCGTACATCGCCTAAAAACGGGAAGATACATGATTCCACTCCCTGGTTTTTAATTGTTTAGGCCTATTAATCCATGGATTATGCATTCCCCATGATGTCAAATATTGATTTCAATCACTCTCATACTCCCGTCTCCGCTGGTATGTTGCAGCAGGAGGCGGGAGTTTTTTTTGCACGGCAATCATTACTGTTTGTACAGCAGTTCTGTAATAAAATGAAAATGTATTCTGCTAGTAATGTAGATTTGTAACAATGTTTTAAATTCACTGACAGCAGGAGCATACTGTGCTCTTCCGGCAGGTATCGGGCGGCGGGCACCACGACACCTATTATATATATGACACTAAAGGGAACCTGTGCTTCGTGCTCCAGCCCATGTACCAGGAGGTGGCGGACCTGGGCAAGTATGCTTTCCAATACAAGTATGACGAGCGCGGCAACTGCATCTGGAAGAAACTTCCGGGAGCGGAACCGGTAACTTACGAGTACGACAGCAACAACCGCCTGGCCTTCTCGCAAGACGGCAACCAGCGTGGGCAAAGCACCCCCAAGTGGGCCTACTACAAGTACGACCACCTGGACCGACTGACGGAGCAGGGGGAATGCACCGGCAAGTCCGATGCTTCAAGCTATCAGCTACAGATACGGAACCATTATGACAACTACAACTTCGTGGGGACCACCGGCTTTACCGACAGCCGCTTCACCCAAGACACGTCGGGCTATGGCAAAGGCTCGCTGACGGGCAGCGTGGCATGTGGCACCGGCGTATGCAGCACTGTTTACACTGCCTACTATTACGACGCCCGCGGGCGCGAAGTGAAGCGTGTGGAAAGCAACGCCATGAGCGGCGGATACGACGTAACCACTACCGCCTACACCTTCACCGACAAGCCGCAGACCGTGACCCATGCGCATGCTTCAAGCTACAAAAGCCTGACGGAAGTCACCACCTACAGCTACGACCACGCCGACCGCCTGGGCAAGGTGCAGCACAAGCTGGACGGCGGTGCCACCGTGACCCTGGCAGAGTACGCCTACGACAACCTGGGCAGGCTGCAAAGCAAGAAGCTGGGAGGCACCGAACAATATCTTAATAATGAACTATCAACAAAAAAAATATTTGTGTAATTCGTGTAATTTGTGTTCCTTTCTCCCGTTTTGACACCACATTTACCCCAAAGGGTGTAGCCATGTTTAATGTGCCTAACCAGTGCCTGCGGCACACATAATCCGTCATTGATTCATGAAAAATCCGTGCCCGTCATCGGTGGGAAGAAAGAAATTTGTTTCAAATCTCCCCGGAATCATGTACCTTTGTGGCGATACCTAAAAAAGGAGGTAACAAGATGATGAACAAGATAAATTCCGTATGCGTATATTGTGCTTCGAGCACAAAGATAGATTCCGTTTATTTCGATGCAGCCCGTGAGTTGGGCACTCTGCTGGGGCGGCGGCAAATTCGCCTGATTAATGGTGCGGGAAATATGGGACTGATGTCCGCTGTGTCCGATGCGGTGCTTCGGGCAGGGGGAGAGGTGACGGGCGTCATTCCCCGCTTCATGGTGGAGCAGGGGTGGCATCACACCGGACTTACCCAACTCGTGGAAGTGGAAAGCATGCACGAACGGAAAAAGACAATGGCCGACTTGAGCGATGCCATCATTGCCCTGCCCGGTGGTTGCGGCACCCTGGAAGAACTGCTGGAAATCATCACCTGGAAGCAACTCGGACTGTATCTGAACCCGATTGTGATACTGAATGTCAAGAACTATTTCGACCCTCTGCTCGATATGCTCCGGCAGGCGGTGGACGAAAACTTCATGCGCGTGCAGCACGGTGACATCTGGCATGTGGCGCAGACACCGCAGGAAGCTGTGGAACTGATATATACCACTCCCTTGTGGGACGCCTCCATCCGTAAATTCGCTGCAATATGATAGGGCTGTTGATGGCTTGGGCAGTAGTGGGGACGGAGGGGATTCCTATTCCATATTCTCCGAGAATGGACGATGGCATCACCGTGGTCCTTTTGTGCTGTTTCTTTCTGTCGGCCTATGTCTTGTCACGCAGCCGCAAGTTCCTGCTGCAACTGGTGAAGGATTTCCTGCTTCATCGCGAACGTACCAGCATATTTGCTACTTCCACAGCCGCCGATATGCGTTATCTGCTGCTGCTCATCCTGCAAACCTGCATTCTTGCGGGTGTCTGTATCTTCAGCTACTTCAATGATATACAGCCGGAACTGGTACACCATGTGCCGCCGGGACTTCTGCTGGGGATTTACATCGGTGTGTGTCTCCTCTATTTGTGCTTGAAGTGGACGCTCTACTCTTTTCTGGGTTGGATTTTTTTTGACGAAAGTGTTACAACGCTATGGCTTGAGTCCTATTCTACGCTACTTTATTACTTGGGATTCGCCCTTTTTCCATTTGCTCTGTTCATAGTCTATTTTGATTTGAGTTTGCAGTTGACGATAATAATCGGATTGATTTTAGCCTTTTTTGCTAAAATATTGATGTTATACAAGTGGTTAAAGCTTTTTTGTGGTAATTTATATGGCGGTTTGCTTTTAATTGTGTACTTTTGTGCCCTTGAAATCATGCCTTGTTTTGTGTTATATCAAGGCGTGACGCAGCTAAACGATTATTTGATAATAAAATTTTAGGACGTTGAAAATTAAGAAAGTACTTGTGTCGCAGCCGAAACCGGCATCAGAGAAATCTCCTTACTACGACATCGCCGAGAAGTATGGTGTGAAAATAGATTTTCGCCCATTTATCAAAGTGGAGAGCCTTTCAGCGAAAGAGTTCAGACAACAGAAAATTTCGGTCTTGGATCATACTGCCGTTATTTTTACTTCGCGTCATGCTATTGATCATTTCTTCCACTTGTGTACAGAATTGCGTGTGACAATTCCCGAAACAATGAAGTATTTCTGCGTGACGGAGGCCGTTGCTCTGTATATCCAAAAGTATGTGCAGTATCGTAAGCGTAAGATTTTCTTCGGAAACACCGGGAAGATTGACGATTTGATACCTTCCATTGTTAAGCATAAGACTGAAAAGTACTTGGTACCAATGTCAGATGTACACAATGATGATGTGAAGAATCTGCTGGATAAGAATAAGATTCAGCACACGGAAGCTGTCATGTACCGTACTGTCAGCAATGACTTTGCTGCGGATGAGGCTTTTGATTATGACATGCTGGTGTTCTTCAGTCCGGCAGGCATCAGTGCCTTGAAGAAGAATTTCCCTGATTTTGACCAGAAGGAAATCAAGATCGGAACATTCGGCTCTACCACTGCCCAGGCAGTCCGTGATGCCGGACTTCGTCTTGACCTGGAAGCTCCCAGCGTGCAGGCACCCTCAATGACGGCGGCGCTTGACATGTTTATTAAGGAGAATAATAAAGGAAAGTAAAAAGA
The DNA here is from genome assembly GCF_000614125.1 of Bacteroides rodentium JCM 16496. Classification (GTDB taxonomy): domain Bacteria; phylum Bacteroidota; class Bacteroidia; order Bacteroidales; family Bacteroidaceae; genus Bacteroides; species Bacteroides rodentium. Next base: position 6,486 of record NZ_BAKJ01000005.1, read on the forward strand.
GAGAAATAAAGAGAGAAATAAGGATTAGGGATTAAGGATAAAGGATTAAGGATGAAAGAACCTATTCACCTCCACCTCCTTTATTCTTTATCCCTAATCCTTTATCCCTAATCCTTTATCCCTAATCCCTAATCCTTGTTTCTCATGCCAAATACCTTGCGTAAGTCCGAACGGTTGGACAAGAAGAAAGTGATAGAGAAGATGTTTGCGGGCGGCTCACGCTCGTTTTCGGTTTTCCCTTTGCGTGTGGTGTATCTGCCGGTGGAGGAGCTGGAGGCACCCGTTTCCATTCTTGTAAGTGTTTCGAAGCGCCGTTTCAAGCGGGCGGTGAAGCGCAACCGCGTGAAACGCCAGATACGTGAAGCCTACCGCATGAACAAACACGGACTACTGGCCGTGCTGACGGAAAAAAAGTGCCGTCTGGCCGTGGCCTTCATCTATCTTTCGGACCAGTTGGTAGACTCTTCTGTCATTGAGGACCGTATGAAGACAGCTTTGGCACGCATTGCCGAGAAGGTAGCGGCAAATGCTGAAGCTGAGCAAACTCCGCAGGTGTCATGAAGCGTCTGCTTTCATATCTGCTGCTGCTTCCCATCTATTTCTATCAGAAGTGCATATCGCCCATGATAGGGCCTTCATGCCGTTTTACCCCCACTTGTTCGCAATATGCGGTGGAGGCCATCAAGAAACACGGACCTTTCAAGGGGTTTTGTCTGGCAGTCAGGCGCATTCTGCGCTGCCATCCCTGGGGAGGTTCCGGATATGATCCCGTTCCATGAATATTCCAGTTGACATACATACACACCGGCTTCCGCAAGTACCCGGAACTGCCATTGCAAATTGCTATCCCGAAACGTTCTCTCCACAGAGCGGCGGATGGTATTCGGTGGGGATACATCCCTGGCATATAGGTCGGAGTGGAGGTGAACACTCAGGAGTTGAAGGTGCTGTGGCTAGCAGGGTGTGCGGCCTGGAGGAGTTAGTGCGCCATCCCCAAGTACTTGCCGTGGGCGAAGCCGGGCTGGACAAGCTGGCAGATGCTCCGATGGATTTGCAGGTGGAAGTGTTCAGGTGCCAGGCATGTTTGGCAGAGGAAGTGGGAAAGCCGCTGGTGATTCATCTGGTGAAGGCGGTTGATGAACTGCTGAAGGTGAAGCGGGACTTGCGCCCGTCGAATCCGTGGATAATACATGGTTTCCGTGGCAAGGCGGCGCTGGTGGAGGAATATCTGAAACATGGCTTTTACCTTTCATTCGGGGAGAAATACCAGGAAGCAGCCTTGTGCCGGGTACCTGCCGACCGGCTGTTCATCGAAACGGATGAAAGCGAAGTTTCCATCGGGGAATTGTATGCACGCGCTGCCGAAGTGCGCGGCATCTCTCCCGAGGAGCTTGGAGAAACACTCCGGAGAAATGTCTGCAAAGTCTTTTTTAAACCCTAAGAGTTGTTTCTTCGAATAAAGAGTCGTATTTTTGCGCAGATTAAAATAGGAATCAAACAATTCATAGATAATCACTTAAATAATTAATCAGATAACTTAATCATTCGATGAATTTTGTAGAAGAATTAAGATGGCGTGGCATGCTCCACGATATGATGCCGGGTACGGAAGAACTTCTGGCTAAGGAACAAGTGACTGCATACATTGGTTTCGACCCTACTGCGGACTCTTTGCACATCGGGCACCTTTGCAGTGTGATGATTTTGCGTCACTTCCAGCGTTGCGGACACAAGCCGTTGGCACTGATTGGCGGTGCTACGGGTATGATTGGTGACCCTTCCGGAAAGTCTGCCGAACGCAATCTGCTTACGGAAGAGACGTTGCAGCGCAACCTGGCCGGTATGAAGGCCCAGCTCTCCAAGTTCCTGGATTTTGATTCGGATGCCCCCAACCGTGCCGAGTTGGTGAACAACTACGATTGGATGAAGAACTTCACTTTCCTCGATTTTGCCCGTGAAGTGGGTAAGCACATCACCGTGAACTATATGATGGCGAAAGATTCTGTAAAGAAGCGTCTGAACGGTGAGGCACGTGACGGTCTTTCCTTCACGGAATTCACCTACCAGCTGTTGCAGGGGTACGACTTCCTTCATCTGTATGAAACCAAAGGCTGCAAGCTCCAGATGGGTGGCAGCGACCAGTGGGGTAACATCACCACCGGTGCCGAACTGATTCGCCGTACGAACGGCGGGGAGGTATTTGCACTGACCAGCCCGCTGATTACGAAGGCCGACGGTGGCAAGTTCGGCAAGACAGAGTCCGGAAACATCTGGCTCGACCCGCGCTACACTTCTCCATATAAGTTCTACCAGTTCTGGCTGAACGTGAGCGACGAGGATGCCAAACGCTACATAAAGATATTCACTGCACTGTCCAAGGAAGAGATTGACGCTCTGACGGCCGAGCACGAGGCTGCTCCCCATTTGCGCGTCCTTCAGAAGTGCCTGGCGAAGGAAGTGACTATCATGGTTCACTCCGAAGAGGACTACAATGCCGCCGTGGATGCATCCAACATCTTGTTTGGCAATGCAACTTCCGATGCACTGAAGAAGTTGGACGAAGATACGCTGCTGGCTGTGTTCGAGGGTGTTCCCCAGTTCGAAATATCCCGTGACGCACTGGCTGCCGGTGTGAAGGCGGTTGATTTGTTCGTGGATAATGCTGCTGTATTCGCTTCCAAGGGCGAGATGCGCAAGCTGGTGCAAGGCGGTGGCGTTTCTCTGAACAAGGAGAAACTGGCTGCTTTCGACCAGGTGATTACGACAGCCGACCTGCTGGACGAGAAATACCTGTTGGTACAGCGCGGCAAGAAGAATTACTATCTGGTTATCGCTAAATAACGGTATACTGAGGAATAGTAATCAAGGAAATAATGCTTCGGCAATAAAAATAGCCCTGAAATATTTGCATATTTCGGGGCTTACTCTTATCTTTGCACCGCTTTTTAACAGAAAGCCCTATGTTTGGACTATGGTGTAATGGTAGCACAACAGGTTTTGGTTCTGTTTGTCCAGGTTCGAATCCTGGTAGTCCAACTACGATACAGCTAATTGCAGCTAAAAACCCACTAAAATCGCAAGTTTTAGTGGGTTTTTTTGTTATTCTTTCCCCCTCTTGTTGGCACTATAGGTATAGATTTTTTCTTTTTACGAATCTTTGAACGATATTGCTATATAATTGACACAAATTTATACGGTTTCTCCATTTTCTTTTGTTACATTTGCATCGTGTACGCAAACGATGTGTATTTGATGGCTGAAGTTATAACCTATTAAATGTAGTGCAATCATGAAAACGAACTATGAAATTCGCTATGCTGAGCATCCCGATGATGTGAAAAGCTACGATACGAAAAGCATTCGCTGCGATTTCCTTATAGGGAAGGCATTCTCCCAAAATAAAGTTTCCATTGAGTATAAACTACTTGCAAATCGTACATAAATAGAATATCACTTATTTAAACTTAATAATTTAACGTTATGAATCCGTATTTGAATTTTTCTTTGGAAGGTAAAGTAGCCCTTGTTACAGGTGCTTCTTATGGTATCGGTTTTGCTATCGCTTCAGCTTTTGCAGAGCAAGGAGCAACTATCTGTTTCAACGATATCAACCAGGAGTTGGTAGACAAAGGCTTGGCTGCCTATACTGAAAAGGGTATCAAGGCACGCGGTTATGTATGTGATGTGACAGACGAACCTGCTGTTCAGGCCATGGTAGCCCAGATTGAAAAGGAAGTAGGCTCTGTTGATATCCTCGTAAACAATGCCGGCATCATCCGCCGTGTTCCTATGCACGAGATGGAGGCTGCTGACTTCCGTCGTGTAATCGATATCGACCTCAATGCTCCGTTCATCGTATCAAAGGCTGTTCTGCCTGCCATGATGAAGAAGGGCCACGGTAAAATTATCAATATCTGCTCTATGATGTCCGAACTGGGTCGTGAGACTGTGTCGGCCTATGCCGCTGCCAAGGGTGGCTTGAAGATGCTGACTCGCAACATCTGCTCTGAATATGGTGAATATAACATCCAATGTAACGGTATCGGTCCGGGTTACATCGCTACCCCGCAGACTGCTCCGCTGCGTGAAAAGCAGGCCGACGGTAGCCGTCACCCGTTCGACTCGTTCATCTGCGCCAAGACTCCGGCAGGCCGCTGGCTGGCTCCGGAAGAACTTACCGGTCCGGCAGTGTTCCTGGCATCGGAAGCCTCTAATGCGGTAAATGGTCACATCCTCTATGTAGACGGAGGTATCTTGGCTTATATCGGAAAGCAACCGAAATAAATTTAAGGATAATTGAGAAGGTGATAAAGTGGCAGGATAATGTCACTTGTCACCTTTTTCTTTTGGGCGCGGATTACGCGGATTTCGCGGAAAGGATAAGGAAAATCCGTATAATCCGCGAAATCCGCGCCTAAAAGAAAGTTATACAACTGATTAGGAAAAAGCAATGATTATATGAGAAACTTTCTTTTATTATGTATGGCGGCCCTCTGCTGTCTTGCTTGCAACGATAGCAAGATAGTGACTGTTACGGTAACCAATCCGTTAGCGATGGACCGTTCCGATGAGATGGTAGAGGTGTCCATGACCGAAATCTCAAACCTTCTGAATCTGGCAGACACCGCACAGATTGTGGTTCTGAATGTCGAAGGGGAGCAGGTGCCTTACCAAGTGACCTACGATGACAAATTAATCTTCCCTGCTACGGTAGCCGCCAATGCATCGGCTGCATATACCGTCCAGGCCGGTACTCCCGTCGATGTGGAGGTAAGGGCTTGTGGGCGGCAGTATCCCGAACGTCTGGACGACATGGCTGGGAGAACGACTTGGTAGGCTTCCGTGCCTACGGTCCTGCATTGCAGGCAAGGGGTGAACGCGGTTTCGGCTACGACTTGTTCACGAAGCGAGGCACTGCTGCACCGGTACTGGAAGACATGTATGCCAAGGAACTGGATGCAGACTCCTGGAAGCAGGTTAATGAATTGCGCAAGACAGACCCGAAGGCAGCCGATGAGCTGGTACGCACATTCTCCTATCATATAGACCACGGTTATGGCATGGACTGCTATGCAGTAGGTCCAACATTGGGAGCTGGAGTGTCTGCATTGATGGTGAATGATACCATTATCTATCCGTGGTGCTACAAGACGCAGGAGGTGCTGGACAATGGTCCTTTGCGTTTTACGATGAGGTTGAAGTTCAATCCGCTGGCTGTGAAAGGGGATACTGCGGTGGTGGAAACACGTCTGATTACGCTGGATGCCGGTTCTCATCTGAACCGTACTGCCGTTTCGTATAGCAATCTAAAGGAATCTTTGCCCATTGTTACCGGTATTGTGCTGCACGAACCGGACGGTGCTGTGGTGGCTGATGCCGCCGGTGGCTATATGACGTATGTAGACCCCACTACCGGACCGGATAATGGTAAGATATTTATGGGGGCCGCTTTCCCTGCCGTTGTGAAGGAAGCTAAAACCGTGCTTTTCCCCATAGAGGAGAAGAAGATGCGTAACAATGCGGACGGTCATGTACTGGTTGTCAGCGACTATGAGCCGGGCGCTGACTACGTGTATTACTGGGGCTTTGCCTGGGACCGCGCGGACATCAAGACTGCTGAAGCCTGGAACCGATACATGGCTGATTTTGCACAGAAGGTGCGCAATCCGATGACGGTGAGTATCCGCTAAGTTGATTTTCTTCCTTTTCAGACGGAGAAGATTGAGAAGTTGGAGGTTTGTAACTGTCCGGACGAATGACAAATGTTCTCAGAATAAGCTCTTCCCCTTGTAGACAAGTTCTGCAACGTTTTTGGCCTCCAGTTTTTCCATCAGGCGCTTCCGGTAAGTCTGTATTGTATTGATGCTGAGAAATAGTAATTGGGATATTTCAGAAGTGCTCAGTCCTTGCGAGAGATAGGCGAGCACTTCTTTTTCACGTCTCGACAATTCGGGAAGTGCATATGGTAGGGTGTTTTGTTTTTCCTTGTCCAGTTCGCTGAAAACATTGCTGAAGTATCTGGTTCCGTTTTTCAGTGTACTGATGGCGTCTCTCAATTCGCTGGTGCTGGCATTTTTTGAAACAGCTCCGTTGATGTTTAGGGTGGATAATTTGGCTATGATCCAAGGTTCTTCATGCATGGTATAGATTAAAATGCCGCATTCGGGTATCTGGCTGTGAAGGTGGGATATGAGTTGGAATCCATTCATATCCGGTAGTTCAAGGTCAATGATGCAAAGGTCGAATCTCTCTTTGAGGGTCAGTTGTTCCACGTCTTTTGCACAAGTGGCTCCTTTGCACGTCACTCCTTCGAGTTGCGAGGCCAATGCGATGATGCCTTCAGCAACAATCGGGTGGTCATCTATTACCAGTATTCTGTATGTTTCTTTGTTTGGTTTCATTCGTTTATGTTAAGCAGTAGGGTGAAAACGTTGTTTTCTGTTGACGAGCATACATTGGCGGTAGCGTTGATGGCTCTGATACGGTCGTTTACGGTGCGCAATCCTATGCCGTCATTGTTGTTTGTTGCTGTTTGTTGCTTGTTTGCATTCTTACCGTTGTCTGTAATTTGCAGGGTATATTTATTTTCATTGTCGGCACGGAGACTGATGACTATATGACTGGCTGAGGCATGTTTCACGATGTTCATGGTGAGTTCTTGTACGATGCGGTACAGCTCATAAGCGGTTTCATTGGGAAGATGGCGTGATGCGTTGTTCTCCGTTGGATGATAGCTGACCTCTATGCCGGTGTTCTCGGTCAGTTTGGCAGCATAACGGTCGAGTATCTGGTCTAGACTGAGATGCTCGAATTCGGGAGGCATCAGTTCGTGTGAGATATTCCGCACGTTGTTTCTCAGTTTGCTGACGAGTGAGGCCAGTTCCTGCTCATTCCCTTTGCCGGCAGAAGTTTCTATCTTCATTTGCAGCCCCAGCAGGTCGTTGGCTATACCATCATGCAGTTCCTTGGCAAAATATTTGCATTCCTCTTCCAACCCTTCAATGTAGCGGCGTGCCGAGTTCAGTTCGTTTTCTTGCTTTAGCAGTTCAATCTTCTTTTCGGCTATTCGTTTCTTGTGGCGGAGCGTCAACAAAGTAATGAGAGCAAGACCAGACAGAAGGGCTACAGCAATGGAGGCTTTTAGCAGGAAGGCTTGGTGTTCCAGTTGTTCTTGTTGCAGGTGGGCTATCTCCAATTCCTTTTCTTGTGTGTGATATTTCACGTTGAATTCTGCCATTTGTTGCGTCAGATTGTGCTGTGCCAGCGTATCAGTCCACATGCGGGCACTATCCATATAGGTGTAGGCCAGTTTGGGGTTTCCCAAGGCATCGTAGCATCGTGCCATTTGTGTAAATAATGTTTTGGGCTCGGTACCGGTTTTCCGGTTACGCAGCCAGTGGAAGTCCTTCAAGGCGCGGGCATAGTTTTTGCGGTTTGTTTCGGTGGCTGCCCTCGATTGTATGAATCCTATGGCAGCGATGGAGTTGGATGGTACCCGTTGTAGTAGTTTGTTCCCCAATTTCAAGTAGTGTCTATGGAATCGGGTTGTTCTTTTCGTTCAAAGAGTCTCAGCATGCCGGGCAGGCAGCGTATCTTCCATAAGTCTTCGTTTCCCTCTCCGTGGCAGGCAATGTTCCAGGCTTTGCGGTTGGATTTTTCAGCATCATCCAGCTTGTTCAGCTCAGCCTTTATGGTTGCTCTGATTTGCCAGGTGGTGAAAGCTACGAATGGGTCTTCGGTTCTGGCGGCATGTTCGGTGGCCATGTCGGTATACTTTTCTGCTTCGTCCAGCTGCCTGATATTGAAGTATAGGATGGACACATTGTTGCAGATGTGGGCTATCCAGCTTTCGTCCCCATATTGCAAGGCACTGTCCAGTGCTTTATTGTAATAGTAGAGTGTAGAGTCATTCATTTGGTGCTGACGGTAGAGGAGGCCCAAATCGTTGTATACGCTGATGTGCTTTTCCAAATCATTTATCTGCGGCAGGTAGGGGAGCACATTTTTTTTCATGGCAAAGGCTTCTTCTGTCTTTCCCACATAGATCAGTAGTGTGGCTTGTTCGTTCAGCAAGATGGGATACATGAAGGAGTGCTTTACGTTCCGGGTGGCAAAGGCGCTGTCGAAGCTACGTTGCGCTTCATCGTAGTGTCCTTCTTCCATGAGATTGGCTGCCCGGTTGTAGAAGTGTGCCAACAGAGTGTCTGTTGGTATTTCTCCGGCGTGAAGCAGGATAGTGGTTAAAGAAAAGAGGAGTGATAATAGCTTAGTATGGCGTACCCTCATATCGGTATATTTTAGTGGAATTCAATCTGTGCTTAGTTGTTGCAAATATACGTCTTATTCATTTTGCTTTTTATTGGAGATGCTGAATTTTTTCTGTATGTGGCTGAAAAATCACCTTTTTCAGTGACAAGGAGTGAAAGGAAAAGTTTATTACTTTGCAAAAAATATTAAGCTTTGTCTGGGAATGATAAATGGCCAAAAGTATCTGTCCGGGTTTGAATGGCAGAGTCTTGTTGTCGTGAGATACGGACGGCATTCCTTATACTTTTGTTATTATGGATTTTCCTTAGAGGGATGGGGATAAAACAAGATTTGTAACTTATGAAAATGTTTAAAATGATGGCTGCCTCCATGTTGGGTGTGGCGTTGTGCTTGGGATTCACTGCTTGCAGTGACGATGACGAAAATGAGAATGGTGAGGGTGGCGAAAACACCGCCACTGTGGTCAATCCTTCGCAAGTGTTTACGGGAGGGCTTCCGAAGTCGGTTTCGGGCATGGCGATTTCTCACAATGAAGAAGGGCTGGTGACGAACATTACAACTGAGGATGGGGATAAAGCCGTCTTTGAGTACTTTCCCGCTACTACAAAGGCAGATGTTGCAAAGGACCGAGCAAGAATCACCGTGACGGATGAAGAGGGCGATGTTACAGAACTGAACTTGCAGCTCAACAGCGATGGTTATGTGGAATTTTGCAACTCAATAGACCACGCTGGTACTCCCGATGCCGATGAGTTTACTTGGGAGATGGAATACGACACTGAAGGCCATCTGGTTGTAATGAAACGCTCTGAAAGCGATGGTGAAATAACGAACATCACCTATAAGGATGGAGATGTGGTGAAGACTTCCACACGTTATGTAGCTAGTGGGGATCTCAATGGTGACGGAATTATCGACAGCAATGACGAGTGGGAGTATAGTGCTGCCATAGACTATACGACGGATAATATAACAGCTCCTATCGAGAATAAGGGCTGCCTGATGTTGTTTGATGAAATACTGGATGTGGATATGGACGAGATGATATATGCCTATTATGGAGGCATGCTTGGTAAGGCTACGAAACATCTGCCGCTTGTAGGGCATTATACATACAATGGCGAGGACTCTGTGTCCGATATGTATTTTACATGGACATTGAATTCCGACAGTTATCCTACGGAACTGGTTGTAAAAGACCAGTGGGATGAATACAGATGTACATTTACTTGGTAATTATAAAACATCTGTTTATTCTTGTGGAACAGGACATGAGCCTATAAAATGTAAGGGGTTGCCTTTTGCCGAGACAACCCCTTCTTATTTTATGTGGAATTTATTGTGACAGCAGATGTTGGTAACTTTCTGCTGTTTCAAGTTTATAATACTTTGAATTCATATCCCTCTTCCTTCAGGAAGTCAATGGCGCGCGGCAATGCGTACTGCAGGTTTCCGTTGCACCAGGATTTCAAGGAATCGTGGAAGGTGATGATGGAGCCGTTGCGGGCGTAGCGCATCACGTTGGCTAGCACTTGCGGACCGCGCAGCTTCTTGCTGTAGTCGCGGGTCACGAGGTCCCACATCACAATCTTGTAGGTTCGTTTCAGCGTGAGATACTGGTTGGCGAACATATGGCCGTGGGGAGGGCGGAACAAGAGAGGGTAGAGAACCTTCTCCACATTGCAATTGATGTCCCCACCCATTTCCATGAAAATCTTCGCCTGTTCGGTATTTCCCAGATAATTCTTGGCCGTGTATTCAAATCCACGGATATGGTTGAAGGTGTGGTTACCGATGCGGTGCCCACGCTCAACGACCATCCGGAATTCGTCCGGATGCTTCCGTATGTTGTCACCTACCATGAAGAAGGTGGCTTTGATGTTGTGCTTATCCAGCAGGTCGAGCACCCAGGGAGTTACTTCGGGGATAGGGCCATCGTCGAAAGTCAGATAAACGGCTTTTTCATTGGGGTCCATCCTCCAGACTGCACCGGGATATAGTTTGCGAAAAAACTCAGGAGGTTGTTCTATAAACACGTGATTAAGGATTAAGGGATTAGGGATTTTAAGGATTAGGGATTTTAAGGATTAGGGGTTAAGGATTAGGGTTAATGATTAGTGATGAACTGCACAGGCTAATCCCTAATCCTTTAATCCCTAATCCTTATTCTCACTCCTTCATTCTGTCCACATACATATTATACAGTTCTTCCACCTTCGGCTCGTAGATTTCGGCGAGCTTGGAGTTGTACTTCTTCATGGCCTTCACCTCGGCATCGAGTACAGCCCAGTGGTATTCAAATTCACGGGTAGAAATCATGAAGCGGTTGTCGTCCAGGCTCAGATACCAGGTCAGGTACTCTACAGCCTTGTCAGCAAGGGCTTTCATCATCTCGTCCGCCTTGGCGGTTTCGCCCAGTTGGTAGTAGGCTTCCGCCATCTGTACGGCACCGTTCTGCCAGTCGTAAGGCACGTTGTAGGCGGGAATCATCTTTTCGGCATAGTCCAGGGCGGCTTTTGCCTTGTCTTTCTTGCCCTCACGCATCAGCTGCTGCACGAGTTGGGAGAAGATGCGACGGTGAGAGTGACACATGCGCATTGCGTTCTCGTCGATATAGATGCCCGGCTTGTCGATGCCACCGAACTTGAACTTGTTCATCAGGTTGTCGTACATCTTTTCGGAGTCTATTGTCACGCCCGTCTTACTGGTGTCGAACGGAGTGAAACGATAGGCAAGACCTTCCTGAACGAAGTGGTTTTCCATATTCAGCTGGTTCTCCCTGCCTACGCTGACAGCGATATAGATGGGGCGTTCCCAGTTGGCCTCGCTCAGCATTTCGAGCATCATCAACTCGCTCTTGTAGAGGGCGCGTTTGCCTTTCAGCGAAATGTGCATGTAGTCGGGGATTGAGTCGCCCGGTATCATCATGCCGCTGCGGCGCACGGCTTCCTTGTCTACCTTGATGACGATGCTGTCGGTAGGAATCACCTTCAAGTCCTGATTCTTGTTGCGCACCCAGTTCTTGAGGATATTCTTTAGCTCATACGGGTTGTCACCGAATTCTTTCTTTACATTGACTAGTGCTTCGGGATTACCGTCCAGTGCCTGCTTCTCGGCTTCGGCATAGAGCTGGTCGATGCTTTTCTTGTACTCAGGCTGGATGGGGACGTATTCGTTGGTGCCTTCTACGTACTCCATACGGTCCCAGGTGATGGGGAGAGAAGGACTGTCGTAGGCGGGGCGCTTCATCTGGTCGATGTACCAATCGGTCTGCAGGTACGAGAGGTTGCAGGTACGGGCGTCGGTACGGAAACCTTCGGTCTCCTGGTTGTACCAGAGGGGGAAGGTATCGTTGTCACCATTGGTATAGATAATCGGGTTGCCGCTTTCTTGCAGGGACATCAGGTAGTTCTGGCCGAAGTCGCGTGCCATGTAGCGGTCGCTGCGGTCGTGGTCGTCCCAAGTCTGGCTTGCCATCTGCACGGGGACAAAGAGGCAGGCTACGGAAACGATGGCGGCAGCAGGCAGTTCCTTCATCTTGGCATAGTCTTGAAGCAGACGGACGAGTCCTGCCACACCCATACCAATCCAGATGGCGAAGGCGTAGAACGAACCGGCGTAGGCATAGTCACGTTCGCGCGGTTGGCTCGGAGTCTGGTTCAGGTAGAGCACGATGGCAATACCGGTCATGAAGAAGAGGAAGAAGACCACCCAGAATTGCTGGATGCCTTTCTGCCCACGGTAGGCTTGCCATAGCAGGCCGATGATACCTAGCAGCAGGGGTAGGCAGTAGAATACGTTGTGTCCCTTGTTGTCTTTCAGTTCCTGAGGCAAGAGGCTCTGGTCGCCCACCAGCCAGTTGTCGATGAACGGGATACCGGTAATCCAGTTGCCGTGTTCAATTTCTCCGCTGCCTTGTATGTCGTTCTGGCGTCCGGCGAAGTTCCACATGAAGTAGCGCCAGTACATCCAGTTGAGCTGGTAGGAGAAGAAGAACTTGATGTTTTCCCACTGTGTGGGCATGTTTACCATAATCATGTTGCCGCATTTGTCATAGGGCACATCGTAACCCTTGATGTCCTGCCAGGCATGGTATTGTTGTGTATGGGCACTGCTGTACATACGCGGGAACAGCATGTTCTGGGCGTATTCGTACTCAATGCGTCCGGGGATTTCGATGTACGAATCCTTTTCGTCGGGCGTAGCTTTCTCCTTGCGGATGAACTTCGTGCCGTTGTACTTGATGCGCGGTTCGCAGTAACCGTCTTTCACGTCCAGCGCCACTTGCGAGGAAAAGGCAGGGCCATAGAACAACGGGCGTGTGCCATACTGCTCGCGTCCCAGGTATTCGCCCAGTGTGAAGATGTCCTCCGGAGAGTTCTGGTCCATCGGCGTGTTGGCGGTGGAGCGGATGACGATAAGTGCATACGAGGAATATCCGATGACAATCATCATGGTGCAGAGCAGCGAGGTGTTCAGCGTGCGTGCCGATACGCGGAATTTCTCTTTGACGGCTGCCTGCGTCTTCGGACGGAGGTAGAGCCACAATGCGGCAATGACAATGACACCGATAACTACCGAGCTGGTACCGTGTCCGTAGAACGGGATACCCAGCATGGCGATGGTGAGTATGAACGAGAGTGCCATACGTGCCTTGTTGCGTTCGGTATAGCTTTCGTAGATACCCCAGATGAGGCAGGCTGCCAACAGGATGATATATACGATGACACCCGTGTTGAAGGACATGCCCAGCGTGTTGACGAAGAGCAGTTCGAACCAGCCGCCCACTTTCACGATACCCGGCACGATGCCGTAGAGCACGGCTGCAACCAGTATGCCCGAAGCGAGCAATGCCAGCAGGGAGCCTTTCGCATTGGCATCGGGTACCTTCTTGTAGTAATATACCAGTACGATGGCGGGCAGGCAGAGCAGGTTCAGCAAGTGCACGCCGATACTCAGGCCGGTCAGGTAGGCGATAAGAATCAGCCAGCGGTCGCTGTGAGGCTCGTTGGCAACGTCCTCCCACTTCAGTATCAGCCAGAATACCACGGCGGTGAACAGTGAGGAGAAGGCATAAACCTCGCCTTCCACAGCACTGAACCAGAAGGTATCGCTGAACGTGTAGGCGAGTGCGCCCACCAGACCGCTACCCATGATGGTGGCCATCTGTCCGCGTGTGATATTGTTTTCGTCTGTCACCACGAGTTTGCGTACCAGATGCGTGATGCTCCAGAAGAGGAACAGGATACAGGCGCCGCTCATCAGCGCGCTCATGTAGTTCACCATCTTGGCCACGGTGGAGGCATCGGAAGCAAATTGTGAGAACAGGTTGGCTACCAGCATGAAGAACGGTGCGCCGGGCGGGTGTCCTACTTCCAGCTTATAGCCGGTGGTGATGAACTCCGGGCAGTCCCAAAAGCTTGCAGTGGGTTCGATGGTCATGCAGTAGACCGTCGCTGCAATGAGGAAGGTAATCCAGCTACAAGGTTGTTTACGGTTTTGTACTGTTTCATTCAGATGAAATTCGTTATAATTCAGTTTTGTTTTTTACAAGTTGTTTTGCCATCCGCTTAGTTAACATAACGGCATATATGGGTGCAAATATAATGATTTCGCTTCTAAATAGGTGACAATAAGCTGCATTATTAGGATAGGTTAAGGGATTTGCTGCATCTATAGATGCAGCACGGTGGAAGTATAGATGCAACGCGGTGGATATATAGATGCAACAATGATGATTCTATAGAAGGAATATCCGGCCGATAAAAGGGGATGCGGAAAGGAAGTATCTTCCTTGCTTGTTTAAATGAATCTTTCGTTTATAACCGAAAATCTTGCCTTTTTCACCAACTTTTTGGGTTATGGACGAAAGAATGGATATACTTAGGAAGTACAATCTCTGGACAAGAGGAGATTTATATTTTCATCGACGAAGTGCAGCTCATCGAAGAATGGGAAAAGTCGGTCAATTCTTATTCGCAGGACTATACCGAGGAGTACGAGCTCTTTATCAGTGGCTCCAGCTCACGGATGCTGTCCGGTGAGCTTGCCACGCTGCTTTCCGGGCGATACGTCCAATTCCCGGTATATCCCTTCAGCTATCAGGAGTATACAGAGATAAGGCATCTGGAACAGAACCGTGAGAGCTATATGGGCTATATGAATACGGGCGGAATCCCAGAACTTTTTGTCTTGCCCGAAAAGCAGGAGGTGCAGCGCAATTACTTGTCTGCCTTGAAGGACACCATCTTGCTGAAGGACATCATCCAACGCTACAGCATACGTGACCCCCGGCTGCTTGAGGACCTTTTTGCGTTTCTTGTAGGCAATGCCTCTAATTTAGTGTCCATCGGCAACATCGTGAACTATTTCAAGAGCCAAGGCCGGAAGACGGGCTATGATGCCGTGGCTGCCTACATAGGCTATATCGAAGACTCGTTCTTGGCGTATCGTTGTGAACGCTTCGACTTGCGCGGAAAGGAAATACTGTCCGGTACGGCGAAATATTACATCAACGACCTTGCCTTTAAGAATTTCCTTTATCCCGGAACGGCCTATGGTGTGGGTTATAAACTGGAGAATCTTGTCTATCTGGAGTTGCTCAGGGCAGGCTATGATGTCTATACCGGATGTGCCAAAGAAAAAGAGGTGGACTTCATCGCCTGGAAAGGCGACCGTACGATATATCTGCAATCCACCTACATGCTGGTATATGAACAGACGGTGCGCCGTGAGTATGCTTCGCTGGAGGCGATACAAGATAATTATGAGAAACTGGTTGTCTCGCTTGATGACTTCTGCCTGCCGTCTCATGAAGGAATACGGCATGTGCGGGCGTGGGAACTGCATGGGTTGTTGTAAAAGGTGCTGAAAGACGGAAATATCCCTATAACCTTGACAAAAAGTAATGCTTTTCCCGGTTTTCCTGCCGCACTTGGTTTTATAGAAGAACGGATTTGGGATATATTGTGGATATTCAGCTCATAAAGATGCGTTCTTTTTGCATATTCTTCCGCTTTTGTGGGGCTTTTATGCAGAAATTGGCTGCACCTTTAAGCTAAAAAGAGTATACCGTTTTACTAAAAGGGGAGTTGTGTTTTAGTAAAACGGTTACTCTGTTTTAGTAAAACGTTCTTTTGCTTTTGCCTTTTCGGTGCATCGAGGCTTTCGGAGAGGTGATTCCGATTTATCGTAAGGACGTTCGTTTTGGTATAATGCTTATAACCTGACACTTACGGATTTTCGCTCTCGTATTTACTGCTGCGTGGGCAATGGGACGGAAATACGGGATTCTCGTGCGATAGAAAATACAAAGTGTCAGAATGACAAAATCATATTTATCTTCTGTAGGTATCAGCCTCAAAAATACTTTCCAATCTTTTTCTTGTTTTCATTCTTTATCGTTAAATTTGCCATCGAAGCAAGGAAGTGTCCTTAGCTTCAATGTTTTGTGAAATGATATTGTAAGAAGCGTTGTGCTTCATTCTTGTCTTTGAGAACCTGAGAAATTTTCGAAACTATACAAGAATGGCATGGACTGCTCCTGCGCTGGTTTCGGCGTGGGTCTGCTGTCTGTTCATTTGTATAGTGGGGTTTTCTCAGGACCTTCAAAGACGATGGATAGCACGCAGTTCCACGTTCTTTTTTTATATTCAGCAATACTCCCTCCTGAACCAAAGCTCGAATATCGGATCGGAGAAAGCATACTTGTTTCCTTCTTTCTCAATGAAATCACGTTCTGTCAGCATACGCTTGTTGCGTGTGATGGTCTGTGCACTGCCCAATTCATATTTCCGCACTACGGGGATGGAGTTGAAGCGGTATTCACCATCGGCTACAGCACGAAGCATGGCAGTTTGGGCAGCAGTCAGGTTCTCGGTGTCGTTCATGAACATAGGCATGTTGGTGTCTATCAGTTGGCGGGTACGGATTTCGATAATCTCATCTGTCACTTTTTCAGACGTACCGCTCCAGATGAAATAGCACAACTGTTGCAAATACCACGAATGGCATTTCACGATGTCGCACAGTTGTTCTGCTTGCTGTTCGCTGATTTCTTTGTTCGTCCGGTGGAAGGCATTGACGATGAAGGGCACCCATTCCTCTTTCTTTATCTTTTGCAGGAACAGTACTTGTCCGAAGCGGTAGAAGGGGTTAGAAGAATTGTTGAAGATGTCCATCATCATATGCCGCTTGCTTCCGTAAAAGCAATAGGAAACTTGTTGCTGCTTCTGCCAGGCAGAGCGCATTTTTCCCTCCATACTTTTGTAGCCGGGTAGTAGTGCCAGTTGTTGGAACTCGTCGATGCAGACAATCAGGTGTATGCCTTTGGCAGCTGCTATCTTTTCGGGTAGTTCCAGTATCTCCATGACACTTTTTTCTTCCAGTTCCAATTTCAGGTCAAAGGAGAGGGTATCGGTTGGGTCGCTTTTCAATGTGATACTGGGAGAAACGGCTTTAAGAAACTGTTTCACATCTTCAAGCCTCTTTTCAAGGGTGGAGGCGGCGCAAGAAATGACTTCTCGCGCAAAGATGCGGTAGAATTCAGCTTCCGTCTTGATGCTGAATGCATCAATGAAGCAGACACGGATATGCTTGTCTTCTTGTGTCAGTTCGTCCATAGCTACTTTTACAAGCGACGATTTTCCCCATCGGCGCGGTGAAATAAGCATTACGTTGATGCCCGATCCAAGTAATTCTTTCAGTTGCTTTCGTTCTTCTACCCGATTGACGAAACTTTCTTTATCAACCAGTGTGCCGTATTGAAAAGGTGATTTCATAAACTTTCTGTTCTTGATTTAATGACAAATATACAAATTATACATCAATGTATAATACATCAATGTATAATTTTGTTTGAGCACATGTGCAAAAACACCCACTTTTTGCACATGAAACGGAGAACGTGAGCAAAAAAGCCTTATTTTTGCTCGCGTTATTGATTCCGAATATAATGTTAAATACAAATATACTATGAAAAGTAAGGTTCTTGCATTGATTCTATTATGCGGTGCCGCCTCGTTGGGCGCCAAAGTAAAACTGCCTGCACTGGTGGGCGACAACATGATACTCCAGCAGCAGACTGAAGTGAAACTGTGGGGAACGGCTGCTCCGGAAGCCGAAGTACGCGTTACGCCTTCGTGGAACGGACAGACAATGACTTGCCGTGCCGATAAGGATGGCGGTTGGACGCTTGCCGTGGAGACTCCGGCAGCAGGATACACGCCTTATGAGATAACTTTTGATGACGGAGAAAAAACTACGTTGAAGAATATCCTAATCGGTGAAGTATGGCTTGCTTCCGGCCAGAGCAATATGGAAATGCCCCTGAAAGGTTTTGCTGGCTGTTGCATCATGAACGGAGCGGATGACATCATAGTTTCTGCCGAGAATAAGGGGGTGCGTATGTTCACCGTTCCCAAGCACCAGACTTATGAACTGCAAACCGACTGCAAAGGTAGCTGGAACATATCTTCCATAGAAACCGCACCCGATTTCAGTGCGACGGCCTACTATTTTGCCACTTCGTTGAGCCGTGCCCTCCGGATTCCGGTCGGCATCATCTGTAGCGCTTACGGTGGATCCACTGTAGAAGGTTGGATAAGCCGTGAACTGCTGGAAAACTATCCAGACATATCTCTCAACCCCGATTCCATCGAACGCCTGCATCCCATGCTCCGCCCCATGCTGATGTACAATGCCATGCTGAAGCCGCTTCAGAACTATACCATCAAAGGGTTCATCTGGTATCAGGGAGAGTCGAACGTAGGTCGCCATGAAACATATGCCGAACGCTTGGCCGACATGGTGCAGCTGTGGCGCAAGGAATGGGGGCTGGGCGAATTGCCTTTCTACTTTGCCGAAATAGCGCCGTACGCCTATGGAGGTACCCAGCAAGAGAAAGCTGCTTACCTACGTGAAGCGCAATTCCGTGCCCAAAGCCTGATTCCGAACAGTGGTATGATTTCGACAAACGACCTTGTAGAGCCTTATGAGATGTACAATATCCATCCCCGCAACAAGACAAAGGTAGGTCAACGCTTGAGCTATCTGGCATTGAACCTTACCTATGGATTGAAGCAGATACACTGTTTCGGCCCACAATATAAGTCATGGACTGCTAAAGGCAGTGAAGCATGGGTTTCCTTCGACCATTTGGAAATGGGTATCTGTCGCAACTATGACCTTCGCGGTTTCGAAGTGGCGGGTGAGGACCGTGTGTTCCATCCTGCCGACAAAGTATGGCTGCACTGGCAGACGAATGAAGTGGTAATCTCTTCAGAAAAGGTATCCCATCCCGTCAGCGTGCGCTATTGTTTCCATGATTTCCAGATTGGTACGATGATTGGCGGAAATGAATTGCCTACCATTCCGTTCCGTACGGATAATTGGTGAAAGAACGGAAAGTAGATAAACACTTTCATTATACTATAATATTAGGCGCGGGTTACGCGGAATCCATGGATGCAGTAAACTAAATCCGTGAAATCCGTGTAATCCGCGCCTAAAAGAAAACATCCAGAGGGTTTTGTTCCCCCTCTGTCTTTCTTATTGTTTCAGCAACTGTTCTGCTGCAAGTACCAGGAACATATAGTGGGATGAACCTCCTCCCAGCACATATTCAGTTTGCTGCCAGAGGAACGGGAACGTGAGGAGTTCCGGGAAGTCGGGACGGATAAGAGCTGTACCGGAAATGACTCCACCGGGAATATACGACCAGTCTGCGCGGTTCAGTCCGTAGCCCACAGTGGCTGATTGTGCGCCGACACCCGAGGCGAAGGAAGCTTGGTTGGAGCCCGGGTGGCATCCGAGAATGAAGTTGAGGGCATTGAATACCGGTGCTTTCGGGAATATTTCCGGATAGGCGGTTGTCAGGAAGTAGTGCTGGAAGCCGAAACGCTGTATATCCCAGCCTGCACCCCAGATATGTGGACGGTAGGGAATGCCGTAAGGAGTCTCCTGCACTTGCTTGTTCAGCTCTTGTTCATATCCGGTCAGAGCTTTGCGGAAAGCGGTGGAGAAAGCTTTGGCTTTCTTGTTCTTCATTTGTGCAAACTGTTTTTCCACACGTGCCGTGTACCAGCCGATGCGGCCTATCTGCTTGATGATGAGCTCTTTGTTGTCCAGAATGAAGTCCATATAGGGTTGTTCGCCCGTGGTGAGGTACAGTTCTACGGCTGCCTGCACTTTGGGGAACAAGGCTCTGTTGTTGCCGTTTCCGGTAGAAGCATATACTTTGCGGGCAATGTCGAGACAATGTACACTCAATGTATCATTGAAGCCTTTCAATACGCGTGATACGGCAGCAAGTTGGGCGGCTGTCGACAGTTCTCGTCCGGGGTTGTCCTCTGTAAATATCCAACGGTCGTCTTCATTACCGATTTTTCCGTCCGTCATGGCGGCGGCATCACCCAGAAGTACGTATTGGCGAAGGTCGTTGCAGATGATTCCCCGGTAGAGACGTCCCAGTGCCAGGTAGCCGTTGACTACCGTAAGGGCGCCGTTCTCTACTTGTTGCAGCAAGTCATTCTTACCGTCGGGCTGGTGGATTTCCGTCACACGGTTTATCTGGTCGATGGAAGTCACGTCGAGATTCGGGTGGAAAGCTTCGTAGGCCAGTGCCAGGATATAGGATTCTCCGGCTTGGGATTCGATGCGGAGGTCAAAGTCTCCGGCATCGTGCCAGCCGCCTATGTTCACTCCGGGAACCACTTCACCCGGTTTGAACTTGGACAGGCCCTCTTTCTGGTCGTAGCCGTCGATATGATTGTGTGCCGGTGCCATCTGGGCATCGTCCATGTGGCAGCAGTCGTGCCATACGCGGTATTTTTCGTTGACGCGCATGTGGCACATCTGTACGGGAAGGAAGTATTCCAGTACGGGCTGCCATACGCCACGGGCATATACGTCATTGTCGATGCGGAAGATGGGAGACACGGAGGTATTGTATTTAATCTTATAAAGCCCCGGTTCCTTTACATCTGTGAAGTTTACTTTCAGATAGTTATACCTCAAGAATTTACCCCAGTTGGCAGGAGTGACGTTCTTGACAACCTTTTCGCCGTCGGCATCAATGCGGATGATTTGTGCCGTTTCCTTTCTGTTGTCACGTATATCCATTTCGATGACGGCTTCCTTGTCCTGAGTGGGATGATAACCTATCTGTGAAGTCTGGATAACCGGCTGATACATCCAGTCGGCCACTACGTTCGGAGTGATAATCCATTTGACGGCACCTTTGGTGACACCCGGTTTTATGTTGCTGCGCAGTACGAACCAGCCGTTGTTGTGGTTCATACGCCCGTCAAACAGTTGCAGGTCACCGCTCAATGATTCGATGGTAACTTTGTTGTAAGGGTCATCGGGCCGGGAGGTGAACTTGGTTCCTTTGGCATAAGGTTCGCTGATGATGTCGTCTGCCACAATCGGGCTGTAACCTTTTCCTATCAGTTTGTTCATGTCTGCCAGCGATTTTTTGCCGTCATGGTAGTTTCCTGTATGCAGATAGTTGGGCTGGGTTGTCATCAGGGGGAGTTGGGCTGTTGCGGGAAGATGCCGCTCTGACCGTCCATAATCCAGGGCTTGCCGAAGAGGGAACCCGGGAAGAATTCAAGGTTGAAGCCTACTTTTCCGATGAATTCCTGGGGAATGGGGCGGTCAAGGTCTACGGTCACCTCTATGTTTTTACCTTTGCTTTCCACGTTTACCGTATATATAAGGTGGAGGTCCGGGTAAATCATCGGGTTGAATCCGGTGAGATGGCGTGAGGAGTCGGGATAGCACAGCGTGGCGGTGATGCTGTTGTCACCGAGCTTCCGGTCGAGCTGTTTCGGTACGGGTTGCCATTGTCCGGGCGTGGCTTCCAGGCGGATGTCTCCGTTTGTTGCCACACGGTGTCCGTTCATAATGATGCATACCCCTCCCTGGTGTCCTTCGGGATAGATGTCATCAAAAGCCATGACGTCGACTCCCTGGTTCTTGAAATAACCGGAGGATGTCAGCTTGAAGTCTTGCGCATGCAGCGTACTGCTGCCGCAAAGCAGTGCCAAGACTGATGCAAATAGGAAATGTTTCTTTCTCATAGTATCTATTTTTGAGTTACGAAATTTTCTACTAATATACGGACTAAAAAGGAAACGGATGGCTTTTGTTTGTAGCCAATAACGTTATGAAATGTGTCTTTTTCCTCTATTTTTATGATATTCATTGTTATATTTGTCATACAATGGTGTTTGAACTGCCAGATACCAACGTTTGAGCTAATAAAAGCTGATGTCTGGTAAAACAAGGACTCAGTACCCAAAAACAGCCTTTATCGGAACCAATTGTATCCATTGAAAAAGGATGGTAGTGAGTAGTGGCAACTTGTTTTTTTGTACATTTGCAATGTAACTATGATTAATTCCTTAAATCGCTATATTATGAAACGTATGTTTTCCGTTTTTTTGCTGATTACAGTATGGTTGCTGGTTACACCTTTCCTGCAAGCACAGTCACACGTAGACAAGGTTTTAAAAGATGAAATAACCTCGGACTTGAAAGAGAATATCCTCTCTTTTTGGGAAAGATACAGCGTAGATTCTTCCGGAGGCTTTTATGGTTCATTGGGACGTGACGGTGCCCCGATAGCGGATGCTCCCAAAGGTGGTGTACTGAATGCCCGCATCCTTTGGACTTTTTCAACCGCCTACCGGATGTATGGCGATACTGCCTACCGTAAATTGGCTGACAGGGCGCAACGGTATTTCATAGACCACTTCATTGATTCGCAGTATGGAGGCGTATATTGGCTGATAAAAGCGGACGGTACCCCATTGGATACGAACAAGCAGACTTACGGCTGCTCTTATGCTATCTACGGTTTGTCCGAACATTTTAGAGCAACGGGCAACAATGAAAGCCTGCAAAAAGCCATAGAACTTTACCGGACCATGGAGAGCAGAATCAAAGACCCCGTAAACGATGGTTATATAGAATCTTTCACCCGCGAATGGGGAGTTCCCCAAAAGCTGGGATATGATGGAGATGGCGTTGCCACCAAAACAATGAATACCCATATCCACGTATTGGAGGCATACACAGCTTTATATAAAGTATGGAAGGATAATGGCCTACGCGAACGTCTTACAAAAGTAATAGATTTGATAATAACCAAGCTCTACAATCCACAAACACATCACCTGATATTGTACTGTGATTCGAATTGGAACAATCTGGATGACATCGACTCTTACGGGCATGACATCGAAACTTCCTGGTTGCTGACGGAAGCTGCAGAGGCTCTGGGTGACCCGGAGGTTATCGGGAGGTGCAGGAAGGTAGCATTGGAACTTGCAGACGCCTCCTTGAAAGAGGGCATCAACCGATGGGCGCCATGATGTACGAACGGCATAAGGACAAAATCAGGAAGGATGCTTCCTGGTGGTGCCAGGCGGAAACTGTGTCGGTTGTATCAATGCCTGGCAACTGACTGGTGAACAATCTTATTTGGACAGTGCCGTCCGCACTTGGAACTTCATCAAATCACGGATGATAGACAAGGAGTATGGTGAATGGTTCAGAACGGTGCTGGAAGATGGAACTCCCCGCTACAAGGAGCCTAAAGCAAGTATGTGGAATTGTCCCTATCATAATAGCCGTATGGGGTTTGAGATTGATACCAGACTGAAATGACAACCTTTTATAGATTTGATATTATGAAGAATTTACGAATTTTCCAGTTTGGAATAGTTGTATTGCTGTGTGGTATATTATCTCTGCCGCTTTCTGCCCAGACGGAAGTGATGGCATGGAGCAATATCACGGGTGTCCGTGTAGACGGTGAATTGATAGACTTTGAGTCATCCCTGCGTGTCGGAACCTTGAAAGGAGATATGGAGATTACTGGAAAGGAGAAGCAGGTCCGTCCCGTTTTCCATCGTGAGGGGGATATGCAGGAAGTGACGACTACTCTGCGAGGTGTAAAGTTCCATCAGAAAGTGACTGATAAGGGAAAAGGCTTGGTGGAGATTTCTATTGATGCGCTGTCGGACACGACTTTGAACCAGACAGCCTATTACTGTATTGCTTTAAGTCCGGAAAACTACGTTGATGCCAAAGTAAGGACAAGTGGCAGGAAGCTGACCGTTACTTCGGCCAATAGGAAGTTGGAATTCAAGTTCAATAAGTCTGTAAAGGCCACGGTTGAAAAAGAGTCTACCGGTACTGTTGTGTATATCTCGCTGATGTCGATTCTGAAAAAGGCTGGGAGAACAGCATTGTCTATGGAACTGCATGCTTCCGGAGTGATAGATCACAGTGACGCGGAAATTACATTGGATATGCAGAATCCGGGAAGTTTGTTTGCAGGCTTTGGAGGGAATTTCCGCCTGCAGAATCCTGCTGCCGACCCTAAAGTGATAGATTACTGTCTGGAAAATTTGCGCGTAGCTTATGGCCGTGTGGAATTTCCGTGGAGATTGTGGCAACCCGAAGAAGAATCCGATCCTATTGCCGTGGCACAGAATGGGGGACTGAACAAGCGGGTGGAGGAAAGTCTCCTCATGGCAAAGCGCTTGAAGGCGATGGGAATGCCGGTAATACTAAGCTGTTGGTTTCCGCCTGCATGGGCCATTGACGGAGGTCCTGCAAGTTATGCCCGTCAAGGTGGTGTCATTGCTTATCGTCTGGATAGCCGGAAAAAGGAGAAGATTTATAAATCCATGGCAGATTATCTGTTGTATGCTAAACAGCATTATGGTATTGAGTTCTCCATGTTCTCGTTCAACGAATCGGATTTGGGTATTGATGTCCTTCACACGCCGCAGGAGCATGCAGATTTCATTCAGGAATTCGGTGCTTATCTGGCAGGTTGAATCTTCCTACCCGTATGCTGCTTGGCGACAATTCGGATGCTACGACTTTTGATTTCATCCTTCCTGCTTTGAACAATCCTGAGACTCATAAGTATATTGGTGCAGTTTCTTTCCATTCATGGCGTGGTTGTGATGATGTTACGTTAAGGAAGTGGGCGGATGCTGCCAAAGCGATTAATGTACCACTCTTGGTTGGTGAGGGTAGTACGGATGCCGCTGCTCATGGTTATGCCGAGATATTCAATGAGTCGACGTTTGCACTTTATGAAATCAATCTGTATACGCGTATTTGTGCTATTTGCCAACCACTGTCCATCTTGCAGTGGCAGCTCACTTCAGACTATTCGTTGTTGTGGGGAGACGGCATTTATGGCTCCAAAGGTCCTTTGCGTCCTACACAACGTTTCTGGAACATTAAGCAGCTGGCCTCCACTCCGGCCGATGCCTTGGCCATTCCAGTCAGTAGCAGCAAGAAAAATGTAAACTGTGCAGCTTTCGGAAATATGGTGCGCGGAGAATATGCCGTCCATATGGTCAATAATGGGGCGGATTGTGAGGCTGTCATCTCCGGTATCCCTGCAGAAGTGAAGGAACTGAAAGTCTATGTGACCAATACAAAGGACTGCATGAAGGAAACTGCTGTGAAGGTGGAGAATGGACTGGTACGGGTACACTTGCCGCTATCAGTTTCATTACCTTATTGTCGGATAAATAATTTTGAAATGGAATAATATTAATATATAAAGAATAGTGATATGAATATAACTACATGTCTGTTTACAGTTCTGGGAGGAATGGCCACTTTAGGGCATCCTTCAGAAACTGTACGTTTGAATCAGTTAGGGTATTATCCCCAGCAGGAAAAAGTAGCTGTGGTGAATGCCGGTGAGGTACGTGAATTTACCATAGTAGATGCAGCCACGGGCAATCGGCTACTTTCCGGCAAACCCGGATATACCGCTTCATCCGCTTGGTCGGATAAGAGCAGGACAATATTGGATTTCAGTGACATCACGGTACCGGGAAGATATCTTCTGTTGGTTAACGGCGATTCAGTGGCATTCGAAGTAAAGGAAAAGGTGCTGTCCCCTTTGGCCGATGCCGCTTTGAAGTCTTTCTATTACCAACGTACGGGTATGCCCATCGAAGCGACTTATGCGGGTCGGTGGAGCCGTCCGGCAGGCCATCCAGATGACAAGGTGCTGGTACATCCCAATGCTGCCGGGCCGGAACGTAAGGCGGGAGCGGTGATTTCTTCTCCGGGAGGATGGTATGATGCCGGAGATTATAACAAGTACATTGTGAACTCCGCTTATTCCATCGGATTGATGCAGGCGATTTATGCCCGCTTTCCTGACTATTTTATCCGTCAACGGGTGAACATCCCGGAAAGCGGAAACCACACGCCCGATTTGCTGGACGAGATGTACTATAACCTGAAATGGATGCTGACCATGCAAGACCCTGCCGACGGAGGAGTCTACCACAAGCTGACTACCCCTTCGTTCGAGGGATTTATCAAGCCTACGGAGTGTAAGCAGCCCCGTTATGTAGTTCAGAAATCAGTAACGGCGGCATTGGACTATGCTGCGGCTTTAGCGCAGGCTTCCGTGTTGTTTGCTCCTTACGAAGAGGATTATCCTGGCTTTTCGGAAGTGGCTTTGCAGGCTGCCGAACGTGCTTATGCCTGGGCAGAAGCACATCCGCAGGCACTCTATCATCAGGATCTTCTCAACAAGCAATATCAACCTGCCGTAGTTACGGGAGCTTATGGTGATCGCAGTGCTGATGACGAATTCTTCTGGGCGGCTTCCGAGCTCTATCTTGCTACGGGAAAGACCGTTTACCGGGAACAAGTGAAGAAGCATCTCCCCACCGCATATAAGACTCCTTCTTGGGGCAATACCACAGCGTTGGGCGTGTTTGCCTGGCTGCAACCGGGCAGGGAATATCAGGGTGAAGACGTGGAGTTGGCAAATGCATGAAGGACCTGCTACTGGACTATGCTGCCGAGGCTGTGCGGGGTGCTGACCGCTCTCCTTTCCACGCTCCTTACGGCAACGATGCCAAAGATTTCTTTTGGGGATGCCTTGCCGAAGGGTGTGCTAACCAAGCCACTTCACTGGTTTGCGCCTATTTGCTTACGGGTGAGAAGTCGTACCTGACGAACGCCTACCGCAATATGGACTACATTTTAGGAAAGAATGCCACGGGATATTGTTATGTCACCGGTTTCGGGATGAAAAGTCCTCTGTATCCGCACCATCGTCTTTCTGCATCGGATGATATAGAGGCACCTCTTCCCGGTTTCCTTGTTGGCGGTCCCAATCCTGGCCAACAAGACGGTGTACCCTATCCTTCCAATCTGCCGGATGAGTCTTATGCAGATGTGGAAGGTTCGTATGCTTCCAATGAAATAGCCATTAATTGGAGTGCTGCTTTGGTGGCGTTGGTGTCTTCGTTGGATGCTTTGATGTCAAAATAATGTTTCTATTCAGCCTGCTGCCTTATAAATTCGGATGGGCTGATGTTGAACTCTTCTTTAAAATGTTTGGAGAATATCTTGGGGGAGTTATACCCCAAGGTATATGCAATTTCCGAAACTTGCATCTGGCTTTCTGTCAAGAGTTGTTGTGCACGTTTCATACGGATGGTCCTGATGAATTCGATGGGTTTCTTTCCCGTTATCTTAATCATTTTCTTGTAGAAATAGCTGCGTGATATATTCAGGCTGCTGGCAAGCTCCTCGACGGAAAACTCGGTTTCGCTGATATTGTCCTCTACAATCTGGATGGCTTTTTCCACCAGCTGCTGGTCAAGGGGAGTGATGGTGATACGGCTTGGCTCGATTTTAATGTCCTGATTGAATATTTCCTGACGTTTGACGTTCATCTCGATAATCTTGTTGATGCGCAGCTTGAGGACTTCCATATTGAAAGGCTTGGTGATATAGTCGTCTGCGCCAACGCTAAGCCCTTCCAATTGGTGTTCTTCACTTGCTTTAGCTGTCAGGAGGATAATGGGGATATGGGAGTAGCGTATGTCATTCTTGATGGTTGAACATAGTTCCAGACCATCCATCTCGGGCATCATGATGTCACTGACCACTAAATCAATATCTTCCTTTTCCAGTACATTCAGTGCATGTTTTCCGTTTGTGGCTTTTAATACATGATACTGCCTGGCAAGACTTTCAGAGAGAAATTTCAAGAAGTCGTAGTTGTCATCTACGAGTAGTATGGTGAATGGATGGGATTCTTCTTTTATTTCCGGTCCTTCGACCGGTTCTCCGTTTTTGGTTTCATTACTGTTCTGGTGTAGGGGTAGGGTAATCAGGAATACAGAACCACAAGGCTGGTTATCCCTGACACAGACAGTACCCTGATGCATCTTTACGTATTCGGAAACAATGTGCAGTCCAATGCCGCTGCCTCCGTTGTTCGACTGGTTTTTGCCCGACTGATAGAATCTTTGGAATATTTTCTCCTTGGCTTCATCCTCTATGCCGCAACCGGTGTCGGTAAAGGTCAGTTCCAGATTTGTGCCTCTTACGGCAATATCCAGTGAGATGCTTCCTTTATTGGGAGTGAACTTGAATGCATTTGACAGGATATTTGTGCATATCTTGCGTATCTTGTCATAGTCGAAATCCATGAATACAGAATGTTGTGGAGCGGTAAGGCTATAGCTGATGTTCCGTTTCTGTGCTATCGGATCGAAAGAGTGGAATATTTCACTCAGAATGATAAGGATGTTGTCATGTTTGCATTTCAGGGTTTCAGCCTTGGCATCCAGCTTTCTGAAATCCAGCAGTTGGTTAATCAGTTCCAGCAGATAGTCGGCATTTTGTTTGACCATATCCAGAATGCCTTTACGATATTCGGGATGGTCTACGAAAAACTCTTCAAGCGGATTGATGATAAGTGACAAGGGGGTCCGCAGTTCGTGACTTATGTTGGCAAAGAACTGCAGTTTCATATTGTTGATTTTCTGCTGCCTTTCATTTTCCACCTCGATGGCCTGCATGATTTGTTTCTGCTTTTGGCGTAAGCGCAGATTGCGGATAATGGACAGAAGGATGCACAAAACGATACCGCTATATATGGTATAAGCCCACCAAGTGCGCCACCAAGGAGGGAGTATCTTTATTTTCAGTTCCTTGACGTTGGGGCTCCATATGCCTTGTGAGTTGCATGCCTTGACGGATAAAGTATAGTTTCCGGCAGTCAGCATGGATAGGTTTACTTTGTTGTTTTCAGCATAAATCCAGTTGGAATGAATCTTATAGGCATATTTTATCTTATCCGTTTCCACCAGGTCGAGGGCAGAGAAGGACAGAGTGAATGAATTTTCCTTTTCAGTGAAGGAAAGATGTTGTGCACATTCAAGTGAGCTGCCGTTCAGGATGTCCGGATGGGTCATTCCGGATTTGAGCTCAATACCGGTAAGGTAAATATTGGCATCATAACTTGTGGTCAGGATGTCTTGTGGAATGATAGTCTGGTAACCTTGTGGCGTGCCTATCAGTATATTGCCGTTCTGTAGCTTGAGGATGGCGTGGACATTGGTATCGTTGCATATCAGTCCGTCGCTTACGGAGTAGTTCACGATGGCGTATGTACCGTTTGTTATTTTGATTCGTGAGATGCCGTTGCCGGTACCAATCCACATCTGGTTGTTGTTGTCTTCCGTGACGGCTCTGACGAGGTTGGCGGCAAGTCCGTTTTTCTGGTCAAGGAAGTAGATGGAGTCGTTCTTCTGGTTCCATATACTCAGTCCGTGTGGATGTCCTATCCAAAGAAGGTCTCGGCTGTCCTTATAGACAGTGAGCATATTGTTCTCCTTGAAGCGGCCGGCTTCGGCGTAGATATTATAGGCTTGGGTTTCCGTATCGATGATAATGAGTCCTCCTTTGGTCGCTACGTAAAGGGTACTGTTTTTATCATAGTACATATCTCGGACAAAGAATTCTCCCGGACGGTACAAGATGGTGTCAAACTGCCCGGTTTCCGGATTTAACCTCTGTATGTATCCTTTCATGGTACCTATCCAGATGTATCCGTGTTTGTCTACCTTTACTGTATACACATTGTTCTCGAGAAGCTGGCTGTTACTTACTGTGTATTGTTTGATTTGCCCTTTCGAGTAGCATAGCAGTCCTTTCTGGAAGGTGCCTATCCATAGGCGGTTTTTGGAGTCGATGGATAAGTCGACTACAATATTGGCGGGAGTTGCTATCTTTTCGTATGAATCGGTCACTAGTGAACGTCGGATTAGTCCCGTACCGTCTGTTCCGTAGTAAATGTATTCCTGGCTTGTGTCTTCGCAGAAGGTCAGGATATCATCATATTCCAGGGATTTGTTGCATAGTATGATTTGGGACATGGGGCTATAATAGGAAATACCGTGTTTGAAATTCCCTATGTATATGGTTCCGTCTTTGTCCCGGTAAATGGTATTCAGATTGTTGCTGGCAATGGTGTGCGGTTTCAATGGATTGTGCACCAAGTTGGTAAGCGATTTGGTCAGGGTGTTGTAAACGAACAGCCCCATATGGCTGGTAAGTATCCATACGTTGCCGTCTCCCAGGTCGAGGATGCGTTGCACGCGATTGTACTGTATGTGAGTGTTATTGTTCAGGCTGATGTCCTCCCATTGCTGTGTAAAACTGTTCTTGTGCAAAAGTAGGCTGTTTTGGAAGGTGTATACCCATAGGCTTTCGTTTTGGTCTATGTAAATGTGTGGCTCATGATTCTCCAGCAAAGGTCTATAGATGGTGGGAATGGCTATTTCCTTGACTTCGGAAGTCTGCTTGCTGATACTGTATAGGGTACCGTTGGAGTACATTATATAAATGAACTGGACACCTATATAGAGGTTTGAAATCTTTTCAACTACCAGTGGATAGGCTTTGATGGAGCTGTTGTCCATGCTTCGTATGTAAAGTTTGGAATAGTCGTAGGCCCAAAACTCATTCTTGGATGTTTTTCCCATCCTCAGAATGTTTTTACTGGGGATTTGCAGCCCATCGAGTATGGGTTTATAGTCATTGTCGAATTCACCGGTCTTATAATTATAGATACTGTAGCCGCTGGAAGTCCTTATCCATACATTGTCGTCCGGTCCTTCGAAAATTTCGCTGATGGCATCGTCCGGCAGGTCGGAGTTGTTCTGGTAATACTGCTGGAAGGAGTAGCCGTCGTATTTGTTGAGTCCTGATTCTGTCCCCACCCAGAGGAATCCCCTATTGTCTCTGTAGATGCTTCGGACACTGTTGTTGGAGAGTCCTTCTGTTGTAGAGAGCTGCTTGAACATGACAGCCGGCGGGATTTCCGCTGAGTTACCTTGAACAGTAAGGAGGAAGGCCAGGTTGCATATAAGGAATAGGAGCAGTTGTTTCATGTATTTTCTTTATTAGAAGGATTAACAATATTGTAACTGCAAACTTAAATATAATCCTTCGAACGAGCAAGGAAAGATTTGCGTATTCGTGTGGGATGATATCCTCCGTTTGGTGAAAAATAGTATGCATTTTGTTTCCAATGGCCCTATATGGGTTCTATGAAACAAAACCGGATATTAAAAGACATTTTTAAGGCATCTGTGTTTCCTTTAAGAAAAATACATTTGCAGGCGAGATCATTTAAATCCTAATAGTATGAAGAAAGAACTTTTAGCAGTGGCGATGCTGTTGTTTGCCGGTGGCAATCTGTTGGCACAGCCACATGTCAATGACGGTACTTCGTATTTGATGAACCAACCTCTGGACATGAGTACCGATTTCCGTGACTTGAGTAATACCTTGTTTTTTGCAGATCACCTGGAGTCATTCGATGCCAAGTCGGGTGAAGGGCTGGTGAATTGGAAACGCGGGCATCTGATGCCCCGCCAAGCCTTCAATACCAACGGTGCACAGCCCCGTAAAATGAGAATGCTCGATTTCCCCTTCACTGCCTATGAAAATGACCCTAACCTCAAATTCAAGATTGACTTTGTAACTCCGCGTACGGTACGTATCCGTATGCTAACGACCCCGGTGGAACCCAAACCTGCCGCTTCCATCATGTTGGCAAAGGAACCGGGCAGGGATGGAAGCTGGAAAGTTATCGAGACGAATGACAAGATTATCTATTCCAGCGACTATGGAACCATTCAGATTAACAAGAATCCTTGGAGAATCGTCTTGAAGGATAAAGCCGGACGTATCTTGAGCCAGACTGCCGCTTTGAGCGACGCGGACTCTACGCAGGTAAAATATACGCCGTTCTGTTTTGTGAAGCGGGGAAGCGACAATGCTCGCCGCATCAATCCGGTATTTACCTTGACTGCAGATGAAATGATTTTTGGTTGCGGAGAGTCTGCCACTGGGCTGAACAAGGCCGGACAGAAGGTGAACTTGTTCGTTACAGACCCACAAGGGCCTGAGACGGACCAGATGTACAAACCGATTCCTTTCTTTATGAGTAACCGGGGATATGGTATGTTTATGCATACATCCGCTCCCGTGACTTGTGATTTTGGTGCTACCTATATTGGGCTGAACAAAATGTTCATGGGTGACGAGAACCTGGATTTGTTCGTTTTCTTCGGCGAGCCGAAAGATATTCTGGACGAGTACACCGATTTGGTAGGAAAGCCGGGCATGCCCCCCTTGTGGTCTTTCGGTACGTGGATGAGCCGTATTACCTATTTCAGTGAAAAGGAAGGTTATGATGTAGCGGCCAATATCCGTAAGAACAAGTATCCGTGCGATGTTATCCATTTCGATACCGGCTGGTTTGATGTGGACTGGCAGTGTGACTATAAATTCTCCGAGAACCGTTTCCAGAATCCACAGCAGATGTTGAAGGATTTGAGGTCACAAGGTTTCCATGTATGTTTGTGGCAGTTGCCTTATTTCACTCCTAAAAACCGTTATTTCTCTGAACTGATAGAGAAAGACATGTATGTGAAGAATGGAAATGGTGAACTTCCCTACGAAGATGTGGTGCTCGATTTTTCCAATCCGGAAACTGTAAAGTGGTATCAGGACAAACTGGCGGGGTTGCTGAATATCGGTGTCAGTGCCATTAAAGTAGACTTTGGCGAGGCTGCTCCACTGAACGGTATTTACGCTTCCGGCAAGAGCGGATGGTATGAGCATAACCTCTATCCGGTGCGTTATGATATGGCAGTGTCCGAGATAACCAAGAAGTTGCACAACGAGAATATAATGTGGGCACGTGCCGCATGGGCCGGTTCCCAGCGTTATCCATTGCATTGGGGCGGTGATGCTGCAACTACGAACACGGGACTGCTGGGTACGCTTCGTGCAGGCTTGTCCTTCGGCTTGTCCGGTTTCTCCTTCTGGAGCCATGATATGGGTGGCTTTGTAAAATCCACTCCGGAGGACTTGTATTGCCGCTGGATACCGTTCGGTTTTCTTACTTCCCATACCCGCGCGCATGGGGCACCTCCGACAGAGCCGTGGTTGTACGACAGCAAGCGTGTGCAGGATGTCTTTCGCAAGAGTGCGGAGATGAAGTACCGTCTGATGCCTTATGTGTATGCTCAGGCTAAGGAATGTACAGAAAAGGGCTTACCGATGCTGAGAGCCTTGTTTGTAGAATTCCCCGATGATCCGGGAGCATGGAAAGTGGATGACGAGTATCTCTTCGGTTCGCAGATTCTGGTTGCCCCCTTGCTTGAATCCGGTATGACTGGCCGCACTGTTTACCTTCCCGAAGGAAAATGGATAGACTACCAGACAGAGAAAGTCTACGAAGGCGGATGGCACCGGATTGAAGCAGGCAGTCTGCCGATAATCATGCTGGTACGTGACGGTTCGGTACTTCCTCATCTGAAGTTGGCACAGTCCACTGCTGAGATGGATTGGAGCAAAATGAACCTGAAGGTATACAGTGCTGACAAGAAGCAGGCGGAAGGATTGGTTTGTCTACCTGCCGACAACCGTATTCAGGTTGTGAAAGTGGATTGTGGAAAGGCCAAACCGCAACTGTTGAACCAGGTTGAAGGCACTTCCCTGAGTTTCTGAACTTAATCTTTGAAAATCTATATTGAATTCACCCCTGCCGGTATGGAAGAGAAAGGGATATAGTTACCGAAATATTGTGTCGCATATCTTTTTCCCGATGTGCTTATGACCGGGGTATTTGTTAAACCTAAGTATTTAGTATTTATGAGAAATGTGATGAAGTATTTGGGCATCATGTCAGTATCGCTGGCATGTGCCGGACCTCTCTTTGCAACAAGCGTACAGCCGTTTGCAGGTGTCACTGTCGTACAGCAGAGTGTAGTTACTGTGAAGGGCCAAGTGGTGGATGAGAAAGGCGAGCCCATCATCGGTGCCAATGTCATTGTGGAAGGTACGACAAACGGTATGATTACCGATTTGGACGGTAACTTCTCCTTGCAGTGTCCCGTAGGTGCTACGCTGAAGACCAGTTACATCGGTTATCTGGCACGGACGGTCAAAGTAACCGGGAATATGAATGCTCTGAAAATTACTTTAAAGGAGGATACCGAAACCTTGGATGAGGTAGTTGTTGTGGGCTACGGTACGATGAAGAAATCCGACCTCACCGGTTCTGTCACTTCTGTAAATGCAGAGGAGATGATGAAGCGGAATCCGGTGAACTTGGGACAAGGTTTGCAGGGAGCTGCGGCAGGTGTATCTGTCATCCGTTCTTCCGGTTCGCCCGACGGGGGATTCAACATCCGTATTCGTGGTGTAGCCACCGTAAACGGTAGTTCCGATCCTCTTTATGTAGTGGATGGAGTGCAAGTCGGTACTTCCATTGACTTTCTTAATCCAAACGATGTGGAGAGTATTGAAATCCTGAAAGATGCCTCTGCTACAGCCATTTATGGAACACGCGGTGCCAATGGTGTTATCATGATTACCACTAAAAACGGAAGCAAGGGCAAGGCACAAGTCAACTTCTCTGCCAACTATTCTCTTCAATTCAGCAACAACAAGATAGACGTGGCCGATGCAGATCTCTTTGCCAAGGCAGTGCGCGAATCTTGCCGTAATGGTTCGGTCATGACCAATTTGGCTTTTGGCGAAGAGTACATTGGCAAATTGAATAGTATCGATTGGCAAGATGAAATGTCACGTACAGCATTGCAGCAGAACTATAATCTTTCCGCTTCGGGTGGTACGGAAGCCACACAAGCCAACCTTTCGGTGGGATATCTGAATAATGAAGGTGTTGTCATTGAGTCTTATTTCAAACGTCTGACAGCTCGTGCCAATATCACTCATAAGGTAAAAGATTTCATTCATGTGGGATTGAATTTGAACTATACACATGCTCAGCATCATTTCAGTGGCAATATGCGTAGCTATGCGCAAGCCATTCCTACGATGGACTATGTAGAGAATGGAGTCTTTTATTCTATGCCTATCGTTTTGCCCGACGGTTCATGGGGACATTATAAACAAGAGTCTGATGGTGACATCAACAAGGGAGCCGATAACTTGGTGGCTGCAGCCAAGACCAGTACCGACCAGATTTCCAAATGGGACCGTTTGGTGGCCAGTGCATTCCTGCAATTGGACATTGCAAAGGGATTGACTTTTAAAACCATCGGTAGCTACAACTATTTTACAAAAGGCTATGATGGATATACCCCTTATAATCCTCGTACATTTGGTTCGAAAGACCGTAAGGACAGTTATTCTATCAATCAGAATCAGAACTCGGAGATTGCCTTGGAATCGTTTGTCAACTACGACTGGTCGAATGCCCATCATCGCGTAAGCGCTATGGCAGGTTTCTCTATCAGCGATACGGACGGTGTTTGGCTGAATACCAGTGCCAGTGATTTCCCGGCTGACAACATCCGCCAGATTTCTTTGACAAACGACCCCAGCTCCAAAAATACAAATGGCGGGCGTGACTTGAAGACCCGTTATCAATCTTATTTCGGACGTCTGACCTACAGTTTGAATGATCGTTATATCCTGACTGCTACAGTACGCCGCGATGGTTCTTCCAACTTCGGTTCGGGCAACAGGTACGGTACTTTCCCTTCTGCTTCTCTGGCATGGCGCTTGTCAGAGGAAGACTTCATCAAAAATCTGAATCTTTTCAGCAACCTGAAGATACGTGCAGGTTGGGGGCAGACCGGTAATGCAGGTGGTGGTACCAGTCTTTCTGTTCCTCAGCTCTCTTCTTTGGATTGTATGTATTATGTGATGGCTGGGGGTAGCATGATGAATGCAGCCGGTATCGCACAGCAAAAGGAAATAGATACAAACCTGAAGTGGGAAACCAACGAACAGACCAACATCGGTCTGGACATGGCCTTTATGAACAATGAGCTTTCATTCTCGGTTGACTACTTTATCCGTGACTCGAAAGATTTGCTTATTTATCGTCAGATTCGCCCTTCTACTGGTTTTACGTCTGTCTATACCAATGCCGGACATATCCGTAACAAAGGTTTTGAGATTAGTGCTGCGTGGAATAAGAGTTTTGGTGATTGGAATGTAGGAGTACGTGTGAATGGCTCTACCTTGAAAAATGAGGCGGTAGAAGTCGGTGATCCTATTTTCTACAAAAACAACAGTTCTGGTGGTACGCAGGATGGTGATGACTGGGATAATCATTCCATCACACAGAACGGTTATGCCGTAGGTTCTTATTATGGCTGGAAAGTAGCCGGCATTTTTCAGAACCAGCAGGAAATTGATGCTTTGAATGCTCAATCACCTACGGGCAAATATCAGGATGGCGACACTGCTCCAGGTGACTTTAAGTATATCGACCTGAATGGCGACGGCCAGATTACAGACGAAGACCGTACTGTTATCGGTAATGGTTTCCCAACTCTTTCCTACGGTTTGACTCTTACTGCTTCCTACAAAAATTTTGACTTTTCGATGAATATGTATGGGGTAGCTGGTATGGATATCTATTCTTATAGTGCTGCCCGTCTGACTTCTATGTATGGTCCTGATGGTGGTTACCAGAACGTTTTGGCAGAATACGTGAAGAATGCCTGGACTCTTGAGAATCCCAATGGCAAATATCCGCGTATCACCAAAGGCGATCACAATAAGAATCACCGTTCCAGTGACGCTTTCATTAAAAAAGGCGATTATTTGAAGATTTCGAACATTCAGTTTGGTTATACTTTCCCGAAGAATTTGGTAAAGCATGCGAAGATGGAGAATGCCCGTGTATTTGTCAGTGCAGACAACATATTGACGCTTTCCTCGTATAACAAATGGGGTGATCCGGAAGTCGGATCAGACAAAGTGCTGCTGACAGGTTTCGATGGCGGACGGTATCCGTTCCCGTTGTCCGTATCTTTCGGTGTGAATGTACAATTCTAATACTTAACAGATAAACAGATATCATTATGAAAAAGAGTTTTTATCATATATTGTTGCTGGGTGTTCTCACTTTGGGTACCACCAGTTCTTGTGATGACTATTTGGAAGTAGATCATTACGATATCCTGCCTGAAGATTTCATGTACCAGAATGAAGCAAATATAAAGTCAGGGCTTTATGGTATTTATGATACTTTTTATACCTATCAAGGCAGTGATAATAGTGGCGATGATACGACATGGGGATTTAAGCCCAATGTATTTATTGCCGGACACAGTACGATGGATTGCCAGGCGTCCGGCTGGGATGCCGAATGGCAGCGTCATGCGGTATTAGCCAATAAAGGCTCGCTGGATACGGCTTGGCGTATGAGCTATAAAGGTATTGACCGTGCCAATCGTTTTCTGGCCGGGTTGCAGAATGTGGATGTTTCCGTGCTTTCTGCCGAAAAGAAGGTGCAGTTTGAAGCTGAAGCGCGTGCCATTCGTGCATACAATTACTTGTATTTGTCAAAAGTTTTTGGCCCTGTTCCCATGTTGCTTACGGGTGAGACCTATACAACCAGTGCAGGAAAGGCGCGTCCTGAAAATTTGGAAGGCACTTATCAGGTTATTGAGGAAGACCTTAAGTTTGCTATGGAAAAGTTGGATTGGGAACCTGCCGATGGAGAATACGGTCGTATTACGAAGGGTTTCTGCAAGGCATTTTTGGCAGAACTCTATATGTATCAGAAGAAATTCACTGAGGCCAAGAAGGAATTGAATGATATTATTACCAGTAATACCTATGCATTGGAGCCGTGCTATGCCAATCTTCATGCTTGGGATAACCATTGGACAAAAGAATCGGTTTTTGAGGTTGCTTATCATACTCACGGTAATATGAATTGGGGAGGCAACAGCCACGATGACGGTAAGATATGGTATGGCTATATGTGTGCTGCTCCCGAGTATGGTGGTTGGGGGTCCTTGGCGCTGTCTTGGGAGTATTATCGCTCTTTTGAGCAGGGAGACAAGCGAAAGGAATATACTTGCGTAGGTACGGGGGATGTACATCCTATTACCAATGAGAAGCTGGGTACCAATCCTTCTTATAGTGGATATGTACAAGGCTCTGAAAATGTGCCTTGCGTATATTCACTGAAGTATTGGAGAAAACAGCCGGGTAAGGATGGGTTTGTGTATTGCCCGATTTCATTGACTTTCAAACGTTATGCAGGCATATTGCTGGATTATGCCGAATGTTGTTTCGAGACGGGTGAGGAAGCAACCGGTTGGGAGATGCTCAGGCAAATACGTAATCGTGCGTGGGGTAACTTGGAAATTGGTGTACAGGCTATTGATTTTCCGCAATCAATGTTGAATACAACAGTTGTCGATGTGCCCGATGCAAAGACTGTTTATGCTGAATATAAGACGCGGAAAGGGTATGCTTGTGATGTCTGGAAAGTGGCTTTGACACAAGAACGGCGTCACGAACTCAATGCGGAATTTTCTTTATATTTCGACCTTTGCCGCATGGGGCTGGCTGAAGAATGGTTCAGATGTGAATATCCGAAAACGAAGGCTAATTCAACACCGGAAGAGTGTTGGAAGACTGGCGATTCTTTCCGTTATTTTGAGCACCAGAAATATCAGGAAATTTTCCCGATACCTACTAACGAGATTCTTAATAATCCCCTCATCAATCCGGAAGACCAAAATGAGGGATATTAATGAGTTATTGATAATAAATGATTTGTGAATAAAATATCAGACACTGGTGTCTATCATACAAAGCTGTCACGATAAAGACTAGTATTTGTTACGATAAACGCTAGTGTCTGATAAATGGAGCAATCTCTATAAGATTATTCATGAGGATATGTCATAATGCTTAATAAACACAAATTACACGAATTGTGCAAATCTGGTTATGAGAAAGAAGATGTTTTATTGGATAGCACTGCTGGTTGCATATTGTCTGGCAGGTTGCCGGTCGCATTCAGGGGAGGCAGATATGCAGACACGCATGCGTACAGAGATTGTCACGAATGTCAGAGACAGCGTGTTGCCGTTTTGGATGGATTATGCAGTGGCTCCCGACGGCGGTTTTTATGGAACTGTATTGCGGAATGGTACTCCGGTAGTGGATGCTCCGAGAGGAGGGGTTCTGAATGCCCGGATTCTGTGGAGTTTTTCTGCCGCATACCGTACGTTTAAGGATGAGGCTTATCTGAAGCTTGCGGATAAATCGCAACGCTACTTCATTGATACATTTATAGACAAGGAACATGGTGGGGTATATTGGCTGGTCAATCCTGACGGTGAGGTGCTGAATGCTTCCAAATATACGTATGCCATGACCTACGCCATCTATGGGCTGGCTGAACACTATCTGGCAACGGGTAACAGCGAGAGTCTGGATATGGCTGTCGGTTTATATCATACCTTGGAGGAGAAAGGCCGTGAACCGCAATATGACGGTTATGTGGAATCTTTTACTGAAGATTGGAAACAACTGGATAATTATGATAACAATGTACCCAAGACTATGAATGCGCATTTGCACGTGCTGGAGGCTTATACCCTTTTATATCAGTGCTGGAAAGACGACGGACTGAGGAAACGACTCAAGTTCTGCACCGGGTTGTTTATGGACCGTATTTATGACTCTTCAAGGCGGCATTTTAATTTGTTCTTTGATAATGCATGGAACAGTTTGGTTGAGATGGACTCTTATGGACATGATGTAGAGGCGGGATGGCTGCTTTGTGAGGCTGCCCGTGTGTTAGAAGACCGGCAACTGATGGATAGGGCGAATCGGCTTGCGCTGGATGTGACGGATGCTTGCTTGGTGGAAGGACTGAGTGACAAAGGTATATGATGTATGAAAAGAAGGGCGGAAGAAAAACCGGACATGCCTCATGGTGGGGCCAGATTGAAACGATGATAGCTTGTGTCAATGCCTGGCAAATCAGCGGGAATGACGTTTATCTGCAATCGGCTGATACGGTTTGGACTTTCGTAAAGGACTGTATGATAGACCGGGAATACGGTGAATGGTACAGTGATTGTTTTGATGGAGAACCCAAGAAGGATACTCCCAAAGTGAGTATGTGGCGTTGCCCGTATCATACGGTACGCTTGGGAGTGGAAATACATAATCGTTTAAAATAGTATTTATGAAGAAATTTATAGCAGGTGCAGCATCACTGATGCTTTGTATGGGGCTGCACGCCCAGGATTTCAAAATCAATCCATCGGGATATTTTGAGAATGGCGGGGCCAATGTGATGGTGTTCAGTGACGTCTACCCTGAAGGACACCAGGGAGGACTGACCCTTGTTTTGAATGGAGACCGCAGGGCTGCCAATGGAGATGTGCGCTTTGAAATCTCGCAGGGGCAGTGGCAGGGATTGCCCAAGATGAGAAGCCGGGTGGTGGATGAGGCTGACAATGAAATCCGTGTCACATTGAGTTATCCGGATTCGGCCAAACACATGGCAGGCTTTAATCCGATGCTTTACCCGGATTTTGTTTTTGGCTATACCATTAAGGTCAAAGGCGAGAAGGATTATCTGGTATTGACCGTTGATTTGGACCAACCGGTGCCCGAGCGGTTTGCCGGCAAGTTGGGCTTTAATCTGGAATTGGTACCTTCCACTTTGCTGGGCAAGCCGTGGATTATGGACAACCGGACGGGAGTTTTTCCCCACCAGGCGATGGGACCCACCATGAAACAGTCTTCCAATATGGAGCATATCGGAGATTTCAACTGGCGGGAAAGCTGATTTGGACCAGTTGCTGTTGGATAGAAAGACTTATAATCCGATGATTGCCGATGATATCGTCTCTGCTCCTTTTGCCGAGGGGAAAAAGTTTGTACTCAATCCTCAGGATGATTTGGCAAAGATTACGATTGAAAGTGAGAAAGGAGACTTGCTGCTGTATGATGGAAGGGTAAATCATAACAACGGTTGGTTTGTGCTCCGTTCGGAGTTCCCGGCAGGGACAAAGGAAGGTGCGGTGAAATGGATAATCCGTCCGACAGTTACTAAAGACTGGCGTTATGCACCGGTGGTGCAAGCCTCTCAAGTAGGTTACCATCCTGGACAGAAGAAAGTGGCTGTCATAGAGTTGGATAAACGGGATACAGACTTCAAGCAACCTGCCCTTTATCGCATTGCTGCCGATGGCAGGAAACTGGTAAAGCAGCAGGCTGCCAAGGATTGGGGAGATTTCCAACGCTACCACTATCTGCAGTTCGACTTCACGGAAGTGACGGAAGAAGGGCTCTATCAGGTGATGTACGGCGATGCTGCTTCTCCGGTGTTCCGCATTGCCAAAGATGTGTGGGACAAGGGTATCTGGCAGGCAGAGGTGGAATACTTCTTGCCGGTACAGATGTGCCACATGCGTGTGAACGAAAAATACCGTGTATGGCATGACTTCTGTCATCATGACGATGCACGTATGGCCAAAACCGATATCAACCATATAGACGGATATACTCAGGGAACCTCTACTCTTTGCAAGTACCAGCCGGGTGATTTGGTTCCAGGGCTGAATGTGGGTGGATGGCACGATGCGGGGGACTATGACCTGCGTGTGGAATCCCAGGCAGGCGAGGCCTATATACTTGCCATGGCTTGTGAGAACTTTGGTACCTATTGGGACGAGACTTCCATAGATTTTGAAAAGAAGATAGTCGAGATTCACCAGCCGGATGGAAAAAATGATTTGTTGCAGCAGGTGGAAAACGGTGCTTTGACGATAGTGGCGGGTTGGAAGGCTCTAGGGCGTCTCTACAGAGGGATTCTGTGTCCTACCGTACGCCAGTATGCACACCTGGGTGATGCGTCGGCCCATACAGACCATGTCAGTGGGACTGCCGACGACCGCTGGGTGTTTACGGAAGACAACCCTGGTAGGGAACTTCAGGTATCCGCTTGGCTGGCAGGTATTTCACGTGTCTTGAAGGGACATAACGATGAATTGGGAGCGGATTGTCTGGAGATAGCCCGTGAATTGTTCAGGATTACCCGCTGTGACAACAACCGGGTGCTGACAGCCAAGGTACATGCTGCCGTAGAACTTTATCTGGCGACAAAGGAAGTGGAATACCGTGATTTCGTTTTGCAGCAGCAGGATTTCATCTGCAAGAATATCCGTCAGACGGGTTGGTTCATCGGACGTTTCGACAAAGCTGTGGGAAATGCACGTTTCAGCAAGGCTGTTCGCAAAGCACTGCCGGAGTTGCAGGCTATGTATCAGGAGTATAGCAGTAAAACTCCGTATGGAGTGCCGCATGACAGAGGTAACCGTTCTTCCGGTTCATGGGAACCCCAGCATCTGGGCTACAATTACTGTTACCTGCATGCTGCCTATCCTGACTTGTTTGCACCGGACTATATTTTCAATGCTGTCCAATACCTGCTCGGTATGCATCCGGGACGTAATCAGGCAGCGTTTGTAACGGGAGTCGGTGCCGAAACGATGAAAGCCGCCTATGGTGTCAACCGTGCCGACTGGTCTTATATTCCGGGTGGAGTGTCTCCGGGAACAAATCTGATTCGTCCGGACTTGCCCGAATTACTTCATTTCCCGTTCTTATGGCAGGAGGGTGAGTACTGTTTGGGCGGACATGCTACGTGGTTTATGTATATGGTATTGGCATCTCAGAAAATATTGAATGGTAATGAACAGTAAAATAAAGGTAGATAAGTTTGTAATTGTAGCTTTTCTGCTCTGCATGGTCTGCACTATGGCCATGCAGGCAAAAGCTTATGACAATTTTAAGGTATCGGTCTATGTACGTGCCTACGAGGTAGACAAGATGAAGGACATCCATTGGCTGGATTCGACTTGGAATGTGATTTCACAACAATTGGAAGTGGACAAGATTTATCTGGAAACACATCGTGATTTACTGATTGTGGATGACGCCACCCTGGAGCAAGCTAAGAAATTTTTCCATGACCGGGGAATAGAGACTGCCGGAGGAATTACCTACACCATCAACGAGGCGAACAGTTTCGAGACGTTCTGCTATTCCAATCCTGAGCATCGTGAGATGGTGCGAAAGATTGCAGAACATACAGCAAAGCACTTTGACGAGTTTATTCTGGATGACTTTTTCTTTACCAGTTGCAAGTCGGACATAGAGATAAAAGCCAAAGGTGCGCAGAGCTGGACGGAATACCGTTTGAAGCTGATGACTGAAGCCGGGCGCGACCTTGTGCTGAAACCTGCCAAGAAGGTGAATCCTCGTGTAAAGGTAATCATCAAGTATCCCAACTGGTACGACCATTTCCAAGGTTTGGGCTTTAATCTGGAGGAAGGTCCCCAGCTCTTTGACGGTGTCTGGACGGGTACCGAAACAAGGGACCCTGCCGGCAACCAGCATCTGCAGAATTATCTAAGCTATAATATTATCCGCTATTTCGATAATCTGCGTCCGGGCTACAACGGTGGAGGATGGGTGGACTCCGGTGGACTGAATCTGGGCATGGACCGCTATGCTGAGCAGCTGCATCTGACCATGCTTGCCAAGCTCCCGAAATCATTCTCTTTGCCTATAACCAGCTTCTGGGCGTGAAGTTGTCTCCCAGGTTCCGTACCCCTTGGCAGGGCATGGGCACCAGCTTTAATTATGATGAGATGACTGCCCCTATCCGGCAGAAGGACGGAACTTCCATAGAGCCTACCACCATGGCACGCATTGCGGATGTTGTATTGAAACAGACTGATAAACTGGTAGGTAAGTTGGGTAACCCCATTGGCATCAAATCTTACAAGCCTTTTCATGTGGCGGGTGATGATTTCTTGCAGAATTATCTGGGCATGATAGGTTTGCCGATGGATATGCGTCCCGTTTTTCCGAAAGACCAACAAGTGGTGC
Source organism: Bacteroides rodentium JCM 16496 (assembly GCF_000614125.1). Classification (GTDB taxonomy): domain Bacteria; phylum Bacteroidota; class Bacteroidia; order Bacteroidales; family Bacteroidaceae; genus Bacteroides; species Bacteroides rodentium. The sequence continues at coordinate 49,836 of NZ_BAKJ01000005.1, forward strand.
TGCTGACTGCCCAGGCGGCTCAAGCTCCAGAGCTCATGACCGACATTAGGAAGCAATTGCAAAGCGGGCGGGATGTGGTGATTACAAGCGGCTTGCTGAAAGCCATTCCTGAAAAAATTGCCGAAATAGCGGAATTGCGTTGTACCGATTTGAAAGCTCTTGTCAATGATTTTGGCCGATACGGACAAGCCGGACGCGATTTATTGATACCGCAGGTTCAGTATTATACGAATGACGCTTGGGAAGTAGTCAGTGCGGGCCGTCCGTTGACGGGAGGAGTATCGGGGTATCCTATTTTGTTGAGAGCTCCCTATGCCGCCGGCAATCTGTATGTATTGACCATTCCCGATGATATGGGGAATTTATATGATTTTCCGGCAAAAGCCTTGAATGAGATTCGCCGCATTATGAGTAGGGATATGGATGTCTATCTGGAGGCTCCCTCCAAAGTAGGATTGTTTGTGTATGACAATAAAACACTGGTGGTGGAGAACTTCAATGATGAACCGGTGGAAGTGCGTATTGTTACCGATGATGAGGTGACGAGGTTGGAAAATCTAGAGAGTGGGGATATTCTGGCTCCCCTTCCTGCCGAACCCGTACAGAGCAGGCGTCCGGTGACACCAAAGAACTCTTTCCGTTTGTCATTACTGCCCCATTCGTATAAGGCTTTCCAATATAAATGACGGGTAAGAAGATTGTCGGATAGTTATTCGGAAGGGTAACGGGAGGTCGGTTCTACAATGGGCCGGCCTCCTTTGCTTCCACTCATCCGTGAGAATGCTTGTGTTCTTTCAATATCCTATGCGGCAGTGTCCCGTGCCCCAGCAACTCTATCGGGCAGTTGAAGTTGCGTTCCAGCCATTCTTCTGTAACGCCGGTATCGGGATGGTAGTCCAGGGTTTCGTTGACGCAGGCAATGGACTTGACTTGCTGCAACACCGTGCCGATGTCATGGCTGACAAGAATAATGGCGCAATCCTTGTTTATCTCTGCCAGCAGTTCGTAGAGGCGGGCTTCGAAACGCTTGTCGATGTATGTGCTGGGTTCGTCGAGAATCACCACCTGCGGGTCGGAGATGATGGCACGGCCCAGGAGGGCACGTTGCAACTGTCCGCCGCTCAGGCGCCGATGGCACGCTGCTCCATGCCTTCCAGCCCCATGCGGGCTATCACGGCAGAGGCTTTCTCGCGGTGCCGGGCGGTGAAGCGTGAAGCCAGCGGTTTCTTGCTGCTGAGTCCTGAAAGGATGACCTCCTCTACGGTGATGGGAAATTTCCGGTCGATGCTGCTGTACTGGGGCAAGTAACCCATGGACAGTTGACAATTGACAGTTGATAATTGACAATTGGCAATTTCGGAGGGGGATGGGGGCAGGAGTGATATAGAATCTCCCCGGCAGTGGGTTTCAGCAGTCCCAGTATACATTTGATAAGGGTAGTCTTTCCACCACCGTTGGGACCGATGATGCCCAGAAAATCACGTTCGTAGATGGTCAGGTTTATATCATGCAGCACGGTCCGGTTATCGTATCCGGCACTGAGGTTCTTTATCTCGATGAGTGCCGCTCCTCCGGTTTTTTCCCCGCAGGAAGGGGGGCAAATGTTTTCGACAGTTGTTTTCTCGTTCTTCATTATCCTTTTATCCTTAATCCCTAATCTTTTACAAGCGCTTTGGCGGTATTCATCATCTCCTCCTCCCAGTCGTATGAGAGGGGATTGATAGCCACCACTCGGGTTCCGGTCTGCTGGGCGATAAGGTCGGCATTGCGGCGGTCGAATTCCGGCTGTACAAAGATGACGCGTACCTTCTCCTTCTTGCAGGAGTTTATCAGGTTCTTCAGATGGGCGGGGGAGGGTTCCTTTCCACCTGCTCGATAGGAATCTGGTGCAGGTTGTAGTCGCGGGCAAAGTAGGAAAGTGCCGGATGATAAATCATGAAGGCACGGTCGGCATTCGGGCTGGAAAGCATCTGGCAGATGAGGCTGTCTGTATGCTCTATCCGTCGGATGAGTGCGTTGTAACGTTCCATGTAGGCGTTTTCATTGGCTTTGTCTATGGTACAGAGTGCATTCAGTATGTCCCCGGCAATGATTTGGGCGTTGATGGTGGAGTTCCAGATGTGGGGTTCCACACCACCGACGTGCGTATGGCCTTCGTGTACATGCCCGTCTTTATGGTGATGCGCATGGGTGTCGTCCAGAATAAGTTCCACATTCTTGGACATATCGAAGAATTGCAGGTGGGGAGCATTGTCCGTCAGCTTTTCCGTCCATGTCTGCTCGAAACCGATGTAGCCGATGCGGAAATAGGCTTTGCTTTGCGCAAGGTCGACGAGCTGCTGGGGCGTGGGGTCGTAGGTTTCCGGACTTGAACCTTTGGGCACCATGCTGACGACGGTGAATTCATCGCCGGCAATGGCTTCGGTGAAATACCGCAGCGGCTCGATGGTGACGGTAATCACGGGTTTATCGTCATTCTTCTTGTTCTGTTGGCCTCCTTGCTTGCACGAGAAGAGCAAGGTGGCTATGAGGAGTAAAAAACAAAACTTTTTCATTTACAATTTACTATTTACAATTTACAATTTGGCTGCGCTGTGGCAGGGGGCATCAACTATTCATTATCAACTATTCCTTATCCATTTATCACTTCCTCTTTCCTTCCCCTCAGTATCTCCCGTTTCCTCCGGGGGGACCTGGAAGACGCTCTACCTTGAATCCTACGGCTTGCAGCATGCGGCGTACTACTCCTTTGGCGCAGTAGGTGGTCAGCACGCCGTCGGTGCTCATGGCGGCATGGATATTCCGGAAGACTTTTTCCTCCCACATTCCCGGTTGCTTTTCGGGTGCAAAGGCATCGAAGTAGACAACATCGAACGGAGATTTATTAATCATTAACAAACTGTCAATGCTTATTGTTTCGACATCTGCCCGCACTTTTCTCAGTGTGAAATAAGGAGTTATGGCAACTTCTTCTTCCCACGCAGTCCGATGCAGTTCCTCGAACAGAGGATTGTCGCTATATTTTAGCGCATCCACCTCCGGCCATGTAAGCGGATAGAGTTCGATACCGGTATAGTGCACAGGTTTCTTTTCCTTTTCGGCAGTTTCCAGTGTGAGCAGGGCATTCAGCCGGTGCCGAAACCGATTTCAAGGATATGCGGGCGGGCAGTAGCGGATGCTTTCAGTCCCATGTCAATGAAGATGTGCTGTGACTCTGTACGTGCCCCCTTTACCGAATGATAATGTTCATTCAGTTCCGGTACAAACAGTGTCGCACTTCCGTCTTCCGTCTTCTCTATGATTCGTTGCATCACTTCTGCTTTTGTTGAATGTTTTTTGTTTTTAATTCAATAATTCATCATCGAAATGGCTCCTTGCAGCGCCCACAGCATAGCTATGTAGCGCACCAGTTTCCCTGCAAACATGGACGTGGTGGTCAGTATCAGATTACTGCGCATGAAGCCCAGTGCAATGGCTATGGCCTCTCCCACAAAAGGCAGAAAGGCGAAGAAAGCCATCAGTGCCCCTTTCCCTTGGAGGAAATGCTGCATCCGTTCTATCTTTTCCCTTTTTACCTTGAAATATTTCTCAATCCAGTCTATACGTCCCAGACGTCCCATGTAGTAGCACGTCATGCCTCCCAGCGTATTTCCCAAGGTGGCGGAGAGTACGCACAGTGCCGGGCTCAGACCGACCTTGACCAGTGCTACCATCACTATCTCGGAACTGAACGGAATGATGCTTCCTGCCAATAGGGCAGAGATGAACAGACCGACATATCCCCAGTCAATCAGCAGCTGTACGAGTGTATCTACAAAAGCGTCCATATGTTGAATCCTAATAGAATGAATAATCCGATAAATGCACAAATGAAGAATATATTGGAACTGCGGCTATTTGTCAGTACAAACAAGTGTCCCGCCAGGATGCTGACACCGATGAGCAGGAAGGACATCAGGTGGACGCTCAATACCGGTTGCAGTCCGATATAGACAAAGATGCAGAAATTCAGCAGGATGAGGAAGTGCAGATAGCTCCGGGTGCGTATCTTGTCTTCATAGCCGGCAATGAGACAGTGTGCCGCGCTGACGATGAACAGAACAAGGAGATACCCGAGGGTGGCGAGTTCCCATGGCTGATAGTCGAACCGGATGGGAGCGAAGGTCACCAGCTCGCGGAAGGGCTGGCAGAAGAGTTCCATTTGCCCGTAGTAGAGGCGTGTCCCAGCAACAGCCAGTAGGGTACGCTCCATCCTACCAAGGAAGCGAAGAAACTTTTGGGTTGGAGAGACTGGAAGTTGTAGGCGCCTATCCAGAAGATGGGGGCAAACAGCATGAGCTGCGGAAAAAGCAGGCTGCCCAGTCCGATGAAGACAAAGGCGTGGAAGAGACTGCCTGTGGGCCGTGCCTGCTGGTAGCTCCTGAAGAGGAAAAACAGTGCCACCAGGAAGGAGGCGGATGCCAAGTCTCCCGCATACAGCATGTGCAGGCTGGGGCAGACGGACAGCAGCAGGAAGTAGACAGAAGTCTGTACCGATGCCCGCATCCGGATGATGGCAAACGTATTGTTGAGCTGTATCAGGAAATACCCGATGACGGCATACAGAATAAAGCTGAAGAGACGGTTTGCCAGGTGGGGATGCAGAAGTCACAGAATGTTTCCCAAAGGGAATATCCGCTTTGCTGTGTCTCCGTTTCGGGCAACAGAACGGCAGTCAGTATCCAGCAGGATACTGAAATCAGGATAGCGGCGGGTAGTGTGAACCGCCCTGCCGTTATCCGGTTCTGGAATCTCTTCGTTCTCATTTATAAGTCAAATCCTATATCTCTTCTGAAATATTTCTTCTCGAAGTCTATCATGTCGGCCACGCGGTAGCTCTTCTGCAAGGCTTCTTCCTTCGTTTCACCATAGGAGCAGACGGCGATGACACGGCCACCGGCGGTTACGGTCTGTCCGTCTTTGGTGGCTGTTCCGGCATGGAAGAGGATGCTGTCTGTTTCGGCAGCCTTCTCGAATCCGGTCATCACCTTGCCCTTTTCGTAGGCTTCCGGATATCCTCCGCTCACCAGCATGACGCAAGCGGCTGTGCGAGGGTCGAATTCCAGTGTACGCTGGTCGAGGTCGCCCTGGGCAACGCCTTTGAGCAGGTCTACCAAGTCGCTCTTGATGCGCAGCATCACACTTTCGGTTTCGGGGTCGCCCATGCGGACGTTATATTCGATGACCATCGGTTCGCCCTTCACGTTGATAAGTCCCAGGAAGATGAAGCTTGATAGCCGATTTCTTCTTCCAGCAGACCGTTTACGGTAGGTTCGATGATGCGGGTGCGTACTTTTTCCATAAATGTTTCGTCGGCAAAAGGTACGGGAGTCACGCTGCCCATACCGCCGGTGTTGAGGCCTTTGTCGCCTTCGCCGATGCGCTTGTAATCTTTGGCTACGGGCAATACCTTATAGTGGCGGCCGTCTGTCATCACGAATACGGAACATTCGATGCCGCTGAGGAACTCTTCAATGACTACCGTGGCGCTGGCATCGCCGAACATGCCGCCCAGCATTTCCTTCAGCTCTTTCTGAGCTTCTTCCAGTGTGGGGAGAATCAGCACGCCCTTGCCTGCACACAGTCCGTCGGCCTTCAGTACGTAAGGCGCTTCGAGGGTTGCGAGGAAATCGAGTCCTTCTTGTAAGTTGTCGGCGGTGATGCTCTTGTAGCGGGCAGTGGGGATGTTGTGGCGCATCATGAAGCCTTTGGCAAATTCCTTGCTACCTTCCAGTGTGGCACCTTTGGCAGTGGGGCCGATGATGTCGATATGGCGGGTGGCAGGGTCTTCCTTGAAGCTGTCGAAGATGCCTTGTACCAGCGGGTCTTCGGGGCCCACAACAATCATGTCGATTTCTTTCTCAAGGGCAAAAGCTTGAGTGCGGGAAAGTCTGTCGCCTTCAGGTTCACATTCTCGCCTGCTTCGCTTGTACCTGCATTGCCGGGAGCAATATATAGTTTCTCTACTTTCGGGCTTTGGGCAATCTTCCATGCCAGAGCGTGTTCGCGGCCACCGGAGCCTAATAATAATATTTTCATAACTAGTTTATTATGGTTCAATTTATTCTTCACTCAATTTTGATGTTTTATTTATCCATCTAATTCCTTTTATAAGTAGCAGTATAAGGCTGTATAAAACTCTGAGTTCTATATATAGAAGAACTAAAACACAAAAGATACTACAACTAAATTCAAAAGGTGGTATTTTGCGAATTAAAGGATACGCATCAGGTAAATACTCTTGGTATATACTGAATGATTTATATTGTTCCCTTGGGGGATATTTAAAATCTAAATTAAAGTTTTCATAATTATCAAATAAAAGAATCAGCATTTTTGTGCTCTTTTTGTCAAAACATCCTTGATTTAACCCATTTCGTACAAAAGATATAAGCGCAATAGTTTCACTTCTCAAATTAGATTTTCTTTTGTAATCTATATAGTATGTAAGCAATTTTTTATCATTGAGTACATATTCTTGGAGCTGTGATAAGGCGTCTGCCTTTTGCTTTTCGAATTTTGTTTTTTGTTTTTCAAATTCTGCAATCCTTTTATTTTCTTCTTGCTCCCATTTTCTTTTTTCTTCTATATATTTAGTATATTCTTCTTTTTCATAGTATTTTGCTATTGCATAAGTAATTATACTTAGGGCTAATGCTAGTCCTAATACATAGCCAAATTTTTTCAGTTCTTTGGCTAGTCTTATTTGTGTTTTTACCTTCATACTATTATATTTATAAGTAATCTTCAAAATATCTTGTTATCTTCTCGTGCAGATGCACACGGTCGCGCCCCAGGACGTTGTGCTTGTGCGTGGGATAGATAAACAAGTCGGGATAGGTACGGGCATCCACGCACGCCTTCATGAATGAAAGGGTGTGCTGCGGCACGCAGGTGTCGTCGTGGTCGTCGTGTATGATGAGCAGATGTCCTTTCAAGTTACCGGCAAGGTTTTTCAGGTTCGTCTGCTTATAGCCTTCCGGGTTCGCCTGCGGAGTGTCCATATAGCGCTCACCGTACATTATCTCGTAGTATCCCCAGTCGATAACCGGTCCACCGGCAACGCCTACCTTGAAAATTTCGGGATAGCGTAGCATCAGTGCCGTGGTCATGTGTCCTCCGAAGCTCCAGCCGTGCACGCCGATACGCTCTCCGTCCACGTAAGGCTGGCTTTTCAGGAATTCTACACCCTTCACCTGGTCTTTGCCCTCTTCGATGCCCAGCTGGCGGAAGGTGGCGTTTTCAAACTCCAGTCCACGGTTGCTGCTGCCACGGTTGTCGAGGCTGAACATGATGTAGCCTTTGTTTGCCATGTAGATGTCCCAGCCGCGGGCACCGTTCATCCAGCCGTTGGTTATCATCTGGGCGTGCGGGCCGCCGTATACGTAGACGATGGCGGGATACTTCTTTGCCGGGTCGAAGTCGGCAGGCTTTATCAGGCGGTAGTACAAGTCTGTCTTGCCGTCGGCGGCTTTGATGGTGCCTACTTCTATGCTGGGCATTTCAAAGTCTTCGTAGGGGTTCTTGGCTGTCAGCAGTGTGTGTTCCCGTTGTTTCTTCGGGTTGGTGGACATCAGTTTTATGATACGGGGGCAAGTGGGCGAAGAGGCATTGTCGATGAGGTAAGTTCCCATGAAACCGGAGATTTGTGCCGAGTGCACGCCGGTTGGGTCTCCTATCAGGCTGCGTTTGCCATTCTTCAGGTTGACAGCGTAAAGGTTGCTCTGTAAAGGAGAAATTTCCGTACTCTTGATGATGAGCTCTTTCGTGTTCCGGTTAAAACCTACGATGTCTTGTACAAGCCAGGGGCCGGAGGTGAGTTGCTTCAGCAGTTCCCCTTCCGTATTGTATAGGTACAGATGGTTGAAGCCGTCACGCTGGCTTTGATAGATGAACTTGTGGCTGTCCCATGGCAGGAATAGAATGGGAGATTGCGGCTCCACATATTTGGGATGTCTCTCTTCGATGAGCACTTGTTGCAGCTCTCCGCTTTCGGCATCGTACCGGCACAGTTTGGAGTGGTTCTGGTCTCGGTTTAGCTCTATCAGATAGAGGCTTTTGCCATCCGGTGCCCAGGTGATGTTGGTGAAGTAGCGGTCTTTTGGGTCGCCCATGTCCAAGTAGATGGTCTTTTGAGTAGCCGGATTGTAGATACCTACCTTTACCTGATGGCTGAGCATGCCGGCCATGGGGTAGCGTATTTTATCCACCAGTGCTATTCTTGTCGTGATGTCAACCAATGGATAGGGGGTGACCATGCTTTCGTTCATTCGATAAAAGGCCAGCAGGTCTCCGGCAGGATTCCAGAAAGTGCCTTTTGAAATGCCGAATTCATTGCGGTGCACACTTTGTCCGCAGACGATACCTTCCGGTTCGTTGGTGACTTTCAGGGTTTGCCCGTCACTGGTCATCACATAGAGATTATTGCCGATAGTATAAGCCAAATGGCGGCTTACCTCGTTCCAATCCTCATTTGCGGCTTGGGCGGGGCAAGGCTGGCTCCAGATGACTTTTTTCTTCTTCCAGTCGACGAGGGCACGGTACTTGCCGGTGTTCAGCAGCAGGAGTGGGTCTATTTGGACTTGAATACCAGATGGACGCCTCGGGGTACGTTGACAGCCTTTGCAGCATGGAAGTGACTCAGTTTTCCAAGTTCTTTTTCTTCCAGCAGTGTATTGGCTTCTTCCAATGTGATGGCAGTGAATTTCTCTCCGGGCTTGGCACCTAATCCTTTGACAGCCCATGTACCTTCTATATTGTCGATGCCAAGTTCCAGACAAGCGGCATCGCCCCACCACTGGTACGATTTGTTTTCCGGTTTGTGGTAGGTCTCACCTCCGGGAATCAGATCTTCCAGGGTCGGCTTTTTCAGTTCTTGTGCCATAGCGTTTGTTGCAAGCAGAGCAGGTACTGTTATCAGCAGTGCAAGAATGCTCTTACTTATTTTCTTTGCATTCATTCTCCTTGTCATTGTTCGTGTTATTCTTCTTCCTTCTTTCCCGCCTCTCTTCTTTTTCTTTCCGGGTAAGACTCACCCGACCTTGTTCTGCGTTCTCCACCGAATTCACGTCTTTCCCTCGGCTTGAACTCCCGTTTTTCCCCGCCTTTGAACTCTCTTCTTTCACGCGGACGGAATTCGCGCTTTTCGCCGTCCTTGAATTCTCTTGGTCTGCGTTCGCCGTTGAACTCGCGTCTTTCGCCACCGAATTCACGTCTCTCTCCGCTGAATCGGGGACGGAATTCACGTCTTTCTCCGGGCTTGAACTCCTTCCGTTCTCCAGAAGCCGGACGAAACTCTTTGCGCTCCTTGCTCAACTCCTCGCCTTCGGCACGGAATTCCTTGTACTTTCCATCGAAGATTTCGTACTGGCGGAATTCGCATTCCAGCGCACCATTAAATAAAGGTATCTTGGAGGTGGCTTTTAGCCCGATTTGGTCGAAGCACTCTTCGCGGTAAGATAGAATCCATGCGGTGTTGCCCGTGAAAGCGTGTTTCAGACGCTCGCCAATCATGGAGTAAAGGCCCAGCAGGTCGTTGGTAGAGATACGTTCGCCGTAGGGAGGATTGGTGATGATGATGGATTTCTCCGCAGGTTGCTCGAATTGCTGGAAGGGTTGCAGCTTCAATACTACATCCTTGCTTACGCCGGCAGCCTTTATATTGTGTGTGGCAATTTCGTTTGCCTTCGGACTGTTGTCGTAACCGTATATCTTATGCGTAAATTCGCGTTCCTGGCTGTCGTCGTTGTATATCGTGTCGAACAGTTCCTGGTCAAAATCCACCCACTTCTCGAAAGCGAACTCCTTGCGGAATACGCCCGGAGCGATGTTGCGTGCAATCAGCGCCGCTTCGATGGGAATGGTCCCCGAACCACACATCGGGTCTATCAGGTCGCATTCGCCACGCCATCCGGTCATCAATATCATGCCGGCGGCCAGCACCTCGTTCAGCGGGGCCTCTACTGCTTCCTGGCGATAACCGCGGCGGTGCAGCGATTCGCCGCTGGAGTCGAGAGACAGTGTACATTTGGTTTCGGCAATGTGTATGTTCAGCAGCACGTCCGGTTTGTTGACACGCACGCCGGGACGTTCGCCGGTCTTCTCGCGGAAATAGTCCACGATGGCATCCTTCACCTTGTAGGAAACGAACTTGGAATGACGGAACTCCTCACTGAATACAACCGCGTCCACGGCAAAGGTCTTGTCCGTATCCAGATAGTCTTCCCATCGGATGGCTTTAATCTGTTCGTAAACCTCGTCGGCATCCTTGGCTGTGAAGTGTTTGATGGGTTTCAGTATCCGGATGGCTGTACGCAGGCAGAAGTTGGCCTTGTACATCATTTCCTTGTCACCGCTGAAAGATACCATGCGGCGGCCTATCTCGATGTCGTTGGCGCCCAGTGCGGTCAGTTCTTGTGCCAGTACCTCTTCCAGTCCTTGGAAGGTTTTGGCAATCATTTCAAAAGATTGTTCGCTCATCTGTTATTTGCTATATTGTTGTTTATCAGTTATTTCCTAAATTGCTTGCAGGGCGTTTGTCAGAGTCCGGTGTCTGACGGCTCAGAGTCCGGTGTTTGACGTGTCAAAGTCCGGTACCTGACACGTCAGAATCCGGTGTCTGACAAACGGGGTTTATTATCCTCAAATCATCCTTCTTTTTTCCCTCACCTCTTCGCTTTTGGTTGTACGATTCTTGCTCCTGCGGGCACATCCTCTGTCACCCAGATATTGCCGCCTACGGTGGCTCCTTGTCCGATGGTGATGCGTCCCAATATGGTGGCGTTGGAATAGACTATCACATTGTCTTCCAGAATAGGATGGCGGGGAATGCCCTTGATGGGCTTGCCGTCTTCGTCCAGCGGGAAGCTCTTGGCACCGAGGGTCACACCCTGGTACAGCTTCACGTTGTTGCCGATGATGCAGGTCTCGCCGATTACCACACCCGTACCGTGGTCGATGGTAAAATAACCACCTATTTCCGCTCCCGGATGGATATCGATTCCCGTTTCACTGTGCGCCATCTCGGTGATGATGCGGGGAATGAGGGGAACACCCAACCTGAGCAACTCGTGTGCGATGCGGTAGTTGCTGATGGCGCGGATGGCCGGATAGCAGCTGATGACTTCGCCGAACGACTGTGCGGCGGGGTCACCGTTGTAGGCGGCTTCCACATCAGTGGCGAGTGTACGTCTCATTGCCGGCAGGTTGCTGATGAACTTGGCAGCCAATAAGGCGGCTTCTTCCCGTTGGAGCTCGGTACAACAGTTGCATTCGCCGTCGCCTGCGAAGCAGAGGCCGGCAAGGATTTGCTCGGTCAGCAGGTCGAACAAGCGTTCGACATTGACACCGATATGGTAAGTCACCGTACGGCTGTTGACCGTAGAATTTCCGAAATATCCGGGGAAGATGATGGCTCGCGCCAGTTCGATGATGTCGTGCAGCACTTTTGCCGAAGGCAGCGGGTTGCCGTCCGTATGCTGGTGAAACAGTCCTTTGTATGATTCGCTTTCCGATAGCTCATCGACTGCTTGTGTCAAAATGTGGGTAAAGTTGAGTGGACTCATTATGATATCCTTAAGTTTAAAAGTGGCAACAAAGATAGGAAATACTCGTCAAATATCCTACATATCCCTCATTTATAGTACGTATTTACCATATTTGTGGTATTTTCTACGAACCAATTTTGCGTTACTTTTGTCTTGTAAGAAATAACATACCTCGTTCCACTCCGGATTGTCAGTCTTTTCCCTTAGGGGAATGAGGAATTAAAAAATATATGGATTATGAAGAAGATAGCAGAACGCCTTACCGACCTGGTAGGCAACACTCCCTTGCTGGAGTTGAATAATTATAACAAGAATAAGGGTCTGAAAGCCCGTGTTATTGCCAAATTGGAATATTTTAACCCTGCCGGCAGTGTGAAGGATCGCGTGGCGCTTGCCATGATAGAAGATGCCGAGGCAAAAGGGCTGTTGAAGCCCGGTGCCACCATCATCGAACCTACCAGTGGGAATACGGGCGTAGGGCTGGCTTTTGTGGCGGCCGCCAAAGGTTACAAGCTGATACTGACGATGCCCGACACAATGAGCCTGGAACGCCGCAACCTCTTGAAAGCCCTCGGTGCGGAATTGGTACTGACTCCGGGTGCCGACGGTATGAAAGGCGCCATAGCCCGTGCCGAAGAACTGAAAGCCGCCAACCCCGGCTCGCTGATTCTACAGCAATTTGACAATCCTGCCAATCCGGCAATGCACGAGCGTACTACCGGACAGGAAATCTGGCGTGATACAGACGGTCGGGTGGATATTTTCGTGGCCGGTGTAGGGACGGGAGGCACAGTGAGTGGTGTGGGTGCAGCCTTGAAAGCCAATAACCCGAAGGTAAAGATTGTGGCTGTGGAGCCCGAAGATTCTCCCGTACTTTCCGGTGGGAAGCCCGGTCCCCATAAAATACAAGGTATCGGTGCCGGATTTGTGCCGAAGAACTATAACAGTGCCGTAATAGACGAAGTTCTGCAGGTATCCAATGATGACGCCATACGTACGGGCCGCGAACTGGCGAAGTATGAGGGATTGCTGGTCGGCATCTCTTCGGGAGCTGCCGTTGCTGCAGCTACCCGCTTGGCACGGTTGCCCGAGAATGAAGGAAAGACGATTGTAGCGTTGCTGCCCGATACGGGAGAACGGTATCTTTCGACGCTGTTGTATGCGTTTGAGGAATATCCGTTGTAAAAGTAAATATTTCTGCCGGTTATCCGCTCCATCAATGTGGAGCAGGTAATCGGCAGATGGTATTTATAGTTCGCTGGGTCTTAACCCGAACGACCGGCAACTCATTTTCTCTACTTTCACTGCCCATATCTTGACATTGCGTACGGCTGGTTCGGCATATTTGCAGTCATTTTCCGTATATTGCTTCATCAGCATGTCGAGTACGCGTCGCTTCTCTTCCATGTCTTCCACGAAGTGTACTTTCCCACGACAAATAACACTGCGCGACTTCATGCTGTAGCTGCATGCCACTTGCCGGTGCATATAAACCAGCTCGTGTCCTTCGCAGAAGGTGATGCAAACTTGCGGGCACTTTGTTACCATCTCCACTTTACTGCCTTCCGGGCCGGAATGCAAGTATATTACTCCGTCTTGATAGGCAAAGTTCATGGGAACTGCATATGGGTTTCCTTCAAGGTCTGTGATGCCCACTATGCAGTATGGGCATTTACGGATAATTTCCTCAATCTGTGTAGGGTCTGTAATAGTAATTGTCTTCATGTGCAAAGTCTCGCTCCCGGCCCCTTTCTTCCAGAGAGGGACCGGGGATGGTTTTAAATTATAGGGTTGTTCTATACCAGTGCAAAATCCAACTGCTTCTTTTCCAAGTTAGCACGTGCCACCTTAATGGTAATGGCATCTCCCAGACTATAAATTTTATTTTTGCGGCGTCCGCGCAGGCAGTAGTTCTTTTCATCAAATTCGTAATAGTCATCGTCGAGGTCGCGGATGGGAATCATGCCTTCGCATTTGTTCTCATTCAACTCCACGTAGAGTCCCCATTCCGTTACGCCGGAGATGACGCCGTCGAAGGTCTGTCCCAGGCGTTCGGTCATGAATTCCACTTGCTTGTACTTGATGGAGGCGCGTTCCGCGTTGGAGGCTATCTGCTCCATGTTGCTGCTGTGCTCGCAGAGGGCTTCGTATTTCTGTTCGGACACGGTGCGGCCTCCCTGGTCCAAGTACTTGGTGAGCAGACGGTGCACCATCATATCCGGGTAGCGGCGGATGGGCGAGGTGAAGTGGGTGTAATAATCGAATGCCAAACCGTAGTGCCCCACGTTATGCACGGAGTAGCGTGCCTTCTGCATGGCGCGGATGGAGACGGTTTCAATCAAGTTCTCCTCCTTCTTGCCTTGGATGTCGTCCAGCAGGTGGTTGATGGACTTGGAGATGTCGGTCTTTGTGCCGCTGGTGCGCAACTTGTAGCCGAAGCGGGCGATGAACTGTGCCAGGTTGTCCAGCTTCTCCGGGTCGGGGAGGTCGTGAATACGGTATGGCAACACTTTGGCTTTCTTGCCTTTGGGCACGCGGCCTATCTTTTCGGCTACGGTGCGGTTGGCAAGCAACATGAACTCCTCTATCAGCTTGTTGGCATCTTTCGACTCCTTGAAGTAGACGCTGACGGGTTTGCCCTTCTCGTCAATTTCGAACTTCACTTCGTAGCGGTCGAAGTTGATGGCTCCTGCCTTGAAGCGGTTCTCACGCAGTATTTTGGCAAGCTTATCCAGTTGGAGCACCTCTTCCTTGAAGTCTCCTTTGCCGGTTTCTATAATCTCCTGGGCTTCTTCGTAGGTGAAGCGGCGATCGCTCTTGATGACGGTATGTACCACGCGTGAGTTCTTCACTTCGCCTTTTTCCGTCATTTCGAAGATGACGGAGTAGGCCAACTTTTCTTCGTCGGGGCGAAGTGAACAGATGAAATTACACAACCGTTCGGGGAGCATTGGGATGGTGCGGTCCACGAGGTAGACGGATGTGGCACGCTTCTCGGCTTCCTTGTCTATGATGCCGCCCTCCTTCACGTAGTGGGTCACGTCGGCAATGTGTACACCTACTTCCCAAAGTCCCCCTTTCAGTTTGCGGATGGAGAGAGCGTCGTCGAAGTCCTTGGCATCCTTGGGGTCGATGGTGAAGGTGGTCACACCCAGGAAGTCCTCACGTCGGGCTATTTCCTCGGCGGAGATTTCGGCGGGTATCTTGTCGGCGGCTTTCTCTACGGCAGCGGGGTAGACATAGGGCAGGCCGAATTCCGCCAGGATGGCGTGCATCTCGGTGGTATTGTCTCCTGCGCGCCCCAGGATGTCGATTACCTGGCCGATGGGGTTCTTGGCTTTGTCGGGCCATTCCACCACCTTTACGATGGCTTTGTCGCCCGTCTTGCCGCCTTTCAGTTTCTCTTTGGGGATGAAGATGTCGTTGGCAAGCGTACGGTTTTCCGTTACAAGGAAAGCGTATGACTTGGCAACTTCCAGGGTACCCACGAAGGTGTCGTTGGCACGTTCCAGTATCTCGATGACTTCTCCTTCGGCTTCGCGTCCGCGACGTTTGGCATAGAAGGCGATACGTACTTTATCATTGTTCATGGCGTGTGCGAGTTGCGTTCGGCGATGAATATCGGGTCGCCTCCGCCTTCGGGGATGAAGGAGTTCTTGCCGTTGCTTTTGCGCTGGAAGGTTCCGGACATCTCTACGCCATGGGTGTTCAGCTTATATTTGTGTTTGTCCACTTCTGTGATGTAGTCGTCCATCGACAGTTCGGACAAGATGTCCATGCACAGCATCTTCAGCGGATGTGTGGTGAGGCGGAGTTGTTCAAAGATGTATTTCAGGGAGAGTACTTCGTCTTGTTTTGTGTGGAAGAATTCCAGCAGTACTTTGACGAGCTCTTTCTTCTTCATGCGTTTGCCGGCTTTCTTTTCTTTCTTTTTGGCCATAATGTATAGGGTTAAGTTGTTGTAGGGTTCACCACAGAGGACACAGAGGCGCACAAAGTTTTTCTTTCTTCCTTGTGGATTCTAAGAGCTTTATCTCAGACAGAAGGACAAAAGAAACAAAAGAGAAAAATATGTTCTTATGTTCTTCTGTCTCCATATAAAAACTCTGTGCGCCTCTGTGTCCTCTGTGGTGAAGAACTCTTTTGCAAAGTAAACAAATAAATACGTTCCTTCGTTCACTCAGACTTCAAAATATTATCATTCTATTGAAAATAATGAAGGAACGACAGCTTGTAATGGATTTATGTACTATATTTGCACAAAAAGTGAAGATAGGCTGTACCTTAGACGAAAAGCAGATGGAAATGCAAACTCTGGATAAAAAAGCAGATGCCACACGGGAAAAAGACATTTACCGGGTGACGGTTGTGGGAAGTGTGGTAAACTTTCTCTTGCTTGTCTTCAAATTCTTTGCAGGTATTGTAGGCCACAGTGCCGCCATGTTGGCGGATGCGGTACATTCTTTGTCGGATTTCATTACAGATATTATTGTCATTGTTTTTGTGCGTATTTCGGCAAAGCCCGAAGATGAAGGACACGATTACGGTCATGGCAAGTACGAGACGCTGGCAACTGCCATTATCGGTATTTTTCTGTTGTTTGTGGGATTCGGCATTTTCTGGAACGGGGCTTCCTCCATTTACCGTTTCCTGCAAGGCGGCTCTCTGCAGGAACCCGGTATACTGGCACTGGTGGCTGCATTGGTATCCATCGTTTTCAAGGAAGTGCTTTATCAATATACCGTATTCAAGGGCAGGAAGTTGAATTCGCAGGCGGTTGTTGCCAATGCCTGGCATCACCGGAGTGATGCACTTTCGTCCATAGGCACGGCAGCGGGTATAGGTGGCGCCATTCTTTTGGGTGACCATTGGCGGGTGCTGGACCCGGTGGCAGCGGTTATTGTCAGCTTCTTCATTATGAAGGTGGCCGTGCAGTTGTTGGTACCGTGTGTAGACGAACTGTTGGAGAAATCATTGCCTGCCGAGGTGGAGGATGAGATACTGAAGACGATTCTCTCTTTTCCCGGTATCAGCTCGCCGCATCACCTTCGTACGCGCCGCATCGGCAGTTATTGTGCCATCGAGGTGCATGTGCGTATGAATGGCAGCATCTCGCTGGAGGAAGCCCACGAGACGGCAACGGCGGTGGAGAACAAGTTGAAAAGGCAGTTCGGCAAAGGAACGCTGGTCAGCATCCATGTGGAGCCGGTGAAGAAGAGTAACGAGGCGACAGAGTAACACAAGGAGCGTCAAGGTGACGGACCGGATGAAAAGTAATTAGTAATTTGTAACTGAAGAAGTGGAATCGATTTTAATTACAGGAGCAAGCGGATTTATCGGAAGTTTCATCGTGGAGGAGGCGTTGAAGCGTAAGTTCGGTGTGTGGGCGGGTGTACGTTCGTCCAGCAGCCGCGAGTATCTGCGTGACCGCAAGATACATTTCCTCGAACTGGACTTTGCGCACCCCAATGAACTGAGGGCACAGCTCTCGGGACATAAAGGGACCTACAATAAGTTTGATTATATTGTCCATTGTGCCGGTGTGACGAAGTGTGTGGACAAGAACGAATTCGATTTGGTGAATTATCTGCAGACCAAATACTTCATTGATACACTGAGGGAGCTGAACATGATTCCCAAGCAGTTTATCTTCATCAGTACGCTGAGTGTGTTCGGCCCGGTACGCGAGAGGACCTACGACCCGATTATGGAGAGTGACCCTCCTTCACCCAATACCGCCTACGGACTCAGTAAACTGAAAACAGAACTTTATTTGCAGAGTATTCCGGGTTTCCCCTACGTCATCTACCGGCCGACGGGTGTATACGGGCCGCGTGAGAAGGATTATTATCTTATGGCAAAGTCCATCCGGCAGCATACGGACTTTTCTGTGGCTTCCGCCGCCAGGACTTGACGTTTGTATATGTAAAGGATATCGTGCAGGCCGTCTTCCTCGGGATAGAGAAGCAGGTGTCCCGCCGCGCCTATTTCCTGGCTGACGGGAAGGTGTATAGCAGCCGTGCTTTTTCCGATTTGATAAGGAAAGAATTGGGCAATCCGTTTGTTATTCGCCTGAGATGTCCGTTAATTGTATTGAAAGTCGTATCTTTGCTCGCTGAATTCTGGGCGAAGCGGCAGAACAAGACCAGTACGCTCAATTCGGACAAGTATAGAATAATGAAACAACGCAACTGGCAGTGTGACATCACACCGGTCGTCGAGGAACTGGGCTTCAGTCCTGAGTACGACCTGGAACGGGGTGTAAAGGAAACCATTGCCTGGTATAAGGATAAGGGATGGCTTTAGATTTATTTAAAAGGGTAGAAACCCGTAAGGGGCTTTTTGCGGTAGAGAAGATTACGCTGATATACAATTTGCTGACTTCCATTCTCATTCTGTTTCTTTTTCAGGAAATGGATCATCCGGTGCAGATGCTTGCAGACCGTGTTGTCATTGCGGGTATGACGTTCCTGCTGATGTATCTTTACCGGCTGGCACCCTGCAAGTTCTCTGCCTTTGTGCGCATAGCCATCCAGATGTCACTGCTCTCCTATTGGTATCCCGACACCTTTGAGTTCAACCGGATATTCCCCAATCTCGACCACGTGTTCGCGTCGGTGGAGCAATGGATGTTTGGCGGACAGCCTGCTGTGTGGTTCTGTGAAAGGTTTCCGCAGATGTGGGTGAGCGAGCCGTTCAATATGGGATACTTCTTCTATTATCCGATGATTCTGCTGGTGGTGGTGTGGTATTTCCTTTATCGTTTCGACCTTTTCGAGAAGGTCTCGTTCGTCATCGTCACCGCTTTCTTCATCTATTACCTTATTTATATCTTCGTTCCCGTTGCCGGGCCGCAGTTCTACTTCCCCGCCATTGGAAGCGACCATGTGGCGCAAGGTATCTTCCCGTCCATCGGTGACTATTTCCATCACCATCAGGAACTTCTTCCCGGTCCGGGCTATGAGCACGGCTTCTTCTACAACCTGGTGGAGAGTTCCCAGCAGGTGGGTGAGCGTCCCACGGCTGCTTTTCCCAGTTCGCACGTCGGAATGTCTACGGTACTGATGATTATGGCATGGCGTGGCAGCAAGCGTCTGTTTGCCTGCTTGTTTCCTTTCTATCTGCTGCTGTGCGGGGCTACGGTCTATATCCAGGCACATTACCTGATAGACTCTATCGTGGGTTTCGTATCGGCTTTCGGCATTTATATCCTGGCCACGTGGATGTTCAAGCGATGGTTTGCGCAGCCGATGTTCCGCTGACGGTTATAAGGTTTCGTCCAGCATCCATCGCCATACGGGAAGCACCTGGATGGTGTAGTTATCATTTTTTATTTCTTCTTCTTCTTCCAGCGTGAGGATGAGCAGATTGTGGCATCCGGTGGCACGTGCGGCTTCAAGAATGCCTTCTATCTCGCGTGTACGTGTATCTTCATCGTGGAGAGAGTACGTGACTTGCAACAGGCGGATTACCTCTCCGCGTGAGGTCTGTACAAAATCACATTCTTTCTTGTTCTGATAATAGTGCAGACCTGCTTCGGCCGACAGGTTTCTGCGTAGATGCAGGTAGACGGCATTTTCCAATAGCTTTCCGTTATCTTCGCTTTGGGGATGGAGCAGGATGGAACGTAGTCCGTTGTCTATGCAATAATACTTTTTATCCCCGTTGTTTTCTTTGACAAGTGAGGGAGAGTATTTGGTCAGGGAGAAGAACAGGTAGATGGATTCTGTTTGTACTATCACATCGTATAGGGTGTTTTTGCCTATGCTGACTCCTTGGGATTTCAGTTCGTTGTAAATGCGGTTGATGGAAGTGGGTTTCGTCAGATTGCTCATTACCCGTTTGATAAAGTAACGTACAGGTTCCGGATTCTTTATCTCATACCGTTCCACCAGGTCTTTGTAAAGCATCACAAAGAAGTACTCCTGCAAAATACGTTCTTTTAGCAGAGGGGTACCGAGAACCACTTCGGGGAAGGCGCCTTGATGAAGGAATTCCTTAAAGGCATTGAGGATACGTGCCCGATTTTCGGGGAGATAGTATTGGGTGTCGATGTTCTTGAACAGGCAATATTCCTTGAAGGAAAGCGGAAACTCCTCGTATTGCAGGGTTCGTCCCCTTAGAGAGGTGGAGAGTTCGGACGAAAGCATGCGTGAGTTACTGCCGGTGAGGAAGATGTGCCTGCATTCTTGCTCGTAAACTCTGCGTACGAATTGCTCCCAGTCATCTGCCATCTGTATCTCGTCAAAAAAGATATAGGCGTCTTTTAGGGGGATGTCGGGGTATAGTTCGCGGTAGGCTTGCAATATTTCATCCAAGTTGTCGGCGTTGAATTGCAGGCGCTCGTCATCGAAGTTCAAGAATAGAATCTGTTCCTTGCGGATGTTGCTTTGTGTGAGCAGTTGGTTGATGACCAGCAGAAAAAGAGAGGATTTGCCGCAACGGCGTACGCCGGGCACGGTGATTATCTTTCCGCTGTCTGTGGGCAATACTAATGTACGCGGATAAACTTCTGCCGGAAGTGAATGCTGAAAGTTTACGATGAGCTGTTTGAGTAGTTCTTTCTTTTTCATAAAGACATATTTACGGGATTCTTTCTTTCTTGGAAAGACAAATATAGTGATTTGTTTCTTTCTGCCAAAGAACAATGGCTTTTTCTTCGTGGTTGTTTATTGCCAGGGTTTTGTCTCTATATTGGCAAGGGTGTGGCAATGGATTGGCAAAACTGAAGAAGTTTGAAAGTAGGTTGAATGCGGGAGAATACGCATGCGCTTCGGTTTATCTGTACGATGGGGATTTGCCTTCATTCTCCTTTTTTGTAATGAGTTGAGGGAGAAAAATCCGAATCTTCTGTTCTACTATAATTTGCCTTATTAATGGAGTGGTGCACCTTAAGTTTATGCAACTTCATTACTATACAGAAAATCTGAATTTTTCTTGAGAAGATAAATATAGGGATTCTTTTTCGTCAAAGAAATAACGGATAGCCTTCTAATTAGGTTAAAGTATGCGTTTTGCAATCCTTACAAATGAGGGACTGAAAATAGGGGGATTGTAAAGTGTTCCTATCTCCCTCACTGACTGAGGGGGCTTAGTCGTATACAGAGATAGCCTTAGTCGTATATTGAGGTAGCCTCAGTCGTATACTGAGTCTACCCCCTTTCAGAAGTTATTCTGGAGGGGGGTAGGAGAGTGATTGGTCAATGACACATATTGTCGGTAAAAATAAGTGATAATCCGGCTATGGCAGCAACGGCTCTATCTCTTCGAAGATGCGGTACAGTTCCTCCTTCGTCTCTGCCCGCAGCATGGCTATGCGCGTGTCGCGGAAATTGGGAATCCCTTTGAAGAGCGGGCTTGCTGCCAGGTGGCGGCGCACGTGCAGTATGCCCCGTCGTTCATCCAGCAGGTTGACGCTGTCTTCCACTTCCTGGCGGAGTACGTTCAGCCGCCATTCGGAACTCAGCGGAGGGAGTTCTTCGCCCGTCTCCAAATAATGCTTCACTTCCTTAAAGAACCACGGGCGGCCGAAGCTGGCACGGCCTATCATGATGGCGTCCACACCGTAGAGGTCAAAGCATTCTTTGGCCCGTTGGGGAGTGGTGATATCACCGTTGCCGATGATGGGAATGTGCATGCGTGGGTTCTTTTTCACCTCGCCGATAAGTGTCCAGTCCGCCTCGCCGGTATACATCTGGGCGCGGGTACGGCCGTGGATGGTGAGGGCGGCAATGCCGCAGTCCTGCAACTGCTCGGCAAGGTCTACGATGATTTTACTGTTGGCATCCCAGCCAGGCGGGTCTTCACGGTGACGGGAATCTTTACGGCATCTACCACGGCACGAGTGATTTCCAGCATCAGCGGAATGTTCTGTAGCATACCGGCACCGGCACCCTTGCCGGCAACGCGCTTCACGGGGCAGCCGAAGTTGATGTCCAGCGTGTCCGGATGTGCCTGCTCCACAATGCGGGCGGCTTCTACCATGGTGGCGGTGTCCCGTCCGTATATCTGTATGGCTACGGGCCGCTCTTCATCGCTGATGTTCAGTTTCTGCTGGGTCTTGCCTACGGAGCGTATCAAGGCATCGGCAGAAACGAACTCGGTATATACCATGTCTGCTCCGAAGTGCTTGCACATCAGGCGGAAAGCAGGATCGGTAACATCCTCCATCGGGGCGAGGAATACGGGGCGTGGACCCAGGTCTATATCTTTAATCTTCATAATCTAAGCGGATTTGTCCGCAAAAGTACAGAAAAAAGCCTACCTTTGCATACTCTAATTCAAAAAGAAATGATGAAACACTCAATCAGTGACTTCGAAATCATGGCACCGGTAGGCTCGCGCGAATCTCTTGCAGCAGCCATACAAGCTGGTGCCGACTCCATCTACTTCGGTATAGAGAACCTGAACATGCGTGCCCGTTCGGCAAATACCTTCACTATCGACGATTTGCGGGAAATAGCCCGGACGTGCGACGAACATGGCATGAAGAGCTACCTCACCGTCAATACCATTATATACGACCATGACATTCCGCTGATGCGTACCATTGTAGATGCGGCAAAGGCGGCAGGCATCTCGCAGTCATTGCCGCTGATGTGGCAGTGATGAGCTATGCCCGGCAGATAGGGCAGGAGGTACACCTCAGCACACAGCTCAACATCAGCAACGTGGAAGCCTTGCGCTTCTATGCGCAGTTTGCCGATGTGGTGGTGCTGGCGCGTGAGTTGAATCTGGAGCAGGTGGCAGAAATCTACCGCCATATCCGTGAGGAGAATATCTGCGGACCCAACGGAGAGCAGATACGTATAGAGATGTTCTGCCACGGTGCCCTTTGCATGGCAGTCAGCGGAAAGTGTTATCTCTCATTGCATGAAATGAACCACTCCGCCAACCGCGGTGCCTGCATGCAGGTATGCCGCCGCAGCTACACGGTGCGCGACAAGGAGACGGATGTGGAATTGGAGGTGGACAACCAGTACATCATGTCCCCCAAAGATTTAAAAACTATCCACTTCATGAACAAGATGCTGGATGCAGGTGTTCGTGTTTTCAAAATAGAAGGACGTGCCCGCGGACCCGAGTACGTGCGCACGGTAGTGGAGTGCTACAAAGAAGCCATCCGTTCCTATCTGGACGATACATTCACCGATGAGAAGATTGCCCGGTGGGACGAACGCTTAAAGACTGTCTTTAATCGTGGATTCTGGGACGGCTACTACCTGGGACAACGCTTGGGCGAATGGACCAAGAACTACGGCTCTGCCGCCACCGAGCGTAAAATCTACGTAGGCAAGGGCATCCGCTACTTCTCCAACATCGGTGTAGCAGAGTTCCTGGTAGAAGCAGCCGAAGTGAGCGTAGGCGACAAGTTGCTGATTACGGGTCCCACAACGGGTGCCGAATTCGTCACTTTGGATGAGGCACGCGTCGACCTGAAGCCCGTGCAGACCGTAAAGAAAGGCCAGCATTTCTCGATGAAATCGGTGAAAATACGTCCCAGTGACAAACTCTACAAGCTGGTCAGCGTAGAGGAACTGAAGAAGTTCAAAGGCTTGGATGTGGAGAAACAACGTGGCTAAGTATCAAATAGTAAATAGTCCAATAGTAAATATGAATTATATCTATGAACTCCCCATGAAGGTGCGCGACTATGAATGCGACCTGCAAGGCATCGTCAATAATGCCAATTATCAGCATTATCTGGAGCATACGCGCCATGAGTTTCTGTTGAGTGCCGGCGTCAGCTTTGCCGGACTGCACGAGCAGGGGGTAGACCCGGTAGTGGCACGTATCAATATGGCTTTCAAGACTCCCCTGAGGAGTGGTGACGAGTTTGTCTCCAAACTCTACATGAAGAAGGAGGGCATCAAGTACGTCTTTTACCAAGATATCTTCCGTGCTTCCGACGGCAAAGTCTGTCTCAAAGGCATAGTCGAAACCGTATGTGTGGTGAACGGACGGTTAAGCGACAGCGAACTGTTCGACCGTCTCTTTGCCCCTTATCTCAATCCGTGTGAATCTGTGTAATCTGTGGTGGAATGAACAGTGACGAACGGATTTGCAGCATAGCTCTCACACTTTGCCCCGGTATAGGACATATCGGGGCAAAGCGTTTAATAGAGGGTATGGGCAGTGCTGCCGAAGTATTCAGTCGGCGGAAGGAGCTCCCCGAAATCATGCCCGGTGTGAATCCGGGGGTAGTGACGGCCCTTGATTGTCCCGCTGCCTTTCTGCGTGCCGAGCAGGAGATGGAGTTTGTAGAGAAGAACCGTCTTTCCTGCCTGACGTTGAAGGATGAGGCTTACCCTTCGCGCTTGCGTGAATGTGAAGATGCGCCGATTGTACTTTTCTTTAAAGGAAACACCGATTTCAACCGCCTGCATGTCATCGATATGGTAGGTACACGCCGTGCTACCGATTACGGCAAGCAATTCTGTGCCGACTTCCTGCGCGATTTGGCCGTTCTTTGTCCTGATGTGCTGGTAGTAAGCGGACTGGCTTACGGGATAGATATCCATGCCCATCGGGCCGCTTTGGCAAATCATCTCCCTACCGTTGCCGTGCTTGCTCACGGACTGGACCGCATCTATCCGTATGTTCACCGGAAAACAGCCATTGACATGTTGGCACAAGGCGGACTGCTGACCGAATTCCTTACCGGGACGAATCCGGACAAGCATAATTTCGTCAGCCGCAACCGTATTGTGGCGGGTATGAGTGATGCTACCATTGTGGTGGAATCTGCCGCAAAGGGAGGTTCCCTTATCACTGCAGAGTTGGCGGAGGGATATCATCGTGACTGTTTTGCCGTTCCGGGGCGTGTTACGGATGAATCTTCCATCGGTTGCAACCGGTTGATACGCGACAACAAGGCCGCCCTTATCCAGAGTGCGGAAGAGTTTGTGCAGATTATGGGCTGGGCCGTAGCGGAGCAGCCTGCCCGGACAGAAGGTATTCAGCGTAATCTCTTCCCGGAACTGACGGAAGAGGAGGAGCTTGTTGTGCGCATCCTTATGCGGCAGGGAGACCTCCATATCAATGCGATGGTGGTGGAAGCGGACATACCCGTCAACCGGATGAGTGCCTTGCTTTTTGAACTGGAGATGAAGGGAGTGGTCAAGGCAATGGTGGGCGGTGTCTATCACTTGCTGGCCTGAGTGCGGCAGGTCTCTTGCCTTATATGGACGGTTTCCCGTATTTCATGATGAACTTTTCCGGATGGTCCGTCGCTATGATGTCTACCCCCAGGTCGACAGCCTTCTGGTTCTCTTCCGTCTTGTCGTCCGGTCCCAGGACGAGTGCCAGTACCTGCAGATTGTGCTCACGGCATCTCTTTACGAATTGCGGGGTAAGGGAGTCAATCCAGACGACAGCGATGTCGGGATGCAGTTCCTTTACGACATGCTCTATGTCCTTTTCACTTTTGATGTAGGCTTGCAGGGTTCTTACCTCGGGTGCCATCTTTCTGAAGCATTTGGCATGTTGCTCCTTGCTGAAGGTGAAGTTGCAGTTTTCCAGCATGCCTTCGTCCTTTATCAAGTTCAGTAATTGTTGCAGACTGCCGTTGCGGTAGTCGATGGTGATTCTTAAACCGTGCTCTTTGGCCTTGCGTAGCAGGTCGGTAAGGCGTAGTACCCGTTGTCCGGCAAATCGGGGTGCAAACCAAGAGCCGGCATCCAGGGTATCGATGTCGGTGGACAGCCATTGGGAGATGGCACCGGTACCGTTGGTGGTACGGTCGAGGGTGGAATCGTGCAGTATGTAGAAGACACTGTCCTTACTGATGCAGACATCGCATTCTATATTGCCTACACCGTATTTGATGCACGAATCTACGGATGCCATTGTGTTTTCGGGAGCGATGGTGGCTGCACACGGTGTGCGCTGGTCAGGGGTATCTTGGTGGTGGCGGCAGGCTGTTGGGAACATCCTGCGGTAAGTAGGATTATGGAAAGCAATGCGAGTACCGGTTTTTTCATAATGGGCTCAAGTGGTGATGTTTTCTTCTTTAACAGTTATAAAAGCCATCGAAGATAGCTATTTTTTGTCATTCGGAGAAGCGTATGGGCATAAAAAAAGGAGTACCGCTGTACTCCAACCTTTGTTAACCTTAAATCTAATACTATGAAAAAAATCACATTGCAAATGTAAGGTTCCCATTGTTATCTTCCAAATTTCAGGAGGTATCTGCTACTTCTTTTGTGTTTCTTTCACTGAATTTTACTGTTTCCGCACACGGATTGACTTTTTGGGATGCTATAAGGATTACTTTTGTCTATATGACACTCGCTTTGGGATTGTATCTGGTCTTGGAAAAATCCGTTGGTAGCATTCAGAAGAAAGTATAAGTTGCAAATCTGTTTCAATCGTTTCACAGAACCTTTCAACCTTTGAAAAGAGTGATGGAAAGTGGGTTTTATTCGGTAATTATCTTCTACTTTTGTTTGTATACAACGCGAAATTATGGGAAAACGCATTTTTATATATGTCCTCTGGCTACTCCTTTTTTGCATGATGTCGGGGCAGGTAATAGGGCAGAATAAGTCGGCAGAATCCCATAACCATACTTGTAAAACGGTGCTGGCGTTAAAAAATAATTTGCTTTACGACCTGGCCTTGGCTCCGAACATAGAAGTGGAGCTGCCATTGGGAAAGAGGTGGTCTTTGAATGTTGAGTACAAATGCCCTTGGTGGTCTGACAGCAGACGTGGTTTCTGCTATCAGCTCCTTTCGGGAGGGGCAGAGGCGCGTTACTGGTTGGGAAACCGCCATACGCACGGAAGATTGTCCGGACACTTCCTGGGAGCATATGCCGAAGGAGGTACCTATGATTTTCAGTTGAAAAAGGAGAAGGGATACCGGGGGAAGTATTACGCAGCTGCAGGAATAACTTATGGATACGTGCGTCCACTGGCTCGGCATCTGGCGATTGAATTCAGTGTGGGCATTGGATACTTGGATACGGAGTACCGGAAATATACTTCTTATGGAAATGACTTGGTTTGGGTCAGCAGTGGAAAGTATCACTTTATCGGGCCGACAAAAGCAAAAGTTTCTTTGGTGTGGCTTCTAACATCGGGGAGATGAGTGGTATGAAAGAAGCACGGCATATGATTCTCTGGCTGCTCTTCGGACTGTTGCCAATGCTGGGAAGCTGTGACTTCCGCGATATGCTGGATGATTATCCCGTTAGCGGAGTACAGATTAAATTGGATTGGAAAGGGGTGACGGATAAGCTGCCGCAGACCATGCGGATTGTCTTCTATCCGAAAGATACTCAGGGGAAAAAGGTTGAAAGCTATCTGCCTGCCGGAGGGGGTGAGGTGAAGGTACCGCCGGGAAAGTATGCGGTGGTGGCCTATAACTTCAATACGGAGAGTATACAGATACGGGGCGACGAGAGTTATGAGACGATTGAGGCTTTTACGGGACACTGTACGGGGCTGGATGTGCACGAAGATATGGTTTGGTCGCCCGACCCTTTGTATGTGGTGGCTTTGGACGAGGTGGAAATAAGGCAGAGTGATGTGGCGCTTCCGTTGGACTGGAAGCGGAAGCGGTAGTGGACCATTATTCCTTTGATATAAAGGTGGAAGGATGGGATAGAATATCGAGCATCATCTGCCATGTGGATGGTTTGAACGGAAGTTACTTTATAGGAAACCGTGCTTGCCATTTGAGCGAGGTACCTATATGTGTGGATACAAAGCGTGAAAACGGGCTTTTATGGGGGTATTTCTCCAGTTTTGTATTACTGAAAGATGCCAAGACCCGTGCGGATAGTCCTATGTTGCTGACACTGAAGATTGTGAAACGAGATAAAACGGTTCAAGAGGTGAAGGTGGACATCACGGAAGTGATTGAAACAGCTCCTCCCTCGGGAGGAGGCGAAGAAGAACCTGATGTGGACGTTCCTGGGTCGGAAATCCATATCGAGGTTCCCGTACCGGAGGACAAGGTTGTGGTGGATGATTTGGAACCGGGAACCGATGAAGGAGATGGAGGAATTGGTGGCGATGTGGATGATTGGGATGATGAGACGGATGTGGAGCTACCGGTGAATTGATAGCAAACAGACAAATAAATATATATATTAACTTTAATAACAGACAATTATGAAGAAGGTCTTATTTTTGGCTTTGGCTGCAGCAGCAGTAATGAGTTGCTCGGAAAGTGAGGAGATAGAGAATGCCGGACAAAAGGCGGAGATTAAATTGGGAACAGTAGTGGGTAACACTACGAAAGCCACAGTGACTGATTTGCCGGAATTGCAGAAGGTAGGGTTCACTGTGTATGCTTATAATACGGGAGCAACAGCAATGGCCTCCGTTGCGACTTTTGATGCGATGAAGGAATTCATGGCAGATGTTAAGGTAACCTATAGTGCTCCCGACTGGAGTTTGACTGGGGGGACATATTATTGGCCCATGACGGATAAATTGCAGTTCTTTGCTTACGGGAATCCGGGTACCGGAGCCTTGACGTACAATCAACCGGCTGCTGGTGCTATATATCCTTCCATTACTTATACGGTAGCAGATGTAGCTACCCAAACGGACTTGGTAGCCGCGAAAGTAACGGATGCAACCAAGGCATCAAATGCCAGTGGGGTATCTTTGAAATTCGGCCATATACTGACCCAAATAAATTTCACTGTCAAGGCAGCCGACGCTTTGACTTATAAACTGAAAACACTTACAATATCCGGCGTGCACAATAAGGGAACTTATGATTTTGATGGTTCAACATGGAAGTCACAAGAAGGAACAGCCACTTATGCGCATACGATTGCCGGCGGTGCATTGGAGGTGAATACAACGGCTGTGGAAGTGAATGCAGCCTGGATGTTGATGCCTCAGACGTTGGACGCGAATGCCAAAATCAATGTTGTCTATGATATAGAGAAGGATGGTACTCTTCTTGATACTGTAACTTCCGCCATTGACTTGAATGATACACAAGCCTGGGGTGAAGGTAAAAAGATACGTTATACGCTGACGCTGGCCAATAAGGCGGCAAAAGTAACCTTTGCACCTGAAGTTGGTGCATGGAGTACGACTGATGATACGAACGTGGAAAAATAAAACGGCACTGTTCGCAATAAAAACCTGAATTACTTCTATTTTATTCATTCCCCGAAACTTCTTTATGAAAGTTTTCGGGGAATGTTTCTTTTATGAGTATTATTTATCTATTTTTGTCACTGCAACAAACAAACAAATCTACTTGCCGATGCCCAACTCTTCTGCTTGCAGAGGTAAAAAACAATGCGCTCAATGTCCCAAGGCTGTGGACAATGCAATAATATATGCTTCTCATCCCAGGGGATTCCATCTGCCGGCACGGAAGTGTGAGGAAAATATTGTAATTTTCCTGCTGAAAGGAGAAGTGCTTGTCAACAGTAAGGAGTATGCGGGAACTGTGTTGCATGCAGGTGAGTTCATCCTTCAAGCCATTGGTTCCAAATACGAAATACTTGCCATGACGGATGTGGAATGCGTTTGTTACCGGTTCAGTAAGCCTGAATTCTTCTGTGAGGACCGGTATGACTATATTATGAAAGAGGTTACTCCTCCGTTGATATTCTATCCTTTGACCATTACTCCCGAGTTGCGGCTCTTTCTGGAAAGTTCCAAGGCCTATTTGTCCGAGGAGAAGATTTGCCGGGAAATGCTTTGTTTCAAACGGAAAGAACTTGCTTTCATTCTTGGAAATTACTACTCCGACTATGAGCTTTCCATGCTGATACATCCTCTTGCCCAGTATACTAATTCCTTCCACTACTTTGTCTTGCAGAATCATGCCAAAGTCAAGACAGTAGAGGAACTTGCCCAGTTGGGAGGATATACAGTAGCTACTTTCCGGCGTATATTCAATTCTGTTTTTCATCAACCGGTGTACGAGTGGATGATGGAACGGAGGAAGGAAAGCGTGGTTTATGAACTTCGCTATACGGATGCTTCCATATCAGAGATTTGCTATAAATATGGCTTTGAATCGCTGCCTCATTTTTCCAATTTCTGCAAAAAGAATTTCGGGGCTTCTCCCCGTAGCTTGCGTGCCGGCAATTTATCTGAAGTAAACGGCATGTCATAAAAAAACTCCTCCGGCGGTTTCCCGGCAGAGGAGTCTCTTG
This sequence comes from Bacteroides rodentium JCM 16496, assembly GCF_000614125.1. Lineage (GTDB taxonomy): Bacteria > Bacteroidota > Bacteroidia > Bacteroidales > Bacteroidaceae > Bacteroides > Bacteroides rodentium. The sequence continues at coordinate 79,560 of NZ_BAKJ01000005.1, forward strand.
TGATATTAATCAAATATAGTGAAAGCTGAGTGATAAATCTGAGCTTGCTCAAAAGGTTTATCCGAAGCGCATCCTATATTATTTGCAGAAAGACCGGATTAGTCTTTCAGTTTCGCAATGATAAAGTCGCGGTTCAGGCGGGCAATGTTGCTGATGGAAACATTCTTCGGGCATTCAGCTTCGCACGCACGAGTGTTTGTACAGTTACCGAAACCGAGTTCGTCCATCTTGCTCAACATAGCCTTGGCACGGCGCAATGCTTCCGGTTTGCCTTGGGGCAGCAGGTTCAGCTGGCTCACCTTGGCAGAAACGAACAGCATGGCAGAACCGTTCTTACAAGCAGCCACACAAGCACCGCAACCGATACAGCTGGCAGCATCCATAGCCTCGTCAGCGATGGGCTTCGGAATCAGGATAGCGTTGGCATCCTGGGGAGCACCGGTACGTACGCTGACGTAGCCGCCTGCCTGCATAATCTTGTCGTAGGCCGTACGGTCGACCATCAAGTCCTTGATAACCGGGAAACCGGCAGAACGCCACGGCTCAACGGTGATGGTATCGCCGTCGTTGAAACGACGCATATAAATCTGGCAAGTCGTAGCGCCGGTTGCAGGACCGTGGGGGTGTCCGTTGATGTAGAGCGAACACATACCGCAGATACCTTCGCGGCAGTCGTGGTCGAATACAACCGGTTCTTTACCTTCAGAAATCAGCTGTTCGTTCAGGATATCCAGCATTTCGAGGAATGAAGTATCGCCCGGGATATCTTTCATTTGGTATGTTTCAAAAGCGCCTTTTGCTTTCGGACCCTTCTGGCGCCATACCTTGAGCGTAAATGATATATTTTTATCCATTTTCTTTAATTCTTTAAATGTTCAACTTCCCGATTAGCTCTTGTAGTTACGAGTCTGTACCTTGATTGCTTCGTAAACCAGCGGCTCTTTCAGCAATACCGGTTCCTTTTCGTCAGAACCCTGATATTCCCAGCAAGCCACGTAGAAGTAGTTTTCATCGTCACGCTTGGCTTCGCCTTCTTCAGTCTGATATTCTTCACGGAAGTGACCGCCGCAGCTTTCGTTACGGTTCAGTGCATCGTAAGCAACCAGCTCGCCCATAGTGATGAAGTCGTACAGACGGATAGCTTTGTCGAGTTCTACATTCATACCTTCCTTGTCGCCCGGGATGAACAGTTCTTTCTCGAACTCCTTGCGGACTTCTTTCAGCTTCTTCAGACCTTCCTTCAAGCCTTCGGCCGTACGTCCCATACCTACATATTCCCACATAATGTGGCCCAGTTCCTTGTGGATAGAGTCTACAGACTTCTTACCCTTAATGTTCATCATCCAGTCAATCTTCTCCTGAACGGCCTTTTCTGCAGCTGCAAATTCGGGCAGGTCGGTAGAGAAACGGGGAACTGTAATCTGGTCGGCCAGGTAATTCTGGATAGTGTAAGGCAATACGAAGTAACCGTCGGCCAAACCTTGCATCAGCGCAGAAGCACCGAGGCGGTTTGCACCGTGGTCGGAGAAGTTACATTCACCGATGGCGAACAGACCCTTGATGGAGGTCATCAGTTCATAGTCAACCCAGATACCACCCATGGTGTAGTGGATAGCCGGATAAATCATCATCGGGTTGTGTTCGGGGTTCACGTCAGTGATTTCTTCGTACATGTCGAAGAGGTTGCCGTAGCGCTGACGAACTACGTCAACACCCAGACGGTTGATAGCATCGCCGAAGTCGAGGAATACGGCCAGACCGGTATTGTTCACGCCATAACCCTTGTCGCAACGTTCTTTGGCGGCACGGCTGGCAACGTCGCGCGGAACGAGGTTACCGAATGCCGGATAACGGCGTTCCAAGTAGTAGTCGCGGTCTTCTTCGGGAATATCTTTTCCTTGCAGTGTACCTTCCTGCAGTTTCTTGGCATCTTCCAGCTTCTTTGGAACCCAGATACGACCATCGTTACGCAGAGATTCGGACATCAAAGTCAACTTAGACTGCTTGTCACCGTGAACCGGGATACAAGTGGGGTGAATCTGTACGTAAGCAGGGTTGGCAAACCAGGCACCTTTACGGTAGCAAGCCATGGCTGCAGAGCAGTTACATGCCATTGCATTGGTAGAAAGGAAGTAGGCATTGCCGTAACCACCGGTAGCGATTACCACAGCGTGGGCGGCAAAACGTTCCAATTTACCGGTAACGAGGTTCTTTGCAATGATACCGCGGGCACGTCCGTCAATGAGGACAACGTCTTCCATTTCGTAGCGGGTATACAGTTTCACAGTGCCTACGTTCACTTGGCGGCTCAATGCAGAGTATGCACCCAGCAACAGCTGCTGTCCGGTCTGACCCTTGGCATAGAAAGTACGGGATACCTGAGCACCACCGAAAGAACGGTTGTCCAGTGTACCGCCGTATTCGCGGGCGAAAGGAACACCTTGTGCAACGCATTGGTCGATAATATTGTTGGATACTTCAGCCAGACGGTAAACGTTGGCTTCGCGGGCACGGTAGTCGCCACCCTTTACTGTATCGTAGAACAGACGGTACACAGAGTCACCGTCGTTTTGGTAATTCTTAGCAGCATTGATACCACCTTGTGCAGCGATGGAGTGTGCACGGCGCGGAGAGTCCTGGATGCAGAAGTTGAATACTCTGAAACCCATTTCGCCCAGAGAGGCGGCAGCACTGGCACCGGCAAGTCCGGTTCCTACTACGATGATGTCCAGACGACGTTTGTTGGCAGGGTTTACTAATTTTTGGTGAGCCTTATAATTGGTCCATTTCTCAGCCACCGGTCCTTCCGGTATTTTAGAATCTATCTTAGTCATAATGCAATTTACAATTTAGTCATTTACAATTTGAATTTAGCAAGCGCCGCACAATGATTTTGCAAAGAATACGACAACTACCAGAGCGAAGCAGAGGACAACGATAGTAGAATAGATGTTGGAGATACATTTCCAACGGTTAATCCATACTTTGTTGTTCCAGCCCAAAGACTGCATGGAGCTCCAGAAACCGTGAGTGAGGTGGAACACAATGCGCCCAGCCAAACAAGGTAAAGCACTACGAATACAGGGTTGCTGAAGGTGTTCTGAATGTGATAGACACCGTTGGCTGCATATGCCAGCGTGAGGGTGTCGGCATGCATGCCCATGTTGTGCATCAACTCGGGAAGCTGCATTTTAGCCCAGAAGTTTACCAGGTGCAGGCCCAGACCTACGATTACGATGATACCCAGTACGAGCATGTTCTGAGAAGCCCATTCCACAGTTTTGGGCTTTTCCGTAACGGCATATCGTTCGCTACCACGTGCCTTACGGTTCTGCATAGTCAGCCAGAAAGCGTAGATGATGTGGATGACGAACAAGGCAGCCAGACCTACCGTAGCCACCAATGCGTACCAGTTTGCTCCCAGGAACTCACAAACCATGTTGTAGCCATTAGCCGAGACTAATGCAACCAGGTTCATCGCCATGTGAAATGTCAGAAACAGGACAAGGGCGATACCGGTAACGCTCATCACCACTTTCCTTCCTACAGATGAATTACTTAACCACATAAATGATTGAATTTAAGTTATTTAATAGTTTGAAAAATTGTTCTGTCAAGACACTGATGTAAATGTTTCGCAAAAATAGGAGAAATCCAGCGATAAAGCAAGCGATTAAAGAAATAATTCCGTAATCCGGCAGAATGCGAAGTTTACGGACAAGTAAAAGGTTTACTCATCCTCCTGGTCTTTGCCTTGCTCTTTGCAGATAATGGAAATCTTTTCTCCGTTTGCCGAGCGTTTTCTCAGGGCGCGGGGCGTGTCTCCGAAAGAGTCTTTGCAGAAGTGGGCAAAGTGTGATAGGGAATCAAAGCCATAGCGGGCGCTGATGACTGATATGCGTTGCTTGGTGTATTGCAGGTCGTTCAGAATTCCTTCACGTTTCTTGTCCAGAATCCATTCATATACCGGGACCCCATACATATTTTTAAACAGACGGCGGAATGTGGTGGTGGTATATCCGCCGAGGTGGGCAAACTCTTCCACATTTCTCACCTTGTCGTAGTTCTGCATGACGAAATACTGGAAGCTTTCCGTATAAGTGCTGATGGGGTAGAAGAATGTACTGATTTGGTGTAGCGGATAGTAGCATGTCAATATGTATACCAGCTCCTGGCATTTCATTTCAATGTATTTGCTGCACGCATAGGGTTGCTCGTTGAGGTAGCAGACAAGACTTTTCAGGAGCCTTCGAGCATGGAAATTGCGGTAAGCGGGGTGTAAGTCAAGGGGGCTTCCGAGCGTTTCAGTATCTCCTTGTAGCGCTCTTCGCAAATCAGAGGAAGCTCGGTGAACCAATAGACAATGTATTCCACTTCGGTCAAAGCCAGGAGTTCTACTTTGGAGCCGATGGCTTGCAGGATGAGCTGGCGGCTTTGGAGAGTGGTGCCCGGGTATTCGTCACTGTTTACAAGTAATTCACCTTTCAGCATAAATATCATGCAGTTCTGTGTGCACTTTTCAGCAGAGAAATGTTGTCCCTTGGGATAGTGGCGGTAAACCAATACTCCTTCTGATTTTTGGGGACATACCATACAATCAATCTGTCGGTTGCAGCAAGTTTCCAGTCTCATGAAATGATTAGCGAATTATTATAAATGTGGCAACAAAGATAGAATTTTTTTGTGAAAACTCTATCTATTTGTCCTATCTTTGCGTCAAACTAATATAAAGGACTTATGAAAAAGGCTATTTTTTTTGTATATTTTATCTGCCTTGTTGTATCCGGTCTTTCGGCACAGAATTGGGATATCAACACTTTGCATCGGGTGAACAGTTGGGATGGCAAGTTTGTCCGTAACTATAATAAGATAATTTCACGTTCGGAGCCCTATGTTGCTGTCGGTGTTCCGGTGGCGATGGCGGTTGCCGCTTGGATAAAACATGATAAGGGTTTGCTGAAAGATGCGGTCTACGTAGGTACAAGTGTGGCGGGGGCTTTTGTTGTGACTTATGGAATGAAGTATCTGGTGGACCGTGAGCGTCCTTATGATAAATATCCCGACAGAGTGCATGCATATAGCCGTGAAAGCAGTCCGTCTTTTCCTTCCGGACACACGGCGACGGCTTTTGCCCTTGCCACCTCGCTCAGTGTAAAGTATCCTAAATGGTATGTGATAGCTCCGTCTGCTTTGTGGGCTTGTTCCGTGGGAGTTTCCCGTATGAACGAGGGAGTGCATTATCCGTCGGATGTGCTGGCGGGGGCTGCAATCGGTGCTGGATGTGCTGTGGTCAACATCTACGTCAACAAGTGGCTGAATAAGTGGCTGTTCGGAGAATGATTTTAGGCGCGGATTACGCGGAATACGCGGAGTTAGATAAACTAAATCCGTGAAATCCGCGTAATCCGCGCCTAAGTTTGTTTCAAGTCGGCTATTGGATAATAGTGCTGTAGATGTCTTCGTTCAGCACTTTCAAGGCTTGCTGCACGCTCTGGTTTGTGCTGTTCATCACCTGGAAGTATTCGTCCATGTCCCATAGGTCACGGGCTATCAAGGCTTTAAGTTGTGTCTTGATGAGCGGTAGGGATTGGTTGTACTGTTTCTCGTCAAACTTGATTTTCTCCTTGTCGGCAAGCGCACGTATTTCGGCAAGGAAGTTATCGTCTATCTCGAACTTCTCGTTGAAGGCTTCGAATTTCTTGTATTTGTTCTGCAACTCCTTCCGGTGCTTCTCGATGTAGCCGGTAGTGGCTTTGATAACCACGCCTTTGGCTACGAGGTTGCGGTGATAGTCTGTGTACTGGGTAGTGTCGATGGGGACGAAGAAGTCGGGCATGATACCTCCACCTCCGTAAACGGTACGTCCCATACGCTTGGTCTGTGCTTTCAGAGAGTCGGCAAAATGGATACTGTCCGCATGAATCATTTCTCCATGATTGAAGCGGTCTATCAGTTCCTGGTTATACTTATCCTGACTGTTCTCGCCGGTCAGACGACCGTCGAGGTTGGCGGTACTGTCGTAAGGCTTCTGGATACAACGACCCGAAGGAGTATAGTAGCGGGCGATAGTGAGGCGAATCATGGAACCGTCCGGCAGGTCGATAGGACGCTGTACCAGTCCCTTGCCGAAGGTGCGGCGTCCTACTACCACGCCTCTGTCCCAGTCCTGGATGGCTCCGGTCACGATTTCACTGGCAGAAGCGGAGTACTCGTCCACCAATACGATGAGACGACCGTTCTTGAAGTTGCCCGTACCTTTGGCAAAGAAATCACTGCGGCGTGCGGCCCTTCCTTCGGTGTAGACGATGAGTTCTTTTTGCTTCAGAAACTCGTTGGCAAGGTCGATGGCGGCATTCAGATACCCTCCTCCGTTGCCTTGCAGGTCGAGAATAAGGTCTTTCATTCCTTTCTTTTGCAGGCTTTTCAGAGCTTCTGCAAACTCTTCGGCGGTGGTTGCCCCGAAGCGGTTGATGCGGATATAGCCGGTTTTGGGTTGTATCATGTAAGATGCGTCCAGGCTGCGGATGGGAATTTTGTCACGCTTCACGGTGAAGTACAGCTGGTCGTCCACGCCGCGGCGCACGATGGTCAGTTTCACCTCCGAGTCTTTCGGTCCGCGCAGGCGGCTCATAATATCTTCCGTGCTCATTTTTACTCCGGCAATGGCGCTGTCATTGACGGCTACGATACGGTCGCCGGCGAGGATGCCCACCTTTTCGGAAGGGCCGTTGCTGACGGGCTGTATTACAAGCAGGGTATCTTCTATCATCTGAAATTGTACGCCGATGCCCTCGAAATTGCCTTGCAACGGCTCGTTCATCTTCTTCACTTCTTCGGCATTGTTGTAGGTGGAGTGTGGGTCGAGTTGTGCCAGCATCTTGATGATGGCTTCTTCCACCAGCTTGTCTTCATCCACCTTGTCCACATAAAGGTTGGTGATGGCAAATTCTGCCATTTGCAGCTTGCGCAGGGCCTCGTTATTCGGCTTTTGCGCTTGCGCCGTCACCGCGCATATACATATTATAATAGTAAATAGTTTCTTCATCATTTCCATTTTAATTCCTAATCCTTTATCCCTAATCCCTAATCTCCATTCCTTCCGGTATGAACATACTGATGTCCTTGCCGTATTGCAGCAGTTCGCGCACGGTGGTGGAACTGACGCAGGTAAGTTCCGGTTCGGTGAAGAGCAGGATGGTTTCTATGCCGGTCAGTTTGCGGTTGATGTCGGCAATGGTTTCCTCGTATTCGAAATCCTTCACGGTGCGTATGCCGCGTATTATCAGACTGGCGTCTACCTGCCGGGCAAAGTCGATAGTCAGGCAGTCATAGGACTGCACAATGATGCGCGGCTCGTTCCGGTAGTATTCCCGTATCATTTGTTCGCGCTTTTCCAAGGGGAAATACGTATTCTTATTTTCATTGATGCCGATGCCTATGACGATTTCGTCTATAAAAGTCAGTGCACGGCTCACTACCGAAGAGTGTCCGATAGTAAACGGGTCGAATGTTCCCGGAAAGATAGCTCTTCTCATGATGCCAAATCTTCTTCTATAACCAAGTTGTTGATAATAAAGTTTTGTCGTTCCATGGTATTCTTACCCATGTAGAATTCCAGCAGTTCTTTTACGAGTCTGTCTTGCGCAGGGACACTTGTTCCAGACGCATATCCTTGCCGATAAAATGCTTGAACTCGTCGGGCGAGATTTCTCCCAGACCTTTGAATCGGGTGATTTCGGGGTTGGGACCCAGTTCTTCAATGGCTTTCACACGTTCCTCCTCTGTGTAGCAATAACTTGTCTTCTTTTTGTTGCGCACGCGGAAGAGAGGGGTTTGCAGGATATATACATGCCCTTTCTTTATCAGGTCGGGGAAGAACTGCAGGAAGAAGGTGATAATCAGCAGGCGGATGTGCATGCCGTCCACATCGGCATCGGTGGCTACGATGACTTTGTTGTAACGCAGTGTCTCTATGCCGTCTTCTATATTCAAGGCTGCCTGTAGCAGGTTGAATTCTTCGTTTTCATAAACTACTTTCTTGGTGAGTCCGTAGGAATTTAGTGGTTTACCACGAAGGCTGAATACTGCTTGGGTATTCACGTCGCGGCTCTTGGTGATGGAACCGCTGGCGGAGTCTCCCTCGGTAATGAAGATGCAGGATTCGGTTTCCTGGTCTTTGCCTTTACCGTCACTCAAGTGGTAGCGGCAGTCGCGCAGCTTGCGGTTGTGCAGGTTGGCTTTCTTGGCGCGTTCGCGGGCCAGCTTGGTGACGCCGGCAATGGCTTTGCGCTCTTTCTCGGAGTCTTGTATCTTTTGCAACATCACTTCGGCCACAAGCGGGTTCTTGTGGAGGTAGTTGTCTACTTCCGTCTTGATGAAGTCTCCTACGTATTTGTTCACTGTGGGGCCGGCGGGCTTGTGTTCCTGCGGCGCGGCAGGCCACATGTTGTTGCTGCCCAGTTTCGTTTTGGTCTGGCTCTCGAACATGGGTTCCTCCACGTCGATGGCGATGGCGGCTACCAGTCCGTTGCGGATGTCGGCATATTCCTGGTTCTTGTTGTAGAACTCCTTGATGGTACGGGCAATGTGTTCCTTCAAGGCAGTCTGGTGTGTACCGCCTTGGGTGGTGTGCTGCCCGTTGACAAAGGAGTAGTACTCTTCGCCGTATTGGTTGGTGTGAGTGAAGGCTATCTCGATGTCCTCTCCTTTCAGGTGGATGATGTCGTAAAGTCCTTCGCTGGTCATGTTGTCTTTCAGCAAGTCCTCCAGTCCGTGGCGGGAGACGATGCGCTGGCCGTTGTAAATGAAGGTGAGGCCCGTATTCAGGTAGGTGTAGTTGCGCAGCAGGGTTTCTACGAACTGGTTCTGGAAGGAGTAGTTCAGAAAGAGTGTGGCGTCCGGTTCGAAGAAGATATAGGTTCCGCTTTCTTCTGTCGAGTCTTCGGTCACATCACTCAACAGCGTTCCTTTCTCGAAGATGGCGGTACGTACTTTGCCGTCGCGGTAGCTGCGTACCTCGAAACGGCTACTCAGCGCATTGACCGCCTTGATGCCCACACCGTTCAGTCCGACGCTTTTCTTGAAGGCTTTTGAGTCGTATTTACCTCCGGTATTCAGCTTGCTGACCGCCTCTACGAGTTTTCCTTGCGGAATGCCTCGTCCATAGTCGCGTACGCTGACACGCAGACTGTCTTCTATAGTCACTTCTATACGCTTTCCGGCACCCATCTTGAACTCGTCGATGCTGTTGTCCATTACTTCTTTCAGTAGGACGTAGATACCGTCGTCGCTTTGTGAACCGTCGCCCAGGCGGCCTATGTACATACCGGAACGGACACGGATGTGCTCCATGTCGTCCAGGTGGCGGATGTTGTCGTCGGTATATTCTACAGACGGTTCGCTGAATGGCAGGCCGTCATTGGTATTTTGTTCTTCTTCCATCTCCCTTTTTTTAGTTTCTTGCAAATATATAGCTTATATATGATATATACAAGGGGGTATTTTGTTTATTGAAAGTTCACATACCTTCATATAGTCTGCTCCCTGCCAACTCTCTGTTATCTCCGTATCCAAGCGGAGGGAGCGGGTAGGGAGCAGGTAGGGAGCAGGCAAAGGGAAAGAAGAAACTCATTTTATTGTGGTATGCTCGGGCATCAGGTACATGTCCGGCAAGTCCTTGCTGAAAAGAGTCAATTCATTGTTATAGAACTTCATGAAGTCGGCTTCACTGGCGTGTCCTTTGAAGACGGAGAAATAGTGCATGTCCTGTTCATTTCCACCTACAAACTTGTTGCGCCACATTACAATCATGCTCACTTTGTGACCGGTGGCCGGAGTCAGGATTTGTTTGCTCCAGTAGTCTTTGGCTGTGAAACCTTCCACGCCGGTTTCCGTTACTCCACAAGGTTTCCGTTTCTTTTGGGACAAGTCGGAAATGGCTTTCAGATTATAGGAAAAAGTAGTAGGATTCAGCCCGTGGTAACAATCCATACCGATGAAGTCCACATAGTCGTCGCCCGGCCAGCGGAAGAGAAAGTCATCTTCGCTCTTCACGGTGTCCATTTGTGGGGAGATGGCGTAGATGAACTGGTGTATGCCTTTCGTGTCGCGCAGGTAGTTTACCGTAAACTTCCAAAGGGCGATGAATTCGGTGGCTGTAGTACAACCAGCTCCCCACCACGACCATGTTTGCGTATGTTCGTGGAAAGGACGGAAGATGATAGGGATGGGCTTTCCCTCATCATCTTTCAGTTCTTGGCAAAAGACAGCCAGACGGTCGAGCCAAGTCTTGAACTTGTTTTGTATCTCGCTTCCTTCGTCCAGAATTTCGCTGACCACATGGGCATTGGAGTTATCCCAGGAATCACCGCCGGTCAAAGGATTGTTCAGATGACAGCAAGCCATAATGACCTCTCCACGGCGGCGTGCCTCAAGGATGCAGCGTTTGCGGATGGCATTGGCTTTGTTTCCTTCGTGGCGGTCGTCCATAATTTCGGCAAAGTCCAGGCTGAATACTCCCGGATAGTCTCCGCATACATCTTTTGTATCCGAATTTCCGGATACATCATACCATTTGCGACCGTAAAACAAGTCATCGTGATGGCCGAACATGAATCCTTTTTGCTGTATTTCCCATAGGTTGGCATACAGTGCTTTGGCCTCTGCGGTGGCATTCTTGTCCACCATGCTTAGTTCTGTGTTTTCGGCAACGGGCGGTTCCGGCTTAGGGTTACCGGGGGTGTCATTGCTTTCGGAACAAGCGGAAAAGCTAACCCATCCCGTAAGAATAAGGATAAATAATTTTTTCATAAATCCGGCATTCATAGAGAGTGTGTTAGTTAATATTTGATATCAGTCAATAACTGGAAAGTCTGTGCTTTTAAAGTTGTCTCATAGTCTTTTGTCAACTTCAAGCCGTCTTTTGAGGGAATCGGGAATCCATCACTGTCCTTTGCCAAGTTGTTTTCTTCATATACATAAAGAGAGGCATTATCCATTGGCTGAGGAAGAGTTATGCGGATATTTTTATCTTTCTCTCCGACGTTTACTAAGGCTACAGTTAATTTGCCTTTGTATGTACCCGCTACCACATAAATATCTTGATTTGTTGATGTTACCGAACTGTGCAAAATATCTGTTCCTGTAGGGAAATAGCGGCACATAAGTGACCAGGAATAGAACCAAGGGCGAATTTCTTCCTCATCCGGTTTATTGAAGACTTCTTTGCCTAATATATTCCAAAATCCCCAGATTTTTACGTCTTCCGTTTTGCCGGAGTCACCGTTGCTGTGCATGGCATCGTCTAACATCCACACTGCCATGCCCGAATAGCCGGCATTCATTACTTCCATTGCCAATAAAGGCATGTCAAGGCCATAGAAATAATCGTAACAGAGCATATTGCAGTCACTTCCTTTGGTGAAAGGATGTTCTTCTACGCGGCGGTTGTACTCTGCCATCAGCAGGGAGTCGGCCTTGCGCCAGTATTTATATCCAGCTTCGCCTAATACGATTTTCTTTCCTTCGGGAAGGTGCTGTTTGTAACGGGCCAGTATTTCTGGATATTTACCGTTACGTACTTCATTTTGTCCGGGATAGGAGTGTACGTCATATATCCCGATGATGGAGTCAGCATCAAGTACACTTTGTTTTACCCATCCTTCAGCATCATGGTTGGATGCTTTGTTGCGATAATCAGCTACTACGTCCGGACCGGCAAGTGTTACTTTCTCTGTCAGTCCGGGATATTCCTCCATCTTTTTGTGGAATCGGAAAAGCATCTTTTTCCACATTTCATAATCTCCATTAGTGGATGCCCAGCTCCCGTCAGGTTCGTTGAAGATGACGAAATGCTTGATGCAGGAGAAACCGAGATCATTGACCAGATAGTTGAGGTAATCAACAGACATATCTACCCATTTTTGGTCTTCTTTCATGTCCCATGTGGGCGGGTTATATTCACCGTAAATAACGGTAATTCCTTGCTTTGTGCAATATTCAAGTAACCGGGAGATAGACTCTATGTTTCGGGTCTTATCGTATTTCCCGCTTTCTGAATCATAATAGCGGTAAGGACTGTTTATCATGCAGCGCACGTATTGCGGCTTCATGAAGTCCAATCGCTTATATAGCGTTTTCCAGTCTTCGTCGGAGATAGATGAGCCCCACGCTTCTGCTTCGTCGTAGGGGTCCCATTCGGCACCGTTGCTATGTAGTCGGCGTTGATGACTTCCGGTGATACGGTGATTTCTGTCACCTCTTTGGGTGTACAGGCTGCTGCCATGCCCAAGAGCAGGCCGTTCAGCAGGATATTTATCTTTTTCATCTATTTTTAATATGGATGGTTAATAATCGAAATTGGTATATACGGTCAATGATTCTCCGGGCATCTGTATAACCTCTCCCTTGTCTAAGCGTAAGGTTACTCCCCGGCGTAGGGGAAGCAGCTGGCTGTCACCCTCCTTTTTCAGTTTTCCATCTGCATAGAGGTACTCTTTCACTCCCTCCAGCACGGGAAGGGTGGAGCTTTTCAGCACGACCGATTTTTCTTCTTTGGCTACGTTGACCACGGCAAGCATGTAGTTCCCCTCCTTCTCCACGGCAATGGCTTTGATGCTGGAGTCTCCCTCCACCTCTACCCGGTAGGCACGCGAGCCGGTCGGCATGTAGCGTGTCAGCAGTGACCAGGCATAGAACCAAGGGCGCACCTCCTCCTCTTCCTTGCCAAACCGCTCTTCGCCGAAGATGTTCCAGAATCCCCATATTTTCAGTTTGTCCGGGGCTTCCTTGGAGTGCATGGCATCGTCGAGCATCCACACCACCGAGCCTGAGAATCCGGCATTGACAGTCTGGAAAAGTGCATCCGCCATATCTGTGCCATACATGGAGTCGTACACAAACATCTGTGAGTCGTCCATGGAAGCATGTTGCTTTGCCTCGGCTCTGCGGAGGTTCTCTTGCAGGAAGAGCGAATCTTCCGGCGCCACAAATTTGAATCCTATTTCTCCCATTACGATTTTCTTGTCGGCGGGAACGCTTTGCTTGTAGGCACGGATAATGTCGGTATAGGCACCACTGTTTACCGTCGACTTGGAGGGATAGGTATGGATGTCGTATAGCCCTATCTCCTTGTCCAGGTGGATGGCGCAACTGTCTACCCACCAAGATTCGTTGGCACTCCAGATGGCCGCATCGGGACCTACGATTTGCAGCTTGTCGGTCAGCTTGTTTTCCTCCAACTTTTGGTGGAAGAAGCGGATGGCGTTCGCCCACAAGGAATATTTGCCGTCTGTGGAAGACCAGTAGCCGTTGGGCTCGTTTATCAGGTTGTAATATCGGATGCAGGAAAAACCTTTCTCTTCTATCAGGAAGCGGACATATTCGGCAGCGGTCGTGAGATTCTTTTCATTGATGGTTTCTTGCTGTGAGTCTACCATCCCTCCTCCCCAGTCACCGAACATCACGGTTACATTGCGTGTCTGGCAATAATTCAGAATATGAGAGAGGTGTTCCAGTCCTTGTTCGGGATGGAGTACGCCATCTTTCATCACTGAGGTGGTGTTGGTCATCACCCGTATGAATTGTGGGCGCATGAAGTCCAACCGCCTGTACATTTTTTCCCAATCGGCTTCTGAAATCTCCATTCTCCCTTTGCCATAGTCTAATCGATAGGGGTCCCACTGGGCACCGTTTCCTATGTAATCTTCATTGACAATCTGTTTCGTATCAATGGAAACGATTGTTTGTGCTGTTTCTGTGCATCCACATAAGAGCAGCAAGGAGCATATTATGTATATGAAGGATGAAGAACATTTACATTGAAATTCTTCATCCTCCATTCCTATTCTTTTTTTATTCTTCATCTATGTGTACGGATTATTTCGGCATGGTCTTAGATTCTTCGGGTATGACGAAGCCGTCTTCCTGTTTGGTAATCATAACAAAGAACTTGCGGGGGCTGGAGGCGAATTTATTAAAGTCGGTGTAGATACTGCCTTCCCAGTTGTCCTTGCCCGCTACATCGAATGCGAAAGCTTGATTCTTTACCACAACATCCTTGCCTTCGTACATGGTGTAGGTTCCGGCTTCCAATAACATAGACGTGGAGGATTGGGTACCATCCGGTGTGGTGAAGGTAATGGTATTTTCTGCATAGTTGCGTACCCAGATGCTTTTGCCTTGGGGTATGCGGCGGTAGAAGGAACTGAGGTCAAGGTCGCCTGTGCCCCATTGGTTCTGTGCTGCTACAAAGATGCAGTCCCAATAGTTACCGTCACGCCCTCCATAATTGATACATTCGCCTGTGGTGTTTCCGTTGGGCAGCACTTCGGTAAGTCTCAACTCAAGATAGTTGTCATATTCTGACGCGGGCTTGGTAGCTCCGGTGGTCCAGCACCAACTTTTGGAGTCCACTTTGACTACTGCCGTTCCACCGTATGAAGGACCGGTTCCACCATAAACATAGAACTCGTTGATGGAATACACACCGGTGAGAGACTCAATGAACGGCGTCATATCCACCGTGTAGGTACGACTCTCTCCCATCTCGGATGTCACCGTGATGGAGGGAGAAGAAGAGGAAGAGAGGTCAAGGGTCTCGCCTTTGGCAAGGGAGGACTCGGCTTGATAAGAGAGAGTAAGTTTCTCAATACGGACTTGCGAAAGGTCTTCCACCATATCTGGGGATACTTTCAGGTGAATGACTCCGGTGGTTGCATCTGTATTTTCTATTTCTGCTACTCCCACTTGTCCTTCGAGTTTGATGTCAAGGATAGTGCGTTCGTGGTTCCATCCACCGTCTTTCACGTTGTCCCAAGGATCTTCTTTACAAGAGTTGAGGGTAGCCATGGCTACAAGGGCTATGGATATATAATTGATGAGTTTCATGTTGTCTGTTTTTTTAGAGGTTAGGATTTAAGTCTGTTTCCATGGAGGGTATGGGATAGAACACCATCTTCTCCGCTGTGAGGCCTTGTTCGCGAGCGGCTTGTATGTCTGTATGCAGGCGGTTCCAGCGACGCAAGTCGTAGCACCAGTTTCCTTCGAAAGCGAGCTCATACTTGCGTTCATTCAGTACAGCTTCGCGAAAGTCCTGGAGCGATAGGTTGGGGTCTAGCTGGCTGAGCCCGGCACGTTGACGGATGTAGTTCACCAAGCTGTAGGCAAGCGGTGTGGGGCCTGCGGCTTCGGCATAGGTGAGTGCGATGTCCGAATAACGGATGAGGTAGGGGCGGGTGGAGGTCTTGTCTCCTATGAATTCCGGGTCAATAAACTTACGGCAGAAGGGGTATGACAGTTTGTTGTCTTCCACAGAAGCTATGACTTCTCCGTCCTTGTTGTACACTTTGTCTACGATGAGCCAGTCGTGGCGCAGGTCACCCAACTCGAATGATTTGTAGAATTGAAGGTTAGTACGGTATTCGCTCCATCCATCGTGTGTGGCAATCATCTTGTCAGAGTCGCCTTGCTTGATGTAGATGGTCCCACCTGCCACGTAAGGAATATACATCTTGGATATTTTGGAGTATTGCCCTTCGTCTACTCCGGTGCGATCCATGGACATCATGAAGATATGCTCGCGTCCTTCGGGCTTAGACACATCGAAGATGTCGAGCAGATTGGGCTCGAAGCCAAATTGGGTTTGTTCGGGGTTATCCACTACTTTGGCTGCATATTCCGCAGCTTTGGCGTAGTAGGTATTTACATCGAAGCTCATATCGATGTAGCGCGGAGTGTTGTGGTCCTTGGCCGATGCCAGATAGATGTAAGCCTTTGCCGCCAACGAGTAGGCTGCCACTTTATCAGCTCTGCCTAATTGAGGTTTCTCATAATAGGGTATGAGATTGCAAGCTTGTTCTATGTCGGACAAGATGATTCCCCACAGCTCGTCTAATGATTTTGCTGCCCCCACGGTAGATTGCTCTAGTGTTTCCACAGGTTCCAAATGGAGAGGGACGAGACCGAAGTTGCGTGCCAGGTGGAAGTAGGCGTATGCGCGCATGAAGTAGGCTTCGCCCATGTAGCGGTTTTTGTATTTCTCGTCGATGTTCATGCCCGGCACTTTTTTCAGCACGGCATTGGCACGGTTGATGGTGATGTAGCAATACTTGTAGAAGTTTCCCAGGGAAACGTTGTCCTTGAAACTTTCCAAAGTCCATTCGTCCAGCTGTTGGTTGTCGCTGTTGGTGGTGCTTGTCTTGGGGTCGAGCACATCGGTGGGCATGTCTCCCAGAAAGACGATGGCACGTGAGAACTCGATGTAAGTGATAGCATCGTAAATATAGTTCACGGCGGCCTGGGCGTCAGCTTCCGTCTTGTAGAAGTTGTCTTCCGAGTAGAATCCGTAAGGAGTTTCGGAAAGGTCGCACGAGGAGAGGGCTGTCATCCCCATGATGGCTGATGAAATCAGTGCGAGTGTATTCTTTTTCATGTCTTTAGTTTCTTAATATCTGAATAAATTAACGACTAACCATATTGAAAGGCCTTAGAACGTAAAGTCGGCACCTATGGTCCATTTTCTCAGGCGGGGATATCCACCGCTATATATACCGGTCATCCCTACTTCGGGATCGTATCCTTTGAATCCAGTAAAGGTGTGCAGGTTGTCCACGTTGAGGTAGAGGCGTACCTTGCGTGCCGAATTTTTTTTGGAGATGGGGATGGAGTAACCTACCGTCAGGTTCTGTATACGTACAAAGGAACCGTCTTCTATCCACCAGTCGGAGAATTTGGTCTGTCTGCTTTGGTTCAGTCGCGGGTAACTGTTGGTGGGGTTGTCCATCGTCCAGCGCAAGTGCGAGTTGTTGGGTTGATTGAAGCTTGCCATGTTTACCACGTCTCCCCCGAATACTCCGTTGAAGAAGATGCTGAAGTCGAAATGCTTCCATGACAGGTCGATGCCAAGTGATGCCGACCAGTCGGGGTTGGGGTCGCCGATGATGCAACGGTCGTTCTCGTTCCAGGTACCGTTTCCGTCCACGTCCACATACTTGAACTCGCCCGGTTGCGCGAAGTTACCGGTCAATCCGGCATCAATGCTTCATTGACAGTTTGTACAATACCGTCCGTCTTGTATCCATAGAACACGTACATGGGTTTGCCTACGGCCAGAATGTTGGTGTAGGCCACGAAGGTGCTGTTGGAATCACCGTAATTCTCATAAAGCATTCCGGTGCGCGGGTCGGTGGTGAGTCCTGCCTCTATCACATTTCCCAAGCTGACTACTTTGTTGCGGTTCCGTGAGAAGACCATGGTTCCTCCCACTCTCCAGTCCTTGTCTTGGTAGGCTGTGCCGTCAATGGTAAGTTCCACTCCCCGGTTACGGATTTTCCCGTCGTTCACCCACATTTTGTCATAGCCTGAAGAGGGAGCGATGTTGCGTTGGCGCAAGAGGTCGGTGGTATATTTGTCATACCAGTCGAAAGTAATGTTCAAGCGTTGGTTGAAGAAACTCATGTCGAGTCCGAAGTCCAGTTGTGAAGTAGTCTCCCATTTCAGTCCTTTGTTCGATACTCCACTCCAGTATTTATATCGGTTGTCTGCTCCGTAATATCCCGAGATATATCCCGGACCTATCACGGTCTGCCACTCTCCATCGTTGTAGTATTTGTGCGTTCCATATCGGCTCAGGGTCTGATAGGCACTGATGCCCTGGTTTCCAGAGATACCGTAGCTGGCACGCAGTTTCAGAACATCGAATACGTTCAGTTTTTTGATGAATTCCTCTTCGTGCAGCTTCCAGCTGAGAGCACCCGAGGGGAAAAAAGCCCACTGGTTATCTTTACCGAACTTGGAGGAGCCGTCCATACGCGCGGTTAAGGTTGCCATATATCGGTTGTTGTACACGTAGTTCAAGCGGGCCATACCTGAAACGAGCCTGGTCTTGTAGAACCCGTTGCTGATTTCGTAGCTCTGCGCGTCACCGGCGGCAAGGTTCTCGTTACCCAACGACTCGTTTACGAAGTTCTTTGCGGCGAGTGACGAGCTGCGTGACTGGTATTCTTCGTAAGAGTAACCACCCATGGCGGTGAAATGGTGCTTCTCGTTAAAGGTCTTGTCGAAGGTGGCGTAAGTCTCGAATACGATGTTGTCGCTTTTTGAGTTGGTGATTTTACCGTAGCCGTTGTTGCGTACACCGCTGGAGGTGTATTTCTTGGGATAATACTGGTCTCCGGTGCTTTCTCCGTGCTTATAGTTGAATTGGGTTTTCAAGTTGAGGCAGGGAAGCATCTGATAGTCCACCAGTACGGACGAGATGACATCAAATCCTTTGCTCTCGTTTTTCTGCAGGTTGGTAATGGCTAGTGGATGGTAATAGTCCGTCTCGCTGTAGAGCCAGTAGTTCCCGTTTTCGTCATACACGGGGAAGATGGGATTACGGCTATATGATAGATAGCCGTTGTTGTGGCGTTTGCTGTGTATGATGTTGGCGTTGGCTTTCACGGAGAGGTTGTCCAGTACCTTGTGTTCCACGGAAAAGTTTCCTCCGAATTTGCGGTAATTGTCTTCAATATACATACCGTCTTCGGAGAAGTAGTTGGCACTGGCCATAAAGGAAGTGCGGTCGTTGCTGCTTTGCAGCTGCACGGTGGTGTTGTTTGAAACAGGTACATCGCGGAACACAATGTCGTCCCAACGCGTGTTGGTGGTCCAGGTGGTCTGCAATTCTTCGATGGAAGGATAGTAGATGCCGTTACCGCTCACCGCACCGGTGTAGAGGGGCGTCAGTCCGGCGTTGATATAGGATTCGTTGCTCAGCATGGCCATCAGTACGGGGTCGCGCCAAAGATTCAGCTCTGAGCCAAACTCGGAAAGAGTAGTCTGTTGCTTCACGTTGATGCGTGTCACGTTCTGCTTGGCCTGACGGGTGGTGATGAGGATAACGCCATTGGCACCGCGTGAACCGTAAATGGCACTGGCCGATGCGTCCTTCAAGACTTCCATAGACACAATGTCCTGTGGATTGATTTGTTTCAAGTTGCCCGCATCGCCAAAGGGAAATCCGTCTACCACAACGAGCGGGGCGTTGGAACCGTTCAATGATGAGTTACCGCGTATGCGCACCGTGGAACCTGCTCCAGGGTCTTGGGAAGAGTTGATTACTTGCACACCCGCAATACGTCCTTGCAGGGCTTTTTCTATGGAGTTGGAAGGTATATCAGCCAGTTTCTCCGTTTTTACGGAGGCTACCGAACCGGTGAGGTCGGACTTCTTCATTTGTCCGTATCCCACAACAACCACCTCGTCCAGCAGTTCCGAATCTTCGGAGAGTGTGATGGTCAATTTTCCTTTTCCCGTAACTTTCACCGTTTGGCTTTTGTAGCCGATGAATGAAACCGTCAACGTCTGGCCAACCGTAACTCCGTCAAGTGAGAAGTTTCCGTTGGCATCGGTCACCGTTCCTTTAGAGGAAGCTTGGGTGACTACTACTGTTGCCCCGGGGATGGGGTACTCTGTCTGGTCGTTCACTACTCCGGTAACGGTAATCTTGTTTCCGGTTTTCTGGGCCATGACTTCAGAAACCTGAAAACAGATTATGATCATCAAGAACAGTGAGAAAGACCAAAATCTTGAAAATGATTTTGCTTTCATAGCTGATAAATTTATTGATTATTAATTGTTTTTATTTAGTATGACAAAGGTATGTACATTTTTGTCAGCGATGTTTTAAAAAAATATCGAATTATTGTACTTTTTTGAATAGGGCTGAATATTATATATGAATATAATGAATTACCAATTGTCTGTTCGAAAAGGAACGATGGGGAGTTCCATCTGATTACCTGTATTTCCGGTCATTGAGTTGTGAAAACAATATCGGACAGCTATCGGTTCGGTCACTTTGTCCGAAGAGAGCTGTAGCTTGCGTTCGGCATACAAGACCTTCACTTGTGCGGAATGGAAAATGCTGTCCTTTCCGGCTATTTCAAATCCTTGTATTCCTTCCAGTCTGCTGAATCCCTCTTCGGCATGGTGAAATGCCAATATCACTTTTCCATCCTCAATCTTCATGGTCTTATACTCGGGTCCCCGGCTGTAGAAACCTCTGATTCCATAAGTCTCTTTCAGTGCCATATAGGCGAACCGTTTTCCTACATCTTTTTTGTTCTTGGGGTGGATATTTCCTAACTCATAGGGTTCAACCAAGTCGTTGGTACAAATCATTCCGCTGCTGGGAATCATGAATTGTGCTTTGTATTGGGCTTCGCGGAAACGTGCTGCATCTAATCTTTCTTCGTACCGGTAAGGAGCGATTTCGGCAAAATAGAATGGAAATTGAATGTCCCATTCTTTACGCCAAAGTTGCACCATGGTGGCCAATCGCTCTGCATATACCTCGTATTTGTCGACATTGGACTCGCCCTGATACCACAAGACACCCTTAATGGTGTATCGATGCAGAGGATGTAGCATTCCATTGTACATAATCATAGGACGCAGGCATGGCATTCCTTGTTTTTTACGGGCTTTATCCAAGTCTATATCGGCATAATCTTTCAAGACGGTTTCCGGAAGCCATCCTTCGATTGTGGAGCCTCCCCATGAACAGCTTATGATGCCTATGGGCACATCAAGTACTTGGCAGAGCATTGTGGCGAAATGAAAACCTATTGCACTGAACCATTGTGCGTTTTCCGGTACGGATGTCTTCCATCTGCCCGGACAACTCTCTTGAGGGGTGAGCTTTTCAGTCCACGGGATGTTGACAAAACGGATTTTCTGTTTCCACAAGCCACTGGTGGCTATGGTCTCATTACCTCCGGCCACCGGGCAATTTTGATAACCTTTCAGCGGCATTTCCATGTTGGACTGTCCGGAGCAAAGCCAAACCTCTCCAATCAGGATATTGGATAGTATTACCTTCTCTCCGTCTGAAATTTCTATGGTATGGGGAGCATAGCTGCCTTTTGGGGTAGCTATGCTGATTTCCCAATCTCCTTTTTTGTCACTTAGGGTAGTGACTGTGTGGGAATTCCATGATGCCGTTATTTCAATCTGCTTGTCTGGCAAAGCCTTGCCCCAAAGCTTCACTTGCGTGCTTTGCTGTAGCACCATGTCGTTGCCGACAATTTCGGGCAAGGTAATCTTTGCCATGCTTGTGGAAGCATGTAGCAGAACTGATAAGACAATTAGAATCTTGTGTTTCATAAATCTTTAATAGGAGATTCTACATTCGTCAGACAAGAGATAATCCACCAATTCATCTACTTGGCAAGTTGCTACACATACATATTTGTCAGCGGCCCCATAGTACACGAAGAGCGTGTTACTTACTATTACATTACCTGTGGGGAATACACATCCGTTGTAATATCCTTTGGTCTCAAATTCAGTCTCTGGTTCCAATATCGGTGACGGTGTTTTGCCGATGATATGTGTGGGGTCGTTGCTGTCCAACAGCATCGCTCCTACGCGATAATATCCCAGACCTCCGCTTTCCACTCCATGATAGAGCATCAGCCATCCTTTATTCGTTTTGAGTGGAGGTGTGCTTCCGCCTATTTTCTCTTCCCAGGTGTCGTCACGACCGGCCAGCAGTAAGTGGCTTTCCTTGTCTTCCCAGTTCAGCATGTCGTTTGAGAACTTCATCCAGATGGAGGGATATTTTACACCGTACTTTTCACCGATATATTCCTTGGGGCGATGGAGCATCACGTATTTTCCCTGCACTTTTTCGGGAAACAGAATGACGTCCCTATCGTCAAGTACGGGTGAGGTGAGCCTGCCTAACCTCCTGAATTTGCGGAAGTCAGTAGTCATGGCCAATCCGGTATTGCCCAAACTCTTGCGAAGTGCTAATGGGGCATCTTCGCCACATTCCGGAAGCAGAATTTCATCGTGTCCGAACGTCCAATATTGTCCGGGAGCGTATGGGCGATAAGCATAAGTAATATAAAATTCCTTACCATATTTAATGATACGGGGGTCTTCCACGCAACCGGAATCGGGACCGTCTTCGCTGGGGCCGAACGCCGGCTGGTTGGAGATACGTTCAAAATGGAATCCGTCTTTACTGATGGCCAAACCAAGGCGAATGACATGTTCGGTATCATTGCCGGCGGCTCTATACAGCATATAGAATACTCCATTATCGTAAATTACTCCCGGATTACAAGTAACCAGTGATTCCCAATCGTTTGTTTCCAAAGGGGAAAGTATCGGGTTCCCTTCAAACTTTTTTAATTTCATCTTCTTATGTTTAATGGTTTATATGACGACTAATTGAATACAATCCATATCAATGCACTCGAAATCAACAATATTGCTGCCCATGAGTAGTAGTTCTTGTACCAAGCAATGCCTGGTTCGCCTTAAAGTCCGCTTTCAGGTCGGCAGGAGTGAACACGGTGTCTTTCAGCTTTTCGAGGGCGGGTTTGGGGTAGCACAGACTCACTACGCAGATAATGATTCCGCTTGCCAAGAGCAGGAAGGGTACGATGAGCAGGAAGTGCATATTTCCAAAAATTTCATTTTTTAAGAAGAGCATGCCTATGGCCATAACCAAGCCACCCAGTAATCCGGCAAAGGCTCCGTTTCCATTAATTCGCTTGTTGAACACGCCCAATAGGAAGGCGGCAACTATAGGAGGGGCGATGTAGGAGAGCATTTCTTGATAATATTTCAGCAGAGAGCCGAACTTGCCGATTTGTGGCGCCCATAAGGCGGCAATAACAATGATAACACAAGAGGTGATTTTACCGATGAAGACCAGTCTCTTGGAATCGGCTTTCTTGTTGAACTGAGCGTAAAAGTCCATGGTGAACAGAGTGGAGGTGGAGTTCAGAATGGCACTGATGGTAGAGGTCAAAGCCGAAAGCAGTGCCGCAAGCATGATGCCGAGCAATCCGGTAGGGATAAGTTGGAGCACCATGTTAGGGTAAACCATATCGGGCTTTTCCAGTCCGGGAAACAGATGGCGGGCAATGACTCCCGGCATGGCGATAATGAAGAGGGTCAACATGGTCAGGGATCCCGTGAAAAGGACACCTTTGCGTCCTTCGTCTATTGTTTTGGAACTTAACACGCGCTGCACGAGTGTCTGGTTGTTAGCCCAGAAGTAGATGCCTAAAATGGGCATACCTACTATCAGACCAAGCCAAGGGGTGGCAGTATCAGTCAGCGGACGAATCAGTTTGGTCAGCATGTCATCGTTGCTGAACAGCTGGAAGAAGTAGTCGCCTCCTTGCTGGAAACAGAAGAATGTCAGCATGACAGAACCTAATATAAGTATGACAGCTTGTATCAGTTCGGCATTGATGGCTGAAGATAATCCTCCGGGAATGGTATAAGAAGCTGCGATGATGGCAAATATGATGATAATTGACTGTAAATCGGCATCGGGGAGTATCAGTTTGATTATTAATGCTGCGGCATATAGTGCGCCGGCGGCATCCAAGAAGATGTTGCCGATGATGCAGATGCCCGAAAAATAATAGCGTGAACGTCGGTCAAAACGTTTCTCCAAGAATTCGGGGATGGTGAAAATGCCGGATTTGATATAAAGAGGCAATAGGAAAACGGCGAAAAATACCATTACTATGATTCCCGTCAGGTTGTAATTGAATACAGCCAGCCCCGTATGGTAAGCATCACCTGATTGCCCGATTAATGTAGTGCTTGAAATACTGGCGGCAAACAATGATAGTCCGACCACCCACCAAGGCATGGAGCGTCCTGCGAGAAAATAGGATTGCGAGTCTTGGCTTTTGCCGTTTTTCAGTCCCCACCATACAATGACAGCCATATAAATGAGTACGATTATAAGGTCTAAAATACTGATTGAAAATGTTTCCATGGTTTAATCTTTTTGCGTTTCTTAATTTACACCGCAAAGGTAGAGCTGATTTCAATAATACACTTATAGTATTCTGTTTATCAATTGTACTTTTTTGAATACTTGATTATGTTTTCATTAGAATGCATATCTTTGTATCAGCAAAATTTATACTGCCATGAAAGATATACAGAAAGAAATTACTCCTATCGCTGCGGAAGATTTGTTTATTGTCCTTAATCATCCGAATGCCAAATTTGATTATCCGGTTCATTACCATTCGGATTATGAAATCAATTTGGTGATGGACACGTATGGCACTCGTACGGTAGGTGATTCAGAAGAGGAATTTGATTCTTTGGATTTGGTTATGATAGGACCTAATGTGCCTCACGCATGGAAGGGGAAAGTGGTGTCGGGTAACCATGTGGTTACCATTCAATTCTCTGATCAATTACTTAATTTCCCTATTTTGGGGAAACGATTGTTTTTTTCTATTAAGCAGTTGCTGATTGAATCGCAACATGGTATTAGCTTTTCGGAGCAAACACAGTTGCTGATGAAGGATAAGATTCTGAAACTAACAAAAATGCAGGGATTTCATACAGTATTGGAGTTCTTTTCCATTCTCTATGAACTTTCCATAGCTGATCGCCGTATACTGGTAAGTAACCAATATGATACAAAAGATACCGTACGTACCTCTAAAAGCAGACGTATAGCTAAGGTATGTGAGTATATTGAAGAGAATATTGAGGAACCCATCCGTTTGGGAGACGTGGCACAATTGGTAAGTATGTCCGAATCTGCTTTCAGCCACTTCTTCAAGAAAAAGACTAATTGTACGTTTATTGATTATGTTACCAACCTAAGGATAGCTCGTGCTTGCCAGCTACTGTCGGAAACTACTCATACGGTAGCCGAAATCTGTTATACTTGTGGCTTCAACAATCTCTCCAACTTCATACGGATATTCAAGAAAAAGAAAGGTAGCACACCGCAGGAGTATCGCATGTTTTTGCAGCAGATGTTGATAAAATATTGACAGGAATGTTCTATCCTATTATATATATAGGTTTTATTTGTCTGTTTCAGAAAAAGCATGTATTTCTTCGGCACAGAGGAGTGAGGGGGCGGCATCGGGGAACTCCAGCCTTCCCCGGTACTGGAGAAATGTCGCTGCATTGTTCCATAGTTCTTTCATTTAGTTTATATTATTCACGGGAGTTAGGGCTTCGTTTGGAATTAACCTGTCTCACTCCCGTTAACTCTTGTTGTGAATTAAGTAGGTTAGAAGAAAGCTGAAGTAAGATTAAAGCAGTTTTGAGGATTTTGGGTTTAAAATAAAAAAGATTTTCAAGTCACAGCTAACTGATATGTAATAATAAAGAGGGTGTGTCTAAAGGAGAGAAAAGAACACAAATTACACGATTTTTTTTATAGAATATTTATTATCAGCATATTATCTTTCTGCAAATTTGTGTAATTCGTGTAATTCGTGTTCAAATATTCATTACGACACACCCCCTTTTATGCCTTTATTTTGAAGTTAAATGAAAGAGCTGTGGAATCTCGATGATGCTTTGTCCCGGCTGACGGGCTTCTTCTTCCTTTCAATTTCTGGCAGTGCCACTTGTTCTTTATCTCTCCATGCCATGTTTTGTTAGTAAGGAACAAGGCTGATGAAGATGGATATATGACATACATGTAATGGTTCTCTCGGTTTTTTAAGCATGTGCGGCGTTTTAGCTGATATGGGAAATGGTGTGTATGTAAATAAACTGTTTTTACGTATCTATTTTA
Source organism: Bacteroides rodentium JCM 16496 (assembly GCF_000614125.1). Taxonomy (GTDB): domain Bacteria; phylum Bacteroidota; class Bacteroidia; order Bacteroidales; family Bacteroidaceae; genus Bacteroides; species Bacteroides rodentium. The sequence continues at coordinate 105,136 of NZ_BAKJ01000005.1, forward strand.
TGCTTAAATATAATTTTATTTTAGCAAGTGATGTAGATTCTTTTTGCATGTATGTAATATAAAAAAAGAATGGGACTGATTGTTAAATTGACATAATCTCTTTTTTTATAGCTTCCCGTGCTATATTTGCCAAAGGATAGAGAACCTAATGTTAACTAAGATCTTATTCGCTTAATCGGAATATCTGATATATGACAACATTATTAACCCAAAAAATAAGAGTATGAAAAAACATTTCTTGTATCGATGTGCCTTGATAACTTGCTTGTGCGGTTTGCAGGTACCTGATTCAGTAGCTGTTGCTCCTGCGGCAATCCCATCAATGCTCCAACAGCAAGTGCGGACAATTACCGGACGTGTGCTGGACAAAGCCGGAGAACCTATCATTGGAGTGACGATTGTTGATAAGAACAATGCCGGCAATGGCACTATAACGGATTCTGATGGAAATTTTACTATAAAAGTAGGTGGAAAAAGTACTTTGCTGTTCAGCTATATAGGTTATAAAAATGTTGAGCTCACTCCTGACCGGGCAGATGGTAACATTATCCGGATGGAAGAAGATGCGCTTAGTTTGGATGAAGTGGTTGTTACCGGATATACCACACAGAAGAAGGCGGATTTGACCGGTTCTGTTTCTGTTGTTAAGGTCGACCAATTAAAATCCGGTTCATACGGAAGCGCTATGAAAGCGGCACAAGGCAAGGTGCAGGTATGTCTGTCTCGGCCAATGGTTCTCCTGCTCCCAATGCCACCATCCGAATCAGAGGTGAGGGCACGTTGAACAATAATGACCCGTTGTATATCATTGATGGTACGCCTACAACCCGCTCTATGGCCGAATTGGCTTCTATGGATATTGAGTCGATGCAGGTTTTGAAAGACGCCTCTTCCGCGTCCATTTATGGTTCCCGTGCGGCCAATGGTGTCATTATTATTACTACACGCAAAGGAAAGAAAGGTACAACCGTAGATTTTAGTGCTTCTTATACGCTGGTAAGCAAGAAAAAGCCTTACGAATTGATGAATACGGAACAAAGAGGTATCGCGCAATATTGGGCCATCAAGAATGACAATCCGAATGCCGACCCTACCCAGATGGGCATAGGCGGGCTATACCAATATCAAGACCATCAAGATGCTAATGGAAACTGGGTGTTGGATAAAGTGACTTGGCGCGAATACCTTGACGATGCCAAGACCATGAAATCGGCTGATACGGATTGGCAAAAAGAAATTCTGCGTACAGGCCAGGTACAGCAATACAGTGTCACATTATCTACCGGTACGGATAAAGGGCACTCTGTGTTTGCTTTGGATTACTATGACAACAAAGGGACCATTGACGGAAGCTTCTATCGCCGTTTCAATGGCCGTATCAATTCAGATTATTCATTCTTGAATGGAAGGGTGACCATTGGCGAAAACTTTACGGTTTCCAAATGGCGCGAAAGCGATAATATCGGCGATGGCAATTTGGGTGGATGTAAATCATTGATGTCTATAGTCCCCGTTCACACGGTAGACGGTGGATGGGGTGGTCCGATTGGCGGTATGAGCGACCGTCAGAATCCGGTCCGGCTGATTGAGGACAACAAGCAGAATCATCACGATAACCTTAGAATATTCGGGAACCTTTATGCAAATGTGAATATTTTGAAAGGGCTGACTTTCCGTTCCTCGTTTGGTGTAGACGGTGTAGGTTCCTGGAAGCGTACGATGGACTATAGGTATAAATCCGGATTCCTCAGTGAAGACCGGAACAAGGTGTACCAGGAATCATATTTTGACTTGACCAGTACTAACAGTAATGTACTTCAATACCTCTTCGAGCTGGGCAAGCATAATTTCGATGTGATGGCCGGCCAAGAAACCATTATCCATACTTACCAGCAACATTGGGGAAGCCGTCGCGATTTTGCATTGGAAAATGACGATTATATGTGGCTGGGTGCTGGTGAATCGGAAAAGGATAATGGCAGCGGCTCCGTCAAGAACACGATGATTTCCTGGTTTGGCAAGTTGAATTACAATTATGATAACCGTTATCTGGCTTCGGTGACGTTGCGCCGCGATGCCTCGTCGGTATTTGGCAAGAACAACAAATGGGCTACATTCCCGGCTTTTTCATTGGGTTGGTCAATCAGTAATGAGGCCTTTTTTGAAGAGCTTACTTCTGTGGTTCCTTTGCTGAAACTACGTTACGGATGGGGGCAGAACGGTAATTCCAGTATCGATGCATACGCTTCTTATCAATTTTATGAGGCTGCGTATGATGGCAACAATTTGTATGATTGGAACTGGGGAACTGCATACGACTTTACAGGTATGGGAGGTTCTCTCCCATCAGGTTTCCGCCGTACACAAAGAGGTAATCCGGATTTGAAATGGGAAACGACGTCACAGCACAACTTTGGTTTGGATTTTGCCCTCTTCCATTCCAAGCTGAGCGGATCATTCGATTATTATCTGAAATATACAAGAGACATCTTGATGAAGCCCGGCACGGTTGCCACTTTGGGCGAAGGCGCCCACATGTGGTTGAATGGTGCAGACATTGACAACAAAGGTTTTGAATTGACATTGAACTACAACGACAAGTTTGGAGATTTGGGCTTGAATATCAGCGGTGTCTTTTCCCACAATAGCCAGACCATTGTGAAAGTGCCGGATGACGTTATTAACAATTTTGCCGGCAATGGTAAAGAAGACAATATCTTGGGCCGACCCAGAAACTCCTTGTATGGTTACATTGCCGACGGATTGTTCCAAAGCCAGGAAGAGGTAGATGCACATGCCAAGCAGACGGGAGCTGCTCCGGGACGTATCCGTTATCGTGACTTGAATAATGACAATGTCATCAATTCGGAAGACAGGACATGGATTGGCAACGAAAATCCTGCGTTGGAATATGGAGTAACAGTCGGATTGACCTATAAGAATTTTGATTTCAGCCTGTTCTTTAACGGTGTATGCGGCAAAGACCTCAATGTGTCGGGTTGGAAGAGCTGGACAGACATCTATGCCTTGAGTACTTCCGGTGAAAACTATGGCACTCGCCTATTGGATGCTTGGACTCCTACCAATAAAAAATCCACCATCCCCGCACTCTCTATCAACAACTATAACGATGAAGGCAGGATGTCCACCTACTATGTGGAAAGCGGTTCTTATCTGAAATTGAGAAATGCAGAGCTCGGCTATTCCCTTCCCGAGTCAATCACTAAAAAGCTCAGCATGCAAAGAGCCCGCATCGCTTTGAGAGCCGACAATATTGCTACCATTAAAAAAGGCTGGGGCAGCAATGCCTATACCGGGCTCGATCCGGAAACTCCGGGTAACGGCTATCCGCTGCCGTTCTCAATGACTATGTCAGTAAACGTAACTTTTTAAATCACATTCGTATGAAAAAATTAAATACTATAGTTTGTAGCCTTGCATTGGCTATGTGTGGCACCTCTTGTACCTCATTGTTGGACCAAAATCCGCAAGGAATCATATCGGATGCCGACCTTAATACAGTTGGCAGAGTAGAGCAGATGGTGAATGCGGCATACTCTTTTTGCGGACAGAACCATTTCAACAAACAGTTTGGCATGCCTTACGAAGAAGGTTCCCTTCGTGGAGGCGAAGCCTATAAAGGCGCATCGGGCACCAATGACAATGCGGAACGCCACTTGTGGGAGACATTCGTTTATATGCAGCCCACAACGACCGGTGATTTGGATAACCTGTGGTGGGTACATTATGTCGGAGTGGGACGCGTGCACGATGCCCTGAGACGTGCGCAAGCCCTTACGATGGAGGAATACCCGTTGAGAGACCAACGCATTGCCGAACTCCGTTTCTTGCGTGCACATATCTACATGTATATGAAACTCTGCTTCAAGCTGTTTCCGTGGATTGACGAAAACACCCCTAACGACCAATACGATAAAGTGAGCAATGACGATTTGACCGACCAACAGTTGTGGGACAAGTTGATTGACGATTTCCGCTATGCAGCTGCTACTCTGCCCGAAACACAAAGTGAAGTAGGACGGCCGACCTGTTTTGCTGCAAAGGCCTATCTGGCCAAGACTCTGCTGTTCTCGGCTTACGAACAAGATGAAAAGCACAATGTGGTAAATATCAGTAAAGAAAAACTGCAAGAGGTGGAAAGTTTGTGCGCGGATGTCATGGCTCACGCCGGAAAGCAGTTGGTAGGCGATTTTGCCGAGAACTTCTTGTGCGAGTATGAAAACAACTCGGAGTCGATATGGGCGATTCAATATTCGGCCAACAACGACGGATCTCCGGTAGGACGCAACAATTCTTGGCTGGTTTATCCCATCAATGATGAATACGGTTGCTGCGGAGCCTTCCAGCCCTCTGTACACATGATGAACTGCTTTAAGACAGTGAATGGTCTGCCCGATTTTGAAAAATTCAACGAAGGAAAGACATTGGATAACAAGGAGGCATTTGCGACAATCCCTATGGATCCGAGATTGATGCACACTGCTTGTGTCCCGGAAATGCCTTGGAAATACGATCCGGAATATGTCATGGAAAAAAGCTGGGCCAGAACTCCGGAAGTGTATGGCTACTCCATGAGCCAGAAACTGATTGTGCTCCCCACTTGCGATTGCTTCAGAAAAACCAACCCGTTTATGGGTAGTGGCCTCAATTGGGACGTGATTCGTCTGGATGAAGTCATGTTGTGGCGTGCAGAAGCTCTTATCCAATTGAACAGAGACTTGGATACAGCCCTCGATTTGATTAACCGGATTCGCCTTAGAGCAGCCGGAAGTACGGGCAGACTTAAATTTGCCGATGGAACACCTACCGGAAAATTTGATGTTGATGTGTATAAGCCTGGAGTGAATTGCCCTGCCCTTACACAAGAATTTGCTTTCAAGGCATTGCAGTGGGAACGTCACCTGGAATTTGCAACAGAAGGGAAATGGTTCTTTGACCTGGTGCGTTGGGGCGTCGCAGACGCTATATGAATGATTATTTCGATGTGGAAAGAACCAGACGCACTTATCTGAAAGATGCCAAATTCCAAAAGAACAGGGATGAGTACTTTCCCATCCCGCAAACGCAGATTAGTTATGTAAAAGGTTTGTATACGCAAAATTATGGATGGGAATAGCTCCTGCAAACTGTAGCAAAGGACTGAATCGTAATCCATATTATTTACAAACGATGTAAAATGAAGAATCAGTCGTATTTTGAACCTAATTCAGTCGTATACTGAATGCCATTCAGTCGTATATTGAATAGGGCTCAGTCGTATACTGAATGCAGTTGATTTGGTTGCTGTTGATAATCATCGATTTGTGAATAGTTGTTATGCTTTCGATAAATTATTACAAATTGTTCGAATATAGTTCGTCTGGTAGCGGCAATGGATTAATTCCGCCAATGGGTAATTTGTAATCAAATAATAGCTATCTGCCTATATGAACCGTTTACTTAGTTATACTCTGATTGTTTATTTGTTGTCTGTAATTTGTGCATGCGGTGGTGGGGTGGTTTATGAGCCCGATAAGCCGTTGGTGCATTTCTCTGCGGATATGTTTTGGGTGGGCGAGCCTACGGGATTGTTGTTTTATAAAGGAGGCTACCACCTCTTTTACCAGTATAATCCGACAGATTCTGTATATGGAAACATCCATTGGGGGCATGCTGTCAGCAACGACCTGTATCATTGGGAAAAGAAATCGATAGCTTTGTGCCCGGATAGCATCGGATATCTGAAATCGGGAAGCGTGATTGCAGACGATAAGAATCTGTCCGGATTGGGCTCTGCTTCTCAAACGCCTTTGATAGCCTATTATACCTATCAGTCGGAAGAGGCAACCGGTGTGTATCATGCTTATAGCCTTGACGGAGGAGAGAACTGGATTAAATCGGGCAAAATTCAGTTGGAAAACGAGCCCGGTGTGAAATTGAATAGTCCGCAAGTGAAGTGGAATATTGACATGCACTGTTGGTTGATGACAGTTTCCACAGGATATTCGGTGCTGTTTTATAAGTCGGATGATGGTAAGCGATGGAGCTATCAGAGTGAATTTACCGTGGATGACAATAGCGGCTCGAATATGGAAAGAACGGATTTCTTTCGTATAAGAGTTTCGGGGCAAGATTTATATAAATGGGTATTATTGGTTAATATGTTAAACGGGCCGGCCAACGGTGCGCCGGCCACACGTTATTTTGTCGGAGATTTTTCGGGTGGGAAGTTCATCCCTACACAAAATAAGAGGTTGTGGGTAGATTACGGTAAGGACAACTATGCAGGAGGAACTTTTGAAGGATTGCAAGAGGAAGATAGAATCTTCTTAGGCTGGATGAATTGCTGGGAATATGCCAATAGTATTCCCAGCCTGAATGGTCGTGGAGGCATGACAACGCCGCGAACGTTGAATCTGGTAGAAGAGGGCAACCACTATGTCTTGCAATCAAATCTCCAACGCAATGTCGAAAAGCTGTTTGGGGGAAAGTCTGGGTTAGTCCATGGTAAGCGACTCGAATCTGACGTAATGCGCATAAGCAATCCGTATCGGAATGAGCCGTTTATCCTGCATGTGAATTACGACAATAGGGACAACTTTGCATGGTGGAAAGCCAACGATTACGGAATCAGACTCATTACGAAAAGCGGAAAATCCATTTCAATAGGTTATCAAAACGAGCTTAGCTATTTCTACATAGACCGTTCCGGTTGTATAGTTCCGGCACTGTCTGATTGGATGGGGCAGATAATGGGAGGCAGTTATCGGCCTTCCATGGATGCAATAGACTGGTATATACTATACGATTATAATTCAATAGAACTGATTGCCGCAAATGGCCGGATAAACATCTCTTCTTTATGCTACCCGAGAGGTGATATTGAAGTGATTGAGTTTTTTTGCCGATTCAGGTTCGGTAACTATCAATGATTCGTCGATTATTCAATTAATTAAGTAATATAATAGAAATATGAAGAATAGATTAATGACTATGGCGATGATGTTGGCCACTGCCGCATCATCGTGCTTTGCCCAATTTTCAGTGAAATACAATCCGGAAGAACAACCGGAAGGGAACATACAATATTTCACCCCGGCAGGCGGAAACCAGTTTGTGGGTGACTGTATCCCTTTCTTCAGGGACGGGACATTTTATTTGTATTGGCTGCTCGACGAGGGGCACCATTCGGCGCTGAACGGCCTGGGAGGGCACCAGTGGTGTGTAAGTACAAGTACCGACCTTAAGAACTGGAAACATCACCCATAGCCATTGGGATTGACGAAGATTGGGAGAAATCCATCTGTACAGGTTCTGTCGCTTATGACGGGAAGAAGCATTATGCTTTTTATGCAACCCGGCTCATACTGGATGACAACAGCGTAAACGAACAGTTGAGCTATGCCGTCAGCAAGGACGGGTTGAAATACACCAAGCAAAAGCCGAATCCGTTTTATACTTCGGCACCGGGGTATAGCAAAAGGCATTTCCGGGATCCGAAGGTTGTTATAGATAAAGACGGTGTTTTCCATTTGTTTGTATCTACCGAAGTAGATAATTATGTAATCGCCGAAGGACGTGGTTGCTTGGTGCATTTGACTTCGAAAAACCTGAAAGATTGGAAAGTGGAAGCACCGTTACTGACCGGGCAAAGAGATGTTCCGGAATGTCCGGACTATTTTAAATGGAACGATTGGTACTATCTGGTTTATGGGCAGGCCGGGGATACTTACTATGTGAAATCAAGACAGCCCTATGGCCCTTGGGAATATCCGGAATCGCAAGCTTTGCTGGAACAGTGGGTAAACGTGGCCAAAACAGCCCGGTTCAATGGAAATAGAAGAATTGTGGCAGGGTGGATTCCCAGTAAGCAAGATAATAAAGACTACGGTTGGGAACGCTTTGGAGGCAGTATTGTGCTTCGCGAGGCCATTCAGCTGCCTAACGGGGATTTGGCGACCAAATTTGTTCCGGAAACGAGCTTTCATACAGTAGCAGCTTCAAATATCAAATTGGAAAGCGGACAAAATGCAGAGATTGTGGCGGGCAATACGGTGGTGATGAAGGCCCAGGGTGCAATGGGTGGTGCATATATTAAAGATATGCCATACTCCTGCAGGGTTACGTTTGAAGTAGAACCGCAAAGTGTTTGTGATGAGTTCGGGCTGTTTATCCGTGCCAAGGAGAAGGCCAACGATGGATACAAGCTCAGCTTTAGCCCCAATAAGAGAACTGTGCGGCTGGGTGATGATGCGTTTATCGAGGCTGTATCGGGATTGGATAAGCAGATAAAGGTTGAGCTTATCCTTAAAGAGGACATCATAGATGTTTGCATCAACGATCGGCGTTGCATTGTGAACAGATTGCCCGAACGTAAAGGAAACTACCTTTGGTTCTATACGAAGCAGGGAAACCTTGAGTTTAAGAACATCCAAGTTGATATATTTGATTAGTGGTCGGTTTATGTAATAAGATTCGTTATGAAAAGCAGTATGGTTAGCTATAAAAGCATAATTCCTGTAATGCTTGCGTTCTTCACAATGGGGTTTGTCGACTTGGTGGGAATTGCAACCAATTATGTGAAGCAGGATTTTGCCCTATCGGACACGGCCGCCAATTCGTTTACGGTGATGGTCTTCTTGTGGTTCCTTGTTTTTTCAATCCCAACAGGCATGTTGATGAATAAGATAGGGCGGAAAAACACGGTGTTGTTGAGCATGGCAGTTACTTTTGTCGGTTTGCTTGTTCCGCTCTTGGTATATGATGCCATTTCGATGTTTTTTGCTTTTTCGTTCATCGGCATAGGAAATACCCTGATGCAGGTTTCACTGAATCCATTGTTGGCTGGCTTGGTTGTTGAGGAGCGGCTGCCAAGTTGCCTGACTTTAGGTCAGTTCATAAAGTCCGTCGCTTCGTTTGTTGCCCCGCTGATTGCCGTACATGCAGCTGTGCAAATGGATAATTGGAGATTGCTGTTTCTGATTTTTGCGGTGATAGATGTCATGGCAGTTCTTTATCTGCTGTTTACTCCGGTTGCAGAGGCTAAAGCTCAAAACAGCTCTTCGACGTTCAAGGAGTGTGTCTTGTTGTTGAAAAATGGGGTCATCCTTTTATTGTTTGTCGGTATATTGGTTCATGTAGGCATTGATGTAGGTGTTAATATTTCGGCTCCGAAGCTGTTGCAAGAGCGTGTAGGGCTTTCTTTGTCGGAGGCCGGTTATGCAACGAGTGTGTTCTTTTTGTTCCGCACATTGGGATGTTTTTCCGGTACAATCATCATGGCAAAATTTTCGCCAGTGAAATTCTTTGTCTGTAGCGTGGTGTCGATGCTTGTGGGAGTTGTGGGACTGATGTTCGCCTCTTCCGAGATGATGATTTATGCCTGTGTGGCAATCGTCGGCATCGGCAATTCAAATGTATTTTCTGTGATATTCTCGCGCGCATTGCTCTATATGCCTTCGCGTAACAATGAAATTTCCGGACTGATGATTATGGGCATAACCGGAGGAGCAGTTTTCCCGGTTCTGATGGGCATGGCTTCCGATTGCATGGGCGGACAAATCGGTACTGTCATTATTCTGGCAGTCTGTGTGGCCTATCTTTTGTTCCTGTCCGGTAAGATGGATAAGTGTTCTTAAAGAGGAGGATGTTATGGAATATATAGGAATCGATATTGGAACCAGTTCCATTTGTGGAATTGCTTACAACCCTTCTGATAAAAGCTGTAAGACGATAGTCAAAGAGAACAACGCAAACTTGGTTTCAAACTGTCAGTGGGAGAGAATCCAAGACCCGGAACGGATCTATCGCATCGTTGAGCAAATGATTGGCGATTTGCGAATTTTGTGCACAGATATAAAGGGCATCGGTTTCTCCGGACAAATGCATGGTATATTGTATGTTGATGCGAATGGAGTGGCAGCAAGCCCTTTGTACACTTGGCAAGACGGCAGGGGAAATCTTCCGTATAAAGATGGGGAGACTTATGCCGGCTATATGACGAAAGTGACCGGTTGGCCTATGGCGACGGGATATGGACTTGCGACACATTATTACAACCTGCAGAATGGCATTGTTCCTGAGGAGGCGGTTAAATTGTGCACAATCATGGATTATGTGTCTATGCGGTTATGCAAACAAACGGTTCCGAGTATTGAACCATCGAATGCGGCAGGCCTGGGATTGTTTGACAAACAGCAATTACGGTTCAAGTCATCTTTGTTCGACAGGCTCTGCATTGATGAATCGATATTGCCAACCGTTGTCGGATCAAAAACCGTGGTAGGGCATTACGATGATATTCCGGTTTGTGTATCTATCGGTGATAACCAGGCTGCTTTCTTAGGGTCGGTCAAGGACATCGACCGGTCGATACACATTACCATCGGAACCAGCAGCCAAATCTCCGTGTACTCTGATAAATATATCGAGATAGACGAACTGGATACACGGCCTTTTCCGGGCGGTGGCTATTTGCTGGTTGGGGCACCGCTTTGTGGCGGAATATCGTTTGTCATGTTGAAAGACTTTTTCGGAAAGACTTTGAAACTTTTAGCCGGGACAGAGGCGGATGATGAATATCTGTTCCAACGGATGACCTCTATGGCATATCAGGCAGATTCGGTAGAGAATATCAAAGTGGAAACTCTGTTTTGCGGCACTCGTTCCAACTAATAAACGGGGGAAGATAGAAGGTATCTCTTTGAATAATTTCACTCCGGAGAATTTAATCATTGGATTTGTTGATGGTGTATGCGATAGCTTGTACGACTATTTTGTCTTGATACCGGGCTCAATCAGTAAGGGGAAAACGAAATTGATAGGCTCCGGTAATGGTATAAAGAAGAATCGGCTGATGCAACATGCGCTTGAAGAGGTTTTCGAAAGGGAGCTAAGGCTATCTGACATAAAAGAAGAGGCTGCTTTCGGTGCTTGCTGCATGGCTATGAATAATAAAAAATAGGTTGATATGAAAAATACATTAGGTGTAATTACTTTGAATTTGCTGTTGGCCGGTTGTTTTTCTGCTTGCGGGAAACAACCGCAGGCCGCAGAAGAGAATGGAGCAAGAGTAGCGTTACTAAGCAACCATTGGGATACCAGCACGTCCAATCGAACGATAGCAGAATTGGATGACCGGAATTGGAGTGGCCCGTTACCTGCATTGGAGGATATTACGAAGGGTTTCTCTATCCGTTTCAATGCAGACTTCTCCATCCCGAACAGGGACAGGTGTCTTTTGCAAATCCCGGGAGTGCTGGATGTATGTTTGCGCCAGCACAATCCGCTGGATAGGGACAAGCAAAATTATCCGGCCTTTAAGATGGCCGATGGGTCGGTTCCTGTGTTGGAGGCTGTCATCTCACTCAAGACACCCATGGAGGGGAAAGTGGAAAAAATGCCGGTGGGCATTCCCTTGGCTATGTTGGAAAGCCCCTTGGGAAGGCACGACGTTCTATTGAATTTTACAGGAGCAAGATGGACGATGTATGTAGACGGGCAATTGCTCGATAATGATTTCCCTTTGGGGTATCCTTTGGCAGAACAAATGGACAAGTGGGAAATCAATCCGGATTTTGTCTCAAAGGCAGAGCTGGTTTATCCGGCGGTGGCTCCGGTCCGTAAAGAAGGAACGGCCCGGGGGGATGGGCCTCAAGTGCAATTCTGGACACCTGCCGGCCATAATACGTGGGTGGGCGATGTGGTCAGCCTTTATCATAAGGACACTTATCATCTGTTCTATTTGTACGACCGGCGCGGGCATCAGAGCAAACTGGGCAGGGGAGGGCACTACTTCGAACACTTGTCTACAAAAGACTTCAAGCATTGGACCGAGCACGAGGCTGCGGTTCCTGTCGAAGAGCAGTGGGAGACATTTGGAACCGGCACTCCTTTTGTCTACGATGACAAGCTTTGCATCAGTTATGGCTATCATACCACCCGTATCTATCCGAGGGAGCAGACTACGCTTCCCGAGCTTTACGAGTATTTGGACAAGAAGGGACATACGGGAGCGTTCGACAGGCATCAAATGAGGGGTGTTGCGGCAGGTGCCTCTTATTCTGTCAGCGAAGACGGGGTTCACTTTGCCAAAACCGGTGTGCTGTTTCATCCGTGCGAGAATCCGAGTATCTATGTAGACCCCGAAGGAAGGCTGAAGATGCTTGCCAACTATGGGGCGCAAGGCACGTGGGCGTCCGATTCGGTGAATGGTGGCTGGCATTGCCTGAACGAGAATTTCCCGTTGGGAGGAGACTGCACGTTCTTCTTCCATTGGGAGATTATGATTACATCATAGGCGGATTCACGAGGTTGTGGTCCAAGCGTGCGGAGCAGCCGGACAGTGCGTATAAGGATATGGTGGCATCGGGAGTGGATTTCTATAACGGCCTTTGTGTGCCTACCATTTCGAGGATATTCGATAATCGGTATGTGATGGCCGGCTGGATGTGGATGAAAGCGTGGGGAGGCCCGTTGGTGATTCATGAGTTGGTGCAACTGCCCGATGGAAGAATCGGCACGAAATGGATGGACGAACTGGTGCCGGTGACCCTGAATAGGAAGGTTGCTGTAGAGGCATCTTCTAATCAAGCACAGAATATTCCCTGCCGGTCTTTTTTGCTGACTTTTGATGTGAATCCGACGGCTGCCGACGGTCGGTTGTCTGTCTGCTTGTTGCCGTCGGCTGACAAGGCGCTGCAAGATGCTTGCGAATGGCGGTTGGACAATAAGCGCAGACGGGCGCAGTATTCGTTTGTAACCGCTCGGGCGGATTGCGATGAAAAGACATTGCGCGAGGGCGGGGCACCGCAATCGGGAAGGAACTATGCCATTGAGCAGTTGCCGGATACAGACAGACCGTTTACAGTGCGCATGCTGGTCAAGGCTTCCGATAAGTTTGATGGTACGATGGTGGATACGGAAATTGCCGGTAAGCGGACGATGATTTCTTATCGGGAGAAGTTGTTTGTAGACAGGCTTCAGTTTGCGTGCGATAAGATGGAAATCACAAACCTGAAGGTGATGCCTTTGGCAGAATAATCCGGGCTATCACCCTCGTTGCAACTACCTGTGGCGAGGGTGATTTTTAGTTTATGAGAAATCCGGCACATTCCGTCTTTTTATGGTTTCAAGAATTTGGAAGAATCTCTTATGATGATATCTCCTCTCAGGGATACGCTTACCGGAGGGCGGTTGTAGCATTTGATTTTCCGCATCATCAGTTCGATGCTGACGTCTGCAATCTCTTTGCAGGGCTGGACAAACGAGGTGAGGGAGCACTTCAGGTGTTGCGAGTACTTCATGTCGTCGAAGCCTGTGATGAGCAGGTCGGTTCTTGTCTTATAACCGATTGCTTCCAATGAAGACATCAGTACGGCGGCGGTTGCGTCGTTGGCGCATATGATGCCTGTCTTGCCCCGCTCTATCCGGATGCGGTTGATGAAGTCCATGTTCTCGGGGTTGCCGCAATACTCGTGTTGCAAGTCGAAGGGCAGGCCGTGTTCCTGGCAGGTATTCTTTACGGCCAGGTAGCGGACTTTTACGGAATAGGCGGAGCTGGGCCTGTACAGGAAATAGATGCGTTGGCATCCGGCATCGATAAGATGTTGCGCCATCGTGCATCCGGCTCCGTAGTTGTCCAGGGAGACTACATCGAAAGGACTTTTCTGGGGAGGGGGTACAATGTCCCGGTCTATCAATATCAGTGGGATATTGGCGCGGCTTATTTGGCTGCAGATGGTTTTGTTGATGATATCTGCATCCGACACCCGCTCTAAGGGGGAAAAGAATATGCCGTCTACTTTCCTTCTGATATAGTTGTTGCAGCACGATTCAATCAGGTTTTTTCTTATCTGGGCGTTGCTGGCTGTGGCCCCGTCCCACAGGCAGGTGAACTGCATGGCTTCGGACTGCTTTAATATTTGGTCGTTTATGATCGAAAAGATTTCCGACTCGCCGGCTCCGGGCAGCAGCAGGCCGAAGGTGTAATTGCTTTTAGACTCTTTTTGGTATAATACAACGGTTCCTTTGCCTTTGTTCTTCTGTACCAGTCCTTCTTTTTGCAGCTGGCTGTATACTTTGGCAATCGTCGGTCTGGAGACATCGTATTTTTCGGCCAGTGTGGTTTCTGTAGGGAGCAGTGTGTTGGTGGGGTAAGTCTGGTCGAGGATTGTACTCTTGACTTCCTGGTAGATGCTCTTGTAGTTATGTTTGTTTTTCATATTGTCCTTCGGTATTGATGGCAGGGGGGTGGAGGTAGAGCCGCATAGAGGAGGGCTTAGAGGCCTGCAGATGCCTTGGCTTCGGCAACCAGTTGGCTTATTTCGGTGGCAGAGATGCTGTCGCGTTCTTCCTTGTCGTAGAGGTAGAGCAAGGTGATGTTTCCGTTTTCTTCGTCTATGCGGTAGGTGTAGGTGATGACACGCGCACCGTGGCTTTTACCCCGGTTCTTGCTGCCGATGGCAAGGCGCACTTTATGGACACCGTCGCCAAGGTCGGCACCGGCTTGCGGGTTGGCCAATAGCTCATCTTGTAATCGCTGAAGGTCCTGTTTCAGTGATTTGTACTTTTTACTGAGACGTTTTACTTCCCGTAAAAACGCTCTCTCGGTGACGATATTATAATTCATCTATCAGTTCCTGCAAGGTTTTTTGCTTTATCCCCATCCGTTGTGCACGAAACATCTCAGTCAGTCCTTCACGAATGCCGTCCATCACTTCTTCCTTGCTGATGTATTCGGTTTCCTCCTTTTCTTCGGTTTGCAGGGCTTTCAGTGCATTCTTCAATGTGCGTTGCACTTTCTTCAGCACTTCCGGGCTGTCTGTGGCGAAGAGTTGGCGAATGATTTCGGCCCGTTGCACATCAAGGTTCATGGTTGTTGTTGCCATAATCAAGTTCTCCTATAAATAAAAATTGCCCCTTGCCGGGGTGGCAATGGGCAAAGTTAGTAGGATTTTCTGTATATCCCAAGTGTTCAGTGGATTATTTGTGCAGGATATCGCTTCTGTCTGTTCGGGAACGGATATCTGCTATCCTGACTTCCAGCTGCAACATGGTGATGTATGATGGGGACTTGCCCTATTCTAAAAGTATGACTTTTGCCTTTTGATTATCCATTTTGGGCATAGTAGCTCCTATGGGTGCTCCTATGTAAGTCGGGTCGCAAATTGTGTAGCGCTTGCCATTCATGGAAATGTAGTCTCCGTTTACATTCTCTGTAAAGCAGACGGCGGTTGCCAAGTGTCCCGGATAGTAAATCAGTACGACTTTCAGTCCTAACAAATCGCGGACCAATCGGGAGAATAGGATTGAACGGTCTTCACAATCGCAATACGGGTAATAAAGGGTTTCATCCGCGAAAAAAGCCCTATCGCATCCCCATACTTTGTCATCGTATTCATATACGAAGGCCGTCTGAACGAAATTCAGTAATCTGCTGACGGCTTCATACTGTGATTTTCCGCTGATGGCTTGTTTCAAGGCAGGATAAAGAGTACGCTGGGCTTGTTTGCTCAGTGGTGTATTTGCATACATGGCCCATCGGGTGCCGAAATCATTGTTGATACATGATGTCGGGTATGAATTGAAAAACTGTATCAGGTTTTCATTCGTATTGACCACGGCTCTTACATCTTGGTATTGCTTGGATTGCAGGGTGCGTTGTGCGGACGATTTAACGGGAGCGTCAATAAATTTCTACATGTCAAGCTTGTAACTGAAGAGAACGGTTTTTTCTTTTTCCAGGTCGCTTTCTTCGACAATCTTTACCACAAGATACTTCCCGCATTCTCGGGTTGGTGTCTTTGCAGTGGAATTGGCATCGTGCAGGCAGTTGATGAAGTCGAAATGAAGGGTTTCGGAGATGGCCATAAGCAACTCGATATCCACATTCTTTCGTTTGAAGATATCATAGACATTTGTGCGTGTCTTGTGGATGGCGTTGGCAAATTCAGAAACGGAAAGTCCGCTTTCTGTCAGATGTTGTCTGATTAGTTTGCCTATGTGAATCTCATTTTTCATGTGTGTATGAGTTCTTGCCGGTAGATCTCCGCGGGTGGCATGTAAAAGAGGGTGACTATAAAAAGAGAGCGTGAGACCTGGTTCTGTTCATCAAGAACTGGTATCGGCAAACACCATGGCAAAATGAACGAAGAAACAATACTCTCACGCTGTTGCATATAACACGACATACGTAGCAAATGTTACGTTAGAAGCATACGCAAATCAGAATGAGCGTCACATTGTCTCTATCCTTTACCTTTGAAATTTTGCCGATTTCGTTCTTAGGATAAAACAAAAAACGCTGTCTTTACGTCCGGACCATTTCTCCGGTCGGACTTTGCAAAGGTACGCTTTTTATTTAGACAATGCAACGCTCTGTGAGAGATATTATTTCTTCAAAGGCTGGTTCGTCTTGCCACAGCCTATGGTGCGACCGTAGTACTTGCATGGCAGTACAAGTGTACTTCCATATAAGTACCGCGGTACTTTCGTGCAAGTACTGTGGTATTCTCATTGAAAGAACTCTGATACTGCTACGCAAGTATTCGCGTGTTTTTTCGGAAGGACAGGAGTCCTCTGTCAGGGCGAGTCTTGCAGGTGTACGGATGGGTCAGTCGTTCCAGCTGAGCCGCTCCTCATAGGCATCGAACTCGAGGTCGGGCGACACACCTGCGTGCTTCAGTGCGGCACGTACCGTCTGCTGTTCTTTAGGTGAGAGTGGGCGTTCGCCGCGTCTGCGCTCAAAGTAGGGATTACGACCGAAGCTGGCAATCAGCCGGTTGCTGAACCGGAAGTATTGTTCGGGAAACATCTGCTGCTGCATTTTGGTGAAGCCGCGGGCGTAGGTCACCGGGGCAGCGTTGCGATAGAAAGGGCAATCGGTTGTAGTCTTGGTTTGTGCAGGATTCAGTACCGGTACGGAGATAATTTCTTTGGGCAGTGCTTCCCAGGCCATGGCGCGAAGGCAGTTGGTGGCAAGGGGGCAGTCTCGGTGGATGCAGTGGGCATAATTGCCGGGAACTTCGTTGTGATGAATAAGTGTCATATATTCTTGCTGTTCGGTTTTTCCGTATTAGGTTTATGTCTGATGAGCGGTTTATATTGTTGGCTTTTCCTCTCTAATCCGAAAAGTTATGATGATTTTTTGGATTAGCCGCTTATCCTATCTCCTTCACAAAGCATCTTCTCCGTTTGTGCTGTTCCGTCTTGAAGTACTCCCATTGCGCTTGTACCTTGCCGTTCAGCTCCAGCTCCGGATTACTTTCGGCATACTCGAAGCCCAGCTTCTGATAAACGGGTATAAGGTCGGAGAAGAGCAGTGCATTGACGCCCTTGTTCTGATATTCCGGCTTCACGGCAACCAACAGCAAATCGAGCATCTTGGGATATTTCTTCAAAAAGATGGTCTTTGCCAGGTGATACCAACCCATAGGAAGCAGGCGCCCGTGGGCTTTCTGCAACGCTTCGGCGAGTGACGGCATGGAGATGCCTACGGCAAGCAGCTGGTCGTCGGCATCGGTAATCAATGTCACCATACGCAGGTCGAGGATGGGCAGGTACATCTTGACGTATTGGTCAATCTGCCGTTGGCTCAGTGCAGAGTAGCCGTAGAGTGGCTGATAAGCTTCGTTCATCAGCTCGAAGATGGCCTGGCCATAGTCTTGGGCAATCTTCTTGGCAGATGTGTATTTCTTTACCTTGAGGTTATACTTGCGCTGGATGAGGTCGGAGATGCGCTTGTGCTTGTCGGGTATGGCGTCGGGAATGTAGATTTTATACTCCACCCAATCGGCATCCTTCTCAAAGCCCATGCGTTCCAGATGTTGCGGATAGTAGGGATAGTTATAAATGGTGGCCATGGTGCTGAGCTGGTCGAATCCTTCGATGAGCATACCTTCGGCATCGAAGTCTGTGAATCCCAGCGGGCCTTGTATATGTGTCATTCCCCGTTCTTTTCCCCATTCTTCCACGGTGCGGATTAGGGCATCGGAGACTTCCGCATCGTCGATGAAGTCTATCCAGCCGAAGCGGACTTCCTTCTTGCCCCAGGTCCGGTTTGCCTTGTGGTTGATGATGGCAGCTACGCGTCCTACGATTTTACCTTCCCGATAAGCCAGGAAATAATCGGCTTCACAAAATTCGAATGCGGCGTTTTTCTTCTTGTTGAAGGTGTTGAGCATGTCATCGAAAAGGTCGGGGACGGAATAAGGGTTGTTCTTGTAGAGCAGGTAGTTGAAACGGATAAAGCGCTCCAGTTCCCGTCTTGTGGTTACTTTCTTGATTGTAATTGCCATAGTTGTTCAATATTGAGGTAGCAAAGGTAATGCAAACTGAGGCAGAACAAAATAAGCTTGCTTATTTTTTATGCCGAAGTGCAGCTTGCCTTATTTAAAGAAACGTGATAATCTTTAAAATACCGCGTAGAGTGTCTGTAAATTTGCTGTTAGAGGTTGTATATCAGTACCGCTGTGTAGGCAATGTAGCAGAGAATCAGAATGCTTCCTTCCACCCGGGTGATGATGCGTTTCCCGAAAAAGATACCGAACAGCCAAAGCAGGATGCTGGCTCCTACGAGTACCCACAAATCGAAATTGGTGATGCCCGTCAGGCGCAATGGAGTGATGGAGGCCGAACAACCCAGCACGAAGAATATATTGAAGAGATTGCTTCCGATGGCGTTTCCGATAGCTATTTCGGGGTTTTTCTTCAAGGCGGCTACGATGGAGGTGGCGAGTTCGGGCAGTGAAGTGCCGCCTGCCACGAGCGTCAGCCCGATGATGGATTCGCTGACACCCAATCCGCGGGCTATACCGCTGGCACCGTCTACAAAGAAATTACCTCCGATGATGAGGCCGGCAAGTCCGCCGACGATGTATAGGGCAGACTTCCACGCGGGCAGCAGCCTGATTTCGTCTTCTTCCTGCAGGGGCTCCTTTTCCGGTTCCTTCATGCTTCCATCCCTTTTTGCGATGGCAAAAGTATAACTTAGGAAAATGGCAAAGAAGCATAGCAGCAACAGGCCGTCGGTGATGCTGAGTATGTTCTCGCCACTGCCGTCCAGAAAGACGTCGTTGGCACAAATCAGCAGGGCGACGGACGAAAGAATACAAAGAGGGATTTCGCGTTTCAGCGTATTGCGGGTGATGGCTATCGGGGCAAAAAGGGCCGTACAACCCACAATCACCAGGGTATTGAACGTATTGCTTCCCACCACATTGCCAATGGCAATGTCTGCACTGCCTTTTAGGGCAGAGGATATGCTGACGGTGAGTTCCGGTGCGGAAGTACCGAAGGCGACAATGGTAAGCCCGATGACGATGGACGGTATATGGAAACGTTTGGCAACGGATGCGGCACCGTCTGTCAGCCCGTTGGCACCCAGAAGAATGAGGAGCAGTCCTCCGACAAGAAACAATATATCCATAGGTATGTCAATTTTGAGTACAAAGATAATGCAAACCGAATACAGAACTTTCATGTTTGCATGAAAAAGTTATGTTGATTAGGATAGGAAGTTAAAAACATTCCGTATGTTTGAAGCATTTATTGGGTATATTTGCAACCAGAATTAAATCAAGAAGTTTATATATGAAGGTTATCCGTGCTTTCTGTCTCTGTTGGCTGTTGATGCTGGCAGGCGGAGTGTCAGCTCAGCTGGTAGATAAAGTGCTCAGTGTTTTAGGTGAGGATAGTGTGGGGAGTGTCACAGTGGCAAGGACCGACTCCGATTCGATTCAGCTGTCGCTTGTTCGGCAGGAGTTGGAGGCAGCCCGGCTGAACGAGGCCAACCTGCGGATGGAAATGGAGCAGATGAGGCTGGCGAGCTATGCGGTCGATTCGGTGAAGCTGGCATTGCAGAAACAACGCATTGATTCGTTGCGGGCGGTGACGCCGGGCATTCCGGTGGTGGTGGAGAAGGACACCTTGTTCTATCTGTATGCCAAGCGTGGAGGGCATACGCCCCAACAGCGGGCCAAGGATGTAAGCAGCGTCATCGAAGCATTGGGCACGCGTTTCAATCTGCGTCCGGACTCTGTTTATTTGGAGAGCACGGATATTGTTACGGATTTAATGTATGGCGAGAAGGTCATCGCTTCCTTTACCGATCAGGATGCTTTGTGGGAAAACTGTACCCGTGACCAGCTGGCCGCCAGCAAGAGGCATGTCGTGGTGGACAAACTGAAAGCCATGCAGAAGGAGCATAGCTTGTGGCAGTTGGGTAAGCGTATCTTGTACTTTATCCTGGTGCTTGTGGGACAGTTCTTCTTGTTCAAGTTTACCAACTGGCTGTTCAGAAAACTCAAATTACGCATCCAGAAACTGAAGGATACCAAACTGAAACCGATCTCCATTCAGGATTATGAATTGCTGGACACGCAGAAGCAGGTCAACCTGCTGGTGTTTGTTGCCAACCTGGTGCGTTATGTAGTCATGCTGTTGCAGTTGCTGCTGACGGTTCCGTTATTATTCTCCATTTTTCCCCAGACCAAGAGCTTGGCTTATACATTATTCTCCTACATCTGGAATCCTATAAAGGTCATCCTGAATGGAATAGCCGACTATATACCCAATCTGTTCACTATCTTTGTGATATGCTATGCGGTGAAGTATCTGGTCAGACTGGTGCGTTATCTTGCCAATGAGGTGCAGGCTGAACGGCTGAAGATAAACGGCTTCTATCCGGATTGGGCCATTCCTACCTATCACATTGTGCGCTTCTTGCTTTATGCGTTTATGATTGCCATGATTTACCCTTATCTGCCGGGTTCCAAGTCGGGAGTCTTCCAGGGAATCTCCGTGTTTGTCGGCTTGATTGTTTCGCTCGGTTCCAGTACGGTTATCGGCAATATCATTGCAGGGCTGGTCATAACCTACATGCGGCCTTTCAAGCTGGGTGACCGCATCAAGCTGAATGACACTACGGGCAACATCATTGAGAAAACACCGCTCGTCACCCGTATCCGTACCCCGAAGAACGAGGTGGTGACCATCCCCAACTCCTTCATCATGTCCTCCCACACGGTGAACTACAGCCAGTCGGCGCGCGAGTATGGACTCATCATCCACTCCGAGGTGACGATAGGCTACGACGCCCCGTGGCGGCAAGTGCATCAGTTGCTCACGGAAGCTGCGCTGAGCACGCCCGGCGTGGTGGACGACCCGCGTCCCTTTGTGCTTGAGACTTCGCTCAGCGATTGGTATCCGGTGTATCAGGTGAATGCCTACATCAAGGATGCCGACCGCCTGGCACAGATTTACTCCGACCTGCACCAGAACATTCAGGACAAGTTCAACGAGGCTGGCGTGGAGATAATGTCGCCCCACTACATGGCGACGAGGGACGGCAGTGAGACGACGATACCGAAGGATGACTTGAGGGAGAAAAAACAGTAACGGGGCCGGTTATCGTGCCAGTAAAATCTCTGCAAACGGTACGTAGAACGTAAACATCCTCCATTCCTTTGTCTGGAAATCATAAGTTTCGATGAAGTCGCCTTCACGATAGCCTGCAAACCGTCGGCTTTGACGGTCACGGCATCATCGGGATTGAAGGTCTTTCCGGCATCGGATATGGTGATATTGGTCACAAAAGCGGGTTGTTTTTCTTTGTCGTCGTCACTGCAAGCGGCAAGTAGCAGGCTGATTAGTATCAGGAAGTGTATCTTCTTCATCATAGTTATGTATTGACAAATGTAAATATAGGGCTTTTTCTTGTATTCCTGCGGATAGGCTTTGTTTTTGTCGTATGAGATAGAAAAATCCTCCTACGAAACATACTCTTCTGCTTCGTGGGAGGAAAGTGGTTGTTGGACAAGGTTTTAGGGAGTGTGTCTGCTTGCGTGCTGCTTTAGACTATTTGCTGCGCGTCACCGTGTGCAGTACATTCCCTTTCTTGTCAATCATGCGCAGTTCCAGTGTCTTTTTGCTGGCCGATACAATGGAGAAACCCGGTTCGGGGCTGCAGAATACGGTCCCTTCGATGGGCTTCACCTTGCGGGCGAGCGAACCGGCAGAATTGGTGATATAGTCGATGTCGCTGCCTGCCGTGCGTACATGCTGGAAGTTGTGGATGTGTCCGCAGATGTACATATCCACCTTGTGCTTGCGCAGGATGGGGTCGAGGCGTGCTTGCATGTCGGCACGTTCGCTCTCGTCCTTCGGGGTTTCGGCATAGATGGGATGGTGTCCGGCAACGATAACCCAGTCCTCTTTGGCGGCAGTCAGTACGGAATCTATCCAGGCAAGCTGTTGCTGGTAATCCTGCTTGCAGGCGTCGGGATAGGTCTCGCTTTCGTTGCGGTATTTGTCAATCATCGGGGCGGTGTCTACCCAAAGGATGCGGATGGTAGCGCCGTTGTCCTTGAACGTCTTGGTGTAATAACGGGCGGGCATGGTCCAGCGGCGGCTGATATTACTGTAGTCGAGCACAGCCTGCGTATTGCCGCGGTATTCGTGGTTGCCCAGCAGGGGGAACCAGTCTATCATCAGCTCCGGATGACTGTAAATAAGTTCGTAGTTGGTCATCCAAAGCGGGTCGTTCACGCTGCGTACGCCTTCAAAATGGTGTACATCGCCGGTGGCAAGTACGAATTCGGGGTCTGCGCCGTTCTCTGCCATCTGTCCCATCAGTTCGGCGATGGGCTTTTGGTCGTAGTAGCCGTTACGGCCGAGGTCGTTGGCTACGTAGAAGTTGAACTTCTTGTCGAAGATGGAGTAATCGGTGATTTGGGCAATGGCTGCGTTGCCGAGTAGGGCAATAAACAGTAAAAGGTATATTTTCTTCATTGTCATTATTAAATTGTTGAGTAGTTAATGTTGATAATTTGAGATAGAATTCGTTGTTTAAAAATTAATCTTCACTCCCGCATTCACTTTCACGCCGTAGTATTCCGCCTGCATGGTACGGTCTTTCGTGCCCTGGTAGTAGCGTAGCGGCTGGTTCAGCAAGTTGTTGGCTTCGGCGTAGAAGGTAGTCTTGAACTTCTTTCCGAAGGTATAGCTGGCGTTTACGTCCATATAGTTCACCTTGTCGTAGTAGCGGTCGTAGAAGGTGGTTTCTCCCATTTCGTCGATGAAGTCGGAAGCGAAGTTATAGCTCAGGCGCAGATTCAGGCCGCCTTTCTCAAAGTATAGGGAAGCATTTGCGGTATGCTCCGGCGAGCCGGGCATGCTCAAACCTTTCTCATTCTCGCGTCCTTCGAAGTTGAAGTCTTCCACACGGGAATGGGTGTAGGTGTACGTTCCGTAGAAACCTACACATTTCAGAGCGGGAGCAATGAAGCTGAAGTCGCGCTGGTAGGACAGCTCTACACCTACCAGGTTGGCGTTGCCCGCATTCTTGGGCTGGGTGAAGCGGGTGTAGGTGTTACCCTGGTACTCGTAGTTGGTGCTCACCTGGTCTACGATGAAGTCATCTATCTTCTTGTAGAAGATGCCGGCGCTTATCAGACCGATGCTGCGGAAGTAGTAGTCGGCACTCAAGTCGAAGTTGTAGGAGACGGTAGGTTTCAGTTCCGGGTTTCCGATGGTGATTTCGTTGTCGGAACGCTTGATGTTCACACTGGGCACGAGGGCCGAGTATTTGGGGCGTGACAAGGTCTGGGTAAACGAACCGCGCACTTTGAAGTCATCGTTCACATTCCACTTGGCGAGCAGCGACGGCAGGAAGTTGATGTAGCTGTTGCGCTGACGGTCGGTCTTGCTGGTGAGGTCCTCGTCGGCATCGTAGGTGCGTCCCGTATAGGCAAGGTTAGTGTTCTCTATGCGGAGTCCGGTCATCAGCTCCACGTCTTTTGTCAGTTTTTGGTCGAAGCGGAGGTAGCCGGAAGTCACGGTTTCGCGGGCGTTGAAGTTTCCGGCAAGTTCTTCCTGCACCTGCTCTTTCTCAAAGAGGGAGGCGTTGTTCAAGTCTAAAGAGCCGGTGTATTCCTTGCTGGCGTAGATGCCTGCCTGGTATTTGTTGTTGGGCATGAAGTTCTTGTTGGTCTGGTCCACTGTATTTGCCAGGCTGTTCGTCATGAAGGCGTCTTCGTCCAGAGGAGAGTATTCGTAGAAGTCCACTTCTTTATCCTTGGTCTTGCGCACTACCTTTGCGCCGAACTTCAGCTTGTTGCCGTTCTTGAAAGGAAGCTTGAAGTTGGCAGAGAACTTCAGGTCCTGCTCCTTGATGTCTTCCTGCTGTTCCGTCAGCTCTTTCAGGCTGAATTCATCGTTCAATGTCATAGTAGAGCCTGCTTTGGGGCCGGCAAAGGGTTGGCGTTCGTCGCTCAGGTCCATGTCGAACTTCTGTTTCTTCAGTTGGAAGTCGATGTAGCGTTCGTTGGGACGTTCTTCGCTGGCTTTGGCATAGCTGGCGTGCCAGTCCATGGAGAGGGCGCCGAAGAGGTGTTCGCCGCCAAGGGCAAAGTCCATGGTGCGTTGGCGTTCCAGGCGGGCGTTGCGGTTGTCCGGTGTGCCGGCTTTGGTCTGTATGCGTACGGTGGCGTTGCCGTCGGGGTCAAGGTCTTTCAGCGTGGTGCGGTAGCGGTTCTCCCAGTCGTTGCGGTTGTTGAAGATGCCTTTGAAGGTCAGTTTGTGGTTGGCATTGATATCCCAGTCCAGTGTGGCGGAGTAGCTTTGGCGTTCGCGGGTGACGTAGTATTGGCGGATTTGGTAGTCGTTGACGTACGTCTTGCCGTTGTCATCCTGCTCCCATACAAATTCGGTGTCGTAGGAACCGGAGGGTGAGTTCTGATAGGAGGCCGATACAATCAGGCCGAGTTTGTCGTTGAAGAAGCGGTCGCCATAGGTGAAGCCAAGGTTCAGTTGCGCCTTTTCGCTCACCCAGTTGTAGCCGGTTCCGGCGGTGGCGGCAATGGTGCGCTTGTAGGGGGAGTTCTTGGTGACGAGGTTGATGCTGCCGCCGATGGCGTCGCCGTCCATATCGGCGGTTACTACCTTGTTCACTTCGATGGTCTGAATCATGTCTGCCGGAATGAGGTCGAGCTGTACGTTGCGCGTATCGCCTTCGGCAGAGGGAACGCGGTTACCATTGATGGTGACGGAGCTGAGGTCAGCACTCGTGCCCCGTACTTGCCCGAAGCGCGCCTCGCCTTGGTCGTACTGCACGTTGATGCCGGAGATGCGTTTAAGGGCGTCACCGATGTTGGAGTCGGGGAACTTGCCTACCTGGTCGGCAGAGACTACATTCGTAATCCCCATATTGTTTTTCTGTGAGTTGATGGCACGTCGCTGGCCTTGGAAGGCACCGCCCACTACCACTTCCTGCAGTTCGAGTCCCTCGTTCAGCGTCACGTCTTTCTCCAAAGTGCGGCCTGCGGGGATGGTGATTTTCAGTTCTACAGGAGAATAGCCCACGTAGGTCACCTTTACTGTATAAGTTCCCGGGTCCAGGTTAGAGAATGTGTAGAAGCCGTTGACGTCGCTCGTCACGCCAGTGTGTAGTTTCTCGATGTAGATGGATGCGCCCGGGAGGGTTTGTTTAGTGGCGTCGATGATGCGGCCGCGCACTGTTCCTTGTCTTGTGACATTTGTTTTTTCGTCTGCAATGGCTACATTGCCTGTCGTTGTGAAAAGGAGCGAGAATAAGAGTGCTCTTAAAACCTGTTTCATACTTGTTATTATCTGTTAATAATCTGCCGCAAAAGTAGAGGGTTGGTGTTACACAAGGTTTGCGGGAAATTGAAGAAAGGGTAACGATTCGGTTACAATGTGGTTACACGAGCGGATGAATAGAGAAAAATGTGTATTTGAACTTGATATTTTATAGGAAAAGTGTATATTTGTATCAGTATGAATCAAAGAAAAGTGTGTTATGTTGTACCGGAAGATAGAAAGTGACATCAGAAGCTACTTACAATCAGCCTCTAATAAGGTGCTGGTAGTAGATGGGGCGCGACAGATAGGCAAGTCTTACATTATTCGCCACGCCGGGCAGAGCTTGTTTAAGAATTATATAGAAATCAACATGGAAGCCGATAAGCTGGGCGACCGGGTGTTTGCAGAAGCCAAAACCGTGAGTGACTTTTATCTGGCGTTGAGTGTGGTAGCGGGTGACAAAATGAAAAGTAAGACTGATACGTTGGTCTTTATCGATGAACTGCAAGCATACGACCATTTGCTTACGCTGATAAAGTTCTTGAAGGAGGATGACCGGTTCACCTACATAGCCAGTGGTTCTTTGCTGGGTGTAACGTTGAAAAACACTTCTTCCATTCCTTTAGGCAGTATCGAAGTCAAACATATGTATCCCATGGATTTCGAAGAATTCCTGATAGCCAACGGAGTGGGCGAACTTGTCATCCAAACGATGCGTGCACATTTCATGGAACGCCGTTCCCTGCCCGATGTCCTGCATGCCAAGATACTGGATTTATTTAAGAAATACTTGATTGTGGGTGGGCTTCCCGATGCCGTAAATACATTTGTAGAGGAGAAGAATGTGATGGCTATCCGCCAGATACAGGCCGATATTCATGCTTTGTATGGGATTGACGCATCGAAGTATGAAAAAGAACATTCGCGCTTGAAGATACAGCGCATCTATAGTCTCATTCCATCGAACCTGGAGAATAAAAAGAAACGGGTTGTGGCGAAAGAAATCGAGGGGAAGAAAGGGAAACGGATGGCTGACTATGAAGATGAATTTGATTATCTTATTTCTGCCGGAGTGGCGCTGGAGGTAAAAGCTATCAGCAAACCCAGCTATCCGTTGATGGAGAACAGCGGGAAGAATCTGCTTAAACTATATCTGAATGATGTAGGACTGTTGACCGGCTTATTCTTCAAGAACAATATTCTGGCGGTGATGCAAGATGTGAGGAGCATCAACTTAGGCTCGGTTTACGAGACGGTAGTGGCACAGGAGTTGCGTGCGCACGGATTCAATCTTTATTATTATGACAATAAGAGTCATGGCGAGGTGGATTATCTGATAGATGATGTTGACCATTTGACGGTGATGCCGTTGGAAGTCAAGTCGGGAAAGGACTACACGGTTCATAGTGCGCTCAACCGTTTCTTGGAGGTGGAGGAGTATAATATTCGCGAGGCTTTTGTACTGTCCAATGAGCAGATGGTCTTTCAGAAAGGTGGTATCACTTATGTGCCTATTTACTACATTATGTTCTTCACGCCAGGTACAACGGTAGTCGGAGGGTGGTGACCTTATCGGTTGTTCCCACAAGGCTAATGGTAAGGATGCACGAGATGTGCATCTCAGGCTGTATGAGATGTGCATCTCGAACAACATGAGATGTACATCTCGTGCAGGGAAGGATATAGGGCTTGATGTCTTATCCCATAGTCTGGCAACGGATAAGTACCTTTCTTTCGTCCGCCAGGGTAGTGGCAAAGAGATACGTATCTCCTCCTTCGGCCAGTTTCAGCCGTTTACGCAGTTCGGCAACGGTGGCGGGAAAGTTGCGTACAGTGAGGTTCGCCTTTTTCTCGGCAGCCAGCATCTCTTTCACTTCTTTCTTGCTGAAGCCGCAGGAGGAGGAGATTCGGAACTTGCGGCCGGGGAAGTCGGGAAGGAGGCTGTCCGAAGTGTAGAGGTGGCTGTTGGGATGCAGCTTTTCAACCTTATATAATAAGGAAAGGCTACGGAACGCTCCGGCTTTCAGCACGGAGGTATTCGGTTCGTAGAGGTATGATTTCAGTTGAGGGGTGTAGAGGCATGCGCACTCTTTCTCTTGCCTGCGGGTGAAGACGAGGGTTTGGGGAGCCGGGGCGGAGGTGAAGTTGACACAATGGATGGGGACGTCGTCTGTTGGCAGGGCTTCGCCTTGTCCCAGCAAGAGCAGCAGTTCCTTGCATTCGTTGCCGACAGAAACGATGTGTGCCTGGCGGACCTGTTTCAAATCGTTCATGGCAAGGGTGAGATCGAGCATGGGGGAGAGCTTTATCAGTACGTGCCGTGCCTTCTGGAGCAGCAGTTCTTCCAGGGCGGTACATCGGGTTCACAGTCGCCGATGGCTATGGCCTTTCCGCCGTGTCCGTCGCGGCGGGCAGGGTCTATGAAGATGCAGTCCACGGGTTCCATCTCTTGCAGATGGCGGACGCTGTCTGCGTGGCAGACGGAGATGTGGTTTAGACCGAGGACGGGGAAGTTGTGTGCGGCTATCTGGCAGAGGGCTTCCTGGCGCTCTACGTAAGTGGCATGGCTGAAGCGGGAGGAGAGAAAAGCGCAGTCGATACCGAAACCTCCGGTGAGGTCGGTAAAGGTGCCGGCTGATGCGGGGGTACTGTCCTGCGCGGGATGTTCTTGTTCTGTACGTAGCAGGTTAGCTATAATTTCCGCTTTATACTGTGCCGTTGCTTGGGAGGAGCATTGTTCCAGAGAAAGGTGGGCGGGGTAGAGGATGTCATCGTTCTCCGCCCATGCGGGTATCTTCTCTTTGGCAATCTGCCAGCCGGAAATCTGTGTGATGGCGGCGGGCATGTCTACCGAAGGGTAGCGGCGTGCCTGCAAGGCAAGGCTGCGCACGTCGTCGCGGCGATGCTCGCGGATGAAGCGGAGGGTGTCTTGGGATAAAGGCATGGCTTGGCTTATTTATTCTGATGCAAAGTTATCTCAAAAAGGGCAAAGTGGGGCATAAATTCGCAGCTTTCTGTCTGATTATTCTTCAGACACAGATGACGCTGATAAAGCAGATTAAGAATATTAAAAATCTGCATCATCTACGTCATCCGCGTTAAAGCGATAGCAAATTTAAGTTTCCGGACAAGCTGGGGGTGAGAGTTAAGGGATGACCCGGTATCGCTCCTTTGCTGTCTGCCTGCTGACGCGGTTGAAGTGCCACCATTCGCTGGGTAGCGGGCGGAATCCGGCTTCTTTCATTACCTGCCGGAGCAGCAGCCGGTTTTCACGTTCTTGTTCCGTCAGCTTGCCTTGTGCCACGAGCACGGCTTCTTCTGTGATGTGGGCTTCCCTACCCAGATGGTCTACCGGGGTGCCCATGGGCAGAGGGGTTCCTGCGTCGTCGAGTATGCTGATGTCCACTGCCAATCCGTAGTTGTGCAGGCCGCCGCCGCGTGAGGGGTTGGAGACATAGATGTATTTGGAGGTTCCTTTCACTACGTCCCACATCTTCTGCTGTACGGACAAGGGGCGCGCTGCATCGTAGACGATGAGGCGGTAACCGGGGTGCTGCTCTTTCAGCAGGCGTTGTGCCCGTTTCAGGCTTTCCATGGCATCGGGGTGCAGATAGGCTTCTTTCAGGTCTTCGTACAATAGGGTTCCGGTGAAATTGTCGGCACGGGTGTACATCAGGTCAATGGCGATACTGCTGTCTGCTTCGGCAATATTGACGAAACCGAGAGAGTCCAGGTAGCGGGCTGTCCGGCTTTTGGCCGGAGCCGGAGGGACGGGTGCCGCTATGGTGTCGGCATACGGGATGGTGGCTTCCGTATCCGGGTCTTGTGTCTGCTTTGGCGCTTGTTTTCCGCTACAACCGCATAGTGAGCAGCCAAGCAGCAGATATAACAAGTAAAAGAAATATCGTTCCATCTTACAAGGCATTCTTGGCGGTAAGGATTGATTTCATCAAGGCTATGTCCGAACTGACTTCTCCCTGCATCAGGTATTTGTTTTTCCGTTGGCAGGTGGCTTCGTAAATCTCCTTTGCCTTTGCTGTGTCCTTGTCCCGGTAGAGTGCCAGGGCGCAGAGCAGCCGCTGTTTGGAAGACGTCACATCCTTATATTGCCGGATGTAGGTATCCAGCTCATCGGTATATAATTCTTCTGCCCGTGCGGTCCTCTTTGTCACCAATGCGGTGAAGAGCAGCTCGCAAGCGTTTTCCTTTATCAAAAGTCCGATGACTTCGCGCCTGTGGCTCATTATTTTCTCAAATGCATTGTAGGCGGCTTCCCATTCTTCGCAGTCGAGCAGGCGCGAGGCGCTCATCAAGGCTATGGTGACCTGCAGGGCATCTTTGTAGTTGATGTCTTCCGTTTGGCTGAACCATTCGGCAGGCATGTCCTTAGGACGCATGCCCTCTTGTATCAGTGCGTTGATGCGCAGCTGGGTGACCAATGCCTGCTTGCTCTTGCTGTCCTTGAGAAGCAGGCGCATGTTGTCGGCATCATTGCCGATACCGCCCATCTTCATGGGGATGCCGTTCATCCCTGCAAGGAGAATGCCAATCAGAGAGAGCATCAGAAGGAAGAATTTCAGCAGGTAAGGTAGTCCGTCTACGGTCAGCAGGGGGAGGAAGGCAAGGATGGCGGTCAGCAGGTTGGCAAGCACTCCACCCAGGTTGTACAAGGTGGTCGGGATATCTTCAAGAGGCCTTTCGGGTGGGGTAAGCAGGCATTGGCCTCCCGTTCCGGCAAGGCTGAAACGCTTGATGCATAATTTCCCGTCTTTCCGTATGAAGGTAAGGTTGAAGATGCGGAAGGAGACGAAGCGGTAGCCGGTTGCCAGTCCGCAGACAAGATGCCCGCCTTCGTGCAGAAGCACTTGCAGGAAGATGGAGAACAGCAGAATCAGTATGGCTAACAAGGAAACTCCTACCGTCTCCAGCATGCCGGTTTCGGCAAACTTGCTGCATAAACCATCGAACGAGTCTCCCAAAACCAGGACTCTTACACCTATTACTCCTACAAAGCCGATGCATGCCCCGACCATGAATCCTCCGGCCAATTTAAAAACTTTCTTCATCCTGATATCTTGATAAATGTGTTTGCCGGCAAAGGTAAAGGATTTTATCTGAAATGCAACAACTTGCCCCATGTATCATAAAAAGAAAGAGATTGTGGTTGCCACAACCTCTTTCCGTCACCTAAACCCACTACGCAGGCTACAGATAGGGAATTATAGTAATATAGATACCCGTAATGATGGTCGAAGTGATTACTCCTGAAATATTAGCACCCAGGGCATCTCCCAAGATGAAGGAATTGGGGTTGCCCTTGCTTACTATCCTTCTTAGCTTTACGTTGTAAGTACCATCAGACCGTAGTCCGTCTTTCTTGATTTCTGCGTTGATTGTCAGCATATTAATCCTTTTGTTTATCGGTAAACAAGCGGTAAACAAATGCTGCAAAAGATAGGTAATTCTGTTAGTTTGAGCCAACCTCCACCCATAACGAAAGACAAAAAGAAAAGCGTTAACTGCTTGATTTCTTGCAATTAACGCTTATTTTCTTTGTGGACCAGCCTGGGCTTGAACCAGGGACCTCCAGATTATGAGTCTGTTGCTCTAACCAACTGAGCTACAAGTCCGATGCATCCTTGCTTGGATAGCGGGGACAAAAGTAGCATTTTCTATTGAAATATGCAAGACTTTTGGATAAAATTCCTTATAACCTTTGTCCTTAGAACTTATAAGTCCGTTTTGGATTCTTGGGAAACCAGCCTTTTTTCACTCGTTCTTCCTGCTCGAATATCTCCTTGATGGTCCAGAACGAGGAAAATGCAAAGACGCCCAAAAGGGAGGCTATCATGATGTTCTCCGTATAAAGGGAGGCAATGATGCCGCCGATGCCGAGTAAAAGGAAAATCCACCAGCACTTGGTGCCCCAATAATATTCGGCTTTCACAACTATGGGGTGAAACAAGCCGATGATGAGGAATGTGCAGATACCTATGACAAGGCCCGACAGATGATATTCGTTCAAGAAATCCATTGTTGTTCGTTATTTCTCGGGGCAAATAGGAATCTCCTTCTTGATGCTCTGTTCCAGGGAAATCAAAGTCTCGGTAGCGGTTACGCCAGGAATCTCCTGCATCTTGTTGTTCAGCAAGTCCATCAGATGCTCGTTGTCACGGGCATATACCTTGGTCAGCATGGTGTACGGACCAGTGGTGAAGTGGCATTCTACGATTTCGGGAATCTTGCCCAGCTCGGCAACTACCGTCTTATACATGGAGCCCTTTTCCAGCTTGATTCCTACGTAAGTGCAGGTTCTGTATCCAAGGGACTTGGGATTTACATGATAGCCTGAGCCAACAATAACGCCAAGGTCAATCAGGCGCTGTACACGTTGATGGATGGCAGCACGTGACACGCCACATTCAGCAGCTACGTCCTTGAAAGGGATACGGGCATTTTGGGAAATGATTTCCAGAATCTGCCGGTCAAGATTGTCTATTTTTTCCATAATAGTAAATAAGTAAAGTTCTTGTTGTTATCAAATAGTAAGCAAATATAGGACTTTATTTTAATTTATCTATAAAAAGGGACAGAAAAATGAATAAAAGTGAGGGGTAACGATAAGGCGCGGATTACGCGGAATACACGGATTTAGTTTACCAAATCCGCGTTATTCCTCGTAATCCGCGCCTGAAAGAAGTATCAAGAGGGTTTTGCCCCTCTCTTCGGATTGTTACATTACTTCTCGATACCCAGCAGTTCCACTTCGAATATCAAAGTAGAGAACGGCTTGATTTGGCTACCGGTTTCTCTTGAACCGTATGCCAGGTCGTAGGGGATATAGAGTTCCCACTTAGAGCCGACGGGCATCATGGTGAGGGCCTCTGTCCAGCCTTTGATTACCTGGTTGGCACGGAAAGTAGCAGGTTCGTTGCGCTTGTAAGAGCTATCGAATTCTGTTCCGTCAATCAGCGTACCTTTGTAGTTTACTTTCACCTTGCTGCTGTCGGCAGGAACGGCACCGTTACCCTTGGTGATGATTTTGTATTGCAGACCGCTCGGGGTAGTTACTACACCTTCTTTAGCCTTGTTCTCAGCCAGGAACTTCTCACCGGCAGCTTTGTTGTCGGCATACTTTTCTGCGGTTGCTTTTTCTTTGATGGCATCCATCTGAGTGCGCATGTAATCTTGAGCTTTCATCATGTCCATAGCACCGCCCTTGCCGATGACACCTGCTACGAAACCTGCCAGCAGATTTTCGCGGCTGATGCTCTGTGTAGAGTCGTTGCCGAAGATTTGTTGGTTGAAGCCTTCCACCCATTGCTTGCTGACCATCTGGCCTACTTGCAGACCGGCCATGTAAGCCACGTCTTTCTTATCGATTTTGGCTGCGCCTTCGTTGAAACCTTTTAGGAATTCTGACATCTGGGTTGAGTCAATGCCTTGTTGTGCAAGATACTGGTCCAAACCTTCTGTACGCGCCATACCGATGGCGTAAGATAATGAGTCGATGTCCGTTTTCAAATCAGCTTTCGGACTTTGAGCAGTACAAGATGCCATACCGGCAGCTACTGCAAGAGCCATGAGAAATGTTACTTTTTTCATTTTGCTTTTACTTGTTGTTTATTTAGATAAAATTTTCTGTAATTCGACTTCGAATACGAGCGTGCTGTGGGGGGGAATCATCTCGCCGGCACCCTGCGCTCCGTATGCCAGGTCGCTGGGGATGTAGAGTTTCCACTTGGCACCTTCGGGCATAAGCTGAAGGGCTTCCACCCAACCGGGTATCACTTGGTTTACACCGAACGTGGCAGGCTGGCCGCGCTTGATGGAGCTGTCGAACAGCGTTCCGTCAATCAGTGTGCCTTCGTAGTGGCATTGCACCTGGTCGGTTGCTTTGGCATAGTGACCGACGTTTCCTTCTGTGATAACTTCGTATTGAAGTCCGCTGGGAAGCGTAACAACTCCCTCGCGTTTTTTGTTCTCTTCCAGGAACTTTTTGCCGGCTTCTATGTTTGCTGCGTTCATCTTCTCCTCCAGTTCGGCGAAGTACTTGTTGACGATGTCACGGGCTTCTGTATGGCTGATTGCCGTCTGGTTGCCCTCCAAAACGTCTTTGATTGCTTGTGCAAAGTCATCTACTGCAATGCCTTTGGCACCCATGCTTAAAAGATTCTGACCTATTCCAAGGCCGATAGCATAACTGAATTTGTCCATAAGATTCTTTTGTTGACGACCGGATTGGTTTCTTTTCCAGTCTATTGCAAATTTACGAATGGCAAAAGTACGTCTTTTATTTGAATGATAAGGCTTTTAAGTATTTAATTTTTCTTATTTATATCACAACTTGAACATTCTTCTTATATTTGTCTTACTTTAATAAAGGAAAGGAGCAGAAAATGAAGAACTTGGTCATATTGTCGGGTGCCGGTATGAGCGCCGAGAGCGGCATCAGCACATTCCGTGATGCGGGCGGACTGTGGGACAAATATCCGGTGGAGCAGGTGGCAACTCCCGAGGGGTATGCACGTAATCCGGAACTGGTCATTAATTTCTATAACGAACGTCGCAAGCAGTTGCTCGATGTGGTGCCGAATGCCGGGCATCTGGGCGTTGCCGACCTGGAGGGGGATTTCAATGTAACGGTCGTCACCCAAAACGTAGATAATCTGCACGAGCGTGCCGGCAGCACGCACGTGATACACTTGCACGGAGAACTGACGAAGGTTTGTTCCAGCCGCGACCCTTATAATCCGCATTTCGTCAAGGAACTGGCGCCGGAGGAATATGAAGTAAAGTTGGGCGACAAGGCGGGCGACGGCACGCAACTCCGCCCGTTCATCGTGTGGTTTGGCGAGTCGGTGCCGGAGATTGAGACTGCCATCCGGTATGTGGAGCAGGCAGACATCTTCGTCATCATCGGCACCAGCCTGAACGTTTATCCCGCTGCGGGACTGCTGAACTACGTGCCCCGTGCCGCCGAAGTGTATCTGATAGACCCTAAGCCGGTGGACACGCACGTCATGCGTCCGATACATGTCATTCAAAAGGGAGCTTCGGAAGGGGTAAAAGAGTTGAAGGTGCTGCTTGCAGCTACCCAGCCTCCTTTGCCTTAGGACTTAATCTCCTACGTCTTAGGACTTAGCCCCTCACGGTATAGGACTTAATATGCAGAACATCCGGATGTCTTTCTCCAAAACACCCGGATGTTTTACCCCAAAACATGGGGATGTTTTGCCCCATTACATCCGGATGTTTTAGGTGAAAACATGGGGATGTTTTGGGTACTCACTCCTATACTGTAGGGAGCTGGGTATAGGGGAGATTCCCGCAAGGTATAGGTCTTGCGGGAACAAAGTATATTTGTCCTTGAAATTTGTGCTATTTCTTTATCACGGCCCGTAGTACGAACCAGGCATGATGGGCTACGGTACTCGCCAGTCCGTAATGTCGCGCCATGATGCGGAAGCGTTCGCGCAGGGATGCTTGCCGGTTCTGGGTGGTCATTCCTTCTTCCAGATAGTCGATGAGGGTGAGATGGGTATTGTGCAAGGTCCGTGCTTTCTTCATCACCCGGATGCACCAGTCGAAGTCGGCGGAGAAGCGGTATTGCAGGTCGTAGGGTTCTACAAGGGAAGCTTTGGCAAAGAACGCCTGATGGCAGACCAGCATACCCTGCTTGAAGCTTCGCCAGGTAAGCACTTCCGGGGCGGCGAGGCGGCGCATGCGGATGAAGTGGCCTTCCTTATCTACCAGCTCCGTTTCGCCGTACAGCACGTCGGGCAGTTCGTTGTCGGAGATGGAGTGCACCATCTGCTGCAAGGTGTCGTCCTCGTGGAAGCTGTCGCCGGCATTGAGGAAGCAGAGGTAATCGCCGGTGGCAAGGCGGATGCCTTTGTTCATGGCGTCGTACAGTCCCTTGTCCGGTTCGCTCACGATGCGGGTGATGCGGTCGCGGTAACGGTCGATAATGGAGAGCGTGCCGTCTTTGGACGCACCGTCCACAATGATGTATTCCACGTGGTGGTAGGTTTGCGTGATAACGCTTTGAATCGTGTCCTCCAGTACCGCTTCGGCATTGTAGGTCACGGTGATGATGCTGAATTTCGGGGTGGGGTGGTTATGCATTTCTTCCGGTCACTTTGTTGTAAAGGTCAATGTATTTCTTGGCGACGACGTTCTCCGAATAGTGGGAGACGGCTTTCCGGCAGGCTTGTTCCGAGAGGCTGGGGTAGTCGGGTTCGGTCAGCGTCCAGTAGATGCCGTTGGCAAAGTCTTCCGAGGATTTGTATTGTGCCACGTAGCCGTTGTGCAGGTGGTCTATCATCTCGGGGATGCCGCCCACGTTGAATCCGACGCAGGGAATGCCGCATGCCATGGCTTCCATGATGGTGTTCGGCAGGTTCTCTTCCAGCGAGGGGGTCACGAAGATGTCCACGGCATTGTAGATGTTCACCAATTGGTGTTCGTTGCTGACGAAGTTCAGCGGGTAGACCTTGAATGGAAGCAGGTTTTCCAGTTGTTGCGATTGGTTGCCGAAGACGACGACACCCAACTGTTCCCGGAGTTCGGGATGCTTGTCAGCCAGCAGTCGGCACGATTCTATCAGGTAGTCGATGCCTTTCCGTTTGTCCGTAATCTTCACCGAGCCGAACAACATGAGTTTCTTGTCTTGCGGCAGTAGGCAACGGCTGCGGGCTTCCTGCCGGTTGCGGGGCTTGAAGAGGTTGGTGTTGATGGGGTTGGGGATGCACGTCACGGCATGTCCGCAGAAGAGGGCGCTTGTCCGGGCACGTTCTTCCAGCCAGCGGCTGCAGGTGACGAAGTTGATGTGACGGTTGCGATACAATGCCTGCTTTTTGTGGAAGATGCGGTAGGAAAGGTCACGTTTGCCTCCACCTCCGTGGATGAAGGGGCAGTTGTGGCACTCCTGCTGGTAGTGGGTGCACTCGCGGGCATGGTGACAGATGCTGGTGCAGGGCCACATGTCGTGCATGGTCCAGACGACGGGCTTGCCCGAGGCGAGAATCTTCTCGATGTTCTTCAGCGAGAGCATCCCCTGGTTTATCCAGTGCAGATGGATGACGTCTGCTTGCTGGAATTCGGGCAGTGAGGTGATGTCTGTGCCCGTGTTGGCAATGTCTACGGCAAAGATGTTCTTCTTGTTGAAGCGGTTGG
The DNA here is from genome assembly GCF_000614125.1 of Bacteroides rodentium JCM 16496. Taxonomy (GTDB): domain Bacteria; phylum Bacteroidota; class Bacteroidia; order Bacteroidales; family Bacteroidaceae; genus Bacteroides; species Bacteroides rodentium. Next base: position 141,913 of record NZ_BAKJ01000005.1, read on the forward strand.
CGCTCCAGATGACGATGCGCTCCCAGACGAACTTCCACACCATGCGCCAGTTATGGTCCAGCGACACAACGGAGATTTGGTCGGTCTGCTTGTCGCGCACCAGCAGCTTGGCTTTGATGCCGTGGTTCTTGAGTGATTCCATCAGACGGCTGGCGGCGATGGCTGCGCCGCCGATGCGTTCGGATGTATTGATAAGTAGTACTCTCATGACTGTTGTTCGTTTCTTCTTTCTTGAATGGCTTTGTAACCGATAGGTTGCTGTTGCGTTATTTTCTTCTGGGACAATTGCGACAGGGCGAGGTAGATGTCGTCAAACTCTCTACGGCTGTCTTCTGAGAGGTCGTTCAGGGCAGAGAGGGTTTCTTCACTTATTTCCTCTAAGGCCTTCATGCGTTGTTTCAAGTCTTCCAGTTCCCGGCTACTGCTGATTGTGGGCAGTTCTTGCCGGATGGCAACGAAAGCTCTCATGATGGCAATGTTTACATAGATGGCGATGTCGCTGTTCAGGATGCCGGATAGCATGGCAAGGCCTTGCTCGGTGAAGGCGTAAGGCAGTTTGCGTGTGCCGCCCCAACTTGAAATCACAAATTGTGACTTCAAGTTGTCCCACTCTTCCTTTGTCAGTTGAAACATGGAATCAGAAGGAAACCTTTTGATGTTTCTTTTAACAGCTTGGTTTAATGCTCTGACTTCTACTTGATAAAGTTCTGCCAAATCCTTATCCAGCATTACCTTTACACCCCTTACTCCGTGTATCCGGTTTTGTATGATTTCTTGTTCCATAGTGTTCCTTTTGCTTCAACTTATCTCCCTTTTGTCGGAAATATGAGACAAAAGTAGTGCTTTTCCCGGAGAAACGGTATCGGTCAGGCTCCGAAATCTCCTTTCAATGTACGTTTTATTCTCCTCAGCGCCTTTGCCCAGAAGCAGTTGGTGCGATGGTAGTAGCGGGCAAAGCAGCGGCGTGCTTCCAGGTTCTCGGTAATCGGCTGATTTTTTTTACGGGTAGCGGCTTCAACCAAAGCGATGAGTCGTACAGCCCACCGCCACCGCAGTTGGTGCCGGTACCGTCGAAACCGTTGTTGCGGACCAATGAACGGCCTACATTCAGTGAAAGGATATCGGCAAGGAACAGACTGGCATTCCAGCGTATCGCCCACGAGTTGTTCTTTCCCTCGGTTTGCTGACGCAGCATGCGGGTGAAGCGGTAGGTGCCGTCGAAGTCGAAAGTGCGGGTCAGCTTGCGTGCCTCCAACTGCTGCAACAGCGCCTTGCCATCGGGGTTGAAGTGCTGCCAGACACGTTTCCAGGTGCCCATCCCCAGCTGCCGGTCCACTTGATGAGGAACGTATCGGGCAGGGTAGGGTCTTGCGTGAAGTCGCATGCCTGGATATGGCCTACACGGGGTTCGTCCTGATAAGTGTCGAGGGCATCGTTCATGAAGCGCAGGAAGTAGGGAGCCACGATGAGGTCGTCTTCCAGCACGATGACCCGTCCGTAGCGGTCTATTTGCGTGGTCACGCCGTCGATGATGTTGTTTGCTAGTCCCCGGTTCTCTGCCCGCTCTATGATTTCGATGGAGCGGAAGCCGCTGATGGTGTGCAGGTAGCGGCGCACTTCGTCCACTTCCGGCTGCCGGCTGTCGTCGCGGGCGGCATCGGAGTAGATGATGAGGGGACTGTCTGCTGCTTCCCGGTTGGCAAGCAGGCTTTCCACCAGTTGCCGGGTGTGCGCGGGGCGGTTGTAGGTGAATAGCAGGATGGGGGAATAGGATTTCATGGTTTCTTCTTTTATATATGAATACTATTTTATGGCAGATACCACCTGCCTGTTGCTTGTTCTTCCGGCGATAGCCGATGACGGCTTTTGTCTCTCCCAAGAGCCGGGCGGTTATTTCCAGATAGGCAAAAGCGCCATTTACTCCCTTTGCTCCATTCTTCAGTCCTGCCTGCAATGCTTTCTTGACGCTTGCCAATACTCCGTAGGCAAAGGCTTTGGGGAATGAGTAATGCAGATTGGCATATTCCGACAACAGATATACCTGTTCCGAACGGAGGAAGGCGGCACGGGTGACAGGACGGTTCTCGCGGTCGTGGCATCCGAATACCGTTGGCGAGTAGCCCACCCGATAGTCGTGATAGTGCAGGCGGTTGATGTAGTCCACGTCTTCCCCGTAGTGGTAGAACAAGGGACAGAAGCCGCCAATCCGCCTCAATACATCAGTAGGTATAAACCAAAAGGCGGCATTGACGAAAGAGATAGGACGGAGGGCTTCGGCAGAGGAGGAGGAAGGCGCAATCTCCGTCTCTTGCAGCTCGGCATAGGCGGCAAATCCTTTCTCCAACCTATCGCCGCTGCCCGTGAGGTGGGTAGGCGAAAGAATGCCATACTCCGGATGCTGTCGGCTGAGTTGTGCCAAGGTGCCGAGGGTGTCGGGGGCAATCCACGCATCCTGGTTCAGCAGGAATACGGCATCATACCCTTCGTCCAGGGCAATCGTCATGCCGAGATTGTTGGCACGCCCGAAGCCGAGGTTCGTTCCGGCTTCGATGAGGCGCACTTCGGGATACCGTTTCTTGATGAGCCGGACCGTGTGGTCTTGCGAGTTATTGTCCACCACGATGACGTCGGCAGGATATTCCGACTGCCGCAGGCTGCCTAAGCAGCGGTCCATCCAACGCTCAAAGTTATAGGATACGATGATGACTAATGTTTTCATGCGTCGGTCTGTTTTAAGTCGGTTGAATTGAGCTGTTCCACGAGGGCGTCCGACGAGCCGCTCACCACCTTCCGGCAGAACATCTTGCCCGATTGTTTTAGGGCAGGCAGGTCATCCAGTGTCATGGTCTTAATCTCCTTGCCATATATTATATAATGTAGGGGCGTCAGCGTAAAGAGCCCTCCGTACTCTTCCGTATGCAGTTGCGCCCGGGCGGCAAAGGGAGAGTTGAACACGATGGTCTGTATGCACAGTTCGCTGGGGACGAAGCTGGTCTTGAAGTAAGACTTCAGCCTGCCGTACTCCTTGCAGAGCACATCGTGCACATAGTGCGTGCAAGGCATGGTCAGTGCCCAATAGTCGGAGCCGAAATAGACCTCCGCCTTGGGATTATCCCCTATCCGCAGCGTGTCTGCCTTACGGATGGGCAACAGCTTCATCAGGCAGCGCGAAGCCACAATCAGCTTGTTCTTCAACCAAAGGTTGTTCCACTTCAAGTCGCGGAAGAAGTGGTAATGCTCTATTTTGGAGCGTTGCTGCCTGTTGTTGCTGCGGCTCAGGTTCATGGCGGCGATGAACTCCGTGTCCCGATGCTCGTTGAAGTAGCGGTGAATTTTTTCATTCGCCCACAGGGGATAGTCTTGCCCGGTGAGGCATACTACGCGGGTATATGCCATGCCGCTGTGAATGACGGCAGCCAACAGTTCTTTCTGGTATTCCACTTGCTCCCAACCTCCCCAGCTCACCCAGTGGCGTGGGACAAACGTAACCTTGCCCCTCAATGCCTCCTCGAACGGCGCGATGTCTGCCTTTGCGTCTATGTGTACATAGAAATCGGCATCATCATCCAGCGCCCTTACCAAACGTGCCAAGTGCGGGGCATCCTTATAGGCGGATATGACATAGGCTATGCGGCTCATATTCTTCTTTTCTTTAAAAGGAATTCGATGCTTTCCTTGAAGATGACGGATTGCAGCTTCCACAATATCAGCGCGTAGAGTCCTGCCACCATCACCACCTTGGCCGCTAAGCCAGATAGGGGTTCTCAATGGGCAGCGTGGCATAATGTGTCAGCGTGACCAATGCGATGGATATTGCCAGATAGGGGGAGATGTCTTTCAGCATATCGCGCAGCGCCAACCCTATCTCCTTCTTGACAAAGTGGAACCAGACAAACAGCCAGCCGATATTGATGGCAACGAAAATGCGCAGCATCCACTCCAGCCCGTATGGGTACATGGCACACGTTGCCACTATTTGCAACAGACTCAGGCTGATGGTGCTCCACATATAGATAGAAGAATGCCCCCGGCTGATGAGCAGGTTGGAGAACAGATTGATGACGGGGATGAATGCCCCCCAGATGCAGAGCATCTGCATGATGTCGGCACTCTCCAGCCATTTCTCCGTAATGGCTATGACAATCAGCTCTTTCGAAACCAAACTCAGTCCCAGCATGGCGGGGAAAGAGATAAAGGCGGTGAAGCGCAACAGCTTTCTGAATACGGCAAGTTGCCGTGCCTTGTCATCGGCAACACGGGTAAAGACGGGCTGTGCAATGCCGTTTATCATGCCCGTAATCGTGGTATGTCCCATGCCGTTCCACTTGTTTGCCTGCGTAAAGTTACCCACTTCCCGTTCCGAATAGAACTTACCCAGCAAGACGGAAAACAGATTGTTATTGATGATGGTGAAGATATTCGTAATGATTATCTTGCTGCTGAATCCTATCATCTCCCTGATGGGTGTAAAGTCGAACCGGAAGCGGGGTCTCCAACGCGAGAAGTAGAAGTTAAGAATCGTCATTACGGTGATGAAAGAGATGCTTTGCAGTGCAATTCCCCAATAAGCGAATCCGTTTGCCGCCAATGTGATGCCCACAATGCCGGAGACTATCAGACTTGAAATAGAAATGACGGTAGTGTCCTTGATTCTGAGGTTCTTGAATAGATATGCCCTCGGTGCAATGCTCATACTGGAAATGACGAATCCCAAGAAGGAAAGGCGGGACAGCGGTATCAGTTCGGGCGTATCGTAGAAGTCGGCAATCAGCGGTGCGGCAAAGAAGAGTAATATATATATAGTAGTGCTGCACATCAGGCTGAACCAGAACACGGCGTTGTAATCCTTGTGCAAAGTCTCCTTCCGGTTGGTCAGTGCCGAAATGAACCCACCCTCCTGCAAGGCGGCGGCAATGGCGGAGAAGATGGTAAGCATCCCTACCATACCATAATCCGAAGCATCCAGCAGACGGGCAAGGACTATTCCGAATCCCAGATTCAACAACTGCTGTATGCCGTTGCTGAATCCTCCCCAGAAGAGGCCTTTGGCTGTTTTTTCTTTGAGTGATGTATCGGACATAGTTTATTGGTTGATAAAGCAACGAGTCAACAAGGCTACGAGACTTTTCTTTCCTCCTTGTAGCCTTGTTAACTCGTTACCTTGTTACTGTTTTATTTCACCTCGCTGCCCGGCTTCACCTCTTTCAGCAGTGAAGTCACCGCCAGCGAGCCGTCATAATTCTCGGCAGAGAGAATCATTCCCTCACTTACCAGCCCGTTCTTGAATTGGCGCGGAGCGAGGTTGGCGATGAACAGCACTTGCTTGCCTACCAGTTCTTCCGGTTTGTAGTGCTGGGCAATGCCGCTGACGATGGTACGGTTTTCCAATCCGTCAGCAATCTTGAACTTCAGCAGCTTCTTCATCTTGGGTACAGCTTCGCATTCAAGCACTGTACCTACGCGGATATCCAGCTTTTCAAAATCTTCGAAGGCAATGGTCGGCTTGATGGGGTTTGCCTTGTAGGTGGCGGCTTCGTTTGCCTTCTTGGTGGCAAGCAGCTTGTCCACTTGTGCCTGGATGACGTCGTCCTCTATCTTTTCGAACAGCAGTTCGGGGGTGCCCAGCTGATGTCCGGCAGGCAGCAAGTCGGTGTGTCCCAGCTCTGCCCAGTCAAAGCTGTCCATGTTCAGCATCTTGCGAAGCTTCTCGCTGCTGAAGGGCAGGAACGGTTCGAAGGCGATGGCGAGGTTGGCAACCAACTGCAACGATATATGGAGGATGGTGGCTACGCGCTCCATGTCCGTCTTGGCAAGCTTCCACGGCTCGGTGTCGGCAAGGTATTTGTTTCCGATACGGGCAAGGTTCATCGCTTCCTTCTGTGCGTCGCGGAACTTGAATACATCCAGCAACTTCTCTACCTCTGCCTTGACGTCGGCAAATTCTTTCAGCGTCTCGCGGTCGTAGTCGTTCAGTTCGCCTGCGGCGGGCACTACGCTGTCGAAGTACTTCTTGGTGAGTTGCAGGGCGCGGTTCACGAAGTTGCCATAAACGGCAACCAGCTCGTTGTTATTACGTGCCTGGAAGTCCTTCCAGGTGAAGTCGTTGTCTTTTGTCTCCGGTGCGTTGGCGGTCAGCACGTAGCGCAGCACATCCTGCTTGCCGGGGAAGTCAACGAGATACTCGTGCAGCCATACCGCCCAGTTGCGTGAAGTGGAAATCTTGTCGCCCTCCAGGTTCAGGAACTCGTTGCTCGGCACGTTGTCCGGCAGGATGTAGCTACTCTGCCTTCAGCATGGCGGGGAACACGATGCAGTGGAACACGATATTGTCTTTTCCGATGAAGTGTACCAGACGCGTTTCGGGGTCTTTCCACCATTTCTCCCATGTGTCGGGCAGCAACTCTTTGGTGTTGCTGATGTAGCCGATAGGGGCGTCGAACCATACATAGAGCACTTTGCCCTCGGCACCCTCTACGGGAACGGGAATACCCCAATCCAGGTCGCGGCTCACGGCACGCGGCTGCAAGCCCATGTCGAGCCAGCTCTTGCATTGGCCATAAACATTGGGACGCCACTCCTTATGGTCTTCCAGAATCCATTGGCGAAGCATTCCTCGTGTTTGTCCAGCGGCAGATACCAGTGCTTCGTCTCACGCATCACGGGCTGGCTGCCGCTGATGGCACTCTTCGGATTAATCAGGTCCGTGGGGCTGAGGCTGGTGCCGCACTTCTCGCATTGGTCGCCGTAAGCGCCTTCGGCATGGCAGTGGGGGCACTCGCCGGTGATGTAGCGGTCGGCAAGGAAGGTCTTGGCTTCTTCGTCGTAATACTGCATGCTGGTCTTTTCGATGAATTCTCCCTTATCGTACAGCTTGCGGAAGAAGTCGGAAGCCGTGTCGTGATGCGTCTTTGAGGTAGTACGGCTGTACACGTCGAAGGAGACGCCGAACTCTTCGAAAGACTTCTTTATAAGCGTATGATAGCGGTCCACCACGTCTTGCGGGGTGATGCCTTCCTTCTTGGCGCGGATGGTGATGGGCACTCCGTGTTCGTCGGAGCCGCCGATGAAGATTACATCTTCCTTTTTCAGTCGCAGGTAGCGGACGTAGATGTCGGCAGGAACATAAACGCCTGCCAGGTGTCCGATATGAACCGGGCCGTTGGCATACGGCAATGCCGAGGTCACGGTGTACGTTTGAATTTCTTTTCCATTGTGTTATTATGTATCTCTTTTGTTATGAACGCTTTTAGTGGCACAAAGATAGCTGTTTTCTGCAAAATATGAGTATTCTTCCAGATTCTTTCCAGATTTAGGCTTCATCTTTGCCATACAAAATGAACAAACTTGGTATTGATAATGTAAAAAAACGAAATGACTATGAAACTGGAAAAGTACTTCTTATTATTGGCGTTAGGCGTGTTTGCCTTTGCCTTGCAAAGCTGTGATGATGACGACAACGACGGAATCTCCGTGCCCGCGGAACTGAGTAATGCGTTGGCCAAGGAGCATCCCAATGCCCAGCGTATAGAATGGGAAACAAAAGGTGCATATTATGTGGCTGATTTCCATGAGGACAATTTCGAAAAGGAGGCCTGGTTCACCAAAGACGGTGTATGGCAGATGACCGAAACCGACCTCCGTTATGCAGACCTTCCCGCTCCGGTGAGAAGCTCTTACGAGAGTAGTACCTATTATAATGTATGGAAGGTGGAAGATGTAGACAAGCTGGAACGTAAGGAAATGGCTGTTGTCTACATCATCGAAGTGGAGAAAGGTAATCAGGAAATGGACCTCTATTATTCGGAGGACGGCATTCTGGTGAAGGAAGTGGCCGATGCGCACAACGGCGGTTCTCCCGAAGATTATCTCCCTTCTGATATTTCCGCTGCCATCAAAGATTTTATAGCAGAGAAATATCCCAATGCCCGCATTGTGGATATTGAAAAAGAAAAGAACGGTATGACGGAAGTCGAAATCGTGCACGGAAGTATCAGCAAGGATGTGATGTTCACCGCTGAGGGTGCATGGGCCTATACTATCTGGGATATCAGTAAGAGACATCTGGAGGATGTAGTGAAGAACGCCGTTACGGCTGCCCATCCCGGTTATGTCATTGATGATGCCGACTTTATTGAGACTCCCGATGGCAGTTACTTTTTGGTAGAGATGGAGCAAGGGGAAAGGGAAATCTACGTAAAGGTGACAGCGGAAGGTGAAATACTGCCATAATCTTATACTGAATACTTCCCTTTAAATCAGCGTATTGTATTTACCGCTTGTTTACCTTCTAATGTAAAGCAGTTTACCATAGGGTGTAACGGCCGTTACTCCATATTGTAACGGTCGTTACACCATAGTGTAAAGCCTTTTACCTCGTAGTGTAAATGAAGTTACCGTTTGGGGTAACCGGAGTTATCATGTGAGGTGACCGGAGCCGTCATGTGAAGTCGTACTCTTCTACATAAGCGTCGAAGTACTCCGCCCGTTGGAGTCCTAAGTTACGGGCAATTGCAATGACTTGTTGCTGCTCGGTTGGTGAGAGCAAAGTTTCCCCTTTCCGCTTCTGATAATATCTTCGGATACCCCATAAGCCGATGAGCCGGTAGCGGAACGTGCCGGACTGGCCGACAGAGATGGCTTCTGCCGTATGGATAAAGCCTTTGGCATAGCGCACTTTCTTATTCGAGCAATAATATTTGCATTTTCCCGCTGTGGACTCTATTGCTTTCGGATTCAGTACATATAGGAAGATGTTGTTTGAGGGTGCATACGTATATGCAATCCGGCGCAGGCAGGTGTCAGTATAAGGCATGTGTCAGTAGCGCATAAGCCGAAGTTATGGGGAACTTTGGAATAATCGAAAGTTTCTTCTTTCATCATTTTTTTGTTTAAAGTTCCGCAAAGGTACAATTAGTTTGGAGATTGATGGGTGCTTCACCTGATATTTGTTTTATCCCGAAAATATTATGTATTTTACGTAACGTGAAATGCGTAACGTAAAACATGGAATCATTCCGCCTTCCGGTTTCCGCATTTCGTCTTCCCCATTCCGCACCCCGTCCGTAAATGCTTCCCGCTTACTTGCCGCAGGACTATATTTGCAGAAAACATTTGCATATTCCCATGAAGACAAACTCTGTGATTCTATTGGTGTTGTGGCTTGCGGCGTGGCCGTTCTGCTGCCGGGGGCAAGGCTATATCAGTTACGACTATCTGCCCGAAAGTTCGTTGAAGGATGACCTCGGCAACGAGTATGGTTCGGGCAGCCTGATGATGGTATCGGGAAGGTATAACCTGCCGCTTTCCGTCAGGCATGACGACAAGGGCAGGCTGGTGGCGTGGTCGGCAACCGTCAATGCTGCCTATGGCGTATTCCATAATAAGGGGCAGGCGCGGGAGTTGAATCCGGACAATCTGCTGAATGCCAGTCTGAATATCTCCCACATCCGTCCCCTGTCCGACAAGTGGAGTATCATAGCCTCTGTGGGCGGCGGTGTCTATGCCCCGTTGGACGGGGTTTCCATGAAGACCCTACTGGCTAATGGCGCAATCATCTTTGTCTATAAACTGCGGAAGAACCTCGACCTGGGCATCGGTGCGGGGTTGACGAACTCTTACGGTATCCCGATGATACTGCCCATGATGTACTTCAGCTGGAGGAATGCCGGCAGGTATGAGCTGAAAGTGGATATGTCCAGCGGCATGAAAGTGTCCGTCGCCACCTGGCTGAACAAGAAGTTGAAGCTGGAACTGACCGCCCTCGATATGGACGGCATGTCTGCCGTGATGGAAGTCGACGGGAAATCGAAAATCTATTCTACCGTCATGCTGAGGTCATACATCAGTCCTTCGTACCAGTTGAGCAGGAGGACGGCTGTTTATCTGGGAGTGGGCGGTAACTGGATACGCGGGATAAGTATGTCGGACCGCAGTTTGAAAGGTTTTCTCAATAACTTCAAGAACGATGAGGACGAGCCCTGCTTCAGACCGACTCTGCGCCTGACGGCGGGATTCAGGTATGGTTTTTAAAAACTCTTCGTCTTGCAGGAGGGGGTGAGGGGTAAAGTCGTATATTTGTAGACGCCTAACAGACGCTTTAAGTATCTGATAGTATCTTAATTCCCCTCCTCCTGGGAGGAGGGGTGCCCGTAGGGTGGGGTGGTAGAGAGCATAATGCAATGAGAGAGAGATACAATCCCTGTGTGACGCTACCACCTCCCCCTGCGGGTACTCACCCCCTCCACCTCCCCCGTTATCGGGGGAGAGCAACCTCCCCGGAGGAGGAGAATTTGAGATACTACTAAGATATCAGTTAATTATCAAAACTTATTTACTATTATAGTACAAACTGATTTTTATGGTAAAGTATTTATTAGTAGAAGATGAGCGCTTCGCCTACGAAGAGCTGAAGCGGATGATGCAACGGCTGCGCCCTGCCTGGCAGTTGGCGGGCTGGGCAGAGAGCGTGGAGCAGGCTGTACTTCTCTTGCGCCAGGGCAGCCTGGACTTGATGATTGTAGATATCCGCTTGTCCGACGGGTTGAGCTTTGAGATATTCGAGCAGTGCCCCGTCGATTTACCCGTTATCTTCACCACCGCCTACGACGAATATGCCATCAAGGCTTTCAAGGTAAACAGCATCGACTATCTGCTGAAACCCATTGAAGAAAGCGACCTTGAAGCAGCCTTGTGCAAGTTCGAGCGTAACAGTACCCTCCGTTCTGCGGCTCCCGAATATCGGCAACTGGAACTCGGCTACTTGGCAGCCAACAAGAAGAACCGTTTTCTGGTGCAGGTGGGCGATACTTTCCGCTACGTAGAAACTCCGGATGTCGCTTTCTTTTATAGTGAGGATAAGCTGACTTATCTGCACCTCTTCTCCGGGAAACGGTATATCATCAGCTACTCGCTGGACCAGTTGGAGGGAATGCTGGATAGGGATGTTTTCTTTAGGGTTTCAAGGAGCTGCATATCCAATATTAGGTCCATCCGGAAGAGTTCCAGGTACTTCGGCAGTCGCTTGAAGCTTTACTTCGAGCCGGAGTGCCCGCACGAGGTATTGGTGAGCCGCAGTCGCGTGGCCGATTTCTTGAAATGGGTGGACGGAGTGGTATGAGTTATAAGCTATGAGTTATAAGTTATGAGGCATAAGAGGTACATATTCCTTTTTATACTGACGGTTTCCGTCTCGCTCTTCGTCTTTGGATGTGTGTATAATGTCATCAGTGGCAATCCGTGGCATACGGGATTCATGGTTCATTTCTTTTTGAACCTCCCTTTGTGCATCGGCTTGGGGGGTATCGACTTCCGCATTATCAGCCTTGTATATAGAAGGCTGAAGCATCGTGGCAATGCCGTAAGGATTTTAGTGGATGTGGCGTTGACCACTTTGCTGGCTGTCTTCCTGACATTCCTTCTGAATGTTTTGTTGACGGGTGGGCATAGGGATGTGTGGCATATTCTGATAAACTCCCTGCCGGTGATTCCGTGGAGCTGGATTATCGTCCTTCAGATGGAGATATTCTTCTACAGCCTGCAACGTTCGGAGATTGAGACACGCTTGGCGGTTGTGGAGAAGGAGAAGGCGCTTTACCAATTAGAGGCGCTGAAAAACCAGATTAATCCTCATTTCTTATTCAATAGTCTGAATGTCCTTGCCTCCCTTGCTTATCAGGATGCCGAAAAGACGAACCGGTTTGCCAAGAAGCTGTCTACGGTGTACCGTTATCTGCTCACTACGCATGGCAGAGCTACGGTGACCGTGCAGGAAGAACTGTCGTTCGTAGAGTCGTATTTATACCTGGAGCATATCCGCTTTGGCGATGCGCTGCATGTGGAGATAGAAGATGATTTGCGGAATCATCATTGTCTCGTCATTCCTGCCAGCATACAGATGCTTGTGGAGAATGCCTTGAAGCATAATATCAGTACAAAGAAGTCGCCGCTGATAGTCCATATATCCATAGGAAACGAAGGGATTACGGTACGCAACAATCTTCAGTTGCGCAACTATGTGGCCAGTAATGGAGCGGGATTGAAGAACCTACAACGGCAGTATGCCCTATACGGCACGCTGGTGGAGATTCTTAAGGACGAAAAGGAGTTTGTGGTGAAACTTCCCTTTGTGGGTGGAGACGTGAACCGCCTCAACACAATATAGTACTCTTCCCGAAGAAGAATCTGGAAACGTGCATCTTGTCCATAGCCCACGCCATACCCATGCAGCCGCTCAGCGTGAAGGCGGTGGCAGTGACAAGGAACAGCATCCCCGTAGGGTCGAAGGCGAATATAGGTAGGAACGCCTTGGACAGAATGGTGAAAATGGGTGAGAAAAGGAGTATGACCAGCGTATTGCGCCCTATAAAGAAGGAAAGCCGTTTGGCTTGTGCCGGCAGATAGCCGTAGGCTGCCAACAGCAGGCTGATGGAAAGCCAGGTGATGGCGACTCCTGCCAGAGTCCCCCTATCCAGATTGTCGGGAAAGCAGCATAGTATTACGAATGGGACAATGGCGAAGGTTGTGGCGCGAAAGACTTGTGTAAAACGAAGCCCGCTTTGGCTCACTATCATGCCGATAAGGAAATAGAGGGCATTGGAGAAGTTCATCAATCCTCCCCAATAGGAAAGGGCAAACAGGCAGACACCGGCCACAATCAGCCGGGAGACAACCGACAGCCGTACATAGCGGAATGTGATATAATAGATGAGGCTGCACAGAATCAGTGTATGCAGATACCAGTAAGGCCCCATCGGATGGAGGAATATCTTGTCGAGCAATACGGTAGGAGTAATGGCATCCACCCTTTCGCGTATGGGCAGGAAATGCGACATCACCGTATAGGCCGCCTCCATGCAGGCATACGGAATGAAAATCCATAGGAACTTGCGGAGAAAGCTTCGGGCATCCTTCCGGTTATTGGCCAGATAGCCCGAAATAATCAGGAAAGCGGACATGTGGAACGTATAGACGATTTGTTTCGCATACGGATACTTGTCGCCTATGTATACAAGGTGGAAGATAATCATCAGGGTGATGAAGATGCATTTCAGATAATCTATCTCTTTGACACGGCTTTCCATATAGGGTAGTTTTCTGCATATTGTTATTGATGGCACAAATATATATACTTCCGTAAACTTATTTATATTTTGCAAAGGGATTAAGCTTATTTTCTCTTTTACCGATTGCTTTTATGTATGGAAAATGTATATTTGTGCATGAATCATTAACTTAATGTAAAACAGACTATGATAACAAGCCAATTACTTCACCCGGCCAGTATTGTGGTAGTGGGGGCATCCAACAATGTACACAAACCCGGAGGGGCTATCCTGAAAAATCTGCTTAGCGGCGGATATGCCGGTGAGCTTCGTGCCGTGAATCCGAAAGAGACCGAAGTGCAGGGTGTTGCTGCCTTTGCGGATGTGAAGGACATTCCCGATACGGACCTTGCCATCCTTGCCATACCTGCCGCGCTTTGTCCCGATGCGGTGGAGGTGCTTGCCGCGGAGAAGCAGGTGAAGGCGTTCATTATCCTTTCTGCCGGTTTTGGTGAGGAGACCCATGAGGGTGCTGTGCTGGAAGACCGCATACTGGAGACGGTGAACCGGTATGGAGCCTCTCTGATAGGCCCCAACTGTATCGGTTTTATGAACTCGTGGCATCACAGTGTATTCAGCCAGCCCATCCCGCAGCTGCATCCGCAAGGGGTAGACCTGATTTCCAGCTCCGGTGCCACAGCGGTGTTCATATTGGAGAGCGCCGTGACCAAGGGATTGCAGTTCAACTCTGTATGGTCTGTGGGCAATGCCAAGCAAATCGGTGTGAGGATGTGTTGCAATACATGGACGAACACTTCAATCCGGAAGCGGATTCCAGAATAAAACTTCTTTATATAGAGAGCATCGGTGACCCCGACCGTCTGCTGTTTCATGCATCTTCGCTCATCAAGAAGGGCTGCAAGATTGCGGCCATCAAGGCGGGCAGTAGCGAAAGCGGCAGCCGGGCGGCGAGTTCGCATACGGGGGCCATTGCCAGTAGCGATTCGGCAGTAGAGGCCTTGTTCCGTAAGGCGGGTATTGTACGTTGCTATTCGCGCGAGGAGCTGACGACCGTAGGTTGTATCTTCACGCTGCCGGAACTGAAAGGGAAAAACTTCGCCATCATTACCCATGCCGGCGGTCCGGGAGTGATGCTGACCGATGCGTTGAGTAAGGGCGGACTGAACGTCCCCAAGCTGGAGGGACCGCTTGCCGAGGAGCTGAAAAGCAAGCTCTTCCCCGGTGCGGCTGTGGGCAATCCCATCGACATCCTTGCAACAGGCACACCCGAACACCTGCGCCTCTGCCTAGACTACTGCGAAGAGAAGTTTGAGGAGATTGATGCCGTGATGGCTATTTTCGGCACGCCGGGGCTGGTCACCATGTTCGAGATGTACGACGTGCTGCACGAGAAGATGCAGACGTGCAAGAAACCGATTTTCCCGATTCTTCCCTCCATCAATACGGCAGGAGCCGAAGTCGCTGCTTTCCTGGCAAAAGGCCATGTGAACTTTGCCGATGAAGTGACCCTCGGCACGGCACTTTCGCGGATCATGAATGCCCCGCGGCCTGCCAATAATGAAATCGAGCTCTTTGGAGTGGATGTTCCCCGTATTCGCCGGATTATAGATTCCATTCCTGCGGACGGTTATATTGCCCCGCACTATGTGCAGGCATTGCTCCGCTCTGCAGGTATTCCTATTGTGGAGGAGTTTGTTTCGGACAACAAGGAAGAAGTGCTTGCCTTTGCGCGTCGCACGGGATTCCCGGTGGTGGCAAAGGTGGTGGGGCCGGTGCATAAGTCGGATGTAGGCGGTGTTGTGCTCAATATCAAGAGTGAACAGCATTTGGCATTGGAATTCGACCGTATGATGCAGATTCCCGAAGCCAGTGCTATCATGGTGCAGCCGATGCTGAAAGGGACGGAATTGTTTATCGGTGCCAAGTATGAGGAGAAGTTCGGACATGTGGTACTCTGCGGCCTGGGCGGTATTTTTGTGGAGGTGCTGAAGGATGTGTCTTCCGGTCTTGCACCGTTGTCCTACGAGGAGGCCTACTCCATGATTCACTCGTTGCGTGCCTATAAGATTATCAAAGGTACGCGCGGGCAGAAGGGTGTGAACGAAGATAAATTTGCCGAGATTATTGTACGGCTTTCCACCTTGCTGCGCTTTGCAACGGAAATCAAGGAGATGGATATCAATCCATTGCTGGCGACTGAAAAGCAGGTGATAGCGGTGGATGCGCGTATTCGGATAGAGAAATAGGGATTAGGGATTAGGGATTAAAGGGGCTATCCCTTTTTCACCCTGCCCAGTCCTCCCTATCCAGATTCCTATATCCGATAGCTTCCGCCAAATGTGCCGGCTGTATCTGTTCGCAGCCTTCCAGGTCGGCGATGGTGCGTGATACTTTCAATATGCGGTCGTAGGCGCGGGCCGAAAGGTTCAGCCGGTTCATGGCAGTTTTGAGCATGGCAAGTCCTTTGTCATCCGGACGGGCGTGGCGGGCAAGCAGTTTACTGTTCATCTGGCATTACAATATATGCCGGGAATGTCTGCATACCTTGCTTCTTGAATTTGTCGGGCACGTATCACACGCTCGCGTATGGTGGCGCTCGATTCGCCGGGGCGGGAATCTGCCATCTCTTCAAAGGGGAGTGGGGTGACTTCAATTTGCAGGTCAATACGGTCGAGCAAAGGTCCGGATATGCGGTTTAGGTACTTTTGTACTTGTCCGGGACTGCACACACAAGCCTTGGTGGGATGCGTGTAATACCCGCATGGGCACGGATTCATAGAGGCTACCAGCATAAAACTTGCCGGGTACTCTACATTGCATCGGATGCGTGACACGGTAATCTTCCTATCTTCCAGCGGTTGGCGAAGAACCTCCAATACGTTGCGGCTGTACTCTGGCAGTTCATCAAGATATAAAATACCGTTATGTGCCAGACTGATTTCACCGGGTTGGGGGAAACTTCCTCCACCGGTCATCGCTACCGTAGAGATGGTGTGGTGAGGGTCGCGGAACGGGCGTTTCGAGATGAGCCCACCGTCTTTGCCCAACTTTCCGGCAACAGAATGAATTTTGGTCGTTTCCAGACTCTCTCCCAAAGAGAGGGGAGGAAGTATGGACGGCAGACGCTTGGCAAGCATGGACTTACCGCTGCCTGGCGAACCGATGAGAATTATGTTGTGGCTGCCCGAAGCAGCTACCTCCAAGGCTCGTTTTACATTTTCCTGCCCTTTTACTTCTGCAAAGTCGAAATCGAAGTTGCTCTGCTGGGAATAGAATTCCTCGCGGGTGTTGACTGATGTAGGGGTTAATTCCTGCGTGCCATTGAAGAATTCTATAACCTCCTTGATGTTTCCCACTCCGTACACTTTCAGATTGTTCACTACTGCCGCTTCGCGGGCATTCTGTTGTGGTACAATCATACCTTCAAACCCCAGCTCTCGGGCTTTAATGGCAATGGGGAGTGCTCCTTTGATGGGTTGCAAGCTACCGTCAAGGCTCAGTTCACCCATCAACAGATAGCGTCCCAGCTTATCGGACTGGATGACTTCGTTGGCGGCAAGTATACCGATGGCTAAAGGTAAATCGTAAGCTGCACCTTCCTTGCGGATGTCAGCCGGTGCCATGTTGATGACGATATTGCTGGTAGGCATCCGGTAACCGTTGACCTGCAAAGCAGATATGATACGTTGATGGCTTTCTTTGACCGCAGAGTCCGGCAAACCGACTAAATAGAACATACAGCCTCTGGAACTGTTGACTTCAATGGTGATGAGGGTTGCGTCAATACCTTGAACAGCCGCTCCAAAAACTTTTATGAGCACGTTTTTAGTGATTAGGGGTTAGTGATGGCAGGATAGGCTACCGTCGGTTTTGTTTTTTGAGTTTCTTTTCACTCTCTTTCTTCTCTTTTTCCTTTTGCTCTATCTCCTCCAGTTTCTTTTTGATGTCTTCCTCGCTCATATTCTTCCCTTCAATTTTTCCGGAAGGGCTAAGGAACAGATTGGCAGGCAATGCTTGTATGGCGAGCTGTTTGATGGGCGCTGTGTTCCATCCGGAGAAATCACAACTCTGTTCCCACTTTAGGGTATCTCTTTTGATTGCTTCTTCCCATTCCTTTCTGTCGATATCCAAAGAAATGCCCCAGAGTGCGAATAGCTTGTTCTTTTCTTCTTTCTTGTAAATCCGGCGCAGGGCAGCGTTGGCTTCCATGCTTTGCGGGTCCCAAGATGCCCAAAAATGTATCAACAGATATTTATCCTTAAAGCTGGTACGGCTGATTTGTGTGCCTTTGGCATTGGGCAGGTTGACGTAAGGGATGGTTTTCCCGACGGATACCTTCTCTTCTTCTTGGATAAGGTCAAGCAGTTCGTCCACATACGGGCGGTCTTTCAGGCCTCCGGTCATGTGTTCTGTCATTTCTTTGATTAAGGAGAAGTCCGGTTGCGGTTTTTGCACGAAATATTTCTCCAGCAGATAGATACTTACCAGTGAAGAAGGATGGCTGTTGATGAAGGCTTCTGCTTTTTCTTCCAATGCTTTCTCCGAGGGAGTACTCAAACCTTTCAACTCTTTCTGAAAGGCGGTCAATTCTTCATTGGGAACATTCCCCGTGATTTCCAGTGAAGTAAGTCCGGCGGCAGAACCTTTTATCTTTATGTTGTCTCCTTTGTCCAGGTAAAGCGGATATTCCGTACCGTCACTGAATTGCAACCATGTAGAGGCAAGTGTGTCGGTGGTGAGGGTTGCAGAGAACTTGTCATCCTTGACAAGCAGAGTGTCCATACGGTTATAGAACTTGTCCGTACCATATATATAAAGGGTATCATTCCCCAGCCCTTTGATTTCACCATTTAGGTAGACTGAATTTGTATTTTTGCTGCCGCAGGCAGACAATATAATAAGCAGAAGGTATGCAAGATAGATTTTCTTCATTCCGGTTCTTTTTCTGATACTTCGTCGCGAAAATACTTCTTTTTGGTGTGAATAAAAAGAAATGCCCGACATATTTCTATGCCGGGCACGTTCTTTTCAATCTAACCTTTATTATTTGATGATATTCATAAAGTCAGTGTTAGTGAAGTATTTGGCGAATTCCAGGTCAGAAGCAGCCTTCTTTGCCAAAGCCGGTTCTTTTGCAATGGCATTTTTCAAACTGCTGGTTACCATAGATGTATTGTTGGTTCTTGCGCCAAGTACAGCCATCAGGTAGTCAGTATAAGCGTCCGGTCTTTCGATAGCAGCCAGTGTGTTCTTAGCCTTGTTGTAGTCTTTAGCCAGGATTTGTGCCAAAGCAGCGCTGTTAGTCTTAGTGTCGCCAAATGAGCTGACAGCCTTGTCGTACTGTCCTTGAGCAACATACAGATTACCCAATGCCTCGTTCAGTTCCTTAGAACCGGAAGCCTTGCTCAGATAGCTTTCTGCTGCAGTTCTGTCGCCCTTAGTCAAGGCAATCAGACCGAGATTCATATTTGCTTCAGGAGCATCCTTGATGGAGAGAGCTTTCTTGAAGTAGCTTTCAGCCTTGTCGAGGTCGCCAGCCTGATAAGCCAGTTTACCTAAGTTATTGTAAGCACGGAAATCGTTCGGGTAGATTTGAGTGGCTTTTGTGAAGATGGCTTCTTGCTTGGCAGCATCTTTAGTCAAAGTGGTGGCATACAGCAATTCTTCGATGTTCAGCTGCTTGGCATCGCTGTCGGCGAGGTTTGCGATTTCTTCGTCAGACTTACCGATGATTTCGTAATTCAAAGTCAGGCGAGAGCGGCGTAGTTGCGGCAGGATTTCGTCAGCAAGGGTTTTGTAAACAGAAGAGATGTTCTTGATTTCCTGTTCTCTTTGTTCGGGGTCTTGGTACATGGACAGTACGCGGAGAATCAACTCTTTGTCTTGGATGTTTGATTTGGAAACCAGTTCCTGGAAGCCTTCCCAGTCTTGAGCTGTATACTTGGTGTCTACTGCGGCATCAATCTTGGCTTTCTTCAGGTCTCTGTTGATGAGTTTTGCCGTGTTGTCCTGACGGTTTTCAGCCAATCTTTCGTTCAGACCTACACCACCATCGGGAGAAGCGTATGCAGAGATTTCGATGTTGCTGATTTTCTTGTTTTCAGCTTCGTTGATAGTCTTCACTTCTTTGCCGAATTCTTTGGCAGTCTTCAGTTCGCTTGAACGGATGTTTGCTTGCTGAATCAAGAACATGATGTTGGCGTCATGCTTTTCTTTGATGATACGTTGGAAAGCGTCGTCACCATTGGCGGGGTTGGCGCTGCCCAATGTTTGTTCCAGCATCTCGGAAGTGGAGATTACACCATCGGCTACTTTTACGGCAGGGATGGTGACAGTCTTTTTGCCTACTGTGGCCTTGAATTCCAGATAGAGTTCAGATTTGGCCATTTCCGGTACATAGTCGAAGGATGTCTTCATAGTGTAGTTGCCGCCCATCTTGTAAGAGATAGTCTGGTCGTTACCTTCTACTTTTTCACCCTGGAATACAGCCGACTGGCCTTTAGCTTCGCCGCCGTTCCATTTCAGCACGGGAGTCACTTCTACCACAGCCTTCTTGTTGAAGTACTTTTCAGGGAATTTTCCGTTGATTGTAGCGGGAACTTTACCACCTACAGCTTCCAGAACTTGAGGGGTTACGGTGAAATAATCTGATGACAATTCACCCATCTTTTTGCTGCACGATGTCATTAATGCAACAACCATTGCCATTAAAAACGGCAGATACAATTTCTTAGTCATTTTAGGTATAAATTAATTGTTTGTAATTGAAATTTGTCTATTTCATGTTAGTGTGCTGTTTTGGCATGGACACAACAACGCAAAGATATTAAATCCTATTACAGTTTGTTAACTCGCGCAGTAATTTTATCATAATTTAATGAATTTCCCGCTCTTTGCGGTACTTTATATTGCGGGGATGATGTTCTATGATTTCACTGCGCAATCTGTGCCGGTCAATATGTGTGTAAATTTCTGTTGTAGCGATAGATTCGTGACCCAGCATACTTTGTATGGCGCGCAGGTTGGCGCCTCCTTCAAGCAGGTGGGTGGCAAAGGAATGGCGGAAGGTGTGCGGGCTGATGTTTTTGGTGATGCCAGCCTTCTCCGCCAGTTCCTTGATGAGATGGAATACCATGATGCGCGAGATATTTTTGCCCCAGCGTGCCAGGAATACATAGTCCTCGAAGTCCTTCTTGATTTTCCAGCCTCCATTGCGGTCCACGAACCAGTTCCTTATCTCCTTGATGGCACGGGACGATATGGGTACAAGGCGCTGTTTGCTGCCCTTACCTTCTACCTTGATGAAGCCTTCGTCGAAATACAAGTCGGAGATTTTCAGGTTGCACAGTTCCGATACCCGCAGGCCGCAACTGTATAGAGTCTCGAGGATGGCGCGGTTGCGTTGCCCCTCGTTTGTGCCCAGGTCGATGGTGGAGATGATACGGTCTATCTCCTCCACCGTCAGTACTTCCGGAAGCTTGAATCCGATTTTGGGTCCCTCCAGCAGTTCGCTAGGGTCTCCCTCCAGATAGTCGGCCATGACGAGGAAATGGAAGAATGACTTGATGCCCGACAAGATGCGTGCCTGCGAGCGGGGATGGATGCCGATGTCGTGCAGTCCGGAGGCAAAATGCTGCAAGTCATCCAGGGTAGTGTCAAGGATAGCGATACCCTCTCCTTCCAGAAAGTGTAGCAGCTTCTGTAAGTCTGTTTGGTAAGCATCCACTGTATTGGGTGAGAGTGCTTTTTCCAGTTTCAGATACTGGTGGTACTTTCTGATTATCAGCGTTTGTTTCTCCTTATTCGTGGATTTTTCTTCTGATTTCATTTCTTTTTTCTACCTTTGCTTCGCGAAAATAGGCTGCATTTCAGCAAATTGCAAATAAATTTGCATCTGCTTTCGGTTTGCACTATCTTTGCACCGCAAAGGTATAAAAAATTGTGTTATGAGGATACAGATTATTAACGGCCCCAATATAAATCTCTTGGGCAAACGTGAACCTTCCATTTACGGCAGCGTTACTTTTGAAGACTACCTTGCCGAACTCCGTAAGAAATATGCGGATGTACAGATTGACTATTTCCAGTCCAACATTGAGGGAGAGCTGATAGACAAGATTCAGCAGGTAGGTTTTGATGTGGACGGCATCATTTTGAATGCGGGTGCTTACACCCACACGTCCATCGCTCTGCAAGATGCTATCCGTTCGGTCACTTCTCCGGTGATTGAGGTGCATATCTCTAATGTACATGCCCGCGAGGCTTTTCGTCATGTGTCCATGATTTCCTGCGCCTGCAAAGGTGTCATTCTCGGTTTCGGGCTGAACTCCTACCGTCTGGCCATGGAGGCGTTAAAAGATTATTAAATAAAATAGGTATATAGATTATGTTATTGAAGCAAACGAAGATTGTCGCAACGATTTCTGACCAGCGCTGTGATGTTGATTTTATAAAGCAGTTGTTCGATGCAGGTATGAATGTTGTACGTATGAATACTGCACATCTTGGCCGTGAAGGTGCCGAGAAGTTGATAAACAATGTGCGTACGGTTTCCAACCGTATTGCCATCCTGATGGATACGAAAGGGCCGGAGGTCCGCACTACTGTCCTTGCCGAGCCCATTCCTTTCAAGGCGGGCGACCGTGTGAAGGTGGTTGGCAACCCGGAGCAGGAGACTACCCGTGAATGTATTTCGGTCTCCTATCCCCATTTTGTCAAAGACTTGGATGTGGACGGCCATATCCTAATTGACGACGGTGATTTGGAGCTGATTGTTGTGGAGAAGACTCCCGACTATCTGCTCTGCGAAGTACAGAATGAAGCTACCCTGCAGCCGCAAGAGTGTCAACGTTCCGGGTGTCCGCATCAACCTCCCCTCGTTGACCGAGAAGGACCGCAACAACATCCTCTATGCCATCGAGAAAGACATCGACTTCATAGCCCACTCCTTTGTGCGCAACAAGCAGGATATCCTCGACATCAAGACGATTCTCGATGCCCACAACAGCGATATCCGCATCATCGCCAAGATTGAGAACCAGGAAGGTGTGGACAACATAGACGAAATACTGGAAGTGGCAGACGGCGTGATGGTGGCTCGTGGCGACCTTGGTATCGAAGTCCCTCAGGAACGCATTCCCGGCATCCAACGTGTACTTATCGCAAGTGTATTCTTGCCAAGAAGCCGGTGATTGTTGCCACACAGATGCTCCATACCATGATTTCCAATCCACGTCCCACCCGTGCGGAAGTAACGGATATTGCCAATGCCATCTATTATCGTACGGATGCCTTGATGCTGAGTGGTGAAACTGCATACGGAAAATATCCGGTGGAAGCCGTAAAGACCATGACCAAAGTTGCCGCGCAAGCGGAAAAAGACAAGTTGCCCGATAATGATATCCGTATTCCGCTGGACGAGAACAGCAACGATGTGACTGCGTTCCTTGCCAAACAAGCAGTAAAAGCCACTACCAAACTGAAAATCCGTGCAATCATCACCGACAGTTACAGCGGTCGTACAGCCCGTAATCTTGCCGCTTTCCGTGGCAAATATCCGGTGCTGGCCATCTGCTACAAGGAAAAGACCATGCGGCACCTGGCACTTTCATACGGTGTGGAGGCTATCTATATGCCCGAACTTGCCAACGGACAGGAGTATTACTTTGCGGCACTTCGCCGTCTGTTGAAGGAAGGCCGCTTGTGTCCTACGGACATGGTGGGCTATTTGAGTAGTGGTAAGGCAGGTACAAAGACTTCCTTCCTCGAAATCAATGTAGTGGAAGATGCCTTGAAGCATGCAGAAGACAGTGTGCTACCCAATAGTAACAGATACTTGTAGGATAAGGGATTAAGGATAAGGGAGTAGGGATTAGCGGTTAATGATTAATTAATAATTGTGCGTAGAACCACCCCCCTAATCCCTACCCCTTATTCTTAATCCCTAACCCCTAATCCCTTATCCCTAACCTATAATCCATTGACAAAGTGACGATTGACGAATACATTTTGCAGCACATTGACGATGAGGGCGATTATCTGAAAGCGCTCTATCGCGACACGCATGTCAAGTTGCTCTATCCCCGCATGGCTTCCGGACATTTGCAGGGGCGTATGCTCAAGATGTTTGTCCGGATGATTCGTCCCCGGCAGGTGCTGGAGATAGGGACTTATAGCGGATATTCCGCACTTTGCATAGCAGAAGGACTGCCGGAGGGCGGGATGCTGCATACGTTTGAAATCAACGACGAGCAGGAGGACTTCACCCGTCCGTGGCTGGAGCACTCGGCTTATGCCGATAAAATCAGGTTCTACATTGGCGATGCCTTGGAGCTGGTACCGCAACTGGACCTCACTTTCGACCTTGCCTTCATTGACGGAGACAAGCGTAAATACATAGAGTATTATGAAATGGTGCTCGCCCGCCTTTCCGACGGTGGATATATCATTGCCGACAATACCTTGTGGGATGGCCATGTGCTGGAAGAACAACCCCATCGCACGGACCTGCAGACAATCAGTATCAAAGCCTTCAATGACTTGGTGGCGCGGGATGCGCGTGTGGAGAAAGTCATTCTTCCCCTGCGTGACGGATTGACGATTATCCGCAAGAAGTAACTGTTTTTTTATTTTTTTCTCAGCAGCCGCTTGCTGAGGTATCTCACCGGATACCATACGGACAAGAAGCCTACAGTGATGACCGTTAAGAATACCAGAATAATATCCGTGGCATGTACACTTACCGGATAAGCGTCCACTACAAAACTTCCATTGCCTCCCCCCAATGAAATCAACCCGAAACGTTGCTGCAGAAAGCACAGCAACAATCCTAAAACGATGCCGGAGAGGGCGCCGAATACAGAAATCATCCTGCCTTCGAACAAGAAGATGCGCGCTATGAGCTGGTCATCGGCACCCAGATTGCGCAGTGTCTCCACGTCCTCCCGTTTGTCCAGTATCAGCATGGACAGCGAACCGATGACATTGAAGCATGCGATACCCAGAATGAAGGTGAGGAAGAGATAAGAGATGAGTTTCTCTATTTCCATGATGCGGAAAACATCGGCTTGCTGCTCGTAGCGGTTCTGTACAATGAACCGGTCGCCGAGAATGCCTGCTATTTTCTTTTGTACGGAGCCGATGTTGGAACCGGGTTTCAGTTTCATCTCGATGGCAGAGACTTCCGTGTCATAATTGAACAGACGGCGGGCAAAGTCGAGTGACGTCAGTATGTAGCGTGAATCGTATTTTTGCTGGTTGACGGCAAAGATGGCGCCGGGCGAGAAGAGATACTCCCGGTTGAAAGCCGCAGTGGGGTTGGCTATGTTTACCCGTACGTTCCGTTTGGGGGCATAGACCTGCAATGGGTCCACGAACTGAATGCCGGTGCCCAACTCGGATATAAGTTCCACACCCAGAAAACCATAGTCCACCACCGAGTCGCTCAGTAGGAACTTTCCCGTCCCATAGAGTAAGCTGTCGATGGATGTAAGCTGTTCGAAATTGTCCTCCACTCCCTTGATGACGGCCATTGCCTGACGGTCCTTGTACTGCACCATGCATTCTCTTCCAGTGTTTCCGTCCACACGTCAATCTCGGGCAGGGCGTGTACTTGCCGGATGCACGCTTCGTGCGGGTCGAAAACCTTACCTTTGCGGACGGTAATCTTCAGTTCCGGGTCGAAGGCTGTGAAAAAGCCTGCCACCATGTCCTGAAAACCGTTGAATACGGACAAGGTGCATACCAACGCCAACGTAGCCAATGCCACTCCACACACCGAAATACCGGAGATGATATTAATGGCATTGTGCTTCTTCTTGGAGAAGAGGTAGCGGCGGGCAATGAAGAAGGGAAAGTTCATTGTTAAGGATTAAGGGATTAAGGATTAAGGATTAAGGGATTTCACTATCTATTAATCCCTAATCCTTAATCCCTAATCCTTATTTTAAGAGTTCGTCAATTCGTTCCAGGTAGTCCAGTGAGTCGTCCACGAAGAACTTCAGTTCGGGGATAATGCGTAGTTGGTGGCGTACGCGGGTACCAGTTCAAAGCGTATGGACTTCATGTTTCCGTTGATGTTGTTGACTATTTCTTCGCTTTTCTCCGAGGGGAATATACTGAGATAAGCGCGTGCCACGCTCATGTCGGGGCTGATGCGTACGGCACTGACGGAAATCAGTATGCCGGGCATGGACTTGGTTTGCAACAAGAAGATATCACTCAGTTCCTTCTGCAGGAGACGGGCTATTTTATTTTGTCTGGTAGTTTCCATACTGTTCATTTTTTTATGCTGGGGTGCAGCCTGTTTTCACGTTAGCAAAGTTACTGAAATATATCGTTCTGCCGACTGTTTATAGCTTTTTTTTCATGTATTATTGACTTGAACCGTTTTTACCCGGGAGGGTGGAAACGGTTTTTTGCGCATCTGACCGGGCTTTCGTGTCTCTTGCATAGGCTTTCGTTGTGTGTTACATAGGCTTCTGTTGTGTTTTGCACGGTGGTTTGTCTTGAGAAGCCTTTGGGTTTATCAAGTGTTCACTACCGTGGCACGCGTTGTTCACTACAGTGGTACGCCTTGTCCACGGTAGTGAACAAGGCGTACCACAGCCGTGGGCTTTCGTCTATATATAGGAGTTGATAGAACAGACATAAGGGAATGACAGAACAAACATGAGGGGATAACGGAACAGACACATAAGCACC
>NZ_BAKJ01000004.1 GCF_000614125.1 Bacteroides rodentium JCM 16496
CTAATAACTAGATAAATATATTACTTTATTAAACTTAAAATAAATACCTATTTCACTCGTAATTTGTATTATAGCATTTGTAATGATGAATATTGTAATGGTAACATTTTATTTGTAAATCTCAAAATATCACATTTTTAATTTGCTTTTGTGATGTCGTTTTTTTACTTTTGTAATCCAATAAATAATATGTACAATTGTAATAACACATAAACCATGAGTATAAAAGACAGGTTCAAAATGGTTATGGATCGGGAGAAACTGACAGCAGGAGCTTTTGCCGAGAGTATTGGTGTGGCCCAAGCCACCATTTCCCACATCTTGGGTCCGCGTAACAAATATCCAAGTACGGAAGTTATTCTCCGATTGCATCAACGATACAACGACATAAACTTGGAGTGGCTGCTTACCGGAAAAGGCAATATGAGTAATAATCCGGATTCACCCGAAAACGATGGATTCGACTATCCTTTATTCGCCGAGAATCCGGAAAATCTGTCCAACGGGCCGGAAGAATCTGAAAATCGCAAGGAAATTGCATTAGAGACAGCCCTAAAATCGTCTAAAGAGATTGTAAAACAAGAGATTATCTACAAAGAAAGACCTCCCAGAAAAATCACTGAAATAAGAATTTTCTTTGATGACAATACTTACGAGACTTTCAAACCGGAAAATTAAGGAATGAGAATGGAAATAGACTAATGCCCCAACATAAAAAAGAAACGGGTTCATTTTATTCTGCACTCGGTTTACACTATCTTTGCACCCGAAAGAAAAACATCCCTCTTTATAGATATGAAAAAGTATATTTTAGATCTGACAGTGACAGAGAACCTCCGCTTGCATGCCAACTACGTGTTGTTGAAGTTGACTTCTCCGTCCCCACTTCCGGAAATGCTTCCGGGACAATTTGCAGAGATTCGCGTGGACGGCTCGCCTACCACTTTTTTGCGCCGCCCCATCTCCATCAATTATGTAGATAGACAACGGAATGAAGTCTGGTTCTTAATCCAACTTGTAGGCGACGGAACCAAGCGATTAGGAGACGCAAAAGCAGGCGATATAATCAATGTAGTACTTCCGTTGGGAAACTGCTTCACAATGCCTGAAAAGCCCTCAGACAAGCTCTTATTGGTAGGTGGAGGTGTAGGTACAGCTCCTATGTTATATTTAGGCGAACAGCTTGCCAAGAAAGGCTGTAAGCAACCTTCCTGCTGGGTGCCAGAAGCGACAAGGATTTGCTTCAATTAGAGCAGTTTGCTGCCTATGGCGAGGTGTATACCACCACCGAAGATGGCAGCCACGGAGAGAAGGGATACGTAACGCAACACTCCATATTAAATAAGGTGTGCTTTGAGCAGATATATACTTGCGGCCCCAAACCGATGATGATGGCAGTAGCAAAGTATGCCAAAAGTAAAGGTATCAGTTGCGAAGTATCTCTGGAAAATATGATGGCGTGTGGCATAGGCGCTTGTCTATGCTGTGTAGAAAATAC
The DNA here is from genome assembly GCF_000614125.1 of Bacteroides rodentium JCM 16496. Taxonomy (GTDB): domain Bacteria; phylum Bacteroidota; class Bacteroidia; order Bacteroidales; family Bacteroidaceae; genus Bacteroides; species Bacteroides rodentium. The sequence goes on from NZ_BAKJ01000004.1 coordinate 1,499, forward strand.
CACGGAAGGTCATTTGTGCGTATGTAAAGAAGGTCCGGTTTTTAATATAAACAAACTATTATGGCAGATTTAAGTGTAAATATTGGTGAATTACAAATGAATAATCCGGTGATGACTGCATCCGGAACATTCGGATATGGTGAAGAATTCGCCGATTTCATCGAACTATCGCGAATAGGCGGTATTATTGTAAAGGGAACCACCCTTCACAAACGTGAAGGCAATCCATATCCGCGTATGGCAGAGACTCCTTCGGGTATGTTAAACGCTGTGGGACTGCAAAATAAGGGTGTACATTACTTTGTTGAACACATCTATCCCCGCATCAAGGACATTCAGACCAACATGATTGTGAATGTTTCGGGTTCTGCCATCGAAGACTATGCTGAAACAGCCGCAATCATTAATGAACTTGACAAAATTCCTGCCATAGAGTTGAACATCTCTTGCCCCAATGTGAAGCAAGGAGGAATGGCATTCGGTGTTACCGCCAAGGGAGCCGAAGAAGTGGTGAAAGCCGTGCGCTCAGTTTACAAAAAGACACTTATCGTAAAGCTCTCCCCGAACGTTACCGACATCACTGAAATAGCCCGCGCAGCCGAAAATGGCGGTGCAGACAGCGTTTCCCTCATCAATACCCTGCTGGGAATGGCTATAGACGCGGAACGCAGGCGTCCGATACTCTCCACTGTCACCGGTGGTATGTCCGGTGCGGCCGTGAAACCCATTGCCTTACGTATGGTATGGCAAGTGGCTAAAGCGGTAAAAATCCCCGTCATAGGCTTGGGGGGTATCATGAACTGGAAAGATGCTGTGGAATTCATGCTTGCAGGTGCCTCTGCCATCCAGATTGGTACGGCAAACTTCATTGATCCGGCGGTTACAGTGAAAGTGGTAGAAGGAATAAATGACTATCTTGACAGACACGGTTATCAGTCTGTAAAGGATATTATCGGTGCACTCGATGTATAAAGAATAACAAGAGATTGCCATTCGCAATATATATTCATAAAAAAGGACATTCATTAATGAATGTCCTTTTTCTTTTTATTTACATCAGTAAACTTACTCTCCCAACAAATCCGGACGCAGTCTACGAGTCCTTTCCAAAGACTGTTGCAGCTCCCATTCCTTAATCTTGGCCTCATGTCCGGAAAGTAAAATATCCGGAACCTTCCATCCATTGTAATCAGCGGGGCGTGTATAGACCGGCGCAGCCAGCAGATTGTCCTGAAAGGAATCTGAAAGTGCAGACTGCTCATCGGAAATCACTCCCGGAATGATACGGACGATGGCATCTGCCATGACAGCCGCCGCCAGTTCTCCGCCAGTCAACACATAGTCGCCGATACTGATTTCCTTGGTGATGAGATGCTCGCGAATCCGGTAATCTATCCCTTTGAAATGCCCGCAGAGAATGATGAGATTCTGGGCAAGGGAAAGAGTATTTGCCATCGGCTGATTGAACTGCTCACCATCGGGGGTGGTAAAGATAACCTCGTCGTAATCCCGCTCGGCCTTCAAGGCGTTGATACACCGCTCTATCGGCTCTATCTTCATGACCATTCCGGCAAAGCCGCCAAACGGATAATCGTCTACACGACGGTACTTATCTTCCGTATAATCACGAAGATTATGGATATGTATCTCTGCAAGCCCTTTATTTTGAGCACGTTTCATGATGGAGCAGTTAAAGAATCCCTCAATCATCTCCGGCAAAACTGTGATAATGTCAATGCGCATATAACTTTATTTTAGCTATTTCAAGCTGCAAAAGTACAAATATTCGGGGAGAAACCCGTATTTTTGCGTTCAAACAATCCGAAAACCCTATGACTGTAAAAGAAAAAATAGACCAGCTCCGTGCGGAATTACACCAGCACAACTACAATTATTATGTGCTGAATGCTCCTGAAATATCCGACAAGGAGTTTGACGACCTGATGCGCGAGCTACAAGACTTAGAGAAAGAACATCCTGAATACCAAGATGATAATTCGCCCACGATGCGTGTAGGAAGTGATTTAAATAAGAACTTCACACAAGTGGCACACAAATATCCCATGCTTTCATTGGGAAACACCTATTCCGAAAACGAAGTGACCGACTTTTACGAACGGGTAAAAAAGGCGTTGAACGAGGATTTTGAAATCTGCTGCGAGCTGAAGTATGACGGTACTTCCATCTCGCTGACTTACGAGGATGGCAAATTGGTGCGTGCCGTCACCCGTGGCGACGGCGAAAAGGGCGATGATGTGACGGACAATGTAAAGACAATCCGGACGATTCCGCTGGTCCTCCATGGAAATTATCCTAAGTCATTCGAAATCAGAGGGGAAATCCTGATGCCCTGGGTGGTTTTCGAAGAACTGAACCGGGAAAAGGAAGCACGTGAGGAACCGCTTTTCGCCAATCCGCGCAACGCTGCTTCCGGTACCTTGAAGTTGCAGAATTCCGCCATCGTAGCATCCAGAAAGCTGGATGCTTATCTCTACTATCTATTGGGAGAGGAATTGCCCTGCGACGGCCATTACGAGAATCTGCAAGCCGCCGCCGGCTGGGGATTTAAAACATCAGAGCACACCAGAAAAGCCCACAGCCTGGAGGAAGTCTTCGAATACATCAATTATTGGGGCACGGAGCGTAAGAACCTTCCGGTGGCTACTGATGGTATTGTGCTAAAAGTCAACAGCTTGAGACAACAAAAGAATTTGGGATTCACAGCCAAGTCCCCCCGGTGGGCCATCGCATACAAATTCCAGGCAGAACGTGCACTGACACGCTTGAACAGGGTCACCTACCAAGTAGGACGTACCGGCGCAGTCACTCCGGTTGCCAATCTGGACCCCGTACAACTGTCCGGCACCATTGTGAAACGTGCCTCCCTGCACAATGCAGATATTATCGAGGGGCTGGACCTGCATATAGGCGACATGGTGTATGTGGAAAAAGGCGGTGAAATCATCCCCAAAATAACCGGTGTCGATAAGGATGCCCGCAGTATGCTTATCGGTGAAAAAGTGAAGTTCATCACCCATTGTCCCGAATGCGGCAGCAAACTGATACGTTTTGAAGGAGAAGCAGCCCACTATTGCCCCAATGAAACCACTTGTCCTCCGCAGATTAAAGGGAAAATAGAGCATTTCATCAGCCGCAAAGCCATGAATATAGACGGACTGGGACCTGAAACAGTAGATATGTTCTACCGATTGGGGCTGATAAAGGATACTGCAGATTTATACCAGCTCAAAACCGACGATATCAAGAACCTGGAACGGATGGGCGAAAAATCGGCAGAAAACATAGTCAACGGTATTGCGGCAAGTAAAGAAGTGCCATTTGAAAGAGTGCTCTTTGCACTGGGCATACGCTTCGTGGGAGAAACGGTTGCCAAGAAGATAGCCAAGTCCTTTACGGACATCGAAGAGCTGGAAAACGCAGACCTCGAAAAGCTGAAAAACATCGATGAAATCGGTGAAAAAATAGCGCAGAGCATTATAACTTACTTCTCCAATCCTGCCAACAGAGAGCTGGTGGAACGGCTGAAATCGAACGGTCTGCAACTCCACCGGACGGAAGAAGACCTCAGCGGATACACCGACAAACTGGCGGGCCAGTCCATCGTCATCAGCGGTGTATTCACCCACCACTCACGGGACGAATACAAAGAGATGATTGAAAAGAACGGTGGGAAAAACGTCGGAAGCATCTCCTCCAAAACCAGCTTTATCCTGGCCGGAGAAAATATGGGACCTGCCAAACTGGAGAAAGCGCAGAAACTGGGAGTAAAGATTATGAGCGAAGATGAGTTTTTGGCATTGCTATCCTAACAAATTTCCACAAAAAGCTTTTTTATGGCTTATATTTGTAGGGTAAATCGAAAAAATTCGTACTTTTGCGAGTCATTTAATTAGAGATTACTTTATAATACTCATGATACAGACAAGATTGAAAGGAATGGGGGTAGCGCTGATTACTCCATTTAAAGAGGATGAAAGCGTTGACTACGATGCGTTGATGCGTTTGGTAGACTATCAACTTCAAAACAATACCGACTTTTTATGTGTGCTCGGCACCACGGCAGAAACTCCGACTCTGACTGAAGAAGAGAAAAAGAAAATCAAGAAAATGGTCATCGAGCGAGTGAACAGAAGAATTCCTATCCTGCTGGGCGTAGGCGGAAATAACACCCGAGCCATAGTGGAAACACTGAAAAATGACGATTTCACCGGAGTAGATGCTATTCTCTCCGTTGTTCCATATTATAACAAGCCCTCACAAGAAGGTATATATCAGCATTATAAGGCCATTTCGGAAGCAACGGATTTGCCGATTGTGCTTTATAATGTCCCCGGTCGTACCGGTGTGAACATGAAGGCGGAAACAACCCTGCGCATTGCACGTGATTTCAAGAATGTGATAGCCGTCAAAGAAGCTTCGGGCGACATCACGCAGATGGACGACATCATCAAAAACAAACCGGCCAATTTCGACGTTATTTCGGGCGATGACGGCATCACCTTCCCTCTGATTACCCTGGGGGCTGTCGGCATTATCTCGGTCATCGGAAACGCGTTCCCGCGTGAGTTCAGCCGTATGGTACGCCTGGCACTGCAAGGAGACTATGCCAATGCATTGACCATTCACCACAAATTTGCCGAATTATTCAAGCTTCTGTTTGTAGACGGCAACCCTGCCGGAGTAAAAGCCATGCTGAATGTAATGGGAATGATTGAGAACAAGCTCCGCCTGCCATTGGTGCCGACCAGAATCACCACTTTCGAAGCCATGCGCAAGATTTTGGATGAATTGAACATCAAATGCTAAGGCCTTATACCACCCTATAGGATATTAATTTCCAGTATACAACATATTAATATCAGATATGCAAGGAGTTAATTTTGTGGAAACACGGAATTAACTCCTTCTTTTTTTCCTATGTGTGACTATATTTATCAGTACAATACCCAACAGTCTACTGATTACGTTATAAAACAAAAAGACATCTGGTTAAATCGAGAAAAAGACATCGCTAGCTCAATAAAGACAAGACTATTATTTCAGCTAATCTATTAGTTCACAACACTGAACAGTTTGTTCCAGCATAGAAAAACACTTTGTTTCAACAATGAAAAACAATTTGTTTTCATATAATGGAACAAACTGTTTTGTTAAGGGAAACAAAGTGTTCTCCATAATGAAACAAAGTGTTTAGTTAAGGGAAACAATTTGTTTTACTTAGCAAAACACGCGCCAGTGCCATACAAGGGGAGAATATAAACTATATGCCATAGCTGTAAAAACAAAGAACCTCCGCAAGAAAACTTGCGGAGGTTCTTTGTGATCGCGACAGGATTCAAACCTGTAACCGGCTGATCCGTAGTCAGCTACTCTATTCAGTTGAGCTACGCGACCCTTAAAAAATTATGAAACTTGTGACCGCGACAGGATTCAAACCTGTAACCGGCTGATCCGTAGTCAGCTACTCTATTCAGTTGAGCTACGCGGCCTCTTTGTTTAACGGGTGCAAAGATACGTACTTTTTCCGAATTAGCAAACGATATACAAACTTTTTTTGAAGAAATTTATTCGACAAAGCGATAATTAAACAACTGCCAGCCGATGGTCATCCCCACATTCCACTCCCTTCTCGGTGAGCTATAATGATTTACATAAGCAGAGATGGCTCCAAAGGGCAAATGACAAATAACAGAAACTTCTCCCATATACTCAAAGCGGGAGAATGCTTTTCCATAATATGCTTTATTCAATGCATTCTTTTTTATCGGAAAAATCGGTGTAAAGCCATAAAATTCTGTCCGGAACTGGAACATGTCGTTCAAAACATATATGGGTTTGATACCGGCAGCCACATACTGATTGGCACGAAAAGCTTCATTGTACATCAGTTTACTATGCGGAGTCGGTGCAAATTCTCCTGCCTGCATCATGGTTGCCGTATAATTCTCGGAAAAATTCTTCGATGAATACAGTGCTTCTGCCATCCATCCCAGGGTAAATTTCGGTCCCATCGTGTGATATGCCTCTTTCATATAAGAGATTTGTAACCATGATTGCCGCTCTTGCGGAGAAGGACTGTACCCTTCTTGCGGATTCCCCGGTTCAAATCTTTCCCTCCCGGTAAAAACCTGGGCTATCAGCTTCTCCAGATAGCCTTTTGTCGCGTATTGCCGCGTATTCAGGGTGCTCCCATAGAAACCGATGGAACCTCCCAAAAGTTTGTAGGTACTTCTGTCCGAACGGTCCTTATCGAAATCTATTACGCTTGATTGAAAGTAGTTATCTTCCAGTTGGCCATATCCCAGACTGAACTCCGCACGCTTATTGGCCAAAAACGGCAAGGCAACCATCAACTTCACAAAACGTTCGTCCTTTGAATTGAATGAAGGCTTGTCATTCCTAGAAAACAGCTTGTCCTTCTTGTAGTAATCGAAGGTACTGATTGAAGCAATAAAACGAAAGGACGTAGGTATGTGGGTAGGCAAATCAATCTTACCCATCAACTGGGCATTATTATAAATCTTACCCAACTGACCGTCAAAAGTGATTTCCTTGGAATAATAATTCAAGTTCTGATATCCTATTCCCAAATAGATTTGATTTGAGCTCGTGGTAGAGACACTGCCCCCCAGACGCACGGAAAAATTATCCTCCATCTTCACCTTCAAATGCAGTTGATATAAATCGGCTTCCGAATCATACACTGCGTGAGGAACTATTTCCGAAATCATATTATCCGCCAGCAAACGAAAATACCCGCGCTTCAAGTCTTCATAAGTAAAGACTTCATGCTCCTCATCATGAAATTCTTTTTTGATGTAGGCTTGTTGTTGAGCATTCGCCCCTTCAATAATGATATCCCGGAAACGGAATTGAGGCAGGTTACTCCGGAAGACAAGACGCCTCAAACGCACATTGTCAGCATTCACCCTACGATGGACACGGCTTTTGATGGAATCCATCATATTAAGGGTACGGTTGTAGCCTATATCGTGCAATTCCTGCAGACGGTCAAAATCCAGCAGGTTGACATCGTCATACTTGAAGGTCATGACTATACCCAATGAGTCCGGAATGGAGTAATCGGTCTTCTGCATAATCATATTCTCCAATTGGCTCATCAGGTTATTTTCCTTCGGCTTACCGGGATTGGCCGCCACCACACTGCCAATGATGACATCCGGATGAAAATCCTCCCGCATCACATCCGTAGGGAAATTATTGTAAATGCCGCCATCATAAGCAAGCGTACTGTCTATTTCTATCGGTTTGAAGACAAATGGAAAGCTCATGGAAGCACGTACCGCATCTCCCAAATCCCCTTTACCCAATACCAATGGCTTTTTATTGTACACATCGGATGCTATACAGCGAAAGGGGACAAACAGTTTGTTGAAATTACCGCCACATGCAGCCGTAGCGCGTGCAAACAATTCCACAAATACCAGATTCATCTGTATGGGGTTGACCATGCTTGTGGGAAGTATCTGGGGCTTTATATGCAGCGAGTCCCTAAAAGCAAAACGGATATTGAAAAATTCCGGTGAAGGACGATTCTTCTTAAAATAATACTCGTATTTGGGTTCCACTTTACCCGAATACCAACGCTTAAAGTCGGGAGAGCGCAAGAGCGCCTCCATATCGTCCGGAGAATACCCCATAGCATACAGAGAACCGATGATAGCTCCCATAGAGGTTCCGGTTATATAATCAATGGGGATATTATTCTCTTCCAAAGCCCGGATAATGCCAATATGAGTCATGCCTTTTGCTCCACCGCCACTCAATACAAGTCCCACTTTCTGGGCTTGTAAAATAAGGGTACATAGAAGAAACGAAAAAAACAATAAAACTCTTTTCATAACTATGCGATTCCGAGTAAGATAAATGTTCATTGCCCCAAATATAAACAATAGTTTCTAAAAATGCCGTATTCAACGAAGAAAATCACACCTTAATTGGTGAAAATGAATAAAAAAGGGTATTGCGACTCTGAAGAATCACAATACCCTTGCATATATTAAATACAAATTTAAAGGGGCTTATTTTATCAGGTCAATGCTTCTCTTGACAAAGTTGTTCAAAGCTTCACCTTTCAACATACCATTCTGCAGCAGTGCCAAATCTATCAGTTGACGGACAACCTTATTCTTGGCAGCATAATCGGCGAAGATGCCTTCTTTCTGTGTTTTCAGTTCGTCCCACTTCTTATCCAGCTCATTCACTTTATCCTTTTCGGCAGTCGGTATATCCTCATCTTTCTTGCCTTCCTGCTTCTTTTTCAGGTCATTACGCTGCTTGTTCACTTCATCCATCTCTGCCTGAACCGGAGCAACGGCAGCAGCACATTCCTTATCTTCATCTGCCAGAACTTCTTTTACCAGCTTATGGTCTGAATTCAATACCAGGTTAAACATATCCGGCATTTCGCCATAGAAGCTCATTCCAGCCTGGATATTCGCCATTTCCTTCATACGGCGCATGTACTCGCTCTGAGTTATCATGATAGGAGTGGCATTTTCGCCCAAAGCCTGCGCCGTGATGTTGAACTCCGTCTTATCCATCTTGGGCAACTGGCTCTTGAAGATGGAAGAAAGAACTTCCTGCTTGCCGGCTTCCAACGCTTCGTTCTTCTTGTCTTCCTTGACAATCAGATTATCAATAATATCGCTGTCCACACGAGTGAAGCGAACCTTTTCGAACTTCTGTTCCAACATGCTCACCACCGCAATGTCCAGCTGTCCATCCATCAACAGCACATTGTATCCTTTATTCGTAGCGGCCTCTATGTAGCTGTATTGCTCATCTTTATTGTTGGCATACAGATAAATCAGATTTCCATCCTTATCCGTCTGGCTATCCTTAATCAACGTCTTATACTCCTCGAAAGTATAATATTTGCTGTCTGTATCGGTGAAAAGGGCAAAGTCCTTGGCTCTATCATAGAAATCTTCCTGCGTAAGCATTCCGTAGTTGATGAAGATTTTCAAGTCATTCCACTTTTCCTCAAATTGCTTACGGTCGTTCTTGAAGATGGACTGCAAACGGTCTGACACCTTTTTCGTGATATATGTAGAAATTTTCTTCACGTTGGCATCGCTCTGCAAATAAGAACGGGAAACGTTCAATGGAATGTCCGGTGAATCGAGCACACCATGCAGCAGGGTCAAGAAGTCGGGAACAATACCTTCCACCGAATCCGTCACATATACCTGGTTGCAGTAGAGCTGAATCTTATTCTTGTTCAACTCGATGTTGCTCTTCACTTTGGGGAAGTACAGAATACCGGTAAGGTGGAACGGATAATCCACATTCAGATGAATCCAGAACAAAGGTTCGTCGGACATGGGATAAAGGTCACGGTAGAACTTCTTGTAATCTTCATCTTTCAATTCGCTGGGTTTCAGCGTCCACAACGGGTTGGAATCATTGATGATATTATCCTCGGCAGTTTCAACCTGCTTGCCGTCTTTCCATTCTTTCTTCTTGCCGAATGCAACCGGGATAGGGAGGAAGCTGCAATACTTCTTCAACAAAGAGGAAATGCGCGCTTCTTCAAGGAATTCCTTGCAGTCATCGTCTATGTAAAGAACGATATCCGTACCACGTTCTGCCTTATCAGTGTCTTCAATCGTAAACTCCGGACTGCCATCGCATGTCCACTTTACAGCCTGGGCGCCTTCCCGATAGGATTTAGTGATGATTTCGACTTTCTTGGCAACCATAAAAGCCGAATAGAAACCCAATCCAAAATGGCCGATGATGGCGTTGGCATCGTTTTTATATTTCTCAAGGAAGTCATTGGCGCCAGAGAAAGCTATCTGGTTAATATACTTGTCTATTTCTTCAGCCGTAAGACCTATACCATGGTCGGACACCGTAATGGTATCTTTTCCCAGCGAGACATGTACGGTTAAATCGCCAACTTCACCCTTGAACTCACCGATAGAGGAGAGTGTTTTCAGCTTCTGTGTAGCATCAACCGCGTTAGAAACCAACTCACGGAGAAAAATTTCATGATCACTATACAAGAACTTTTTAATGACGGGGAAGATATTCTCAGTAGTTACCCCAATATTACCTTTTTGCATACTACATTTATATTTTTTAGATTTATATTTTTAATTATTCCGGCAGATATAGCACAAAAAAATGCCAGCCCATAAGGACTGACATTTTGACGGTTTTTATAAAGAACAGCTTATGCCTTCCTGATGCTCAGCTCGTCTTTTTCTTTGTCTACTGATACGTTTACCGTATCACCCGGCTGTAACTCCTCCGCCACTATCAGCTCGGAAAGTCCATCCTCCAAGTGGTTCTGAATGGCGCGCTTCAATGGGCGCGCACCAAACTGTACATCGTACCCTTTCGAAGCAAGGAATGTCTTTGCATCATCCTCCACAACCAGCTTGTAACCAATTGCTTCAACCCGTTCGTACAAACCTTTCAGCTCAATGTCCACAATCTTTGTGATGGCCTCCAAAGAGAGCTGGTCGAAAGTAATGATTTCATCCAAACGATTCAAGAATTCGGGAGCAAAGGTCTTGTTCAGAGCCTTTTGTATCACGCTGCGCGAATGTTCATTGTCATCCGTGCGGTTTTGCGCCGCAAAACCTACACCACGGCCAAACTCCTTCAACTGCCGCGTACCGATATTGGAGGTCATAATGATAACCGTATTCTTGAAATCAATGGTTCTGCCATAATTGTCAGTCAAACGGCCTTCATCCAGTACCTGGAGCAAGATATTGAACACGTCCGGATGGGCTTTCTCAATTTCATCCAACAAAACAATGGAATACGGCTTGCGACGAACCTTTTCGGTCAACTGGCCGCCTTCCTCATAGCCCACATATCCCGGAGCGGCACCAATCATACGAGATACGGTGTATTTCTCCATATACTCGCTCATATCGATACGTATCAAGCATCGGCAGAGCCAAACATATATTTTGCCAATTGCTTTGCCAAATGTGTCTTACCCACACCAGTAGGGCCAAGGAACATAAAGGTTCCGATGGGATGGTTCGGGTCTTTCAACCCCACACGGCTACGCAAGATTGCTTTGGTAAGTTTCTCTATCGCAGCATCTTGAGCTATCACCTTCGCCTGTAGTTCTTCCTTCATTCCAGCCAGTTTAAGTCCTTCTGCCTGCGCCATGCGCTGTACGGGTACACCGGACATCATCGAAATAACATTGGCTATTTCCTCTTCACCTACCGTTTGGCGGTCATCCTTCAAACGGGCTTCCCACTCAACCTTCATCTCCTCCAAGCGGACAGAAAGTTCCTTCTCACGGTCGCGGTAGCTGGCAGCCAGCTCAAAATTCTGTGACTTTACAGCTTCAGCCTTCAGGCTACGTGCCTCTTCAATCAGCTTTTCCTGTTCCTCAATTTCTTTTGGGACATTAATATTCGTCAAATGCACACGCGAACCTGCCTCGTCCAAAGCATCAATAGCTTTATCCGGGAAGTTGCGGTCGGTAATATAGCGTGCTGACAACTTGACACATGCTTCCAGGGCTTCATCCGTGTAGCTCACGTTATGATGGTCTTCATACTTCTCCTTGATATTCTTCAATATCTGAAGCGTTTCTTCAGCCGTGGTAGGCTCTACAATCACCTTCTGGAAACGACGCTCTAAAGCACCGTCTTTCTCGATATTCTTTCTGTATTCATCGAGAGTAGTAGCTCCAATACACTGGATTTCACCACGCGCCAAAGCCGGTTTCAGCATATTGGCAGCATCCATGGAACCGGCAGCAGCACCGGCACCTACAATCGTATGGATTTCATCGATGAAAAGGATGACATTCGGATTTTTCTGCAACTCGTTGATAATAGAGCGGATACGTTCCTCAAACTGGCCACGGTATTTTGTTCCCGCCACCACAGAGGCCATATCAAGCATCACCACGCGCTTCTCGAACAAGATACGCGAAACTTTCTTTTGCACAATACGCAATGCCAAACCCTCTACGATGGCAGATTTTCCTACACCCGGTTCGCCGATAAGCACCGGATTGTTCTTCTTGCGACGGCTCAAGATTTGCGCCAGACGTTCAATCTCGCGTTCGCGACCCACAACCGGGTCCAGCTTACCTTCTTCGGCAGCCCGCGTCATGTCTACGCCGAAATTGTCCAGTACAGGAGTATCATTGGACGGCTTTCTGGATGCAGCCTGTGCAGCCGAAGCCGAACCAGCCCCCCCAGTACGGGAGGAGCGAGACATATTCATATCTTCTTCATCCTCTTCATCATCCTCGGTGAATCCCATTCCCGCATTCGGATTGGTCGATTTCATCGAAAGCTGTTCAAATACAGCCTGATAATCCACCCGGTGTTCTTCCAAAACAGTTGCAGCAAGATTGTCGCCATCTTTCAAAATAGCCAGCAATACATGTTCCGTATCGGCAGTTGCACTTTTCAGCAAACGCGCTTCAAGCATACACATCTTCAATATCTTAGCCGTCATCGGGGACAAGGGCACTTCAGCGTCCGGCAAGAGAGTATCGTCCTCGGCATCCTTTAGGAAACCCTCCAGACGACTTTTTACTCGTTTTAAATCTATATCAAGTTTCAACAATATTTCAATAGCTTTTCCTCCGCCATCACGCAGCATGCCGAGCAGAAGGTGTTCCGGACCAATATAGCGATTTCTCAATCGATTGGCTTCTTCCTTGCTATAAGTAATTATGTCTGAAACTCTTTGTGAAAATTGATTGTTCATATTTTATAATTCTCCTCAATTAAAAAGGTTATCCACGACAAAGATACGCATTTATTAATTCAGCGTATCATATTTAACTGATTTAATAGTATACAAATCTCGTGCCATAAATTTCAAATCTGTTTTTCCACTCTATACCTTATATATTAATAGCAATTTGGGGAGGAAGGGAGGGAGTACTTCCATATTTATGCTGCAGGCAACAAAGTTTATGGAGGAAAACTTTTGTATATCGTAAAAAAGCAGTACTTTAGCATGGTTTTTCACGAACCCGAAAATGTATAATTAATAATCTTTTTAAATGCTTGAACAAGACAGAATTATAAAGATTAACATCGAGGAGGAAATGAAGTCATCGTACATTGACTACTCTATGTCGGTCATTGTTTCACGTGCCCTTCCGGATGTTAGAGATGGTTTTAAACCCGTTCACCGAAGAATTCTTTTCGGAATGATGGGATTAGGAAATACCTCCGACAAACCTTATAAAAAATCAGCCAGAGTTGTAGGTGAAGTATTAGGTAAATATCACCCTCATGGCGACTCGTCCGTTTACGGAGCTCTTGTACGTATGGCTCAGCCTTGGGCAATGCGTTACATGTTGGTAGATGGACAAGGTAACTACGGTTCAGTAGACGGTGACAGTGCTGCTGCCATGCGTTATACAGAGTGTCGTTTGCGAAAAATTGGTGAAGACATGATGACAGACCTTGAGAAAGAGACTGTTGACATGCAGAACAATTTCGATGACTCTTTGCAAGAGCCTACCGTCATGCCGGCCCGTATTCCGAATCTTTTGGTAAATGGTGCATCTGGTATTGCCGTAGGTATGGCTACCAATATGCCGACCCATAATCTATCTGAGGTTATTGACGCTTGTATTGCATACATCGAAAACAATGACATCGATATAGAAGAGCTGATGACGTATGTCAAAGCTCCTGATTTCCCGACCGGAGGCTATATATACGGTATGAGCGGTGTTCGCGAAGCCTATCTCACGGGACGCGGACGTGTCATAATGCGTGCTAGAGCCGAAATTGAGACTGGTTCGACGCACGATAAAATCGTTGTGACAGAAATTCCCTATGGTGTCAACAAAGCTGAATTGATTAAGAATATAGCCGATTTGGCCAACGAAAAGAAAATTGAAGGTATTGCCAATGCTAATGACGAATCCGACCGTGAAGGTATGCGTATCGTTATTGATGTAAAACGTGATGCAAATGCCAGCGTTGTACTCAACAAGCTCTACAAGATGACAATGCTGCAGACATCTTTTGGTGTGAACAATGTTGCATTGGTACATGGCCGTCCACGTCTGCTGAATCTGAAGGATTTGATAAAATACTTCGTTGAGCACAGACACGACGTAGTCATCCGCCGTACTCAGTATGATTTGCGCAAGGCCAAAGAACGTGCACATATTCTGGAAGGATTAATCATTGCATCTGATAATATCGACGAAGTAATCAAGATTATCCGTGCTGCTAAAACCCCGAATGATGCTATATCAGGTTTGATGGAGCGATTCCAACTCAGTGAAATTCAGTCACGTGCCATTGTTGAAATGCGTTTGCGTCAGCTCACAGGATTGATGCAAGACCAGCTGCACGCCGAATATGAGGAAATTCAGAAGCAGATTGCTTATTTGGAAGAAATCCTTGTCAATGACGAACTCTGCCGCAAAGTCATTAAAGATGAACTGATTGAAGTAAAAGAGAAGTATGGTGACGAACGTCGCTCGGAAATTGTCTATTCATCAGAAGAATTCAATCCGGAAGACTTCTATGCAGATGATGAAATGATTATCACCATCTCGCACATGGGATACATCAAACGCACACCGCTGAGCGAATTCCGTGCGCAAAACCGTGGTGGGGTAGGCTCCAAAGGTACCGAAACCCGCGATGCAGACTTTGTAGAGCATATTTATCCTGCAACCATGCATAATACCATGATGTTCTTTACACAGAAAGGTAAGTGTTACTGGCTGAAGGTATACGAAATCCCCGAAGGTACTAAGAATTCGAAAGGTCGTGCCATCCAGAATTTGTTGAATATCGACTCTGACGATGCTGTAAACGCCTATTTGCGCGTGAAGAACTTGAACGACCAAGAATTTATCAACAGCCATTATGTATTGTTCTGTACTAAGAATGGTGTCATTAAGAAAACATTGCTTGAGCAGTATTCACGTCCTCGCCAAAATGGTGTAAATGCTATCACTATCCGTGAAGACGACCGTGTAATCGAAGTGCGTATGACAAACGGCAACAATGAAATCATCATTGCCAACCGTAACGGACGTGCCATTCGTTTCCATGAAAGTGCTGTGCGCGTTATGGGACGTACTGCCACCGGTGTACGTGGTATGACATTGGATGAAGACGGTCAAGACGAAGTAGTAGGTATGATATGCATCAAAGATCCTGAAGCGGAAACAATTATGGTTGTATCGGAACAAGGATATGGCAAACGTTCGGATATTGAAGATTATCGCAAGACCAATCGTGGAGGTAAAGGTGTGAAAACAATGAATATCACCGATAAAACGGGTAAATTAGTAACTATCAAGTCTGTTACAGATGAAAATGACTTGATGATTATTAATAAATCCGGTATTACCATCCGTCTGAAAGTCGCCGATGTTCGTATCATGGGACGTGCTACACAAGGTGTGCGTCTAATCAACCTTGAGAAACGTAATGACGAAATCGGCTCTGTATGTAAAGTCACTTCAGAAAATGAAGAGGAACTTATAGAGGAGGGGGAAGAAAATACCCTTGAAAGCCCTCAGAACGAGGTAAACAATGAAAATGAAGAATAGACATAATATTAATTTAAATTTTCTACAATCATGAAAAGAGTATTATTTTCAATGGTTTTACTACTTGTCGCAAGCTTTACTTTCGCCCAAGAAAAGAACGTAAAAGAGGCTAAAAGTATTGCTAACGGAGTAAATCCTGACTTTGCCAAAGCAGAGGAACTGATAAATCAGGCTTTAACCAATCCCGAAACAAAGGACAATGCCGAAACGTGGGATGTAGCAGGTCTTATCCAAAGAAAAAGAAGTGAAAAAGAAATGGAAAATGCCTATCTGAGAAAACCTTATGACACTCTTCAGGTATATAATAGCGCATTGAACATGTGTAAATTCTACTTCAAATGTGACGAATTGGCACAAATTCCCAATGAAAAGGGCAAAATCAAGAATAAATATAGAAAATCTAATTCTGCTACAATTTTAGCAGAACGCGGTAATCTGATCAATGGCGGTATCCAATTCTTTAATTTGGCCTCACAGAAAGAAGGCGATGCAGCCAATGAAGACAATAAAAAAGCATTAGATTTCTTTGCAACATACATTGATATTGCTATCAACCCGATGTTTGAAAAGGAAAATCTATTACAAACAGATACTGTATTACCCCAAATAGCATATTATGCAAGTTTAGCAGCTGCTAAGATGGAAGATTATCCTAGTATTTTGAAGTATGCTCCTTATGCGCAAGATGATAAAGAAGTTGGGAAATACGCAATGGAATTTATCTCTACTGCATTGAAAGCTGAAGGTGATACTGTTAAATGGATTGCTTCTTTAAAAGAAGGTATCCAGAAATATCCTGAACATTCATTCTTCTTCGGTCACTTGATTGATTATTATAGCAATAACAACAAATATGACGAAGCTATGCAGTTTGCTGATGATATGTTGGCTAAAGATCCTAACAATACATTCTATTTGTATGTAAAAGGCTACCTTTATCACAATATGAAGGACTATGATAAAGCTATTGAATTCTATAAAAAAACTATAGAAGTAGATCCTAATTATGCAGAAGCATACTCTAATTTAGGCTTGATTTACTGCTTACAAGCACAAGATTTCTCAGAAAAAGCAACTACAGATATTAATGATCCGAAGTATAAAGAAGACCAGGCTACTCTGAAGACTTTCTATGAAAAGGCAAAACCTTATTATGAAAAGGCAAGAGAACTGAAACCTGATCAAAAAGATTTGTGGTTAAATGGTCTGTATAGAGTGTATTATAATTTGCAAATGGGCCCTGAATTCGAAGAAATTGAAAAGTTGATGTAATACTTTCATAATAATAAAAGCCTAATTAAATTATTAATTAGGCTTTTATTATTGTTATATCATTAAGTAAAGAATGTTATTTCTTAAGTGAGGGAGAGAAGAAATTAAAATTAGATTAAATTATTCCAGCGCTATATTAAACATAATGCTGATATTGAACAGAAACCATATTATCCATATTCAACACCTAATTCGGTCTTCCATAAATTACCAACAATGGTGTATCAGAATGGAAAATCATCTTTCTGGCAATGCCAGGGTTAAATAAGCGCGAAAATATATTTCTTTTATAAGAAGTTAATGTTATAATATCAATATGATTACTCTTGATATAACTGTCTAAACTACTAAGCAGATTATCGTTCTTTACCACATCATAGTATATTTCCAATTGTGGATATTGTTTTTGAAAATATTCCTTAATACCAGCCAGTTTTATTTCATTCCATGTATTCTGAACATCTGAAAGATGTATCAGAGACACTGAAAACTTAAATGATTTCAGATTATTTATTAGCGAATCAAAAGCTATTAAATCACGTTGATCAAAATTAGTAATGAATGCAATACGCTTAGCCTCAGAAAATTGCTTGAATGGAGTATTTTCAGGAATGGCCAATACCGGTACACGGCTACGTTCAATCACTTCAGCCGTTACACTACCGATCAAATCAATATCCTTCTGACTTTTACCACGAGTTCCCATTATGATAATGCGTGGTCGATATTCCTTGGTATAGCGGAGTACCTCTTCTTCAGGAATACCTTCACGCAAGACACAAGTATATTTAATATCTGGAAACTCGCCGGAAGCTACCTTCTCTTTTACTTTATCAGATAATGCGTTTAAATCCGCATGAACTTTTTGTAAGATACTCCTTACATTCTCCTCATCACTTAGCTGATAGTTAAATACGTCTCCGTATGGCAAAGAAGTTGCATATATAGGAGTAAAATAAACATGTAGCAAAACAACTTCTGCACCTATATTCTGAGCGAAATTGAAACCGAACTCGCAAGCCTTCAAAGAATAATTGGAAAAATCCACTGGAATCAGCACTTTATTACTAACCTTCTCCAGTTTAGGTGACTTCCCTCCACTACCTCTTCAGATAACCACGCAGAGCTTTCAGTAATTTTCAGAGCATGGGGTAAGTCACTCTCCTTAATACGCACACGTACACCCGAAGAAACAACCGGTTGTATCTGGTTTACATTGTGGATATAAGTCTCAATACCTTCATTTTCAAGAACATTTTTCAATATTTGAGCTTTCGCATACGTTAAGATTGCCAAAGTAACTAATTTATCTTCCATATATCATTGATTTTGAGATTAAAACAAACAAGAAATCCCAATTGTTGTCAGCAATTGGGATTCTATCTAACTTCTCTTCTTAAGCTCAAACAGCTTCTTCAGTTTTACCTGCCATTTCATCTAAAATTTTTAAAGCTCGCTCTAAAACAGTAGTATCATCAATCATAACCAATCCACCATCTGGTCCAGGTTCCAAGTGAATCCCAACACTTTTCCCCTCCTTAAAATTGTGTCCACCGAAAAAATTTCTTACAGTGTCAACATTCAGTCCAAGTTCATCGGCTATTCTATGCATACTACCACTAGGCAATGAGTCTTTAATCTTACGTAATTCATTAAATGTTATTGTTCTCATATTCATAAATTTAATGGTTAATACTCTGTACTTTTTATTATCACGCTATAAACTTAAGGAAAAAAAAAGATAAAACAAACTATTTCTTTATCTTTTTTCAAAAAGAATATTGCCTCTCAAAAAAATAATCATTTTTCAAGTATACAGAATTATAAGTACAGAGAAAAAGCTCCTGAAAATAGACAGAAACAGCTCGTATAAAGCGGAATTACCGGTTTATACGAGCTGTTTTTAGAATATAGGGAAAAATTTAAATACCTTCTATGGCGGAAGCTGGAACCCACCCTACTTTACCGTCTTCCAAACGAATTTCTTTCCATTCACGCATAGAGTTGTCTTTTATCTCAACTTTACGTCCCTCATGAAGAATGAACAGACTTGTACCACTTTCACTGGGAGTACTACGCACTGTGACACTAGGTGCTAACACTATAGCTTCATTACGTTCCATCAGTTCGCCTTTTTGCTGAGCAGCAAACACATTACTCAATATAACAAGAGCCAGAAATACTATTCCTGCAATAAATCCCACTTTCTTTCCCATAATCTGTTTTGAAAAGAAAAAGAGATAGAACGAAACGAGTAACAGTATAAAGAATACAATCCCCAACTTAGCCCATGCATCTACGCTAAGACAATTAATCAACGATTTAGTCCAAGATACAAAGAAAACCTCAGGAACCGGGATTACCTTATCGATTGTCTTAGAACGTGCTATCTCCAAATTTGCACGAATATCAGCATTACCAGGTTCCAGCAACAAGGCACGCTCATAATTCAATATAGCTCTTGCTATATCATCTGCCTTATAATAACTGTTGCCAAGATTATAATAGACCTCTGCAGCCTCTCCCTTCTTTAACAGATTCTCATATATTTGAATGGCAGAAGCATAATCATTCCGTATATAGCGCTGTCACCTTCAGCCTTTGTCACATTGCGTTCTTGTCTTGCAGCAGAGAATTCCGCATGTGAACCGACGGATGTAGAGTCACTAGCAGTCTGTAATGTATCTACAGATGCAGAATTCTGCCCATAGGCAGTAATTGCCATCACCAGACTAAGAGTAAAAAACAATATTTTATTCATTACCATTTCCTCCTGATTAATGTTTTATCGAGTTTTCCATTTTGCTGATAACTTCCAAAGAAGCTGAATATACCTTATCCATAGCCTGGTTATCATCACCCGGAGCAAAGCGGGCAAACTCACAGTTATTCAATGCATCGAGGAATTCCTTTATCAACGCATCATTCACGCCATAATTGCGAAGTTCCTCTTCGATATTATCCTTAGACAAACGGGATACCGGAATGTTCAGTTTATCACTGATATACCCCCAAAGAGCCTTCAAAACCTCATCATAAAACGCATCTTTCTTATTCTCTGCCAATAATTTACCAGCTTGTTTCATACGTTTCACCGCCACTTTATTGGCTTTCTTAGTACGCATCTTTGCTACATTTGCATTGGCTGCTATTTGCTTACGATAGATGATAAAGAATGTAATGAATGCAATACCCGGTATCAAATAAAACAACCAATACGTCAACGAACCGAAGAAGAAATTACCTTTGGGAGACAGAGTAACGTTATTCTGCTTGATAAAACGAATATCCTCGTTCAATACTTTCAACTCTTCCTTGCTTGTAAAGTTTGCAATAGTCTGAGCAGCATTACCTGCTCCCTTTTCCACATGCAATTCATACTCCTCCGTAGTCAACGTTTTATACGAACGGGAATTAATATCAAAATAACTGAACTTTACGGCAGGAATCTTATAAGTTCCCGCATTGCGAGGAATTGCCAGATACTCAATGACCTTACTACCGGAGAGGCCCGAATTTGTCAGACGGAATTTATTGTCCACCTTCGGATCATATACTTCAAAATCCTCGGGGAATTTAACTTCCGGATTAGAAAGCAATTTCAGATTACCAGTACCAGAAATGACAAGTTTGACAGTCACAGCATCATTGGTCTTGACATTTGTACTATTGATAGAAGAAGTTATATTGAACTCTCCCACCCCTCCCGAAAAATCGGCAGGCTTACCTGCTGGCAAGGGTTTTACGTCAATTGTCAGTTGCGGAGTTAAAATTGTCTTTTTAACTTCTACGTAATTGCTTCCTCCATTGAAAAATGCCTCGAACGGATCAGCAACTTGTGTAGCCTTTGCAATGGAAGCATCAAAGCGTGCAGCATCAATTGTCAGCTTACCGGCTTGTTGCGGGAACAACACAAACTGGCGATAGATTGTAGACTGATAATTTCTACCTTTATAATGCTCCAATCCCCATCTTCTGTCATTAGGCAATTCTACTTCCTGAGAATGGAATCCTTTGAAGTCAGGCAATTTCACATTATCAAACATACGTAAGTCCACCAAGGTATATATCTTGTATGTCAGCAGAAAAGCCTCTTGTTCATACACCGTCATCTTACTGGCAGTAGCTGTAATAAACAAATCACTATTCGATACAGATGTCCCGGAAGAAGCGCGGCTGGCAGTGCCCCCACTCTGTTTGCCACTATTTCCAGAAGCTCCATTAGCAGCCTGATCTGCCGGAAGAACCCTTACTCGTACAGAATTCGAAACCATTTGGTTACCATCAGCAGTGATAGTGGCTCCTGGAATGGTAAAATCACCTTCTGCAGTCGCCATTAAAATATAAGTGAATGTAATACTGCTGGTTGAAGTCGTCTGCCCATTAATCATCTGCACGCTACTCTGTTGCGAGCGGCTGGGCCCCATCAACACATCAAATCCCTTAATAGAAGGAGCACGAAAGTCCCTCACCTTTTGTGTAGTCACCGTATACGACAGTCTGAACTGGTCTCCTACCGCCACAGCGTCAGGAGCGGACGCAGTAAACGATACCTTGCCATCGGCAAAGGCATTCATACTGACTGCAATCAGTGCTATCCATAAGAAAACTATTTTTCTCATATATTATTTCCTATTATGTTTGTTACCAATCTTTTTCCAGACGACCTCCTTGAAGTACCTGCTGCTTTTTCACTTTATCCTGCACATCCTTCTCGTCTTGCATGACAGAGTTCAACAGCTGCTCGGCATTTTCCTTAGACATCTCATTATCTTTCTTTTCCGGCTGAGAAGGTTGTTGTTGCTGGTCTTGATTCTGTTGCTGGTCTTTCTGCTGATCCTGCTGTTTATCCTGCTCCTTCTGTTGGTCCTGTTTATCCTGATCTTGATTCTGATCCTGGTTCTGCTGCTGGTCTTGCAACTGTTTCTGTGCCAAAGCAAGGTTATAGCGCGTTTCATCATCTTTCGGATTATTGCGTAACGACTCCTTATAGCTTCTACCGCCTTTGCATAATCCTTCTGAGAATGAAAGATGACTCCCATATTATGATAAATCTGTGCTAAGTTCGATTTGTCCTTTTCTATCTTGGTAGCCCCCACATATTGCTCCATCGCTTCCTGCAGCTTGTTCTGCTGGGTCAATGTATTTCCCAGGTTGAACATGGAAACCGTTGACTTCGGGTTTACCTCCAAAGCCTTCCGATAGTTCACTTCTGCATCCACATATACGCTATCCTTAAAAAAACGGTTTCCCTTACGGATATAATCGCGTTCCGCCTTCTGTGCAGAAGCTGAAACTGCCACTAACAGCAGCAAAACCATTCCAATATACTTTTTCTGTAACATACGCATCATTTCTTATTAGAGAATAAATGAATGTTGCGGAACAGAGGATTCTTGCGCTCCAATATCAACATCTCAGCCAGTAACAACAGCAGAATAATCCATGCCACTGCCTGAAACTGTTCATTGAATTCCGTGTACACCTGTGTTTCCACATCTGCCTTTGCCATCTTGTTGATTTCCTGACTAATCGCTTTCTGTGCACCATTGGTATTGTCTACGCGCACATAAATACCATTTCCCGCCTGAGCAATTTCCTGGCACATCTGCTCATTCAAGCGAGTAACGATTACATTACCTTCACGGTCACGACGATAATCATTAGTACCCTCTATTGGAATGGGGGCACCCTCGGGCATACCTACCCCTAATACATTGACCTGGATACCTTTCTCTGCAGCAGCCTTAGCAGCTTCTACGGCACCACCTTCATGGTTTTCACCGTCGGTGATGACAATAACAGTACGTCCCACTCCTTCTTGAGGTGTAAAACTCCGGGCAGCCAGATTTATCGCAGCTCCAA
Organism: Bacteroides rodentium JCM 16496; assembly: GCF_000614125.1. Classification (GTDB taxonomy): domain Bacteria; phylum Bacteroidota; class Bacteroidia; order Bacteroidales; family Bacteroidaceae; genus Bacteroides; species Bacteroides rodentium. The sequence continues at coordinate 24,216 of NZ_BAKJ01000004.1, forward strand.
TTGCCGTACCTTGCTTGGAAATCAGCGAAGGATCGATAGACTCCAAAAACATCTTGGCAGAAATATAATCACTCGTAATAGGCAACTGGGTAAATGCGTCACCTGCAAAAACAATCATACCAACCTTGTCATTCTGCATCTTATCTACCAACTGTGCCACCAGCCGTTTTGCCTTCTGCAAGCGGCTTGGCTGTACGTCTTGTGCCAGCATGGAATTGGATATATCCAACGCAATCATCACTTCCACTCCCTGACGTTTTACCGTCTCCAGTTTGGAACCAAACTGCGGACGTGCCAGCAGTACCGTGAACAACCCGATAGCCGCAAAAACCAACCAAAACTTCACATCCGGACGGTATTTGGAAACATCCGGCATTAGTTGTGCCATCAGTATAGGATCACCAAACTTACGAATGGCTTTCCTTCTCCGATAATTGGAGTACAAGTAGAAGGCCGCCAATAAAGGCAACAGCAGCAACAAGTACAAATATGCAGGTTCTTCAAATCGAAACATCTTTTTATTTACAATTTAGCAATTTACAAATTACAATTTGGCTACGCAATGACTGATACGCTAAAAGACATTCTCCGTTTTTACGGTATCTTCTTCAATATAGAGTTGCGTAACAGTACCTCCAGTAATACACACAAGAAAGCAGCCAACGCAAACCAGCGGTACTCTTCCTGGCGCTTGCTGTATTCTTTTACATTCAATTTTGTTTTCTCCAGCTTGTCTATCTCCTCATACACTTCCTTCAACTTCGAGTTGCTGGTGGCACGGAAATAGTTACCTTCCGTTGTTCCGGCAATCTGTGTCAAAGTCTTTTCATCAATTTCGACGGGCATATTGACATATTGCACTGTTCCACCTACCGGATAAGGATAAGGAGCCATACCATTGGTTCCCACCCCAATAGTATAAACACGAATGCCAAAACTCTTTGCTATTTCAGCAGCTGTCAAAGGAGAAATATCACCTTTATTGTTGACACCGTCCGTCAGCAGAATAATAACTTTCGACTTTGCCTTGCTATCCTTCAAACGGGTAACGGCATTGGCAATACCCATACCGATTGCCGTTCCGTCCTCAATCAGCCCGCACTTCATATCTTTAAGCAAGTTCAACAATACGGCATGGTCTACTGTCAACGGACATTGCGTAAAGCTTTCTCCAGCAAACAGAGTTATACCTATATTGTCATTCGGACGTCCGTTAATAAACTCTGCCGCTACATCCTTCGCCGCTTCCAACCGGTTAGGTTTCAAGTCTTCGGCCAGCATACTGGTAGAAACGTCCATAGCAAGCATGATATCAATACCCTCAATCTCACTGTTCTGCCAGCTATCGGTGGTTTGCGGACGTGCCAAAACAAGAATAATCAGTATCAAGGCAATTATCCGCAATACAAACGGTACATGCAACAAATAGTTCTTATAGCTTTTAGGGGTATGGGCATACACACGGGCATCCGAAATCTGAAGCGTAGCTTCACTATTCTTCCGCTTCATAATATACCATACTATATAAGGTATAAGCAACAGCAGCAAAAATAAATATTCAATATTGGCAAAAACCATATTTATGTACGATTTAACGATTTACAATTCAGCTCCGCTCCAAACATCCTTCATTTTTCACTCATGTATATCCGATTGAAGTCACTTTTCCAGCATTAAGCAAAATAATTATACAACTCCAATCCGATATATATCAATGAACTGACAAGGGCTACAGCCAACACTACAATACCCGCTCCCAGCAAAATCTTGGTACGCAAAGAACGTTTCTCGATAATGGTAATCTCAGTAGGCTGCGGCTTGGCATTCTCCTCTTCTTTCTCCTTGGTTTCATTAATAAAGTCAATGGCATTAATCAGGTTAGCGTCATTTTCGTTCATCAATGGATTATGCTTGGCAAATTTCACCAAATCAGCAGTCTGGAACAATTCACGCAAATCTGATATAGCTTCCTTATCTTTCATTTCCAGCAACTTATCTATGATTTCCGTAGAAGTCATTTCCAAAGCATTGAAACCAAAACGATCTTTTATATATGTACGAAGAGCATCGGTCAATTCCGTATAATATTCCTTCGGCTCCCCTTTCTGCCATACCTTCTCATTCTTGATACGTTCTATCTCCTGCATAGCCAACTGATGGGGAGGCAGCTTAGGTTCTACCTTCACCTTACGGATAATAGGCTTATTGTCGAAGAAACGCATTATCAGATAGACAAGTAATACCCTATCGGGATAATCAGCGCACCACAAGCCATAAGACCATACCAGTCTTCCCAAGCAAAAGGCGCTTGCATCACTGTCTTGGGACCAAAGAACTGTTCCGGATTCTCCGGGTCTAACGGGACATTCACCGAATATACTTTCAAGGCCAACGCTTTGGAGCGATACTTCTCATTATCCACCGTCACTTCCATAGGCGGCAGATAATAAAGAGCCGAGTCGAAAGAGGTAACTGTATACTCTTGGGTTATCAATGCACGCCGGCCATCATTCAACAGCTGCGTATCGGGCTTGACCACATCAATAATTTCAACCCCATTCACCAGCGTATCGGTATATACCGGAAATATGGCACGCTTATCGGCATCCAGAGATACTTGAAGCTTTATCTTTGCCTGCTCTCCAATAAGAATCTGCAAAGAGTCAATCGTAGCATCTACCGTTACCGACTGGGCTACTACCCTTCCCAACCATGCTATCAATAACGCTATCAGAAATAAATATCTTTTCATTTTCCGATTAATTTCGTTTCGCAAACAAATTCATCAATGCCTTGACATAATCCTGGTCGGTACGTACCGACACATTGTCGACATTACTCTTGGTAAACGTTTCATTCAGTTCCGCCTGCTTGTTCACCCACCAGTCATGATGGGCACGACGCACAGCACGCGAGGAGGTGTCAATCCACTGCTCATGTCCCGTCTCGGCATCCCTAATCTTCATCAGTCCCACGGGTGGCAATTCTTCCACACGACGGTCGTATACCTGAACGGCAACCAGGTCATGCTTACGATTGGCAATGGTCATGGCGTTCTTGAAACTTTCCTGGTCGATGAAGTCGGACAAGACAAATGCCGTGCAACGGCGTTTCATCACATTCGTCAGATATTCCAATCCCAAACGGATGTTTGTCCTCCGGCTCTCCGCATGAAAGTCTATCAATTCGCGGATGATGTAAAGTATATGTTTACGTCCCTTCTTGGGTGGAATAAACTTCTCAATCCGGTCCGAAAAGAAGATGACACCAATCTTGTCATTATTCTGAATGGCAGAGAATGCCAATGTGGCGGCAATTTCCGTCACCATATCTTTCTTCATCTGCTTTACCGTACCAAATTCCAAACTACCGGAAACATCTACCAACAACATCACTGTCAATTCGCGTTCCTCCTCAAACACCTTGACGTAAGGCTTGTTGAAGCGGGCGGTCACATTCCAGTCAATGTCGCGTATGTCATCGCCAAACTGATACTCGCGCACTTCGGAGAATGCCATACCTCTACCCTTGAAGGCAGAGTGATACTGCCCGGCAAAGATATTGTTGGACAATCCGCGCGTCTTTATCTCAATCTGACGGACTTTCTTCAAAAGTTCTGTTGTTTCCATTGATTTATTTTAATAATCTCATTTAAGCACACAAGCGCAATTTAGTTTATAACAGAAACTTCCCTATGAAAAGGGGGAGGTTTTCGGTACTCAAACCTAAGGTTTACGACGCTAAACCTTAGGTCTAGGATTGTAAACCTCAAGTTTACGAAAACCTCTATTATGCGTCAGGGCACTTCAACCTTGTTCAGTATCTTGCTGACGATTTCATCAGATGTCATATTGCTGGCTTCTGCCTCGTAAGTCAAGCCGATACGGTGGCGAAGTACGTCATGTGCCACAGCGCGCACATCCTCCGGAATGACATAACCGCGACGTTTGATGAACGCGTAGCTGCGGGCAGCCAGGGCCAAGTTGATGGAAGCACGGGGCGAACCGCCGAAACCAATCATGTCTTTCAGTTCTTTTAAATCATATTTTTCCGGATAACGGGTAGCAAATACAATATCGACAATATATTTTTCGATTTTCTCGTCCAGATACACCTGGCGAACCACCTTGCGGGCTTCGATAATCTCGTCAGCCTTCAAGATTGGCTTCACGTTGAACTTCTCTCCGTTGATATTCTGGCGGATAATCAGTTTCTCCTCTTCCAGCTTCGGATAGTCTATTACAACTTTCAGCATGAAACGGTCCACTTGCGCTTCGGGCAGCGGATAAGTACCTTCCTGCTCGATAGGATTCTGTGTGGCAAGCACCAGGAATGGTTTGGGCAACCCGAAAGTTTCATTGCCGATAGTAACTTGACGTTCCTGCATGGCTTCCAGCAAAGCACTCTGTACTTTGGCGGGAGCACGGTTGATTTCATCGGCCAAAACAAAGTTTGCGAAGACCGGACCTTTTTTTACTTGGAACGTTTCGTCCTTCTGGCTATAAACCATTGTACCTATTACGTCGGCAGGCAACAAGTCAGGCGTAAACTGAATGCGGCTGTATTGCGCATCAATCAACGAAGCAAGCGTCTTGATAGCTAAAGTCTTTGCCAAACCGGGCACACCTTCCAACAACACGTGTCCATCGGACAACAAACCAATTAACAACGACTCTACCAGATGCTTTTGTCCTACAATGACCTGGTCCATACCTGTGGTAAGATTGGTAACGAAAGCACTTTGTCTTTCAATCCGCTCATTCAGTTCGCGGATGTCAATTGTTTCAGCCATAAATCAATCTATTTTTTAATGTTTAATTTCTTCATTTATCCGATTTTGAACCGGTAATTATTTTTTTCGCTCCCAAAAGTACGGGAATAAATTAACCATACCAACTAATTTTTATTAAAAAACTATGCGAAACCTTTAGATTAAACTACTTTCATAGAGTTTAGTATTTAACAAAAAAAGAAGCAGTAATTTTTTACTGCTTCTTGACCAATTTCGGTATCTTGATAGTAGTACCATAAGGCACATTATCCGGATTCTTGATTACGCCGGGATTGTGCTTCACGATATAAGGCCAAAGAGCTTTTGTCCCATAAAAACGAAGCGCTACCCTAGTCAACGTTTCTCCTTCCTTGATGGTATAAGTGGTTTCTGTTCCCACAATCGTATATCCCACAGAATCCGGCTCAAACGGTACAACTGTCTTTTTCTGCTCTTTTTTGGGAGCGGGAGACTGTACTTGTACATTTTCCTTTGGAGTTTCTTTAAGCACAGGAGTTGTTGCAGCAACAGTTTCTGCCACAGTATCTGTCCGGGCAGGAACTACAACATCTTTTGAAACAATACTGTCTGTCAAGGCAATATTGTCTTGACCGGCAGGAACATCCACCTTTTCAGTAGCAGATTCCTTCACATCCGAGTCTGCAACTTCTTCTACAAGAGGCTTTGCAGTAAGTTTGTCAAGCAAGTCCGGATAATACATGAAAGCTACGGCGCCACCACACAACAACACTACAAACACGACGATGCCTATAAAATATTTCATAGTCGAAGAATCTGCCGTATCTTTTATCACCGGCTCAGACGGTTCCGGCTCAACAGCAACTATATTTTCAGGCATTGCTTCAGGTTCGGTTTTTTCCGGTTTCTCCTCTTCAACTTCCGGTTCGGGCTCAATTAACGGCTCTTCTATTACAGTTTCCACCAAAGGTTCTTCCATCGTGGCTTCTTCCACTAAGGCAAGCTTCTCCTCCACCTCTTGTTCCGGAGTTTTGATTTCAGTATCTTCTTCATCTTCACTGTCATTTTCCTGCAGAGTGTCCTCAAGCACCGTAGCGTCATTCAAAACTACAGTTTCAAAATGCGAAAATGGCCTATTGATAATATCTTTCAAAGCCGGTTCCGGTGTAAACGACACTTTTGTATGCCCTTGTATCTCAAACCTTTCCCCCGTATTCACATTAACGCTTTCACGACTCCCGACATCTATCAGCTTGAAAGTCCCCAAACCTCGTATCTTCACATACTTATCCTTCTCCAATGACTCCTCAATCAGCTGGAAGAATTCTTTCACAAAACTATCCGCATTCTTCTTGCTCATGCCATGCCTTTCAGCCAGCGTGTCAATCAGGTCTTGTATGTTCAGTTTCTCATTCATAATACGGGAGATTTTTTTTAAAGCCGGTTACTTAAACTTATCCTTTAACAATGTACTCGGCTTATAGGTCAACACCAATTTGGGAGGTACCAGCATACGCTGCTTTGTAGTCGGATTCACAGAAATACGCTCTGCCTTCTTTTTCACTTCGAATGTACCGAACCCTTGTATAGAGATAATATTCCCCTCCTCCAACTGTCGTGTCATATCCGACAGCAATGAAGCAACCAGTTCAGAAGTATCTTTCAATGTGTATCCTAACCTCCGCGACAATTCAGAAGTAAACTCTTTGTTATTCAAAATGTAAGCCTTTAAATTGAACTACGGTGCTATATTAGCAAATCTTCTTCACATATGCAAGAAGATAAGGAAAAATCTTTAAATTATTCGTCCAAAAAGGTCGAAATCATCGGAATTTACTATCTCTACATGGTAAAAGTTACCTATATGCAACGCTTTGTCTCCACGCTCAATCAAAACCTCCGGATCCACTTCGGGAGAATCAAATTCTGTACGTCCAATATAATATTCGCCTTCCAGCCGGTCAATGATTACTTTCATCTGCCTGCCTACTTTCTCCGCACTCAACTCCCCTGAAATGCCTTGCTGAATAGACATTAACTCATCCAGGCGCGCTTGTTTCACTTCCTGGGGAATAGAATCCTCATATTCAGCAGCAGCATACGTTCCTTCTTCTTCCGAATACGCAAAAGCCCCCATTCTATCGAAACGCACTTTACGGACAAACTCTTTCAGCTCCTCAAAATCGGCTTCAGTTTCTCCCGGATGCCCCACCATCAGTGTAGTACGGAGATGGATACCGGGAACCTCTTCACGAAATTGTTCTATCAGCTTATATGTCTCATCCTTCGTCACATGGCGGCGCATCTTTTGCAGCATATTGTCGCTGATATGTTGCAGGGCAATATCCATATATTTGCATACATTGTCACGCTCACGCATCACACGGAATAAATCAGTCGGAAAATGCGCCGGATAGGCATAATGCAAGCGTATCCACTCCACTCCGGGAATATCCGAAATCCGCTCAACAAGCTCGGGCAACATTTGCTTCTTATATAAATCTACTCCGTAATAGGTCAACTCCTGGGCTATAACCTGGAATTCCTTTACACCCCGTGCAACCAGATATTTCACCTCGTCAAGTATTTCCTCCATCGGGCGCGACACATGCCGCCCCGTAATGATGGGGATAGCACAATAAGAACATTTACGGTCACACCCTTCGGATATCTTCAAATAGGCATAATGCCTGGGAGTGGTCAATGTACGCTCTATGTGCAACTCGTCATGATAGGCCTTTCCCAAATCCTGCAATAACTCTCTCCAATTGAATTTACCATAGAATTTATCCACCTGGGGAATTTCAACGGCCAATTCCTTCAGATAACGTTCCGAAAGACAGCCCATTACATAAAGCTTCTCCAAGCTTCCTTCCTCCTTGGCCTGCGCAAATTCCAGAATCATATTAATGGATTCCTCCTTGGCGTCACCGATGAAACCGCAAGTATTGATTACGGCAATCTGCTTTCGGCCTTTCCGCATCATGTGTCACATGGAATCCCGCTTCCTCCAACTGGCGCATCAAATGTTCCGAATCCACCAGGTTTTTAGAACATCCTAAAGTGATGATATCTATAGTCTTCCGTTTCATGCATTCTCCCCGAACAGTGAATCAACAAATTCCTTTTTACGGAACACCTGCAAATCTTCCATTCCTTCACCCAATCCAATATATTTAACCGGAATTTTAAACTGGTCTGAAATGCCGATGACTACGCCACCCTTGGCTGTTCCGTCCAACTTTGTAACAGCCATTGCCGTAACCTCCGTTGCCAGAGTGAACTGCTTGGCCTGTTCGAATGCATTCTGTCCGGTTGAGCCATCCAACACAAGCAACACCTCATTCGGAGCATCAGGGACAACCTTCTTCATCACATTCTTGATTTTCGTCAGTTCATTCATCAAGCCGACTTTATTATGAAGGCGTCCTGCCGTATCAATAATTACCACATCCGCATTATTGGCAGTTGCAGAACTCAGTGTGTCAAAAGCGACAGAAGCCGGGTCAGCACCCATTTTCTGCTTTACAACAGGTACACCTACCCGTTCACCCCATATCACCAACTGCTCCACAGCAGCAGCACGGAAAGTATCGGCAGCACCCAGATAAACAGACTTTCCGGCTTTCTTGAACTGATAAGCCAGTTTGCCAATCGTAGTAGTCTTCCCTACACCATTGACCCCCACTACCATAATGACGTATGGTTTCTTCGCAATCGGCGCTTCAAAGTCATCCACATCCTCCGAATTATTCTCTGTAAGCAACGCTGCGATTTCATCACGTAAAATATGATTCAGCTCAGTGGCATTCATATATTTGTCGGATGCTGCACGCTTTTCGATACGTTCAATAATTTTCAGTGTCGTTTCCACGCCCACATCCGAAGTTATCAACACCTCTTCCAGATTATCCAATACTTCATCATCAACTTTTGACTTTCCTGCTACGGCACGCGCAATCTTGCCAAACACACTTTCTTTGGTCTTAGATAATCCTTTATCTAATGTTTCCTTTTTTTCCTTGGAGAAAAAAACTAAAAAATCCCATACGCTAATTATTTTTATGCAACCTGTTTTCGCATTCCCTGCAAAGATAGTGCAAACCGAATGCAGAATAAAATGAACCCGTTCATTTTTTATGCTGAGGTGCAGCCTATCTTCGCATTTTCAGCAAAGATATAACAAAACTGACGAATATTAAAAACTTCATCCTCTTTTTAAAAAGAAATCCCCTTACCGGAAATTCCGACAAGGGGATCTTTATAAGTCATCAGCGCTTTACAGCCACTGCATTTATCTTATTTCTTAAAGAAGTTCTGAACATCTTCATTACGGACCATCTGTTCATCAAAGATGTAAGCACCAGTCTTAGGAGACTTCACCATTTTGATAACCTTTGTATAAGAACGTCCTTCTTTGCTTCCTTCGTGCAAGGTTGCTACCGCTTTCTTTGCCATAAGTTATAGATTTATTATTTAATTTCTTTATGTACTGTCACTCTCTTCAGAATCGGGTTGTATTTCTTCAACTCCAATCTCTCTGTGGTATTCTTTCTGTTCTTCGTCGTAATATAACGAGAAGTACCCGGCATACCGCTATCCTTGTGTTCTGTGCATTCCAGAATCACCTGTACTCTGTTACCTTTTGCTTTCTTTGCCATAATCAGTATTCTCCTCTACTTTAGCCAATAACTTTAATGCTTTTCCAATCACAATAACCTTTAGCTACCGCATCTTTCAAAGCAGCGTCCAGTCCTTTCTTATTAATAATGCGCAAACCATTAGCGCAAATGCTAAGGCTGATCCAGCAATCCTGCTCTACATAGTAGAACTTCTTGTTAAACAAGTTCAAATCAAAGGTTCTCTTCGTTCTTCTCTTTGAGTGTGAAACATTGTTGCCAATCATGGCCTTCTTTCCGGTAATTTGACAAATCTTTGACATTTCTATCTTAATTTTATAGTTTTCTTTTTTGCCTATTTCAAACAGAGCGCAAAGTAAGCACTTTTATCGTTACCAAACAAGTTTTTCTTAAAATAATTCACTGTATGATAGCATTTTTTCCTCATTTCAGCTTCTCATAAAGCAACAAAAGGGCATTTTGAATTGCTTTTTCCACATTTCCCTTTCTTCCCTCGTCTCCCTCCTGCTTCATGGTAACGATTTCATTTTTATAGGCAGCAGCTATCCACACCGTACCCACCGGTTTTTCCGGAGTCCCACCTCCAGGACCTGCAATACCGGAAGTAGCCACTGCACAATCTGTTTTCAGCGTTTTCATCGCACCTTTCACCATTTCTGTAACAGTTTCGCGACTTACCGCTCCATGTTTTTCCAATGTTTCGGCAGAGACATGCAGCAGAGACATCTTTATTTCATTGGAATACGCCACTATACCACCATTAAAGTATTCCGAACTGCCAGGAACGGAAGTTATCACAGCGGCAATCCCTCCACCCGTACAACTTTCTGCGGTGGAAAGGGACAATTTCTTTGCTTTCAGCAACTCTCCTATCTTTTCTTCCAGCTTCATACCTTATTATATATATAAGTGGATGTTAATAATTGGTCTATATTAGCATGACAGCAACGCAGCCATTCAATGAATCACTTTTATGTCATTTTTCAGACGCCGGATTGGGCAGATTCAGCGGATTTTATTCTTAAAAGCCCGATTTACGAGGACGTGAAATTAAAACAATCCGCCCAATCCGCTTAATCAGCATCTAAAAAATCCACTTTTACCGATTCGCTGAGTAGCCACCATGACAGATACTATAAGTTAATTTTTGAAACATACTTATTAACCCGTTGTCGGAATCAAAAGATGTAGAAAAACCGACAAACAGAACATTTTCCTACCCGCTCCCTACCTAATCCTTACCTGCTCCCTATCTGCTCCCTATTTGGTCCCTTTATATATACACGGAGCAGATAGGGAGAAAATAGAAAGCTGGTAGGCAGAAAACCGAAAAACAGAACAAAATGAAGCCAGCGCATACCTCCAAGAAGGAGATATGAAAGCGGTTAATTCCACCAACGGGCTATTATCCTAAAGTTACACGTGAATAAGCAGGCGCTTCCATCGGACAAAAATCCTTGTCCATATACTTGAAGTATCCTGTAATGGCAATCATGGCAGCGTTATCCGTTGTGTAGCTGAACTTCGGAATAAATATCTTCCAGCCATATTTCCCGGCATGCTCACGGAATGCATTGCGCAATCCGTTATTGGCAGAAACGCCTCCGGCAACAGCCACTTCCTTTATTTTATATTGCCTGGCGGCTTTGCGCAACTTATCCATCAGGATATCTACGACGGTAGCTTCCAGCGATGCCGCCAAATCCGTCTTGTGATGTTCGATGAAATCGGGGTCTTCCTTCATCCAGTCGCGCAGAGAGTAAAGAAACGAGGTCTTAAGTCCGCTGAAACTATAATCCAACCCTGGAATATGCGGTTTGCTGAACGAGAAGGCTTTAGGATTACCTTGCCGAGCCAGCTTGTCAATAATCGGACCACCCGGATATCCCAATCCCATCACCTTCGAGCATTTGTCAATGGCTTCACCGGCGGCATCATCAATAGTCTGCCCCAAAATTTCCATATCGTTATAGGCTTTCACCAAGATAATCTGTGAATTTCCACCGGAAACCAGCAAACAAAGGAAAGGAAATTCCGGCTGCACATTATCTTCACCTTCTGCTTTAATGAAATGAGCTAACACATGGCCAGTCAAATGATTAACATCAATCATAGGAATACCTAATGAACGGGCGAATCCTTTGGCAAAAGATACCCCCACCAACAACGACCCCATCAATCCCGGTCCACGCGTAAAGGCCACAGCACTCAATTCCTCTTTGGTTACTCCGGCGCGCTTCAATGCCTCATGCACTACCGGAACTATATTTTGTTGGTGCGCGCGGGAAGCCAGTTCAGGCACTACCCCGCCGTATGCTTCATGCACAGCTTGGCTGGCCACCACATTCGAAAGCAGATAACCATCTTTGATGACAGCTGCAGAAGTGTCATCACAAGAAGATTCTATTCCCAAGATTATTGTACTCATAATGTTTATTTACGTTTAAACGCTGCAAAAGTAGTGATAAAAGTACGATTCATAACGTATTATTTCATATTTTTGTTGGCTGATTATAAAAATTAACCGCCTATCAGAAAGCTAAAAAAAACAGTACGCTGGGTACTCGGTATTGTATTGGGATTGTATATCGGTACCATATTGTTGCTGAACATTCCATCCGTTCAGCGACAAATGTCTGTATTTGTTGCCAATGAACTGGCTTCCATACTGGACAGCAAGATTTCCATTGGGCGAATAAACATAGGATTGCTGAACCGCATCATCATCGACGACCTGCTCCTGGACGACCAGTCCGGCAAGGAAATGCTGAAGGTGACCCGTCTTTCCGCCAAATTCGATATTCTCCCCCTATTCAGCGGCAAAATATCCATCAGTAACATACAATTGTTCGGCTTTAACATCAATCTGAGCAAGCAGACTCCCAAGGATAAACCTAATTTTCAGTTTGTACTCGACGCATTCGCATCCAAAGATACGGTTCAAAAGAAAAACAACCTGGATCTCCGTATCAATTCCTTACTGATACGCCGCGGAAAGGTTTCATATGATGTGCTGTCCGAGAAAGAGACTCCGGGAAAGTTCAATCCACAGCATCTCCGCTTGCGTAACATTATTGCAAACATCTCCCTAAAAGCATTGCAAAATGATTCTATCAATGCCGCCATCAAGCGTCTGAGCATCGAAGAAGAACATTCCGGATTTGAATTGAAGAAACTAAGCCTAAAGGTTATCGGCAATGACCAACGGATGAAAATCGAAAATTTCGCCATTGACCTCCCCAACACCTCTTTGGCAATGGATACTATACACATGGATTATGATAGTCTGGGGGCGTTTGACAATCTTGCCCAAGATGTCCGTTTCTCATTCCATTTGCTGCCCTCTCAAATCGCCTTGCAGGATTTATCGGCTTTTGTTCCGGCTTTTGGTTCCTTCAAGGAAAAATTGCAAGTAGAGGTACAGACGGACGGAAGTATCAATCAACTGAATTGCCCGCATCTTTCCGTCTCTGTCGGAAATCATTTTTATCTGAGAGGAGACGTATCTCTACAAGACCTTTCCCATCCGGAAAATGCTTATATATTCGGTAATTTGTCCAATTTGTACGCAGACCCGGAAGGAATTGCCTTCTTTGTCCGGAATTTCAGCAAGAACTATAATGGAGTACCTCCCGTCCTGCAACACTTAGGAACGGTTTCCTTCCGTGGAGAAGTCTCGGGCTACTTCACAGACCTCGTAACTTACGGACAAGTACGCACTGACATCGGAACCATCCAAACTGACGTAAAACTAAGTTCTAACAAAGATAAAGGTTATTTTGCCTATTCCGGTGCAGTGAAAACCAAAGAGTTTGAGCTGGGCAAGATGCTGGGCAACAAGAAACTGGGTAAAGTAACTTTCAATCTGGATGTCAACAGCAGCCATTACGAAAACCAATACCCGTCCGTACTGCTGAAAGGCTGGTTGCTCCATTGATTACAGCGACTACAATTACGAAAATATCACCCTGGATGGAGAATACAAGCAGGGAGGCTTCACGGGAAAAGTCGCCTTGGATGACACCAATGGTTCTGTTATTTTGAACGGTACCATCAATACCGCCAGTCGGGTACCGACCTTCAACTTTCAGGCAAGCATCGACAAATTTCGTCCTCATGCCCTACATCTGACACCCAACTATGAAGATACGGAAATATCAGTCAAAGTCAAGGCAGACTTCACCGGCGGTTCCATTGACGAGATGAACGGTGAAATCAACATTGACAGCTTACTGTTCGCAGCTCCGGAAACACAATACTTCCTGGACAATCTGAAGATATCCGCCATAAGAGAAAGCGAAGACCGGAAACGGCTGACCATCCAATCCAACTTTCTCCAAGGTAGCATAGAAGGCGACTATTCTTATCGTACCCTGCCTGCCAGTGTACTGAATATCATGCGTCGTTATATCCCCGCCCTGATTCTGCCAGACAAGAAACCTATAGAGACGGAGAACAATTTCCATTTCGACATGCACATTTACAATACGGAACTGCTCTCCACCGTCTTTCAGATTCCGGTAAAAGTATATACCCATTCCACCATTAAAGGATACTTCAATGACAAGGCACAGCGACTCCGTGTAGAAGGCTATTTTCCGCGTCTCCGCTATGAAAACAAATTCATCGAATCCGGAATGTTCCTTTGCGAGAATCCCGGTGGCCAGTTCCATACACGCCTACGCTTCAGCAACCGCAAATCAAGCGGCGCTGTCAATATAGCCTTAGAAGCGCAAGCCCAGAACAACAGCATACAGACCACGCTGAACTGGGGTAACAGCAGCACTGTAACCTACAGCGGGAAACTCGCCGCCATCGCCCACTTCATCCGTGAACAGAAAGAAGCGAATAAAAGCAAAAGGAAACTTCCCCCCTTAAAAACCGTCATTGATGTCCAGCCCACCAACGTGATACTGAACGATACACTGTGGGATATACATCCTTCCCAGGTAGTACTCGACTCCGGCAAAGTGTATGTCAATGATTTCTACTTCAGCCATAAAGACCGGCACTTGCGTATCAATGGTATCGTTTCACCACAGCCCGAAGATACAGTACGTCTGGATTTGAAGGAAATCAACATCGGTTATGTGTTCGACATCGCAGACCTTGGAGTCAATTTCAAAGGAGAAGCCACCGGTCCGGCTTTCGCCAGCGGAGTACTGGAAAAGCCCGTCATGAGCACTGACTTGTTTATCCGCGACCTCGGATTGAACGAAGGCTTGCTGGGTGATGCCAACATACACGGAGAATGGCACCACGACGTGAAGGGCATCTATCTGGATGCCCATATCCGGGAGAAAGATATCGCCAAAAGCCATGTGTATGGCTATGTCTATCCCTTGAAGCCCACCAGTTCATTGGATCTCCAAATTGAAGCGGGCGGCACCAACTTGAAGTTTATACATCATTATATGAGCAGCATCACGCCCGAATTCAACGGACGTGCCACCGGCCATGTACATTTCTATGGCAAATTCAAGGCTCTCACCATGGAAGGACGTGTATTCGGCGATGCTTCCATGAAGGTAGACGTGCTCAACACCACTTTCTCCGTCAAAGACAGCATCTACATCGAGCCCGGCGGGTTGACCTTCCGCAACAACCGCATTTTCGACACGCAAGGGCATCAAGGCAGTATGAGCGGCTATCTGCACTATCAGCATTTCAAGAACCTGGAGTACCGTTTCAATTTCAATGTCAACGACATGCTGGTGATGAATACCAAAGAATCACCGGACTACCCCTTCTACGGTACCGTCTATGGTACGGGAAGTGCCACTATTGCCGGTAATGCCCAAGATGGCGTTAACATTGACGTTGCAATGACTACCAATCGCAACACCACCTTTACCTATATAAAGGATAACGTATCTACAGCAGTCAGCAACCTGTTCATCAAGTTTGTGGACAAGACACCACGCCGTGCCGTACAAGACTCTGTCCGCCTTTCCGACTACGAGATTGCCCAAAAGGAAATCGAGGAAGATAAAGAGAGCGACACTGACATCCGGCTGAATCTCTTGGTAGACGCCACTCCCGACGCTACCATGAAGATTATCATGGACCCTATCGCCGGCGACTATATCAGTGGACGGGGAACCGGAAATATCCGTACTGAGTTTTTCAATAAAGGAGATGTAAAGATGTTCGGCAGTTACCGGATAAGCCAGGGAGTCTATAAATTCAGTCTGCAAGAGGTTATCCGAAAGGACTTTATTATCAGGGATGGAAGTACCATTGCATTCAACGGTTCGCCGCTGGATGCCACTCTGGACATAAAAGCAGGCTATACGGTCAACTCAGCATCCTTAAATGACCTGATGCCCAACGAGGCAACCTCCGGCTACATCAGCCAGACAAATGTAAAAGTGAACTGTATGATGGACCTTACCGGACAATTGACTTCACCCGATGTAAAGTTCGACATCGAGCTGCCCAACGAACGCGATGAAGTGCAGGCCATTGTCCGCAACTATATTCCTACTGACGAGCAAATGAACATGCAGATACTCTATCTGCTGGCTATCGGCAAGTTCTATACCCCGGAAAACTTGGGAGCCACCCAGAATTCGAATATGATGTCCAGTGTTGTTTCATCCACCCTTTCCGGACAGTTGAATAACGCTTTATCGAACATTCTCGATGTCAATAACTGGAACTTCGGCACCAATTTCAGTACCGGTGAAAGAGGCTGGACAGACATGGAGTTCGAGACCATGCTTTCGGGGCAATTATTGAATAACCGACTACTTATCAATGGTAATTTCGGTTATCGTGACAATCCGATGGCAAATACCAATTTTGTGGGAGACTTTGAAGCGGAATGGCTCGTCAACCGTTCCGGAGACATCCGCCTGAAAGCGTACAACGAGACGAACGACCGCTACTACACCCGAACAAATCTGACAACACAAGGTATTGGCATTATCTTCAAAAAGGATTTCAACAAATGGAGTGAGCTCCTTTTCTGGAACAGATGGAAACTCAACCGGCTGAGAAAGGAACAAGAAGTAAAACAAGATACCCTATCCACTGATAAAATAAACACAGAACAGCAGATGCCCGAGGCGCAATCAAAACGGAAAAGGGAGCAAAAGCAAGATTGACGTTCTTACTGTCCACATTGAAGGTTTTAGAATAAGTAAATAGGCTCAAATACAGTATTTTAACATGAGAATGCGAAAATCCTCTTAATACGTTCATTTAGGCGCGAATTACGCGGATTTCACAGATTTAGTTTATTGAATCCGCGTTCTTCCGCGTAATCCGCGCCTAAGATTATAGCATTATGAAAGTGTTCATATACTTTTGACACATTCATCCCCATAAAAAATACATCAGAAAGGCAATGGCCCGTCCGACCCCACACCTCCAAACGGGTTGTCCGTCTGTGGCGGAAAGTCTGCAGCCGATGGAGGTGGCGGTGTCGCCGTGCTTCCGATAGGCGCATTCATACGTGAACCGAATGTAGCTCCTCCACCCTCCGTCGGAGGTGGGATGACCATATCATCTTCCGGATTCTGGAAACGGGTATACTGCCCGATAAATCTCAGACGCACATCCCCCACGGCACCGTTACGGTGCTTTGCTATGATGATTTCTGCCATACCGCGCAAGTCACTGCCATCGGCAGAAGTATAAATCTTGTAATATTCGGGACGGTGAATGAAGCACACCATATCGGCATCCTGCTCGATGGCACCGGATTCACGTAGGTCACTCAACTGGGGACGCTTGCCTTCCTCGCCTTCACGGTTCTCCACACCACGGTTCAACTGCGACAGAGCGATGATAGGAATGTTCAGCTCCTTGGCCAAACCTTTCAATGAACGCGAAATGGTACTAACTTCTTCCTGACGGCTACCGAAAGACATTCCGCTTGCATTCATCAGCTGAAGGTAGTCGATGATGATAATCTTCACTCCGTGTTCACGTACCAGACGCCGTGCCTTCGTACGGAGTTCGAATACCGACAAAGAAGGCGTATCGTCCACATAAAGCGGAGCATCCAGCAAATCACGCAGTTTGTAATCCAACTGCTGCCATTCATAGTCCGCCAACTGGCCACTCTTGATTTTCTCACTCGGAATCTCGCACACGTTGGATATCAAACGGTTCACCAGCTGCACGTTACTCATTTCAAGCGAGAACAGCGCTACGGGATTGCGGAAATTCACGGCAATGTTTTTCGCCATGGAAAGTACGAATGCCGTTTTACCCATGGCAGGACGGGCTGCAATAATGATGAGGTCGGACTTCTGCCATCCGGAAGTCATCTTGTCCAGCTTGGTATACCCACTTTCCAAGCCACTCAAACCATCGGTACGGGCAGCAGCTTTCTGAATCAAATCATAGGCTTCGGCAATGACAGGATTAATTTGTGTATAATCCTTCTTCATGTTCTGCTGGGAAATCTCGAACAGTTTTCCTTCGGCCTCCTGCATCAAATCGTCCACGTCCAGCGTCTCGTCGAAAGCCTTGCTCTGGATATTACTGGTAAAAGTAATCAATTCACGTGCCAAAGCTTTCTGTGCAATGATACGTGCATGGTATTCGATGTGTGCAGAAGATGCCACCTTACTGCTAAGTTGGGTAATATAGAACGGGCCGCCCACTTCCTCCAATTCTCCCCGCTTGGAAAGCTGTTCCTTCACGGTGAGGATGTCGACCGGCTTCTGATTCACGGCCAAATCGGTAATAGCGGAATATATCAACTGATGTCTATGCTCATAGAATGACTCCGGACGAAGAATTTCGCTTACCAGCGAATAAGCGTCCTTCTCAATCATCAAGGCTCCCAAGACAGCTTCTTCCAGCTCCGGCGCTTGCGGTGGATACGTCCGTAGTCTGTTACGGGCTGTGGTGCCTTTCCTTTCGGAGTACGGGATGTTCTTCTTTGTTCTGCCACTTTAAGAATTAAAAATTGAAAATTAAAAATTAAATGAACTTCCCTTTCAGAAAGGGGAAGCAAAGATAAGCGAATTTATTTATAAGCGGTAAATAAATCATTGCTAAGTTTTCAATCTACTATGAACAGAAATCACTAACTTTGTCTTCGGAAGCTGCACTCCAATAGCTTCCCCTTTTAATTTTAAATTATTAATTCTTAATTTTCAACGCCATGCTGACTTTTCCAAATGCCAAAATAAACCTGGGACTGAATATCACAGAGAAGCGTCCGGACGGATACCATAATCTGGAAACCATTTTCTATCCGGTTCCCATAGAAGATGCTTTGGAAATCAATATCTTGAACGAAGGAAACGGAAAGTTCCGTCTGCATCAGGCAGGTCTGGAAATTGAGGGAGAAGCAGAGAGTAACCTGGTAGTGAAAGCCTACAAGTTGCTGGATGACCGGTTCAACCTTCCTCCGGTAGATATTCATCTCTTCAAGCATATTCCTCGGGAGCCGGACTGGGTGGCGGTTCGGCCGATGCAGCTTCATGCTGAAGCTTCTGAATAATAAGTTTGAACTCGGACTGCCGGATGACACACTGGAAGAGTATGCCGCCAAGCTGGGGGCCGATTGTGCCTTCTTCATCAGAAACCGTCCGACATACGCAGAAGGTATCGGAAACATATTTTCTCCCCTTCCCCTCTCACTGAAAGGATATCGGATATGGTTGGTGAAGCCGGACATTTTCGTCTCTACACGGGATGCCTTTGCAAAAATAAAACCGCATCACCCGGAAATGTCTCTGAAAGAAATTGCCCAACTTCCCGTAGAAGAATGGAACGGACGAATGGTCAATGACTTTGAAGAAAGCGTATTCCCCCAATTCCCGGCTATCGGAGAAATCAAGGAAGAGATGTACCGGCAAGGAGCTGTATATGCCTCCATGAGTGGTTCGGGGTCATCTGTTTACGGATTATTCAAGGAAGATGCCGTATTGCCGGAAGTGGATTTCGGAAAAAAAGCTTTTGTATACAAAGGCCGGTTCACTGATATTTAAAAGTGCATCAACCAATATACTGATTTCCGGAAACAAAAACACAACAAGGTTGTTCTTACAGAAAACTCAAAACAACCTTGATTATGAAAAAGTTCAAATTCGGTATTCTGGCAGGACTACTTGTCTTGCTGTCGGTGTCCGCTTTTGCGGAAGGACGTCTTCCTGCAAATATACAAACAGCTTTTCAAAGGCTCTATCCTCAAGCAACGGATGTGGAATGGGAGCAAATGGCCGGTTGCTACGTGGCAGAATTTATTGCAGATGGTCAGGAAATTGATGTCTGGTTCAATAAACAAGCGGAGTGGGTCATGACTGAAACGGATGTAGAGTCACTGGAAAAAGTGCCGCCTCCCGTGGCAGAAGCATTCATGAGCAGTACAATGGCCGGCATGAAGTTAAGGGACGTAAGAATCATCACCTTTCCCAAACATCCCACAGTGATTATCATTGAGGTGGAACAATACAATTCCGATGAAGAATTCCAACTGTTCTATGCTCCGGATGGGAAACTATTACAAAGCCTCGATGTAACAGAACTTGGAGGAGAGATTTATCCCGGACTCTTTTTCAATGATTAATACTGACGATTGGTGATTTGTCGATGGTATCCATTCATCAATAAATCACCAATCATTCATCACTAATCATTAATATACCTCTACTCTATCAGCAATACGCTTCGCTTTGTCGCGCAGCGTGTCAAGGTCACTGTCAAGAGGTGCATAGCACAGCACTACACCCATACGGCGGTTTACGCGGGCAGTAGGCTTGCCGAAAATACGCAGATAAGTATCCTCTTCTTTCGCAACCTCTTCCATGCCACGATAATTGGGACGTTCCTGACTGGCTATCGGAGAGAGGATGACAGCACTGGCTCCCATACGCTCCTGCTTGATGCCAGGGATAGGCAGACCAAGCACCGCACGACAGTGCAATTCAAACTCATTCAGATTCTGGGTTCCGGCCAGAGTTACCATACCCGTATCATGCGGACGTGGAGAGAGTTCGGAGAAATAGACACCGTTCTCATGCTGAGAAAGAATTCCACTCCCCACAATCCGGCACCGGTCAAGGCACGGGTCACTTTCTCTGCCATATCCTGCGCCTCCCTTAGATGGGCAGGGTCAATATGAGCAGGCTGGAAGCTTTCGCGATAATCCCCACCCTTCTGCACATGGCCGATAGGCGGGCAGAACAAGGTCGGGCCATTCTTCTGCGTTACGGTGAGCAGTGTTATCTCACTGTCGAACTTGATGAACTCTTCAATGATAAGTTCTTTGATGTCTCCACGGCTACCATTACAGCCATACTCCCAGGCATGCTCCAGTTCGTCGGCACTCTTTACGAGAGACTGGCCTTTGCCGGAAGAGGACATCAGCGGTTTCACCACACACGGGAAACCTATTTTTTCAGCAGCAGCTTTCAGTTCATCCAGAGATTTGGCATAAAAATATTTAGCAGTTTTCAATCCCAACTCTTTAGCTGCAAGGTCACGTATGGCTTTACGGTTCATGGTAAAGTTCACGGCGCGTGCACTGGGCACTACCTGAATGCCTTCTTTCTCGAAATCATACAGACGTTCCGTACGGATAGCCTCAATTTCCGGAACAATAATATCCGGCTGGTGTTTGCGCACTACACGTTCCAAAGCATCTCCATCGAGCATGCTGAATACCTCACATTCATCTGCCACTTGCATGGCAGGCGCTCCGGCATACGAGTCGCAAGCAATGATATACTGGCCCTTACGTTGGGCGGAAATAACAAACTCCTTGCCCAACTCACCGGAACCTAACAATAAAATCTTTTTCATCCTACCTATTTATTTACTATTTGACGATTTACAATTTACTATTTAACACTATACAATCAGACGATTTACTACTTACCATCCGCCACCCGATTATAGCGCAGCAAAATAGTAAATAGTAAATCGTCCAATAGTAAAATCCCCTTATTGGTGTTGTTCTCTCAACAAGTCATTCACCGTCTTTACCGGATTGAATGTAGTCAGAGGCACTTCTACAAATACTGTGTTCCAATCACTCATGGCTCCGTTCCACAAACCGGGAAGTTCAAGCGCTTTCAGGTCCTTGCCGTTCTTGGACTTATAGGAGATGAAGCCTGTCGCTTTGTCCACATACTTCACAAGATTGAACTTATGTCCTTTATAGTCACGTACGGCGCAAACCAAATCCACCGGATTGAAGTGGGTACCCTTTTCAAACATTTCCTTCTTTTCCGGGTCGCCCATATCAATCTGCGAACTTTCCAGAATCTGCAGAGAGATAGTACCGTCACTGTTGTATGCCAGGAACGGACCTCCACCCGGTTCGCCTACATTCTTCACCATACCGCAAACACGCATCGGACGGTTCAGCTTCTCTTTCAGATATATAACCAACTCGGCATCTTCCAGATTCTTTGTCTCCGGATTCTTGCAATAGAGTTGTTTCTGCAGGAATTGCAGGATTTCAAGAATTTGTTCGTGTGTATATTTCCCGCTGTCAAGCAACTGCAAATAGGCAAATGCCTGCTGCTGCAAAGCTACCAGTACACCGGCAATCAGTTTCTTATATAATACGGTGTCACCTTTCAGCTTGTCGGGTACCACATTGTCTATATTCTTTATGAAGATAATATCCGCATCAAGGTCGTTCAAGTTTTCAATCAAGGCGCCATGACCGCCGGGACGGAACAACAATTTGCCATTGTCTCGGAAGGGGTTGTTCTCCATATCGGCGGCAATGGTATCGGTACTCGGCTTCTGTTCTGAAAAAGAGATGTTATAATCCACCCCATACTTCTTTGCATAAGCGGCAGCCTTTTCGTCTACCAAAGCCTTGAACAAGGCACGATGTTCGGGCGAAACCGTGAAATGCACATTCACCTTACCGTTCTTATTGGCAGCATACAATGCTCCTTCTACCAAGTGCTCTTCCAATGGCGTGCGGCTGCCGTCTTCATACTTATGGAACTTCAGCAATCCTTTGGGCAGAGCGCCATAGTTCAATCCGGCTGCTTCGAGCAGGGCAGCAACAACCGCCTTGTAGTTTCCGGCGGCAACCAAAGCCGATATATCCTTTCCGGCAGTCCTCTGGCAAGCGGTATTCAAGTCATCATAGAAGGCAAACTTCTCTATTTTCTCAAAGAAAGTCTTTTCAAAGCTTGTCTGGGGAGTGTCATAGTCTGCCCCGAGAAATTCAAACAAGTTCTTGAACATACGGCTGGCAGCACCCGAAGCAGGCACAAACTTCACTACCACTTTATCGGTTTGTGTATATGCCTCCCAGGCATCCAGGTATTTCTTCTGTTCATCCGTATCCGGAGCCAGTATACCCTTTTCTACAGAAGCGGCGGCAGACAGCTTCAAGTATGGAAAACCTTTTTCGAAACAAGCCAACTGTTCGGCTATTTGTTCTTCGGAGATGCCTTTCTTTTCGAGCAACTCTTTGTCTTGCGGTGTTATCATAATATCTTGTTTTATTAATTCATGCCCAAAAATACAAAAAAAGCAGAACTACGGTCAAGAAAATGAAGAAAAAACTTACCTTTGAAGCATAAAATACGGACGATTATGGAAACTGATGAATTTTTCACTATCAAAGAGAAAGATTTACTCTTCTCGCTCTACCGCAAACTGTTGCAACTTTCCGGAGAAACCCTCCAGAAGGGAGACTGCAAAAAGCTGAAAACACATCTTGTCAATACTATACAGAACAACCGTATCCAGCGTGATATATTCGGTTTGAATCCCGTCATCAAAGATATGCAGACGGCTGTCATCGTGGCGGAAGAAATCGGAATGAAACGTGCTTCTATCCTGGGACTCATGCTGCACGACTCCGTGCGCTGCGGCACTTGCACTGCTCTTGAAGTGGAGCAAATCTATGGCGAGGATGTGGCAGGCATCATCCGGGGATTGATACGTGTAAACGAACTTTATTCCAAAAGCCCTACCATCGAGTCCGAGAATTTCCGCAACCTGTTGCTGACTTTCGCCGAGGACATGCGTGTCATTCTCATTATGATTGCCGACCGCGTAAACATCATGCGGCAAATCAAGGAGTGCGAAAATGACGAAGCCCGCCGACAGGTAGCCAATGAGGCCGCTTATCTCTATGCTCCCCTGGCCCATAAGCTGGGACTATACAAGCTGAAGTCGGAACTGGAGGACCTCTCGCTGAAATATACCGAAAAAGAGGTTTACTATCATATCAAGGACAAGCTGAACGAGACAAAGGCATCACGCGACAAGTACATCGCCTCTTTCATTGCACCGGTACAAAAGAAACTGGAAGACGCCGGACTAAAGTTCCACATTAAAGGACGCACCAAGTCCATCCACTCCATCTACCAGAAAATGAAGAAGCAGAAATGCCCCTTCGAAGGCGTGTATGACCTGTTCGCCATCCGTGTCATTCTGGATTCCTGCCTGGAAAAAGAGAAACTGGAATGCTGGCAAGCCTACTCCATTGTGACAGACATGTACCAGCCCAACCCGAAACGGCTACGTGACTGGCTGTCAGTGCCCAAGAGTAACGGCTACGAATCACTGCACATCACCGTGATGGGTCCCGAAGGCAAGTGGGTGGAAGTACAGATACGTACCGAACGCATGGATGATATTGCCGAACGCGGTCTGGCTGCCCACTGGCGATATAAGGGCGTAAAAGGTGAATCCGGACTGGACGAATGGCTGACTTCCGTACGCGAAGCCCTGGAGAACTCGGACAGCAACGGGCTGGAAACCATGGACCGGTTCAAACTGGATTTGTACGAGGACGAAGTATTTGTATTTACCCCCAAAGGTGATTTGTTCAAACTTGCCAAAGGCTCCACCGTGCTCGATTTTGCGTTCCACATTCATAGCAAACTGGGTTGCAAATGCATCGGTGCAAAAGTGAACGGTAAGAATGTACAGCTGAAGCAAATGCTGCATAGCGGTGACCAGGTGGAGATTATGACATCGAATACGCAGACGCCCAAGCAGGACTGGCTGAACATCGTAACCACCTCCAAGGCACGTACTAAAATACGCCAGGCATTGAAAGAAATGGCCGCACGCCAGCATGCCTTCGCCAAAGAGACTTTGGAACGCAAGTTCAAGAACCGGAAGATAGAGTATGATGAAGGAACCATGATGCGCCTCATCAAGCGCCTCGGTTTCAAGATAGTGACCGACTTCTATCAGGCCATAGCCGATGGAGAACTGGATGTCAACGAGATTATAGACAAATACCAGGAACAGCAAAGACGGGAAAATGATACGCGCGACGAGATAACCTATCGCAGCGCCGAAGGCTACAACCTGCAGCAGGGCATGCCTGAAGAAATAGGTACCAAAGAAGATGTACTCGTCATCGACCAGAACTTGAAAGGCCTGGATTTCAAGCTGGCACGCTGCTGCAATCCCATCTATGGAGATGATGTATTCGGCTTTGTCAGTGTGACGGGAGGCATCAAGATACACCGTTGCGACTGTCCCAATGCCAGTGACTTGCATTCACGTTTCGGCTACCGCATCGTGAAGGCACGTTGGGCGGGAAAGTCACAAGGTACACAGTACCCCATCACCCTGCGTGTAGTAGGGCATGATGATATCGGTATCGTGACCAACATCACTTCCATCATTTCCAAAGAAACGGGCATTACTTTGAGAAGCATCGGCATTGACTCGCATGACGGACTGTTCTCCGGAACACTGACCATCATGGTGAGCGATACGGGGCATCTGGAAGCGCTCATCAAGAAACTGAGAACGGTAAAAGGAGTGAAACAAGTTTCAAGGAATTAATGTATTAGCACATTAAAAGCATGCAGTACGACTTTAAAAAGCAGTTGCGCAGTTTCGGCTATGCCTGGAAAGGTATCCGGTGCTGCGTAGGAAAAGAACAGAACCTGATCTTCCATCTGATTGCTACGGTACTCACCGTAATTGCCGGATTCTTATTGGACATTGCCCGGAGCGATTGGATGATTGTCATTCTCTGCATCGGAGTGGTGATAGCAGCCGAGCTGTTCAATACCGCCATTGAGAAGCTGGTCGACCTGGTGTCTCCCCAACAGCATCCCGTGGCAGGGCAAGTAAAAGACATAGCCGCCGGAGCAGTACTGGTATGTGCTGCAACGGCGGCCATTATAGGATTGATTGTATTTATCCCTTACCTCACCCGCTTCTTCTTATAATAAGGATAGGTCAGCAGCACAAAGAAAAATACGGCAAGCATAGCAGCAACAGATGCCACATGGTATATCTGCGCTTGGTCCATCAGGTGGCAAGCCACAGCCATGCCCACCAGCAGCCCTGCTTCCATAAACAAATGGCAAGTGGTGTTTGCCGTTCCACGCTGGCAGTGGTGTGACAACTTGACAAACATCTTCATGAACGGGACTGTAATGAACACCAATACAGCCAATGCCGCCAATGACCAGTAATCGCCCACAAACATCAGTGGCAGCAACGCTCCCGGTACAAAAGCAATCAGCAGCATATTGATGGCAGGCACCCATGCACGCGGCAATAAGAAACGGTCCATATTGCACAGCGACACGCCTATCGGAGCACGGAAAGCCACATATACCCTCGATGCGAAAAATATGCTGGCCAGTCCGGCTGCTACGGACAGATAGGTCACCATACGGAAACCATACATCTTATACATTCCAATGCCCAACACAACACCCACCAGCATGCCCAAGCGTGCAGCCCATGCATATACCATGTTTCCTGCGCTGCGGCGCGCGGATGTCGTTATGTCGATAGCCACCGTAATACCCGCTGTGGTTGCCAGCCCGAAACATGCTCCCTGCACAGCGGCAAGCAGCAGAAATTTCGTATAACCATCCACAAAGGCATATCCCAGAACAGCCGCCAGCATAATGAGTGTGGAGTAAAGGAGCACATGCTTCCTTTTATATTCATCGACCAGATAGGCATGGAAAGGACCGACAGCAAACATGGCCACCGCAAAGACCAGAAACATGCTGCCCGCCTGCCCGGCGGAAACACCCAACTGCTCTCCCATCACAAAAGGAAGCAAAGGGAAAAGCATATAGACGGATATGAACAGCAACAGATTTGCCGTACATATCCGCCAGAAATTGAGTGTCATGAGTTTGTTAGTACTGTTCTTTCTCATTCGGGAAATCTAAGTTCTTCACATCGGATACATAACGGCTGATGGCATCCGTCATCACTGTATGCAGGTCGGCATAGCGACGCAGGAAACGGGGACGGAAACCGTTGTTCATACCCAGCATATCCTGAACCACCAGCACCTGGCCGTCCACATCGCCACCGGCACCGATGCCTATAACGGGTATAGTCAGCTCGCTTGCCACGCGGGCAGCCAATGCGGCAGGAATCTTCTCCAATACCAGTCCGAAGCATCCGGCTTCTTCCAGCAAATGCGCATCGCGTACCAGTTTCTCGGCTTCGGCATCATCCTTGGCACGGACAGTATATGTTCCATACTTATTGATGGATTGGGGCATCAGTCCGAGATGTCCCATGATAGGAATACCGGCGCTGAGGATACGTTTCACCGTACCGATGATTTCCTCGCCTCCCTCCAGTTTGAGGGCGTCGGCATGGCTTTCTTTCATAATACGGATAGCGGAAGCCAATCCCTCCAGTTCGTTGCCCTGATAAGAGCCGAAAGGCATGTCGACGATGACCATGGCACGCTTCACACCGCGAACCACGGATTTGCCATGATAAATCATCTGGTCGAGCGTGATGGGAAGCGTGGTGACATTGCCTGCCATTACATTGGAAGCGGAATCTCCCACCAGAATCACGTCTACACCGGCACCGTCTACAATCTGCGCCATAGTGTAGTCATAAGATGTCAGCATTGATATCTTTTCGCCTCTTTGCTTCATTTCAACAAGGCGATGTGTAGTCACTTTACGAGTGTCGTCTGAAATATAACCCATGATAGTATTTACAATTTGACAATTTACAATTACTCAATTTAATTTTCGGCGCAAAGGTAATCCTTTTTCTGATTACTTGTGCAATTGAGTTAATTTATCGTAAGTGAATCCCTGAAAGTCATCCAATACATAATGACACAACGGAGCTATGTCTTCACGCGCATTGGTGGTTGCCAACCCTATGACGGTAGCTCCTGAAGCCATGCCGGCTTTCAGCCCGTTGAAGGAATCCTCGAATACATATGTTGTGTCGGGAGTTGTGCCGAAAACCTCCATACCCAACAGAAAACAATCCGGTGCAGGCTTGGAAGCCGTAAACATCTCGGCCGTAAGGATACGGTCGAAAAGAGTCTTTATTTCGGGATGAACCCGATAGACAGCTGCCATCTTCGCTTCGTTGGAGCTGGTCACTACGGCAGTTTTCACCCCATTCCGGTGCAGGTCGGCAATGAAGTCAAGCACTCCGGGAATAAAGTCGAATGACATTTCCTGTTCAAAGCGGTTCAGCCGTTCGGTAATTTCGGCCTGCTCCTCCACCATGCCCGGAAAGAAGGTGTCATAAATATAGACCAGCGTCTGGCCCTTCACCCTGCCTTCAATGTCATCCATACCCAAATACTGCTTTCCCATTTCATGCCAGAAGTGACTGTACTGTGTTTCCGTGTCTACCACCACGCCGTCGAAATCAAAAAGTACGGCGGTTGCTTTTGTTGTGTCCATAAACTTTCTTTTACCTAAATCTGTTAATACCAAAACATTATAGTGCACAAAGGTGAGAATAATCTGCGAATCAAACAAATATTTCTTACCTTTGTACTCCTTAATTGACTCATATCAAATGAACAACCCGCATATATTAGGAACCGAGCGCATTGGCAAACTGCTTGTGCAGTATTCCATTCCGGCTATTATAGGCATGACGATTACCTCGTTGTACAACATCATCGACAGCATTTTCATCGGCCATGGCGTAGGTCCCATGGGCATTGCCGGGCTTGCCATCACCTTCCCTCTGATGAATCTGGTCGTGGCTTTCTGTACAATGGTATCGGCAGGCGGCTCCACCATTTCGTCCATCCGGCTGGGACAGAAAGACCTGGACGGGGCTACCGAAGTCCTGGGAAACACACTGATGTTCTGCCTGGTCAATGCATTCATATTCGGTGGCATCTCATTTATATTCCTGGATGATATTCTGCGCTTCTTCGGTGCCAGCAATGAGACGTTGCCATATGCCCGCGACTTTATGCAGGTGATATTACTGGGTACCCCCGTCACTTATACCATGATTGGCTTGAACAATATCATGCGTGCCACGGGATATCCCAAGAAAGCGATGCTCACGTCTATGGTAACGGTAGTCTGCAACATAATCCTCGCTCCCATTTTCATCTTCCAGTTCGACTGGGGAATACGGGGAGCTGCAACGGCGACGGTCATCTCGCAGTTCATCGGCATGGTGTGGGTAGTGAGCCATTTCCTGCAAAAGACAAGTGTGGTACGTCTGCAACGGGGGTTCTGGAAGATGAAGAAACGCATCATCAGCAGTATATTATCCATCGGCATGTCACCGTTCCTGATGAACGTCACGGCATGTGTCATTGTGATTATCGTAAACAACAGCCTCCAACAGTACGGAGGCGATATGGCCATCGGGGCATATGGCATTATCAACCGACTGCTGGTACTCTATGTAATGACTGTATTGGGGCTGACGATGGGAATGCAACCGATTGTAGCTATAACTTCGGTGCGCAAAAGCACGACCGTGTGAAGGCCACCCTGCGCCTGACCATCATTGCCGGAGTATGTATCACCAGTACCGGCTTCCTTATCTGCGAATTGTTCCCCCATGCCATATCCGCCATCTTTACCAGTGATGAAGAGTTGATAGACATTGCTTCCAGAGGCGTACGCATTGCCGTAGCCATATTCCCGTTGGTAGGCGCACAGATTGTCATCGGCAATTTCTTCCAAAGCATCGGGAAGGCGAAAATCAGCATCTTCTTGTCGCTGACACGCCAATTACTGTATCTGTTGCCGGGACTACTGATATTCCCGCATTACTTTGGGCTGGACGGCATCTGGATATGTATGCCGGTATCGGACTTCTTTGCTTTTGTGACGGCAGCGGTGGCACTGTGGATATATGTAAAGAGCTCACTCAAACATCTGGCGTAAAACTTCCTTCATCTGCTTTATTTCAGACTTTCTTAAAGAAGAAACATATTTCCCTATACGAGATTTATCTACCGTCTTCAACTGGTCTATGGCTGCCTCTCCCTCCTTGTCAGCTACAAGGCAACGCACTCTGAAGGGATAATTGCGGATTGTAGAAGTCAGCGGTACTATTATCACGGTATTAAGATGCCTATTCAGCTCGTCCGGACTCACCACAATACAAGGGCGAGTCTTCTTTATCTCGCTTCCTTTGGTAGGGTCCAGATTAACCCAATACACACTGAAACGTTCTATTTCATCTTCTCGTCCCATGTCCATTCCTCCAAGTTTTCATCTTCAAAAATATCCGGTACCAATAGTTCATCATCACCCGAAACGTGCATCTCTTTAGCCGCTTCCTCCCAACCTTGACGGGGAGCAGGCTTTATGACTATCGAACCGTTTTCGGCAGAGATTTGCACGGACGACTTCAAGGATAAGTTCAACTCCTTCAGCACAGAGCTGGGAAGGATAACCCCCTTACTATTTCCTATATTAATAATATTTGCTCTCATTACGTTATAACCTTTCATTTGTTCTGATGCAAATATAGCACTTTATGTTATAACAAACAAATTGTTCGAAAATATATCATTCATTCAGCCCAAACACATCATCTATTCGCCCCAAACAGATGGTCTGTCTACCCCAAACACATGATGTAGTTGCGGCAACTTTATTCGCTCTTGATGCTCTTTACCGGATTTTCATTGGCAATGCACCATGCCTTCAATACCACGGTAGCAACGATAAACAACAGCAACAGACAACCTACAAGAATATATCCGCCTATAGGGAATGGCACAACATCAGAGAACTGGCTCGCCCAAAGCTTTCCGGCCCGGCATGCTCCCCAAATACCTATGGCGACAGACGGAATGGCCAGCCAAAGCACATCTCTTGACAATAACAGCAAAATACTTTCCGTCTCCGCGCCATTCACTTTACGGATGGCAATCTCTTTTGAACGCAGGCGGATTTCATCATTCACATAGCCTATCAGCCCCATCAGAATGATAAAGAGTATGGTCAACGAAACCAGCAGGGTGACATCACGAAATACCCGTACAGACTCGGCATAACTGCGCATTTCTTGCTCCACCGAACGGAATACGAGGCTTTTCTGAGGATAAATCCGATGCATCTCTTCATTGAGGCGGGCGAGATTTTCATCCAATGGCTCTTTGAGGCGAACATGCAGGGTGGCAGCTGTCTTCCCCGTCCATTCCACCATCACCGGCAAATTATCGTTGGGCATATCGGCAAAACTGAAACTGTCAAACAGCCCGACAACAGTGCCATAATCATTCACCCGCTTGCCTACGGGGCTGTCTGTCCAATTCATCTTCTCACAAAAGACACTGTTGACAAGCAACTGACCTTCTCCCGTCAAGTTATGCCCCTCTTTCAGTCTCAGACCAATGAAAGGAAGAAAATCACTGTCGAACCAGGTATTGCGAGGATAGAAAAGCTCGTTACCCTGATTGTCAAGAATTGGCTGGTTAGAACCGAACCACAATATAGGACGTTCTGCCGAAGCAACCCCTTCCACATAAGGCAAACTGCCGACAATACTGCGCAGGCTATTGCCATCCACTTCCCGCTGGGTGATATATGCCACACGTTCGGGACGCCAACCACGGTCACGCGTCGTTACATAACTGTACTGTGAAACGACCATCAGCATCATCCCCAGAATGAATGCCGCTCCGATGAACTGAACAAAAAGCAGTATCCGTTTCCAGCCGCGACGTCCGGAAGTATAGCGGCGGAACACTTGTGTCACCGGAATACGAGCGAAAAGCATGGCAGGCAGGCAACCACCTAAAATAAACAGTAACAGTATCACCGACAATGGTGCCCAAAGATTCTGCCAGTCAAAAAGAACACTGAGAGGTACAGCTGCCAATTCTTCCATTTTTTCGTGGAAAATATACACCAGCAGCCCGATGAGCAGCAAGGCAAGCCCTACTACTATAGCAGTCTCTACCATGAACATGGAAAAGATGCTACTTCCCGAAGCACCGCTGCATTTGTGTACACCGATGGCCTTGGCACGCTGTGTCAGCGAAGCCACGGAAACGAGTACATAGTTCAATGCGGTCGTAAAAAGCAGTACGATACCCAGGAAGAACATAATCCAAATCATCTTCCGTACTTGAGGAGTCTCGACATGCAGATTATGGATAGGGACAATACGTACGCTCAATTCCAAACCACTTTCCGGTGGAATATGACGGGCAATAGCTATGGACATACGCTCATTCAGCCAATCAGCATCCTGCGGACTACGCAGCCTGAGATAACCGTCGTAGTTTCCACCGCTCTGCCAACCCAGGTCCCACTTCAGATGCCGCCCAATAGTAGGAAAAGAAATGATTGCCTCGGGACGTCTCTCCAAAGAAGTGTTCAACGGAATATCGGCAAAGATACCCTTCACGAGCAGTGTAGTCTGATATCCCCAAAAATCATAACGCAGTGTTTTCCCTATCGGATTTTCGTCACCGAAGGCCTCCTTTGCTGACTTGGCGGAAAGGAATACGACATCCGGACCCGCCAAATCCTGTGGATTGCCTTCTATCATCTCCAAACCGAGTACAGAAAAATAAAGTGTATCTGCCATCACCGTGGACATATCTAATTGACGCTCACCCAACTGGAAACTATTGTCAAAAAGCGAACAGCTCACTGTGCTACTTTCCACTTGTTCAGGAAACTCTTCGGCAATGGCAGCCGGAATCGGAATGATGGTAAAGCGACTTTCTCCCCCTTCCAACACTCCATTTTTCAGCCAACCCGTCTTCACAATATAAAGGTTATCCGATTCATGATAAAAGTTATCAAAACTCAACTCGAATGCAATCCGTGCAAATAGAAATACAGACATCAGCAGTCCTAATGCCAAAGATACAATCTTAATGGCATTGGAGCCTTGCTTGTGCAACAAGCTTTGCAATGTATAATAAATGTGCCTCCTCATAATTTCCTGAAGTTATTTTTTATTCACTCTTAATGCTCTTTACCGGATTCTCATTAGCTATATGCCATGCTTTGACTACCACCACCAATACAATGAGTGCCAGCAAACAAATGCCCAACAGCACAAACCATCCAACGGAAAGTAAGGAGCTGTCCGGAAACTGCTCCATCCAGATACCCGAAATATACCAAGCAAAGACAATTCCAATAATCACAGCACCGGCAGCTACCTTTAGAATGCCTACCGACAGTAAACGGAGAATATCAAAAGCCTCTCCTCCATTCACCTTACGGACGGCAATCTCTTTGGAACGGCGCTGTGTCTCGTCACTGACGTAGCCTATCAAACCCATCAGGACGATAAACAAAATGCAAATACTCGTAGCACACACTATGTTCCGGAACCGCAATACACTTTCATTCTTCACTTCACGTATCCGTTCATAGGTCTTGAACTCCAACGAACAAGTAGGGAATGCCTCGCTCACCATTTCGTTCAACCGCTTTACATTCTCCTCCACCGGTTCCTTTATACGGACGTTAAACACACGCACCCCTTTTTCATTATAGATGAAAGCCGTATTTGTCAGTTCCTCAAAGAAACCCATATTGCGAATATCATCTACCACTCCTACCACCGTAATCGGTCCGTCCATTTTCATCCAAGAGAGGTCGATAGGTATTTTCTTCCCTATGGGCTCATTGCCCCATTTCATCGTTTCCACCATCTTCCTGCCTACCACCGCTTCACCTTCATGCTGCGGCCACGAACCCTCTACCAATTCCATGCCCATTACCTCCGAAATATTTTCCGATGAACTGATAATGCAACAAGTCAATGGAGTTGCCTTGTACATCCCTCAACATAGCGGTATTGTACGTTTGCAGCATACCGAATGTTGTGAATGCCACAGCTTCCACATAAGGCTCCCTACGAATGGCATCGGCTACATTCCTGCCCGATTTCATATCTCCCGACAAATCCGCCATGACAAGTCCGGACGTACGGAAACCCACACTACGCTTCATCAAATCGCGGTACTGCAAAACGGTAGTAAACAGCATGCCCAGTATAAAGGCAATACCCGCAAACTGCACAAACAGCAGCCCCCGCTTCCACGAACGCTTGTTTTCCGTATAACGGCGGAAAACCTGTGTCACGGGGATGCGGGCATACATATATCCCGGAAGGACACCTGCCACCAGAAAAAGCAGCAACACCGTCGATACCGGCACATACATGTTCTCCATAGTGAATACATCGGCCAGACGGGAACCAACCATATCCTGAATAATGTCACTGAACAGTTGCATCAACAATACACAACAGCCCACAGAAATCAAAACAATCAATCCCGTTTCCCACATGAACAAGCCCAATATATGCCCGCTACTTGCACCACTGCATTTATGTACTCCTACAGATTTGGCACGGCGATTCATGGAGGCAATGGCAGCCAGCACATAATTCATGATGGAAACAAAGAAAATGGAGAAACCCAATACCCCCAGAATCAATAGCCTACGTATATTATCCGGATAACTGAGATAGACATTGGGCAATGCCATTACACTGAATTCCAGATATTCCGTATCTCCCAGACGAGTGTCCATAAACTGCTCCACAGCTTTCTGTATTCCTTGATTCATAGTGGACACGTCCTCCGCATGCTTCAAACGGAAAAGAATATAATAAATATTGTTCTGTTTCCACGTTCCTCTACCGTAACGCCACTCAAAGGCCTCCAATGAAAGTAATACATTATGCGGCAATATAGTATTCCCCGGTACATCCTGGTAAACACCCCGCACTGTCACATTAAACTCTTTCTCCACCGAAATTTCTTTCCCTATAGGGTCCTCATCGCCAAATAATTCATGAGCCTTGCTTTGTGAAAGAAAGGCATTGTTGCCGTTTATCAAGTCATGCGGGTCTCCTTTCAGTACTTGCAGGCCTACTGTCTGCAAGTAAAGTGTATCGACAAACAAAACTTGCACATCGTCCAGATGCTTATTGTTTACATACAGTCTTGGCTGCCAAAAATCAACAGACCGGCTGGCACATTCCACCAAATCCGGAAATGTCTCCCAAATGTCGGTAGCAGCCGGACGAAAAGTACCATTGTCATATTCCTCGGACGGAACACCGTCCTTCACGCTTTGCAGACGCAGCAACGCCACCCGTTCCGGCTCTTTGTAGAAGCTCTCGTAACTAAGTTCATAAGCAATCTGAGAAAAAAGAAGAATTCCCACCAACAAGCCCAAGGTCAGAGAGAAGAGTTTGACGAAATTTCCCCCGCGACCGCGCAGCAATGTTTGTATCGTATAATATAGTTGTCTCATAATATCATTTCAATTTACTCTTGTCGTCCATAATCAAATATGATTACAGTTTATTCACTCTTAATACTGTCTACCGGATTCTCATTGGCAATCCGCCATGCCTTGAATACTACACAACCGATGATGAGCAATAGTACAATGCATGCAATAAGCAAGAATCCGCAGATACCAAAATCCACTCCCTCCACAAACTGCTCTATCCAGACACCGCCTATATACCAGGCTCCCAGCCCTCCAAGAAAAACGGCCGGCAAGGATATCCAGAATATATCCTTCGAGAAAAGCCGGAGAATGGATGACGCTTCCGCACCATTCACTTTACGGATGGCAATTTCCTTGCTGCGGCGTTGTATCTCGTCATTGATGTAGCCAATCAACCCCATTAACGTAACAAAAAGGATGGTTATGGCAGCCAGTAAAGCTGCATTACGGAAATCCGTGACGGTACTGTTCTGGTCGTCAATGACCTTTTGGAACGAGGAAAATACAATGTCACGGGTGGGAAACAGCTTTTCCATGTCTTCGTTCAAACGCTTGAGGTTATCGTCAAAAGGCTCTTTCAGACGCAATTGGATGTTTCCGGAAAATCGGTCAAGATAAGTTGCATACATAGGTTGCACCGCCACATAAGCGGCATTGGATGTGGCAAAGTCTTTCAGTACACCTACAATATTGCCCGCTATGCGATCGCCGTTGCGCACTTGCCTGCCTATCGGTTTATCTTCCCAATGCATCATTTTCAAAAATGTTTCATTGACCAATATCTGCCCAGGGGCATCCATATTCTTGCCTTCCGCAAGTTCCAACTTCATAAACAGGGCATAGTCCTTGCCAAATTCCACCCAGCGCATGCTCATCCACTGCCCGTTATCAGTCGTAACCCCTTCTCCGCTCAATCCGTCTGTAAGAAGATTACCGCTACAAGCTCCATCTTCCACATAAGGCAAAGAAAGCATCACACTACGATTGACATCGCTTTCCTCATCCGAGTCAAAGGATACGCCCGAAGCATAAGCCACCCGGTGGTAATCGAATCCACGTTCTTTATGGGTGATGTAATGGCTCTGCATAAGCACCAGCCCCAACAAGCCGAAAATAAAGGAGGTACCGGCAAACTGCACAAACAAGAGCGGACGTTTCCAGCCTTTCTTGCCTTCGGTGTACCGGCGGAAAACCTGCGTCACCGGAATGCGGGCAAAAAGCTGCCCAGGCAACATGCCGCCTATCATAAACAAAATGACTATCACTGAAAGCGGTGCCCAAATGTTTTCCCAAGAGAAAAGACCGGCAAGACTAACGTCGAGCATGTCTTCCAACGGCTCACGGAAATTAAATAGAAGCAGCGCTACAAGCAGCAAGGAAGAAAGCATGATGACTCCGGTCTCCCATAAGAACATACCGAAAATAGTTCCCGTATTTGCCCCACTACATTTATGTACGCCTATGGCTTTGGCACGACGGTTCATGGCTGAGATGGAAATAAGCACATAATTCATCGCCACAATAAAAAGTATGGCGGTTCCCAGCGTCAACAGAATCCATACCATACGCATGGTACTGATACCAAATTCCATACGGTAGTCCTTTATCGGAACCAGACTGATAAACACATCATCGCTCTTGCGCACCTGCTCGGCAAGTTTCTCTATTCGGGTGTTCACATCGTCCAGTTGCACTCCCGGGCGCAGACGGACAAAGGACATATAGCCATCTCCACCTCCCCATCCCCAGTATCCCCAATGATGCTTGAAGGAGGTGGCCAAAGACATCACGACACCACTTCCATAGAAACTGGAGTTTTCGGGAAAATCCTCAAAAATGCCCTTCACGGTCATTGGCATCTGCTTGTTATAGACCACCGTCTGCCCGATGGGATTTTTATCGGCAAACATGCTGCCGGCCAGCTCCCTGCTGATGAAGACCACCTCCGGATTATTCAGCTCGCGAGGGTCTCCACTGACAACATCAATGCCCATAGTGGCAAAGAAACAGGAATCGGCCGTCATGGCATTGGTCTGGAAACGGCGTTCATTGGCAAACCAAGCCGAATTGCTCCACCATTGCTGGGTGACGGTAACACTCTCCACCTCGTCAGGCAGGTTTTCGGCAATGGTACCAGCCACCGGTCCAAGAGTTATGTGCGAAGTATGATACTCGTTGTTGTAATACCATACTGTCTTGACAAGACACAAACGTTCATGGTCCTTGTAGCAGGTATCATAATTGAGCTCGAATGCCTGACGGGAAAAAATGAGGATACTGACTGCCAACCCCAGTCCCAGGGAAACAATCTTGATGAAGTTGGAGCCTTTTCCTCGTATCAATGTCTGGAGAGTGTAATATAGTTGTCTCATGGAAGTTGTTTTAAAATTCCGTTACAAGTCCTGCGCTGCCACACTTGCCACCACACTACCGTCGAAGAGATGTACGGTGCGGTGTGCAAACGAGGCATCGTGCTGGCTGTGGGTCACCATAATAATCGTAGTACCTCTTTATTCAGTTCCGTCAGCAGGCTCATCACCTCGGCTCCGTTCTTGGAGTCCAAGTTACCGGTAGGCTCATCGGCGAGTATCAGCTTGGGATTGGTTACTACCGCACGGGCAATGGCCACACGTTGCTGCTGACCGCCGGAAAGCTGTTGCGGGAAGTGCTTGGCACGGTGGCTGATGTTCATCCGTTTCAGTATATCCTCTACCATACGCTTGCGTTCACCCGCCTTTACGCCAAGATACGTAAGGGGAAGTTCCACATTCTCGTAGACGTTCAGTTCGTCTATCAAGTTGAAGCTCTGGAACACGAATCCCAGTTTCCCCTTACGTACACGTGTACGTTCCTTTTCTTTCAGGTCCGCCACTTCCTGGCCAAGCAGCTTGTAACTGCCCTCCGTAGGATTGTCCAGCAGCCCCAGGATATTCAGCAAGGTGGACTTGCCGCAACCGGACGGACCCATAATGGCTACAAACTCTCCCTCCTTTACATCGAGGTTTACGTGATTCAATGCTACTGTCTCTACTTCCGAAGTACGGAATACTTTGCTGATGTTGTTAATTTCAATCATGATATTCTTATTTTTTAATTATTGATTCTGTATGAGTGGAGTCACCACAAAGAACACAGAGGCGCACAGAGTCTTTTCGTGCTACACGGATTTACACAGAAGATATATTAAAAACTCTGTGCGCCTCTGTGTCCTCCGTGGTGAACTTCGTTATTC
Source organism: Bacteroides rodentium JCM 16496 (assembly GCF_000614125.1). Taxonomy (GTDB): domain Bacteria; phylum Bacteroidota; class Bacteroidia; order Bacteroidales; family Bacteroidaceae; genus Bacteroides; species Bacteroides rodentium. Next base: position 62,259 of record NZ_BAKJ01000004.1, read on the forward strand.
GCTCTTGATGCTCTTCACCGGGTTCTCGTTGGCAATGCGCCACGACTTCCACAGCACGCAGCCGATGATAACCGCCAGGTTTGCCAGAGCAAGCAGCACATACACCGCCCAGCCGGACGAAACCTTTTCTGCGAACTGGTTCATCCAGATGCCGTTGACATACCACGAGGCAACAATGCCGACAAGCACCGCCGGGGCTGCCACATAGAACACATCGCGCGACAGCAGTTCCAGTATCATGCCCGCTTCTGCGCCGTTCACCTTGCGGATGGCAATCTCCTTGCTGCGGCGGCGTACTTCGTCGGCGGTATAGCCTATCAGCCCCATCAGCATGACGAAGAACATGGTGACGGCTGCAAGCAACGTGGCGTTACGAAACACGCGGACACTGTTGTACTGTTCCACAATCACCTGTTCATAGCCCTCAAAGTCCACCGTCTTGTCGGGGAACGCCTCTTTTGCCTCGTGGTTCAGCTTCCGGAGATTGTCGGCAAAAGGCTCTTTCAGCCGGATGTGTACCGTGCCATAGAAAGCCTTGTTGGGTACAGCCATGAAAGGCCTCTTCCCGTTAGTGAAAGTTTCCATCTGGAAATCCTTCAGCAGGCCTGCCACCTTGTATATTTCGCCCTCGCCCATATTGACGCTGCGCCCTATCACGTCGTCGCCCCAGTGCATCCTTTCGGCAAAGGTCTCGTTCACGATGGCTTCATGCTTCTCGTGCGCCATGCGTCCTGCCTTGAAGGTCATGCCCATCAGCACCGGATAATTTTCAAGCATATAATAGGAGAAGCGGGTGGAAAAGAGCGAATTGCCGGCATCGTCATAGACAAAGTTCCCGCTGTAACCGTAGATAGGCGTAGCGTTGGCACTGCTCACCTCCTCCACGTATGGCAAACCCTTGAAGAAACGGTAGGCCGCATCGCGCGAAGCCTCGTCGTCCATGTAAAGCTCGCCCACCGCCAAGTTCTTGGGATTATAGCCCATATCCTTGTCCAGCACATAGCGATATTGCATCATCACCACGCACATCAATCCGCAGATGAACGCCACACCCGCAAACTGGATGGAGAGCAACGGCCGCTTCCACCCCTTTTTGCTCTCAGTGTAGCGGTGGAACACCTGCGACACGGGAATGCTTGCAAAGAGCCGCCCCGGCAGCATGCCGCCCACCACGAACAGCACTGCCACTACCGATACCGGCACCCAGATGCGTTCCGGCGCAAATAGCATGGAAAGCTTCGCCGCAGTGGTGTCTTCCACAAAATCGCGGAAATTGAGCAGCAACACCGCCATCAGCAGCAAGGAGCAAAAGATGATGATTCCCGTCTCCAGCAGGAACATCCCGAACACGGTGCCCCCACCTGCACCGCTGCACTTATGTACACCCACCGCCTTGGCGCGATGTGCCAGCGAGGAGATGGAGATAAGCACATAGTTCAGCGTGGCAATGAAGAGGATGGCAAAGCCGAGGATGCTCATGATGCCCGTCATGCGGCGCACGTCCTCGTTGTCGCGGTAAGTATCGCGGATGGGCTGTACAAAGGCGGTGTAGCCGAATGTCTTCTTGTCCTCTGCCGGGCGATACTTTTCAATCATCGCGTCGATGCGCTTGTTCACTACCGAACAGTCGGCTCCCGGACGGAAGCGGATGTACTCCGTCCAGCTGTCTCCACCGCTCCACGAATAGTTTCCCCAGCCGCGGCTCCATGCCGTGGGCATAGAAATCACTCCCTCGGGATGCATCGTGGCATTCTCGGGGATGGTGGCATACGTCCCCTTCACGGTCAAGGCCAGTTGGTGGTCGTAGCTGAGTTGCTTTCCGATGGGATTTTCGTCGCCGAAAATCTTCTTTGCAAAACGTTCGCTCAAGAAGATGACGTCGGGCTGCACGAGGTCGCGCTCCGGGTCACCGCTCAGCACCCCGATGCCCATGGTGCGGAAGAAGAGCGAATCGGCCACCACCTTCGAGTCGTTGAAACGCACATTACCGTTGTAGAGCGGCTTCGATGCCGGCCACCAGCCTACGCTGCAAGCAGCCTCCACCTCCTTGGGGAAGTTCTCAAGGATGGCTCCTGCCACGGGACCGCTATTCTGTTCCTGCGGCTTGTGCCGCTCACCATTGGTGGTGAACACCGACCACACTTGATAAAGGTTGTCATAATCCTTGAAGCAAGTATCAAAACTCTGTTCATATGCCACACGGGAGAAAAGCAGAATACTCATCGTCAATCCCAATCCCAAAGAAATGACCTTGATGATATTCGAACCGCGCCCGCGCAGCAAAGTCTGAATTACATAATAGATTTGTTTCATTCCGTTTATCGTTTATTAGATATATTTTCTTGCTTTTCATATTGCAGAAAGCGTGCCAAAGAACACACAAGCCTGATTATCAGCGCATATCGCATTTCAGAAGAAGACAAAGGTGTCTAAATTTAGACACTCCCGTCTAAAATTTAGACAGAGGCCGAATCTCGGTTCAGCCTCATAGAACAAAAAAAAGGAAAATTAGAAAAGAATCCATAAGAATGAAAACTTTACCTTTGCCCGCAGTTTTCTAAAGATAGAGTATAAACGTAAAATGAAGCACCTGCTCATGAAATTCCTCAAACTCTTATATCCTTCATTCCTATGCCTGCTCATGGCCGGCTGCGACATGATAGATTATCATCCTTACGATGTGCACATCAGCGGTGAAACCGATGTCAATGCCCACAACATTGCCCAAATAGAGCAGAATTGCCAGAACAAGACAACAATCCGGTTCGTGACAATGGGTGACTCCCAGCGCTGGTATGACGAGACTACCGACTTTGTAAGCCACCTCAACAAGCGGGACGACATAGATTTCGTCATTCATGACGGAGACGTCAGTGACTTCGGCGTAACAGACGAGTTCCTCTGGCAACGGGACATTATGAACAAGCTCAAGATACCCTATGTGGTACTTCTCGGCAACCACGACTGCCTGGGCACGGGCGAAGAGACTTATCGCGCAATATTCGGAGACCCCAATTTCTCCTTCATTGCAGGACGGATAAAATTTGTCTGCCTGAATACCAACGCCATCGAATTCGACTACTCCCGCCCCATTCCCGACTTCGAATTTCTTGCCGCACAGATACACGACCGTGAAGAGGAATTCGATAAAACCGTTGTGTCCATGCATATACGCCCGTTCTGCTACGAGTTCAACAATAACGTGGCACACGTATTCCAGCGTTACATCAAGGAATTTCCCGGACTGCAGTTCTGTACAGCCGCCCACGAACACCATCGCTTCGAGGAAGACCTCTTTGAAGATGGGATAATGTATTACATGAGCGACTGCATGAAGAACCGCAATTACTATATATTCACCATAACCCCCGACGGATATGAACGCGAAGTGGTATATTATTAATCGCCTGGCATGCGCCGCCGTCTTCTTGTCGGTATGCTCTTTTTCTGCTTTTTCACAAGAGAGAGATACCATCTTCATCATAGAACACGATACTGTATGGATGGACCCGCAACCGGATGCCGTCATTGAAAGCCAGACTAGGGAGAACCGTTATGACCGCCGCGTACACCGCTACCGCAGGCATTGGGAGGCCCTGATTCCGACACACACCAAAATTCAGTTTGCCGGCAATATGGGGTTGCTGTCATTCGGTACCGGATGGGATTACGGCAGAAGAAACCAATGGGAAACAGACGTATTCTTCGGAGTATTGCCCAAATATGACTCCAAACGTACCAAGCTGACATTCACCGTCAAGCAGAACTACCTTCCTGGAGCCTGCAAATAAAACAAAGCCGTTTTTCTGTAGAACCGCTGGCTTGCGGCATGTATCTGAACACGGTATTCGGCGATGAGTTCTGGGTCAATGAGCCGGAACGCTACCCTAAAGGATATTATGGTTTCTCCTCCAAGGTACGCATCCATGTATTCTTAGGACAGCGCATCACTTACGACATCGACCCGCAACGACGGTTCACGGCCAAGGAAATCACTTTCTTCTATGAAATAAGTACATGTGACCTATATGTAGTCAGCGCCTTCACCAACAAGTATCTGAAACCCAAGGATTATCTGAGTTTGTCGTTTGGCATCAAACTGCAACTGCTATAAGTTCTTTTTTCAGTACCGCCATGAACTCTTACTGAAGTTGCTGCAAACCTATTCTTAGTAAGCAAAAATATAAAATAAAGCGGCGTGAAGATTTGCTAAATGAGAAGGAGAATTTTAATACTTGGAAAACTGAGAGATTTACCGAATATAATGCAGATAAATCATTAACTTTGCCTGCAGAAAACAGAAATAGTTTATGGCAAAAAAAAACGGAAACATCCTGATTGTCGATGATAACCGAGGCGTACTTACCGCCTTGCAGCTTTTGTTGAAGCCATATTTTGAAGGGATAATCACACTTCCCTCTCCCGTAACCCTGCCCAGCGTATTGCGGGAAAAGTCATGGCAAGTGGTTCTTCTTGACATGAACTTCACCTCGGGCATCAATACCGGCAACGAGGGACTATACTGGCTCCATGAAATAAAAAAGCAATGTCCCGCCCTGCCCGTAGTGCTGTTCACCGCTTATGCCGACATCGACCTTGCCGTACGGGGAATCAAGGAAGGAGCCACAGACTTCGTCGTGAAACCCTGGAACAACCGGAAACTGGTGGAAACCTTGCTGAATGCCGTATCGGCTTCTGAAACAAAATCTCCGGCCAACGGCCCAAATGCCAGGCGTACGGCAGAAAGCAGCAAAACGCCTTCAGATACCCGCAACATGTATTGGGGAAACAGTCCCGCCATGCAGCAGCTCCGCCTTTTGGTGGAAAAAGTGGCCTCTACCGATGCCAATATCCTTATTACGGGCGAGAACGGTACCGGTAAAGAGATGCTGGCACGCGAAATTCACTCCCTTTCACCGCGCAACCGGCAGGACATGGTAAGTGTGGATATGGGTGCAGTCACCGAAAGCCTTTTCGAAAGCGAACTGTTCGGCCACGTGAAAGGCTCTTTCACCGATGCCCATGCCGACCGTGCCGGCAAGTTCGAAGCAGCCAGCCGCAGCACCCTCTTTCTCGATGAAATAGGCAATCTCCCCTACCATCTGCAAGCCAAACTGCTGACCGCCATCCAACGCCGCAGCATTGTCCGTGTAGGCAGCAACACTCCCATTCCCGTAGACATACGGCTGATTTGCGCTACAAACCGCAATCTGCCCGATATGGTGGCAAAAGGCGAATTCCGCGAGGACTTGCTCTACCGCATCAACACGATACACCTCGAGATACCCTCGCTGCGCGAGCGGCCCGAAGACATCATCCCCCTTGCAGAGCTTTTCATCGCCCGCTTCTGCAAGCAATACGGCAAGCTCCCCGTCCGCCTGACGGACGGTGCCTGCGAGAAACTTACGCTCCACCCCTGGTACGGCAATATCCGCGAACTGGAGCATGCCATCGAAAAAGCCATTATCATCTGTGACAACGAAACCCTTCCCGCAGAATTGTTCCAGTTGGCACGGCGAACCGGCACTCCCGAAGCAGCCGCATCCACGCTCGAAGAAATGGAAATGCAGATGATACGGAAGACACTCGACAAATGTAGCGGAAATCTCTCTGCCGTCGCCGCACAGCTGGGTATCACCCGCCAGACGTTGTACAACAAAATGAAGAAGTATGGCCTTTAATTATCCGTTCCGCGTTGCCGTCAGTCTGGCAGTAGCGCTCCTTGCAGGGGTGCTGTGGACCGTCGACATGTTTTGGGGCGCCCTCTGTACCGCGCTGCTTCCCATAGCCTTGTACTGGCAGCAGAAGCTATACCGCCATCACGTGCGGAAGGTGCTTTTCATGCTCGACGCCATCGAAAACAACGACAATGCCATTCACTTCTCCGAAACGGAAAACACTGCCGACGCACGACTCGTGAACCGTGCCTTGAACCGGGTTGCCCATATACTTTATAATGTGAAAAGTGAAACAGCCCAGCAAGAAAAGTACTACGAACTCATCCTGGACTGCGTGAATACCGGTATCCTTGTCTTGAACGACAATGGTGCCGTATATCAGAAAAACAGCGAAGCCCTCCGCCTGCTGGGCCTCAATGTCTTTACCCACGTCAGCCAGCTGAACCGCGTAGACCCGCGTCTTTCGTCCCTTCTTGCCAATTGCCGCCCGGGAGACAAACTGCAAATGCCTTTCACCAACGAGCGGGGCACTGTAAACATGTCTGTCCGCGTCAGCGACATCACAGTCCGTAAAGAACATCTGCGCATCCTCGCCTTGAACGACATCAACAACGAGCTGGATGAAAAGGAAATAGATTCCTGGATCAGGCTTACCCGCGTACTGACACACGAAATAATGAACGCCGTCACTCCCATAACCTCCCTGAGCGATACACTGCTGGGACTGACCGAGGCACAAGCCTCCAAAGAAGAAATCAAGAACGGCCTGCAGACTATCAGCAGTACGGGCAAGGGTCTGCTCTCCTTTGTGGAATCATACCGGAAATTCACCCGTATTCCCACCCCCGAACCATCCTTGTTCTACGTAAAAAGCTTTATCGAGCGGATGGTCGAACTCGCCCGTCACCAGCACCCCGATGTCCGGGTCACCTTTCATACGGACATCGCGCCAAGCGACCTTATCCTGTATGCCGACGAGAACCTGGTATCACAAGTGGTCATCAACTTACTGAAAAATGCCATACAAGCCATCGAATCGGATAAAAATACAGATAAAGAAGGACATATCAACATACGTGCCTACTGCAATGAAGCGGAAGCCATACTGATAGAAATTTCCAACAACGGACCTGCCATTCCCAATGACATTGCCGAACACATATTTATCCCCTTCTTTACGACCAAAGAGGGCGGCAGCGGTATTGGATTAAGCATTTCCCGGCAAATCATGAGGCTGTCCGGCGGAAATCTGTCCTTATTGCCTGGTAAAGAAACCACATTTATTTTAAAGTTCAATTGAACTATTTTAGATTTGTATTTGTTAGCCACATTGCATATCTTTGTACTATCAGGCATAAGAAACATCACATTTCAAACCATATAGCATAGAATTTATGATATTTACAGCAGGAAACATACTACTTATAGGTTCCATATTACTTTTCGTCAGCATCATTGTCGGCAAGACCGGCTACCGTTTCGGAGTGCCTGCATTATTGCTTTTTCTTGTCGTCGGCATGCTGTTCGGCAGTGACGGACTGGGATTGCAGTTCCATAATGCCAAAGAGGCACAATTCATCGGCATGGTTGCACTCAGCATCATTCTGTTCTCCGGCGGCATGGACACCAAGTTTACGGAGATAAAGCCCATCCTTACCCCCGGCATTGTTTTGTCGACTGCAGGAGTGCTGCTCACGGCCCTCTTTACCGGACTGTTCATCTGGTGGCTGTCCGGCATGAGCTGGACCAACATCCATCTGCCGCTGATTACCTCCCTGCTGCTGGCTTCTACCATGTCGTCCACCGACTCGGCTTCTGTATTCGCCATTCTGCGTTCACAAAAAATGAACCTGAAGCATAATCTGCGCCCCATGCTGGAGCTGGAAAGCGGTAGTAACGACCCGATGGCATATATGCTGACAATCGTGCTGATTCAATTCATCCAGTCCTCCGGAATGGGAGTTCCACAGATATTGGGTTCGTTTGCCATACAGTTCATTGTCGGTGCCGCAACCGGTTATTTCCTCGGAAAGCTGGCCATCCTTATGCTGAACCGGCTGAATATAGACAACCAGGCACTCTACCCTATCCTGTTGCTGTCTTTTGTATTCTTCACCTTCTCCATCACCGACCTGCTGAAAGGCAACGGTTATCTGGCCGTGTATATCGCCGGAATGATGGTGGGCAACAACAAAATCATGCACCGGAAAGAGATTTACACCTTTATGGACGGACTGACCTGGCTTTTCCAAATCATCATGTTCCTCTGCCTCGGTCTGCTTGTCAACCCCCACGAAATGCTGGAAGTTGCAGTGGTGGCATTGCTCATCGGCGTATTCATGATTATTGTGGGACGTCCTCTCAGCGTTTTTCTCTGCCTGCTGCCTTTTGGCAAGAGAATCACCCTCAAGTCACGGCTATTCGTATCGTGGGTAGGATTACGTGGCGCAGTACCCATTATCTTTGCCACCTATCCCGTAGTAGAAGGAGTGTCCGGCGCCCATGTCATCTTCAACATCGTATTCTTTATAACCATCGTCTCACTGGTCATCCAAGGTACCACAGTCTCCCGGGCAGCCCGGCTGCTGGGCCTCTCCACCCCGCTGGAAAAGACCGGAAATGATTTCGGAGTCGAGCTGCCCGAAGAGATTGACTCCAACCTGCACGATATGACCATTACACAAGAAATGCTGGACCGGGCAGACACCCTGAAAGACATGAACCTGCCCAAAGGCACACTGGTGATGATTGTAAAACGTGGCGATGAGTACCTCATCCCGAACGGAACACTGAAACTGCATGTGGGCGACAAACTGCTGCTTATTTCGGAAAACACCAAAGAATAAAGTGCTGCTTTGGCACCCGTAAACCTGCACTTTACGCTCATAAACCTCTACTTTACGTCCCCCAAACAGGCACATTAAAAACGGTTAAGAAAAAGCGGAAACTATTTGCTTTGCATCACTATAAGACCTATCTTTGCGCAGTTTTAACTAAAGTGTGCAACAGACGAATGGAACAAAAACAAGGGTTCATCGATTATATAGAACAAAGCATTATTAAAAACTGGGATCGCAACGCCCTGACAGACTACAAAGGAATTACACTGCAATACAAAGATGTAGCACGGAAAATAGCCAAATTCCATATCGTATTGGAAAGTGCCGGCATCAGGCCCGGTGACAAGATTGCCGTTTGCGGACGCAACAGTGCACATTGGGCAGTCACTTTTCTGGCTACGGTTACCTATGGAGCTGTCATCGTTCCCATTCTGCATGAGTTCAAGGCCGACAATATCCACAACATCGTCAACCATTCCGAAGCCAAGCTGCTGTTTGTCGGCGACCGGGCATGGGAAAACCTCAATGAAGAGGCAATGCCCCTGCTGATGGGTATCGTACTGCTGACGGACTTCACTCCGGTGGTTTGCCGCAACGAGCAGCTGATGGAGGCTTTCGAACATCGCAACGTCCTCTATGGCACACGTTTCCCCAAGAATTTCCGCCCCGAGCATATCAGTTACCGCAAGGAGCAGTCACCCGAAGAACTGGCTGTCATCAACTATACTTCGGGCACGACGGGATATTCCAAAGGGGTCATGCTCCCCTATCGCAGCCTTTGGTCCAATGTTGCATATTGCCACGAGATGCTTCCCGTACGTCCGGGCGACCATATTGTATCCATGTTGCCTCTGGGACATGTCTTTGGCATGGTGTACGATTTTCTATACGGTTTTTCCGCAGGCGCCCATCTGTATTTCCTTACCCGTATGCCGTCTCCCAAGATTATTGCACAGTCATTCTCCGAAATCAGGCCACGGGTCATTTCGTGTGTACCGCTTATCGTAGAAAAGATTATCAAGAAGGATATCCTGCCCCGGATAGACAATAAAATAGGCAAGCTGCTGTTGCGGATGCCCATCGTCAACGACAAAATCAAGGCTGACATGCGCAAAAAGGCAATGGAAGTATTCGGCAGTAATTTCGATGAAATAATCATCGGAGGAGCACCGTTCAATGCCGAAGTGGAACGCTTCCTGAAGCAGATAGGTTTCCCCTATACCATTGCATACGGAATGACGGAATGCGGCCCCATCATTTGTTCCAGCCGCTGGGAAACATTGAAACTGGCCTCTTGTGGCAAGGCAACCACCCGCATGGAAGTAAAGATAGACTCTCCCGACCCTCAGAACGTGGCAGGAGAAATAATCTGTAAAGGTGCCAATCTGATGCTGGGCTATTACAAAAATGCCGAAGCAACTTCCCAAATCATCGATGTAAACGGCTGGCTGCACACCGGCGACCTTGCAACGACGGATGCCGAAGGATATGTCACAGTCCGCGGACGCAGCAAGAACATGTTGCTCACAGCCAGTGGCCAGAACATCTATCCCGAAGAGATTGAAAGCAAACTGAACAACATGCCCTATGTGTCCGAATCACTGATCGTATTGCAGAACGACAAGCTCGTGGCTCTTATCTATCCGGATTTTGACGATGCATTCGCCCACGGTATGGAACAATCGGACATCGAAAAGTTTATGGAGGACAATCGGAATGAATTGAATCTGCAATTACCAGCCTACTGCCAGATAACAAAAGTCAAGATACACTTCGAGGAGTTCGAGAAAACGGCCAAGAAGAGCATTAAAAGATTTATGTATCAGGAAGTAAAAGGGTAAGGGGAATGCGTCAAAACCTTCTTTATAAAAGTCTTCATGTGCTTTTGACACGTTCGCATCCTTTTGTTAACAAAAATAGAAACAAAGGTACAAATGGCTAATAAGTGTTATAAAACATACTTTTTTAGTGGGATAATTTGCAGATTTATCAGAAGTCCGTATCTTTGCAATGTGTTTTTCATAGTATTAGATTTAAGGTTAACAAAGGTTGGAGTACAGCGGTACTCCTTTTTTTATGCCCGTACCTCTGCGTAAAAGACTAAGATATTACTATTTCTGCTATATTTGCACAGGAAGTTGAAAAACAATATCATCCGAGCATCATGGATATACACACATTTATTGCCAATTATCAGGAAGCTTTCGGCCAACACGCCGAACTCCCCATCGCCTTTTGGTATTCAGACCGAATGGAGGCATCTACAGAGAAAGTAACCGGTTGTCTCTTCAAATGCATGAAACAAGTCAGAGACGGCAAAACCGTCAGTCTCAGCAACGAAACAATCACCTGCGGAGGAGGCAAGTTCTATACCGGATTTACAGAAATGCCCGAGCGCGTCCCGGGTTTTGTCTCCTTGAAAGAGAAATACAAGAAGACTCCCGAAATGGTGGTAGATTTTGTCAATGAGCTACAGATTCCCAGAGCAGACAAAGCCTATCTGCATTTTGCCCGCATAGACAAGCTACCTTCCTTTGACGAGGTGGAAGGCGTGCTGTTCCTGCCAACTCCCGACATTCTATCCGGACTGGCGACATGGACCTTCTTCGACAACAACGCATTGGATGCCGTGGCAGCCCCATTCGGCTCCGGCTGTTGCTCCGTCATTACCCAAACCATCATTGAAAACCGGAAACAAGGGAAACGCACTTTCCTGGGATTCTTCGACCCCTCCGTCCGCCCATACTTCGAAGCGGACTTATTGAGCTTCACTATCCCCATGTCCCGGTTCAAGGAGATGTATCACACCATGCGTGAAAGCTGTCTGTTCGATACACATGCCTGGGGAAAAATCAAGGAAAGGATACAGCTTTCCCAATCAGGAGACGTACATATCCTCCCCTCTCCCATTTCCTTCCCCATCCTTCCGGACATTTATCTGCAGGAAATCAGAATAGAAGATGCCGCAGCCATCTACCATGCCATCGACACACACCGGGATTACTTAAGAACATGGCTGCCATTTGTGGATAATATGCGCACAACAGCTGATGAAGAAGCTTTTTTACGTCAGGTACTATCTGCTCCTGCCGAACGAAATGAACCGATATTCGGTATTTGGAACCAGCAGCATGAAATCTGCGGACTGATAGGTTTCCATTTCTCCGATTTCGACAACCACCGTACAGAACTCGGCTATTGGCTACTGCCGGAATACCAGCACCGGGGCATCATTACTGAAAGTGTCCGCAAGCTGTGTCTGTGGGCCGTACAAGAAAAAGAGATAAAGCGGATACAAATTCGCTGTGCCGTGGGCAATGCAGCCAGTAACGCGGTACCGGTTCGCCTCGGTTTCATCCATGAGGGAACAGAACGCTGCGGAGAACTGCTGGCTTCTGGAGAATATACAGATATACATATATACAGCATCCTGAAAGAAGAAGTGCTAGCCAACCTCAAACAATAAAATATCAAATATATATCAACTATTGAAATTATACATGGAACAACAACCTCATCTCAATGACCACAACAAGCAGGAGTACCCTCCTATGCATACAACGGAGCACATCATCAACCAGACCATGATAAGGTTATTCGGTTGCGGCCGCTCCATATCAGCACACATAGAACGGAAGAAGAGCAAGCTGGACTATCGTCTTGCCGCCTGCCCCACGGAAGAAGAAATAAAGAAGCTGGAAGAGGCCGTAAACGAGGTAATCGCCCGACATCTGCCCGTCACAACAGAATTCATTACGCAAGAGGAAGCTCAAGGACGCTTCGACTTGGAACGCCTGCCCGATGATGCTTCGGAAACGGTACGTGTCGTGAAAGTAGGCGATTACGACGAATGTCTCTGCATTGGAGTACATGTAGAAAACACATCAGAAATCGGAACCTTCAAAATCATCAGCCACGATTGGGACGAAGAAGCAAAGCGTTGGAGAATGCGTTTTAAATTAGTCTGAAAATCTATCAAAATTAAATAAATAAGATAGCAAAATGGCATTAAATAGGCAAATAAGTCAGTCTTTCAATGACAAATAGTCAATAAAGTCAGTAAAAACCGGTTGGCATAAGGTTTGCAATATAGTTAGCGAACGACGGTTCAAGAAACGGACGGTAAAAAACCTAAAAGGCAGACACCCGAAGACAAAGAACCGGAGTTCAAAACTAAATAGCATGTTTAACTTAAACAATAGGAGACTATAACTATGATGCCTGTAAGAAGAAACCAAAATTGGTTACCGAGTATTTTTAATGATTTCTTTGACAATGATTGGATGGTAAAAGCAAATGCCACCGCCCCTGCCATCAACGTATTCGAAACAGAAAAAGAGTACAAAGTTGAATTGGCTGCTCCCGGTATGACAAAAGAAGACTTCAACGTTCACATCGATGAAGAAAACAATCTGGTCATCAGCATGGAAAAGAAAACAGAAAGCAAGGAAGAGAACAACAAGGACGAAAAGAAGGAAGGCCGTTACTTGCGTCGCGAATTCTCATACACCAAGTTCCAGCAAACCATGATTCTTCCGGACGATGTCGATAAAGAAAAGATTGGTGCCCATGTAGAAAACGGTGTGTTGAACATTACATTGCCAAAGTTTACGGAAGCAGAAAAAGAAAAGGCCAAGAAATTCATCGACGTAAAATAACGCCCGGCCATTAAAAGAAAATCTCCCGCTGCACAAGATAATGCAACGGGAGATTTTTTATATCCATAGCCATACGGAACTATTTCTTCTTCCCTTTCAGGAAACGGTCTGTAAGCCACTTGCGCACCGGTTCATCATAGAGCTTCAAGCAGGCATAAGCCAGGAGCACCGAACCGACAAAGGTCAGTATCATATAAGGAATGCCTTCCGCAATCGTCGCCTTGTTGTTGAAAGCCCAGGCGGTATAAGTGTATACCAGCGGATAATGAGTGATGTATATAGGATAAGATATATCCCCCAGGAACTTGCAGATACGTAGAGTGCTTACCGGTTACCTTCCCTCCAGCTCCCATAGAAACAATGACCGGGAAAATACAGATGATACAGAACGCCTCATAAAGCCCGTTCATCCAATAGCCGTCTTCACCTCCGATACGGGGAATGGACAGCACAACTACAATCATCAGGCTGCACCACCAGAACACACGCTTCCGCACACGTATCAGCCAGCCGAGGCGAGACAGAAGCAACCCGCCAAAGAACGGATACATCAGGCGGACCATTCCCACATACTGCTGCTCCCAGTTCAGTGCCCAACCACCGACAATATCACCGGCCGGCGCCGTCAGACAGCGATATACCGTAAAACAGCCGGCCACAATGACAAGGATAGACAGAGCCACCTTGTTGAACTTGCGTACAAACAATGCATACAAGATATTACCGATATACTCATAATACAATGACCATGCCGGTCCGTTCAGCGGATGCATCTCTGTCCATCCGCGAATGTCGAACTTCAGCGGCAGGGGAAGCAGCGTACAGCCCAGCAGCATCACCAGCAGCATGGTGCCTACCGAAGTATTCTCGATAAACGGAAAGCAAGGCGACTCCTGGAAGAAGAAGAAAGCCGCTCCCACAAGGCTACCCATAATCACCATCGGATGCAGACGTATGATGCGTCGTTTGAAGAAAGTTCCCACGGACATTTTGCCCCATCGGTCATCGTATGCATAACCGATTACAAAACCCGAAAGCATAAAAAAGAAATCTACCGCCAGATAACCGTGATTGATAAGTTGTGTAAGATGGCTACCACCGGAGTGTGCCTCAAAGAGATGGAATGCAATTACCATCAAAGCCGCTACCCCGCGCAGTCCGTCCAGGATTTCATAATGCGGTTTCGAGGCAAGATAAGTAGTCTGTGTATTCATTTTGGTATAAGATATTTATTAATTCGCGCGCAAAGATAAGAGTTTTTTCCAATAAGGGAACTGATAAATATCATATAAACAAAGAAAACAACTCCTATCAAGCTGTTTCCTGAAAATCATTTATAAATTGCTTGCCAAACATTTGTCGCACTCCTTCATGAGACTTCACCCCATCTATCTCTGCATGAAGCAACAGAGCACTGACCGCATAAAAGCAAGCGTAATACATACGGTTTATCGCCGTATTGTAATACCCCCGTTCAATATGGTCTTCTATTTCAACTAATAAAGTCTTAGCAGATTTTATTCTATAGAGAACTATGTCAAATCGCTGTTCCGAAGTCATAACAAAATTCCCTCCTTCATTACATTCTCATAGAAAGGGGTCAGACGTTTACCCCATTCACGAACTGTCTCTATAAAAGGATTGATTTGAACCCCCGTCTCCAGTTCGATATCATACAAAGGAGCGGTCAAATTCATTTTATCATCCAACGTAATAACATCCTTATCCACTAACAACAATAAATCAATATCACTATCAGCACGAGCATCACCACGCGCTTCACTACCATAAAGGATAACCTTCATATCCGGCGAAGAGCGATGTAACGCTTCTCTAATTAACGATATGATATACGGACGTTTCATCGATGCTTCTTACATTTATATGCAAATATAACCATATTACCATAAAAAGCGCAAAAAAACAAGCTTTTTTCTCCTAATATTGATGCAATCTGAAATACCTCTTCATGAAACAGATATAAATAAGACTTAACAAGAGGACGGTACATAGCAGATACCAGTAGCCGGAATCCCGGCACAATATATATCCTACGACGATGACTGCCTGTACTGCCATATACGTCGAAGAGACTATTACATGAGGAATCTTCAGCTCATTCGCCATAATCTGATACAGATGTTTGCGATGCGGCAAGCCGATATTCTCATGAAGCATCAGGCGATGAACGATAGTCAGCACACTATCCACACCATAAACGGACAACAAGACAATCCAACTGAAATCACCGGTCCGGATGACGAGCCTGCCTATCAGGAAAAGCAGGATAAAGGCAATGCTCACAGAACCCACATCACCGGCAAAGCACTTGGCTTTCTTGCGAAAATTGAAGAAGCAGAAGACAAGGACCGAACAAATCACCGTATAGATAAACCCCTCCTCTACAAAAGACACCACTTCCCTATTTACATAAGCCAGTGCAGCCAGTATCACCAGCGAGTAGCCTCCGGTTATCCCATTGATGCCATCCATAAAGTTGTAAGCATTGATGATGCCCGTGCAGACTATCAAAGCGATTATTATCCACCACCATGACAAGGAGAACAATCCCCACTGCCAGAACATCAATCCCATAGCCGAGAAATGGAACAGCAACCGCACCTTTTGGGAAGTGGAACGTACATCATCCACAAAACTGATGAACGTCACCAGTGTCAAGGCAATCATGAACCAGGGGTATTCAAATCCACTCGTCAGGAAATAGGCCAAAGCCCCGAAATAGAAAATGACTCCCCCGCCACGCAGCGTTATGCTTGTGTGCGAACTGCGTTCATTGGGCTTGTCAATAATATTGCATCTGTCAGCTATTCTAAAATAAAAAAGTTCTGCCACAAGCAGCAGAACCAGTATAATCAAGTAATACATAACCGTACTTCTATTTCAAGTTTGAGCATTTATATATCAAAAAAAAGTCGTAACTAGTTTTCACTTTTCAAAACAAATCCTTCATAATTCCCACTTAAAGCATGGTCTCTGTTCTTTATCGGCAATTTTTCACCTGCCATTATTTTTTTGATGACTTCATTCAAACGCTCCTCATCAAGCCCCCTTTTTCGTGCTAATTTCAAGTCCTTCAGATATTGGCGAGTAAACTCTAATCTATAGCTCATTTCACTTTTTCCAAATAGTCTTGAAAACTTTCACACTTAATCGTCCGCCCTTCTTTTGCATCACGCATGGCTCGCTTAGTTCTTTCTTCTGGTGTTATTTTCTCCTTTTTAACAGAAATGCCCCCCACACCACGTAATAGTCTTATTGCCTTTTTCAAATCAGACAACAAGCTTGCATCTTCCACCGTTACAATTAATTGAGTCATATTTATTCTCCTTTCAAACACAAATATACTAAAAAATCCACTTTCCCCAACAAAGGCTGTGACTTTTCTACGTATAATCTATTTCAAGTTTGATTTATCCGAAAACGACTTTATAGTTTTCACAATCCCGTCCTCCGCTTTCACCGGCATTTTCTCAATACCCAATGCAGCTTTAATCTTCGCATTGCTCACTACATAGTTCTCCGTCAATTTTCGCAAGCGCTCAGAGTTCAAAGGCAGGTGGAGCAAAGTGCCCCATGCGGCACACCTTTCCATCATACGCCTGTTCATCTTCCAGATGCGTGGCTTGCGCCCCAAGGCTGCACACATCAAAGTTATCAGTTCATTGGTGGACAAAGCTTCATCATCCCCCATGTGATAGATACCGCTTGCCACCTCTTTCGTCAGCAATCAATATTCTTTCTCAACAAGTGCCTCTATTAGTTCATATAAGTCCTCTTCAACTTCGGGTGCAAATAGTACTTTCATTTGAATAAAGCCTTTATACGAGGACGAAGTCTGTCCAACAGTTCTTCGCCGGAAATAGCAATTCCAATATCAGCACGTTCCCCCATAACAATATCAGCCACCACTTTGTTGCCTATATAAGCCACCATAGGCTCATTAACCATTTGCGATTCTTCCTTCGTTTCTTTATACGGCTTAACCTTACTCATTGCTCTTATTTTTCTACAAAAAAAACTTTATTATTTTAGAATATCCTACTAATTACTCATCAATCTGCTTCTTCAGAATTTGTCTTGGAAACCTTGGGCAATACGCGCTGCAGCAAGAGTAATCTTCCATCACCTGCCATTTTTCATCCGAAGTGGTACCAATTTCCAATCTCTGTTTTCTCAATAATCCCTTCTGCGGATAACCGGGCAAATCGCCTCGGGATGATTCGCGCAAAAAGCCTCACGGTCATTAACCACTAAAATCAAGTAACCGCCTCCTCCGGCACCCGCCATCTTCCAAGCCATCACCTGCCCGTCTGCCGCATAGCGGTCGATGCAATCTTGCACACCGGGTTGCATCATGGCAGGGAAGAGCGCCACTTGCGCATGGAAAGAATCACGATAAGCGGAGGCAAAGGCAGCAAGATTCTTATCGAGTATAGCCTTCCAGCAATCATCGGCAGCCCGGGTCAAGTCCGTTACCATCCGGCCCACTTCCGCATAAGTAAGCTCCCCCTTTCTATTTCGCTCAAAAGCCGAATTTGCCGTAACCGAAACATTCGACCGACGAGAGAACATAAATATCAGGCAAAGATGGCTTTCCAGCCAATCAAGAATTTCTCTGTCATGACACGACTCCAACTTCTCCGGCCAAAAGCTACGGTTGTAATATTGCCGGCACAGTCCCGGCATACAGATGCCCAGTGCATCCTGCGCTCCGCTGATATGTCCCCCTTGCTGCCGCTTTATCGGGTCGTTCTCAAAACAGAAAGCCAATTTAGCCAACGTTTCCGGGTCACCATCCGGCAATTGCACCGGCCAAATTTTCTTCATCATATTGCGTGTAGATGTCGATAATCCTCCACGCTCCTGTATATCAAAAGTCGGTTCAAGCGATATGGTCAAAGCCCATCCGGGAGCAAATTCCGACACGTATGGCTGGTCAATCCAGGTTCCTGCCAAGTCCAAGCGAGTGGGCAGCATCGAGCCCTCTTTCCGCAGAGAAGTTGTAGACCGTGCTTTCAGTCCTTCGTCCGGCTTGCGGTCCAGCACCACATACTCTATGCCCAGCTTCTTGCAAAGCGCCTCCTTCTCCGAGTTGGCACCATCATGGTTCACCACAAACACATCCGGTTTCACCATTTCGAGCGTTTCCACAAAATCCATTATCCCGCTGCCCGCATTTATGTAAGCATCGGTCACGTAGCGTATGGCCTTCACCATATAAAGCCGTTCCTGTTCACTATACACCGTTTTGCGTCCCTTGTAGTGGAGGATGGTTTCATCCGACCCAATGCCCACGTAAAGGTCGCCATACGAAGAAGCCTCTTTAAAGAATGCCACGTGCCCGCTGTGCAGCATGTCATAACAGCCGCTCACAAAAACTTTTTTCCTTTTCATTTCTTCCATCGGTTCATTCTTGTTTGTTTATCCAATAAAACCACAGTTGAATACCGGCAAAAACAAGAAGTGTCACACCTATTAGAGCAAATATAATCCACTTCATACGACCTTTATTTTATTCTAAAATTTTCCAATACATCCATCGGTTTCCATCCCAACTCACGTATCGCCTTTTCGTTGCTGAAAGTCAGCGATTGTGTTATTTTTTTCAGTTTTAATGAATTGATGGGAGCTTTCTTTCCCAAACAATCTCCTACCAAAGCCATGCTCTTGGCAAACCAATATGGAATTGAAAAAGGCAGCCGTTTCCCCATTTGCTGGCAAATCAAGTTTTCCAACTCATGAAAAGTAGGCTGATTGCTGTCACATACGTTATAAACACCTCCCTTTTCAGCCAACAGCGGAACCAGTTGGGCAATGTCCTGCACCATCAGCACGCTTTTACGCGCCTTTCCTCCACCGATGCTCAGGTATCGCCCGGTACGCAGACCGGAAATCATGGCTCCCAAATTACCCGGAGGATTAGGCCCCGCAATCAAGGAAGGACGAATAATGCCTAATTTCACATGATGTTCATCACACCACTTCTGCAAATATTCCTCCGCCAGTCGCTTACTCATGGCATAAGGAGTAACTCCTTCTAAAGGATGCTCCTCTGTGATGTTTTCTCCATAATCACAACCGTAAACAGCTACGGTAGAGATAAAAATGAAAGCTGTAGGCATTCCCGCTTTCTCCAATGCTGCACAAAGATTCTTTGTACCTTGCAGGTTCACGTCAAAAAACACTTTTTTTTCCGCTTCAGTCTTAGGCACGGAGTGCGCCTTGCCTGCGGCGTGTAGCACTACATCATACTGTTCACGCAATTGCGGAACTTCTTTAGCTATATTTATATTATAGTCATCCTGTTCCGATAGCCCAACAGTTACAACTTCATACACCTCTTCCAAAAGAGGACGTACATTATTGCCCAAGAACCCGGATGCCCCCGTGAATAAAAGTTTCATAAAAATATAATTACCTACTAATCAATTATCTATTTGCGCTTTCAAATACAATTCATTATGTTCTTGATACATCTGTTGGAATCTACCGATATTTTCGATTATATCTATAACAGCACCTTCTTTACCTTTCACATGAGCATAATTAGAGCCATTAATAATGTGAAGCCAAGCAATATCCACTCTCTGTATACAATCCCCATGATAAACATCCTCTATTCTTTCTGTCACTGTTATTCTATAGGTTTTATCAACAGCAAAATCAACCTCGTTTATATCATAATTTTTATATAAAATCGGATAATTCGCCCCTCCTGCATCTAAAAAAGCCCTCTTAGTTCTCATCGGCAAAAAATTAGGTTTAATCTTACTTAGAACATCAAAATTAAAAATACTATATCCCGGCCATAGATACCAGCCATCTCCTCTATCTCGCTTCACGCCATAAAAATCTCTATTGCCCAATGTCTCTGTCAAATTACAATCCACTATAGGGAGAATATCATGATCAAGTAAAGCAAAACGAGCTGGTTTGCGAACCTGTAAAACATTATAGAACATCCAATTCAATGCAGCTCCGTGTGAAAGACCATACCAAAATAAACGGGTAGCAATCAACTTATCAATATATTTTGGCACTGGAATATACTCAATACCTTTTTCCCTACATACTTGTTTTATGAGTCTTCTTTTTGTACTACAAGGAGAATTATCTACTACAATATGACAATATTCACTATCCTTTATATGAGTTTTAATCAATTCAATCTGCTTTCTAATTAAAGTTTCTTCATTATAAGCTATTGTCACAATCAACATACTACATCTTTCACCCTCACTACTACACTCTTGCACAAAACGATTAGATTTTCCTCCCCCAAGAGATAAGTAATGGCTATATTTGGCATAAGGATTAAAAAGAAGATTCTGTATGCCCCTAAATAATGAAATCAGAGAATTTATTACCAACATATTAATCTTACTTATCCCTATCCCTACTCAGCAAACTTATTCTCATTTTCTTTTCTTGTTTTCAAGCACAATCCTACCATAAATTTTCATATACCCGTCCACCATTTTCTCTACAGTCAAATCTTCCCGAAAACGTATCAAAGCCGCTTTTGAAAACTTATCATACACTTCTTTTTGTTCCAATATATATGAGATTTTTTCCACGAAAGCCTCTGCATTATTCTCTACCGTATAGCCGTTCTCACCATCCACAACAATCTCATTTATTCCTCCAACATTTGATGCTACCACAGGCTTTCCGAAAGCCATCGCTTCAATAATAGTCATCGGAAGTCCTTCATAATTACTGGAAAGCATAAACAAATCGGCATATTCATTATAAGCTCCTGCATTAGGTAGACTTCCCATAAAAAAAACATTTTTAGAATGCGGTTCACAAAACTCATACTGATTACCAATCCAAATAAAAGCATATTCAGGTAACATGGATGCTACATCAAGAAATATATCTACATTTTTCTGAGGAGATAAGCGAGCGACACAAAGTATTTTTTTCTTAAAAGCATGCAATTTCCCAAAAGGATTCTCTTGTAGTATTGAAGGCATTTCAATACCATTATAAACCGTTTCCACATTATTTATAACACCTTCATTCAACAAATTAATTCTATCATATTCACTGACCCCCACAATAGCACTACACTTCCTTTGAAGTATTCTCTCTAAAGGAAGAAATTTTCGATAGGCTATTCTAATAGAGTCAAATCCATGAACAGTATAAACTGTCTTACTTTTAGGAAAGGAAAATCGTCCTAAAATACCAACTTTAGATGAATGCAAATGAACAATATCCGGTTGATACTTCTGAAAAAGTGTTTTAAAGACTCTGGTAGTTTGAATATCTTTCAACAGTGAAAGTTCTCTCTGAAGCGTGGGAATATATTCTTTCGTTACAGAAGAAGAAAGCATCTGCCACATCTTGCCATCTCCATTTCCGGCAGCAACAATAACATTTTGATTTTTTGCTAAAAAATTAGCAAGATTAACCACAACAGACTGTGCACCTCCCAAATCTGAACGAGTTATTATTATAAGAATACGCATAATGTTCTACTTATTTAGCAAATTTATCAATAACCCTATCTTATTTTCCACTAAGACCTTTTGATTTACATCCTTATATACTCCAACTATGAAATTTTCCATAACAGCGGCAATATCCCCCCAATTATAGGGATTAAATACAATAGGATCAGAGATTACCTTGTATGAATAGTCAAAATCTGACGTAATAACTTTTAATCCCATAGAGAGCGCTTCTATTAGTGGTAATCCAAAAGATTCCATTGTTGAAGGAAATATAAGAGCCTTAGATTTCATATATGCTATTCCTATTTGCTCTTCATTACAATATCCTAAATTTATTATTGAGTGAGGGTATTTTGCATTTACTTTATCTATATATGGAAAAAGATGACAAAATCTATCTGAAATAGTCACAGCTAAGACCGCTTTTTTACGAGATAAAAGTTTTTCAAATGCTTTAAACAAGAGTATATGATTTTTATGTTTTGTTCCTATCGCAGGATAGAAGAAATCATACTCCTTACAAAACTGTTCATTCTCGGGAACAATAGGCAAACTATAAAAAGGAAGAATAATAGGTTCCAACGAATATGTTTGCTTCAAATTATTTTCCACTAATGATGTCTGGCAAAAAAAACTATTAACATTTTTTTTAAAAGAATTTATCCAAAAATAGTATATGTATGACTTTATCTTTTCATAAGTACTCTTGTCTGTATTACATAGTTTCGGCTTACAAGAATAATATTCACTATGAAAATAAACATAACTATTTTCACAATACACAAATGGTGGAAGAGAACAAAAGAAAAGAACATTAGTTCGCCTTTCTGCATATCTAAACAAAGTGAGCAATGTTGATGTCTTTTCTATTTTAACATAATGAAAAGGATAAACCAGCAAATCTTTATAAACATGTTCATATTTCACATAAACAACAGAACAAACTTGTCGTCTTTCAAGTTCCTTTAAAAGATATTTTAGTAGTACAAAACTACCACCATTATTAATATGAGAAGCTTCAACTATTATCATTTTATTTCTTTATACAATTTCATATATTGTTTTCCCATAATTTGAACAGAATATTTTAAAATATTCTGTAGTCCATTTTCAATCAAATTCTTCCTATAGCTACAATCTGTGACAATTTTATTAATTCCATCTTTTATTGATTCAACAGAATAAGGATTTACTAAACATGCCGCATCGCCAGCAATTTCTGTCATTGGCTCTATATCAGAAGTCAAAACACATCGTCCAACAGCATTTCCCTCTATTATAGGCATACCAAAACCTTCATAGCAAGAAGGGAAACAAACAATATCACACTTTTTATATTCATTATACACTTCGTCATCAGACAATTGTTTCGCATTTGAATATTTTACACCACTATTTTCTATTTGTTTCACCATATAAGAATCTATATTTCCGATTATACGTAAGCTACAATCAAGTCCTTCCAGAGCTTTAATCGTTCTTTCCAAATTCTTATGTTTTGCTGTTCCAATAAATAAAATAATAGGAGACTGCAACCTAAAATCTTTGGGACTATAACTCCATGTAGAAGAGAGAGAATCATAAATAACTTCTATATCCTCTCTCTTTATTTTCATTTGAACTTGTTTTTTTGTATAGTTAGAAATACATACAATGCGAGTACATAATCTAAATGGCAGAAATACCCAAAAAATAATTGATTATTTTTTTAATCTATTAGTCGGTAAATCTAAAACACTCAAATCGTGAACAGTCAAAATTGAAATACAGCCAATTAGTGACAAAATGCAATAATGAACATCTCCAGTCAAATGATTAATACCTTTTCTATTCCGATGTTTATAGACAAAAAGTATATTTTTCATCATATGCCAAGGGTAGGCTCTATACTCTGGCAACTCCCAAACTTCAACATCACAACATTTCGATACTTCAGTTATCAATTGCATGGACTGCTTATATAAGCTATATCCTGCCTTACGATTTCTTATAAAATAAGTTATTTTCATCTTGGAATATATGTATCATCATTTAAAACACTATTGTATGGTCGAAATATATCGACCCCCATTGATTCTTTATAATAATTAAATCCTTTTTCTATATTTATATAACTATATAGACCTATTATACCCATAATAATATAGACTGTAATATTTTTCTTAAACAGATATAAGATATAAGGAATCAAAAATATTTCTCCGATATAGAAATAAATAAGCCCTCTTCCCACTATTATTTGTAACATTGAATTGTTTAAAGCCACATACAATATAGTAGCTATAAAATAGATATTAAAGAAATAATAGAAAACAGAATCAACATTAAATTTCCTCTTATACAAAAATAAGAAAAACAGCCAAATTAGTCGTTTTGTTAAAGCCAAAATAGTAAACAAAATACTACCTTTTTCTGGATTATCAGCATATTCACTAATCCGTTCAAAAGAAGATTCCCCAAATATAAGAAAAAGCGATAGAGGAATTTGATTTACTATTCCTGTAATAGCTACTACTATTGAAGCCAACAATAAAAGTACATAAATTTTATCACTAAATTTATTATTCAAAAAATAAGAAACAATAAACAAGAACGCACTTTTATGAAATAAAGCAGCAAAAATAATACAAATTGCAAAATAAAAGAATTGTTTACTAAATACAAAGCGAACAGAAAATAAGCAAATAGCCATTGCAAGAAATTGCCGATTCATTCCTAACGATGGCAACATCATACAATAAAAAAGAAATAAAGTAAGAATTGGATTAACTGAATATTTCCGTATTACAACAAAAAAGAATGAATATTGAATTATAGCAAGTACAACCAAAAAAACGGTATAATTATCCGTAATATTACGAATAATCTGATTTAAAGCTACATATCCCAAATCATACGATTCGCTATTCATCAGTAAACATCTATCAAAAAACAATCTATAATTTTCCCAATCTGTTCCAATTCCCCAACGAAAACCATCATGAAAGACAAGCCAACAGAAAGCTATAAAGAAAAATATGTTGAGCACATTCCCCTTTCCTAACTTACTATTATAACAAAAAATAGAAGTCCCCCAAAAAACAAGAAAGTCAATTGATACATCATAATGATGATAATATATAATATATCAACTGATCATAACTATATTTGTTATGAAAATGCCGACAAATACATTCTGAAATATCATACCTTTCTTTAGGATGAGCCAAATAATATTGAATTTTTTCAATAGCTTCATCTATATTCTTATATGATACTAATTCTGGGTCTAATGGAAGAAGTTCTTTTAATATAGGTCTATAATCACAAAGCTGAAAAGCTCCTGAACCATTTATCTCAAAAAATTTATTATTAACAGATTCAATCTCGGCATAGTGCAAATTATTAAAAACAATTTTTGCACCATAGAGTATTTCACTTTTCTCTGCTCCTACTATATATTTATTCTGAAAGACACTTTCTAATTCGGGAAGAAAATGGCGACATTTAGAACCATATAATGATAAAGAAATTCCAGCATCCTTCAAACAAGCTAACATTCTATTTCTATAAGGGTATAAATTTCCAAATGACAATACATCTATATTCCATTTTTGTTCAGCATCCTCTTTATTTATAGATGGTTTTATATGTATTCTCGTATTAAAGGCCTCACAATAAAGCTTTGTATTGAGTTTCATATTATCCTTCATAAAACGAAAGATATAAGGATCTTTTGTGAAATAAATATTATAAGGTTCTACAAACAGCTGTTGCAGTTCAAATGTTGTAAGAGCATCAGGATTTATATGCACAATTTTTATTCCATTTTGCTTTATCTTTTTCACAAAACTTGGATGTATAAAACGATAAACCCCAATAACTAAATCTGGCCTGAAACAAAGTACACGACGAGTTAAATGAGTAAAAACTCTTTCATCATAACTTTCAACGTATCTCCTTCCCAAATTATTCAATGTTCTTGTTATCACTTTTAGCTTAGGACAATTATAATACCATGAATCATAAATGTCGAAAATTTGGCATTCATGCCCATTGTGGCAAAAAGCTTCCTTCAGATTATACTCTAAAGAATCATAAGCACAAGAACCAACAATAACTATTTTCATAATAATTTATATCTTAGTATTGAGAAAGCAACTAAAGCAAAATAATAATTAGAATTTAATAGCATGTATTCTATCTTCATTTTACCTTTCATAGAAAAAAAATCAATATTCCATTTTTTAATGGAAGACTTAGCTTGATCATGCAATTGTTCTTTTTCTCTACATGACAATATTTTATTATTATATACAGATAATAAAAAACAAAATAGTGTTGATACAAAATACTTATCCAACACAGAACGATGTTCTTGCATATTTACACATAACTTATAATTTTCTGAGATTGCATATAAATTATCCAAGTAATTTTTATAACGTTTACAAGACATTATTGAATTATCACGATTATAATATCTATATATTTTCTTTGGAATAACAACCATGTAAGTAGCAAAATATGCTAATCGAAACGAAAATAAGACATCTTCGTGCAGTAATCCTTTTTCAAAAAATAGTTTTTTATCTATGAAAAAAGAACGTTTTACAAATTTTGCCCAAGCCACTACAGGCCATGCTCCTTGGATATAGCTGAAAAAGACATCCTTCCCACAAAATTTATCAATATGAGGGAATGCCAAATGAGTCCTAAATCCTATAGGTTCGTAGTCTCCAATAAAGAAATCAGCTTCTCCATATTTTTCAATATATACATTCAAAATTTCCATATCATCAGGAGAATACAATTCATCATCACTATCTAAGAAAAATAAATAATCTCCTGTAGCCACTTCTATTCCACTATTCCTCGCAGCCGATAACCCTTGATTTTTTTCATGAGCTATTATCTTAAATCTAATAGGACCCACATAACCCTTCAAAATAGATTCAACAATATCCATTGACTTATCAGGAGTTGCATCATTCACAATAATACATTCTATGTTTGCGTAAGTTTGATTACATACGGATAACAAACATCGCTTTATCCATTTCTCAACTTTATATATGGGTATTATAATAGAAATATTTATCATCTATATTAATAATGAAGCGTTAAAAAAATTTATCCACTATAATTATCGCATTAAAGCAAAAAAAAACTCATCTTATAATAGAAATAGAATTCAACTCCTTTTCTTTAACTCTTTCCATTTTCTATAAGTACAATTATAAAGTCTATTAATAAAACTATTTTCACTTATGAATTTATAAACTTTTACTTTCAAAATATCCGATTTAGAAATCCAACTTCCTGCAAAGTGATGAATCGTCACGGTATTCTCTGTCAAATAAATATTCCCATCGCTATAGGATTTAGGACAAAAATAGTCTTTAGGGAAAAGAGTAAAACCAGCTACTGTTTGCAACTGATTATTTGGTACAAGACCATACTTCATGCAAATGTTTGTTATGCGAACTACGTTAGTAGTACAATCTAAACTGCCATCAGGCAAAACAAAGTGACGACCGTTATAATCATCCAACAACTCTTTGAACAGCGCATGCCCCTCCCGACTGGCCATTAGGCCTGTCGGGATTTGAGTCTCAGACTCAAATCCCGACACAGCATCGTGTCTCAAAAAAACATCTAACGGTTTCAATACCTCCACATCAGTATCCATATAAACACCTCCTTCATGATAGAGTGCATAAAGCCGAACCACATCTGTTACAAAAGCAAACTTACGGTTATCATAAGCCTCTCGTACATAAGGATAGGCATCCAAATCGAAGTTATCTTCATTCCATTCTTTTATTTCATACTCAGGAAGGAATTTCTTCCATGAAGCAATGCACTTCAATGCCAATTCCGGCATCTTTCCACGCCCAAACCAGCAATAATGTATCTTTTTAGGTATCATAAACGAACGCTATTTCAATGTATCAACAATGCGTTGGCATGCCATTCCGTCTCCATAAGGATTGACAGCCTTGCTCATCTTTTCATAATAGTCTTTATTATCAAGTAAGGCCGAAAGCTCTGAAACGATCTTATCATAACTCGTTCCCACCAGCTTAACAGTACCAGCCTCCAAAGCCTCGGGACGTTCAGTTGTATCACGCATCACCAATACCGGTTTTCCAAGTCCGGGAGCCTCCTCTTGAATACCACCGCTATCAGTCAGCACTACAGTTGACTTTTCCATCAGATAAACAAAAGAGAGGTATTCTAACGGTTCAATAAAGAACATATTTCCCAAATTCGACAAATTTTCGCCAAATACCTCATGAATAGGCTTGCGTACATTGGGATTAAGGTGCATGGGGTACACAAAATCCACTTCCGGGTATTTTTCCGTCAACGCCTTTATTGCTTGGCACATGGAGATAAAGCCATCTCCAAAGTTTTCACGGCGATGCCCTGTTATTAATATAAGCTTCTTTCCACCGTTCAACCTATTTACATCATATCCGGCAGACATCAATACACTTTTCAAAGAAGCATCTAAGGCTGTGTCTTTCTTTATCTTCTCCACTACCATGTAAAGAGCATCAATCACCGTATTGCCTGTTACTGATATGGATGTTTCCTGTACACCCTCATCTAACAAATTTTGACGACTCAATGCTGTGGGAGAAAAATGATAAGTGGCAATGCGTCCCGTTATTAAACGATTCATCTCCTCCGGCCAAGGGCTATAGATATTGTGTGTACGTAATCCGGCTTCCACATGCCCCACAGGTATCTGTTGGTAGAACGCAGCTAAAGCTGCTGAGGTGGAAGTGGTAGTGTCGCCGTGTACCAAAACAATATCCGGCTTTACCTCTTTCAACACATCACGCATGCCCAACAACACACGGGAAGTAACATCATACAAATCTTGCCCTTGCTTCATGATGTTTAAATCGTAGTCAGGCTTTATTTCAAACAGTTGCAACACCTGATCCAACATTTCACGGTGTTGCCCTGTAACACATACTATAGTCTGAAAATCTTTCATATTTTTTTGGAACTCTTTTACTAAAGGTGCCATTTTTATGGCTTCGGGACGAGTTCCAAAAACAAGCATTATTTTTTTCATGATATAATTACTTTAATTGAGTAAATAGTACAAATTAAAATTAATAAATAAGCAATATTTATCGAAGCTTATTGCCACGAGTTACAAATTTTTTAATATTTAAATAACATACTTTAAAATAAGGAATTGACATAATCATAACCTTAATGCGTTCCTTACGCAAGCGCTTGTAATCATCTCGCAAACATTGTCGGCAGCTATATACAAATCCTTTTTTTCTATATAATTCTCGGAAATGACTATACAACGGATGACGCAAAGAAGGAAATTGTAATTGACCATTCCCAGAAATAGCTTCTTCAATACTTCTTTTTTCTACTAAAAGCAAATGTCGGCATTTCTCAAAGAAATGTTGTCCTTTGGGAGTAATCAATAATGCGGCTGAAACACCACATCCCCGTTTTATAGTTGAAGATTGCAATTCTCCTATCCCCCAGAAATCAGCGATTGTAATATCTGAACATCTAAGGGATGACGACCATTGACATGAATAACAACTTTCTCTAAAGAAAAGTCCCTGCATAAATCCCATTATATAGTAATCTTGGGGATAATCAGAAGCACAGAGAGATTTATTGTCTTTGCTTAAATAGACTCCAAATTTTAAATCTTTTTCTTTAATTCCTTTTTTTCTAAAAAGTATTTGGGCATCTTCAGAACCTTTGCCTAAATATTGCAAATCATCATCCAATAATTGCTGGGACGGTACTCCATGACATACTAAATCTACTGTTAGCAATCTTTCGTAATCTTTCCGCAAGAACTTTTTTAAGCCAGCAACTTGACATGGAGTTCCTATAAACAATACAAGCATCCCCGTTTCAATATCTTGTTTCACTTGCCTGAATAGAAATCCCATGTCGCTCTGTACATACTTAGACCCTTTCAATTTATGCAAATCTGCCAACGAAGTAACTCTTATATGACGCACATGGCTTGCTCTTTCACCAGTGCAACCATAAACCACTCCTCCTTGTTGCAATACATATTGAGAAAAAACGGAAGCTGCACCACCGGAAGTACTACTCATTAAATCATCTAACTGCGCACTCTGCACCGCATAAGCTTCTAAAGGATAGGAAGATATGGGAGAATTATTTATCGGACATATCTTCGCACATAATCCGCAATCTATACACAACGAAGAGTCAATAATGGGGTGCTTAAAGCCCAAATCATCCGCTTGCATGGAAACTGCATTTTTACCGCATATATTTAAACAAGCAGAGCAACCCGTACATTTAGATAATTCACAAATTTCTATCATAATCAGTTTGCTAAAGAATTTTTCAAATAAGTTATAGACTTATCTCTTTCTTGTTGTATAGCAGCATGAACAGCTTTATAATCAATTAAAGAAAGGGTTTCTATTCGCCACAAGTCTGATTTCCCTATAAAATAGTCCTCCAGATTTACCAATTTCAATAAATTGATAATACGAGAATTTTGGTTATTGGAATCATTATCTTCAAACCTCTTAAAAACACAAATTTTTTTTCTTAAAATGCAAAGAAAATATTGTTCCATGAAAGGAATCTGTGAAAACAAATGAAGCATCGCGAATGGCAGTCAAAAACTCTTGCGGCCCTCCAGCTATCATTTCATCACCAAAGCTCCAATTCCGATTCTCTAATGCAAATACTACAATGGGAAGTTTTCTCCGAGAAGCGAATTCACGAACATATTGCATGTAATCCTCATTGTAACTCAAAAAGTAACAAAAGACATATTCTCCAGTAAAAAGACGGTAAGGCACAAGTAATTTACTCCAAATATCAGCGGAAAGCAACAATGTCGGATCAAGAACGTCTTCCACTTCACGATGTAAAAAAGCTTTTAAAACATCTGCACCTTTTTTTTCTCGAACAGATAAAGCATCTAATCTATCCAATAGTGGCTTAACCATAGGAATAAAAGCCTCAGGATATTTAGTCACACCAATGCTGGGAGCATAAGCTACTTTCTTTTTAGACGTAAAAGACAAATAATAGTAAGGAGAAAATATAGACAATGATGGAAACCATATTTGGTCACTCCCACAAACAAATATATCATATCTATTATCCAAATTTGCCAAAGGGAGAGTATTTTTATCTACTCTTAAATGAGTTTTTAGAAAACTATCATACAACTTTAATCCTTTGCGACATAAATTGAAATATTTTTTATTTCTACTATATTGCAGCAAATAAGCAAATCGGAATTTCAATGCAAATAACAAACGAAAAACAATATTTTTTTCTTTCGCATTTTTTTTTGATTCTTCCAGAATTAGGGAATCATCTAAAATGTAAACTTCATAGCCCAAATCTGAAATAACCTGTTGCAAAGCATAGGCTTGAAGAAAAGTTCCAAAGTTTGGATATTTAATCCAAGTAACAATAGCGACTCTTTTATTTCCCATGAAGATTGATTTTGCGAGCTATAAAATTACGAAAGTATAGTCGTTCACCTTCCTTCAAACCAACCAAATAAACAGCTGTACCAACAGATGAAAGTGACAATAATGTGATTATTACCAGCCGAAATAAGTTCTCAGAAGATAACATATAATAGATACATGGAACAATCAATGCAAGAACAGTGACCATGAAGACATCCACAAGCACTTTTCGGAAGAAGGAATTCAAAGATAATCCTATCATTTGGTTTAAAAGATATAGGCGAACCAACAACAGAACTACAGAAATGACTCCATATACGTAGAGAGAAGCCTCTGGTGTAGCACCTAAAGAAAAGCACATATAAGAAGCAGGGAGATTCAGCATCAACAAAAAGGAAACTATCAATTGATATTTCCGTATTTTTCCATACGCCTTAACAGCGGTTGTCAATAGATTGGAAAGCATATCTATCAATGAATTTATAATCATTAGTCTACAAAATGAAACGGTATAATCAGGCACTTCCCCTAACCATAAAAGTAACACTTGCCGAGTTTCAAATAAAATGGGTAATGATAGAAACAACATCATGTAGTATGAAATACATGTACTACGAAATAATAGGTTAGTCATACCAGCATTGTCATCTGCTGCGTATTGTTTGATAATTTGCGGATTGACAGCTACCTGAAAGTTTGAAACAAAACGAGTAATTGCCGTATTGACTTGTAAGGCTATTGCTCTTGCCGTATTGACAATTGGACCAAAAAAGATATTCAATACAATATTTACACCTTGTTGCACACAAGTCCAAGCTATTTCCCCTAAAGAACTCCACCCTGCAAAAGAAAGAAGTTCCTTAAACAATACTCCATCCCATACGCAGGAAATGCAAGCTTCACTAAATTTTTTTTCTACAATAAAAAACATAAAAAGAAGCTACCAGAACAGAAACGACAAAAGTTAGAATTGCATAAAGAATGAGTTTATCGTAATCTCCAATATAGAGTAAATATACAATCACCAAGCGCAGAATAACTTCTATGATGCTGACGTACGCATAAATCCCCATACGTTCGTTGGATATTATCACGGCATTATATGGTACTTGCACTATAGAAATTAAACAAGTAAATACAGAAAATTGATATACCCAAAATGCTGCATCCATCCGCTCCAACGGAAGATTTAAATGATTTTCCACAAACCATAACCCTATCGTTTCACCCAATATCAATACTATAAAAGCAATTACTAAATGGGTATAAATAGCGATATTAAATATTTTTTTTAAACGTTTTTCATTTTTGCTTCCCATATCAAAGGATAAGTATCTTTGTACTGATAAAGACATGGAATTATTCAAGAAAGCAAAAATGGTAACTACCCCTCCAACTACATTGTAGATACCAAAATTTTCCACACCCAGCGTACTCAATACTACGCGGCTGGTATAGAGGCCGACTACCATCTGAACCAGCATACGGAAATAGAGCAATAATGTATTTTTGGCTATTCTTTTATTATTAGAGTTTAAATCAATCATGAAATGTGTCTGTTCATCATTACCTTTCAATTAAAATCTCCGCTCACTCGGGAATATCCTTTGTGTATTGCTTAAAAATTGTCCCGTCCACAGTACGAAATAACAGCCGTGGTAATTGATTTTCTACCGAATTATCATAAATATAAGCCCTATCTACTAAAGAAACAGCTTCTTGTGCATTCAATAAAGATTTGTAATAGCGGGATATGATTTTTAAAATGGGCACTTCATACCCTCGTTTAAATAGTTGTGTATACGTCTGACATTAATTTCCAGATTGGAAGTACAGACATTTAAAAAAGTGGTAACTATACATAGTGTCGAATGGCTACTCATTATTCGCTACAAATTGTTTTTTAAGTTTTCTTTCTTCCACTATCCTTTTCACCTCCTGCATTCTCCTCCACCACAAACCTGTCCACATTCCTCTTCTCCTTGCTGAAGTCCACGCCCACCTTTACCAGGCGTTTCCCGTCCAGCGTATAGGGAATGAGGTAGCCTTTCTCATCTATCTGCTTCAAGGCATCCTCGGCTGTGCCGTTCAGCTTGAACTCGAACACATAAACGATGTCTTTCGTCTTCACCACGGCATCGGCACGACCGCGGGCACTGCGCACTTCCACCTCCACGAACTGCCCCATCAGGGCAAACACCACATAGAAGATGGCCTGGTAGTGGCGCTCGGTATCGTCGCTCAACTCGTAGGGCATACCTGCGAAGAACACTTTCAGGCGTTCCATGAAGGCAGACACATCACCCGCACGAAGCTCGCGTATGAAACGGGTAATATGAAATCCGGTCTCGTCATCGGTGACCTTCGTGTAGAACGGCACCAGGAAGTTCAAGAACCGTAACGGACCTCGTCGTTGGGAAACTGAAGCGTATAGAGCCGGAATTCCTTGTCGTAGCCCTTGATGGTGAGATAGCCACTCTGGTAAATCATGGGCAGCGGGTTGTTGGCCTCCGCACGGTATTCCGAAAAGGCGGAAGAGGTCACTTCCACCCCGTTCACCAGCAGGCGCAGGTCGTAGTCGCTCTGCTTGAGCAAATCCACCAGGTAAGTGGGCGTGCCCGTCTGGAACCAGAAGTTATCCAATATTTTCGCCTTGCAGGCATTCAGCACGCTGAAAGGATTGAAGATGCCGGGGCAATACGGGTAAAAGTGATAGCCGTCGTACAAGCGGGTCATCCCCTCCAGGGCGGTTTCAAAATCCATTCCGTTGGCCTCCCCCAGCAGCGCTATCTCCGGGGAAAGCGTATTTACCAGTTCCTCTTTCGTAATGCCGCACAAGGAGGTGTATTCGGGCCAGGAGCTGATGTCTTGCAGCTGGTTCAGGTCGCTGAACACGCTGACTTGCGCAAACTTGGTGACACCCGTCAGGAAGACGAAGCGAAGGTAGCGGTCGGCACTTTTCAGCACACCGTAGAAGGCTTTCAAGGTGCGGCGGTACTCCTCCAGCAGCTCTTCGTCGAGGATGGCCTGGAGCAGGGGCTTGTCGTATTCGTCAATCAAGACCACGACTCCCTTGCCGGTCTGTTCGTAAGCACGCCGGATGATGCCTTCAAAACGGGAAGAGAGCGAAGCCTCCGACGCATTCTTGCCGTAACGTTCTTCCCAAAGAGAGAGGTAGCGGGAAAGCATTTGCTCCAACGCCTCCTTATTGGTGTATTTTTCGGCATTCAAGTCGAGGTGCAGCACGGGATATTGCTCCCATTCCGTCTCCAGTTTCTCGATGGCCAGCCCTTTGAACAGCTCCTTCCGTCCCTCGAAGTAGGCTTCGAAGGTGGAAATGAGCAGGCTCTTGCCGAAGCGGCGCGGGCGGCTCAGGAAATAGGGAGTAGAGGTAGAGGCGATTTGATAAACCAGCGCCGTCTTATCCACGTACACATAGCCCTCCTCCCGGATTTTCCTAAAGGTTTGTATGCCGACAGGCAGTTTCCGAAGCTGTTCCATATCTTTCTGTTTTATCGGTAAATGATGCCATGATTAGGGCGATTTTTTCAAGCAAGTGCATTCCATTGGGCTTTGGCATCCATATAAGAACATGAATACCAATCACTTACGAACGCCTTATACGAAATATGGCAAGCTTTGCGCTCCTCTTGCCGATAGACCTTACGCACTCCTTTAATGGTGGGCAAAGAATCTAAAAAAAACTGATAATCATCAAAAATTATCTGTCTTGATGGAGGCAAAGATAAGGCATATTTCCGACCCTACAAAATATTTCAATCAAAAAGACGGTCGGAAAGATGGTCCAGAAGATGGTCGAAAAGACAGGTGCGCCTGCCCGGCAGATATCGGTCGAGCAGAAAGTCGACCCACTCGTGGGCAGTCTCCCGGGCTTCCTTATCCGTCATGTCCCTCAATAACCGCTCCATCAGATTCAGAATGGTAGCGAACGCGATTTTATCCCTTTTTTTAGTTTCTCATACGTAGAGGGAGTTATATGGACTTCCTTTGCCAACTGCTTTACGGAAATACCTTCTTCCTTACGCTCCTTTTCGACTAACTCTCCTAAATACTTGTATGCTTTTTTTTCGTCCATACTGTTTTACTGTTTATATGTTATTAAATGTTAGAATTATCATAACGAAGCTTAACAAATTATCCACATGTGGAAAATGCTTACTGGAAAAAACTGCCTAACTTCGTCCAAAATCAAGAAAAAAAGCCCAAGCACGAGCAGCATGCAAAACTTGAGCTGACAAAAAAAAATGCAAAGTTATGAAAAACATTTCTAAGATGTCGCTATTCATGCCCCCTATCTCGCCGATAAAGGACAAAAAGACCGGAAAGGTGGAAAAAGCCGCCTCCCTCGTCCCGCTACGGACGGTGGACTTACCGGAAGTGTACCAACTCATCACCGCCAACGAACGGCTGGCCGCCCTGACGAACGACATACGCCAGGCCGCCCTGCACGACGACGGCGACGCCTGCCGCCTCATGAAGCAGCAGACTCTGCCCTACGTGACACCCTGCGGCATCTTCAGCCGCAGGCGGAGCGACTGCCTGACGGAGACGTCGGGCCTGGTGGTGGTGGACATCGACCACCTGGAATCTGCCGAAGAGACAGAAACGCTGCGGCAGCAACTCTTCGACGACCCTTACCTGAAACCCGCGCTGGTGTTTGTCAGCCCCACCGGACGGGGCGTGAAAGCCTTCGTGCCCTGCGCTGCGGGGCAGAGTGCCCGGGACGCCGTAAGCTGGGCCATGGACTACGTGCACTGCATGTACGACACCGGCGCCTCCGGTCCGGAAAAGGAGTGGACACATCGGGCAAGGACATCGTAAGGGCGTGCTTCCTCTGCCACGACGAGGGGGCGCTGATGAGGAATACAATTTAAAATATAAAACAAATGGAAACAATGGAATCATTGCACCTGCTGGCCGAAGCCGTCAGAGGTGCGGGAGCCGACATAGCTCCCACCTATCAAGAGTACATGCAACTGGCCTTTGCTGTGGCCAACGACTGCGGCGAAGCGGGACGCGCGGACTTCCACACCCTGTGCAGCCCCTCGCCAAAGTACGACCGGCAGGCGGCCGACAAGCTCTTCGGCAACGCGCTGAAGAGCGGCAGAGACGGCATACACCTGGCACAGCCTTCCACCTCGCCCGGCTCTGCGGCGTGGAAGTGCAGCCGCCCATGGGTACAGTTGGGACAGTGGTACAGGGGCCTCTCCTGCCTCACACACACACGCGCACGCGCGAGGAAACAACGAAGGGGAAGAAGAGGGAGAATCCCCCGATGGCAGCGACCCGCTGACACCCCTGCCCACCTTCGACCCGCATCGCCGCTGGCCCCTCCTGCTGGAACGCATCATGGCGTGCGGCACCTCGCGTGCCCAGTGCGACGTGCTCCTGCTGGGCGCCGTCACCGTGCTGGGTGCCAGCATGGGAAGCCACGTGCGCTGCTCCTACGGCGGAAAAATGATTTCGCCCTGCCTGCAATCCTTCGTGGTGGGCCTGCCCGTGGCAGGCAAGGGGGTACTGTCGCTGGTAAGGCTGCTGGTAGAGCCCATCCACGACGACATACGCCGCCAGGTGGACAAAGGCATGGAAGCCTACCGACGTGAAAAGGCCCGGTATGATGCCCTGGGCAAGGACCGCGCAAAGGAGGAAATGCCCGTGCCACCGCCCAACCGGATGTTCCTCATCTCGGGAAACAACACGGGAACGGGCATCCTGCAGAACCTGATGGACTCCGACGGCACCGGACTGATATGCGAAAGCGAGGCCGATACCATCTCCACCGCCATAGGCTCGGACTACGGGCACTGGAGCGACACCATGCGAAAGGCCTTCGACCACGACCGCCTCTCCTACAACCGCCGCACCGACCACGAATACCGCGAAGTGAAGAAGTCGTACCTCGCCGTCCTCCTGTCCGGCACTCCCGCCCAGGTGAAACCGCTGATACCCTCTGCCGAAAACGGGCTCTTCTCCCGGCAAGTCTTCTACTACATGCCCGCCATACACCAATGGCAGGACCAGTTCGACCGCAACGACAACGACCTCGAAAAGGCCTTCACCCAGTGGGGCACGGAATGGAAAGAGAAGCAGAAGACCATCGTCATGGGCGGACTCTTCACCCTGCGCCTCACCGGCAGCCAGAAGGAGGAGTTCAACCAAACTTTCAAGGCGCTCTTCGCCCGCTCCGGACTGACCAACGGCAACGAGATGGCAAGCAGCGTGGCACGCCTCGCCATCAACATCTGCCGCATCATGGAAGTGGTGGCCATGCTCCGGATGCTGGAGCAGGGAGAAACAGCCGCCCCGACAAACGTGTCGCCCGCCCCCGACACCCCCACCGACAACCTGAAGGACAACATCGTCACCCGGTGGGACCTCGCCATCACCGCCGACGACTTCCACACCGTGCTGTCGCTTGCCGAAAGCCTCTACTGCCACATCATCCACATCTTCTCCTTCCTGCCCCGGATAGAAACGACCAGCAGCAGGAATGCCGAACGCGACGCCCTGCTGAACAGCATGGCATCCACCTTCACCCGCCACGAATTCCTGGAAAAAGCCCAAGAGATAGGCATCAAGCCCGAAACCGCCAACACCTGGCTGAAGCGCATGAAGAAAAGGGGACTGCTGGAAAGTACGAAGGAGAAGGGAAGATACAGGAAACCGGATTGAAAGTGAAGGTGGAATTTTCCACTTTCCACCTCTTTCTACGCGCGCGTGTGTGTGTGAGGCCGGAAGGCCACTGTACCCACTGTACCAATGAACCGAATTTAGTGGAAAGTGGAAAGGTAAAAGTATAGAGGTTTACGACAGCCGTATAGAGGTTTATGACAGCCGCATAGAGGTTTAAGGCTCGCCCAGCAGCTCTACAATCAGCCTTACCTGGGCAGGCGTATAGGAACGGGAACGGGAGGAGACGCCCAGGTCGGACAGTCCGTCGCGCAGGCCGGGACAAAGGTCAATCCAATGTTTCAGCTTGCGGAACGCGGCTTCCGGGCAAAGATTGGGACAATAAATCTGGGCAAGTTCGGTACGCCCGTAGGTACGGATTACAAAAGGATTCATATCTGCATTCATATTGATTTTTCCTTCAAATATAGCTATAAATTATGACATTTACACCTCTGCAAACAGAAATAACCGACTGAAACCGACCGAAATGTACCCGAACCTTCCGAAACAGACCAACTGCCTTTCCCGGTGCCTTATCTTTGCAACGTAAGGTTCACCCAAGAACCCACTTAATGTTTAATTTTTAACTTTTAATTTTTAATTATTTATGATTCGTTACAAAAAGTATCAAATGAAGGCGAAAAAAGCCCGCTGAAAGGCCTCTGGTATGCACGCCCGGTAATCGAAGAGACCTTCGAAATTGAAAAACTCGCCCGCCACATGGCCAATCACAACACCCCCTACTCCGCAGGTGTCATCAAAGGGGTACTGGCCGACATGGTGGCCTGCATCAAGGAACTGATTCTGGACGGCAAGAACGTGAAGCTGGACGACCTCGCCATCTTCTCCGTAGGGATTGTCAGCAAGAAGGGGGCGCAGTCTGCCGCCGAGTTCTCGCTGGCCAACAACGTGAAAGGCTGAAGCTCCGCGCACGCGCCACGGGCGACCTGAGCAATGCCAAAATCAACCTGGACGGACAGATGAAGGAGGCTTCGGCATACAACGTGGACGACGGCGGAAATGGCGGCGGCGGAAATAGCGGCGGAAACGACGGAGACCAGGGGGAAAATCCGTTGGGATAAGGGATAAGGATTAAGGATTAGTGATTAATGTTTAGTGATTGATGTTATGAAGGAAGAGAAAGAATCTAAGAAGTCTGTATGGGGAATTATCCTCAAAGTAATCATCACCGTAGCCACCGCCATTGCGGGAGCTTTGGGTCTGGGCGCCTGCAAGTAATCATGCGCACGATTACCCTGCTTATTGTCCATTGCTCGGCCACGCCTCAGGGCGTGGGCCTGAGCTTTGAGGACTGCCGCCGTGACCACATCCGGCACCGCGGCTTCAGCGACATCGGCTACCACTTCTACCTGACCCGCGACGGCGAGATTCACCGCGGTCGTCCGTTGGAGAAGGTGGGTGCGCATTGCCTCCACCACAACCGGCATTCCATAGGTATCTGCTACGAAGGGGGACTGGATGCCGCAAGCCGACCCGCCGACACCCGCACACCGGCACAAAAGGCATCGCTCATTGCCCTTCTGCGGGAGTTGAGACGCCTTTTCCCGCATGCGCTGATTGTAGGGCACCACGACCTGAACCCCGTGAAGCCCTGCCCCTGCTTCGAGGCGGAGAAGGAGTACAGGGGGATTATTTAGCGGATGATGCTTTATGATAATTATTTCAGGCGCGGATGACGCGGATAATTTAATTTCACGTCCTCAGAAACATTGCATCAGGTAAGAAAAACATAAACTCTGTGTTGTCTGTGTCATCTGCATCTGAAAAATTATCTCCTGATTAATTCGCCGAATAGTTACTCCGACCTTCCCCCCGGCTGTCCGAGAACTGAAATTTGCTATCGCTTTGATGCGGAACTAAAAAAAATCAGAATGTGTTCCGGCATTGAGCAGAAGCAATGTTAATTCCTTAAGTATATGTTGAAATTTAGTTTATATTACAATAGTATCTGAATTCCCCTCCTCCGGGGAGGAGGGGTGCCCAACGGGCGGGGTGTAGGGAGCATAAAACAATGAAAAATAGTACAGTGCGTATCGCTACCACCTCCCCCTACGGGTACTCCTCCTCCCCGGAGGAGGAGAATGAAGATACCATTGTATTT
The DNA here is from genome assembly GCF_000614125.1 of Bacteroides rodentium JCM 16496. Classification (GTDB taxonomy): domain Bacteria; phylum Bacteroidota; class Bacteroidia; order Bacteroidales; family Bacteroidaceae; genus Bacteroides; species Bacteroides rodentium. The sequence goes on from NZ_BAKJ01000004.1 coordinate 102,188, forward strand.
TTTCGCAAACCAATTCTGTTCGACTATACATCATTTGGTCTTACTTACAAAAGATCGCATTGACAACAAGCATTCTTTACCTCCTCGCTTCCTTTAAAAGTTAAACACTCTAACGCTTTCCGGGTACAAAAGTTAATCTGATGGGTAGGATATTTGAATCCTCCATGATATATTATCATAATACTCAAATTTTATTATTCCCTATAATGCTTTGTCCACTACTTCGATAAGGTCGGGATGGACGGTGGCCATGGCCACGGCGATGACACCTTGTATCTCTACCACCACACGACGGTCGCGGGCACCCTTCACCTTCTGGTAAATGCCTTCCTGCCCCTTGAACTCCCCACCGGTGACACGGACGCGGGTGCCTTTCTTCAGGTTCAGTTCGTCGGGCCGGAAGTACAGAAGATGGTCGTTGTAAGTGCCGGACACGGCGATGAAACGCTGCATCTGGCTGTCGGGAACAATGATTTTCTGCCCGCTGCGGCTGTCGGTGATGTATTGCAGCCAACTGACCTGCGACTTCACGCGCTGCACCTCGGAAGGACAGGCATGGACAAAGACCAGACTGTGGACGGCAGGCACCAGCTCACGGACTTTCTTCCCCCGCTTCACGCTTACCTTGTACTGCATGGGGACAAAACAGCCCAGCCTTTCCCGTTCGAGCAGCTTCACGGCCTCGAGCTCCCTGCGGTAAGTGGCACGCATGGCATACCATATTTCGGTTTCTTTCTCTATTTCCATCTGTGGCTATTTACCGGGCAAATATAAGAAAAACTCGCTCACATACGGATGGATTTCGCAGGAATTAAAATTAAAAAGTTAAAATCGTTATTTATGGGGTCAGAACTCTTTTCACCACAGAGTTACACAGAGTATCTCAGAGTTCTTTTGTTGATAATCAAAAGTAAAAGTCATCTCTGTGCTACTCTGTGTCCTCTGTGGTGAATTATGACACATCCTCCGAAGCGGTAAACTATCATTTGTACTCCGCCCACGACTTAATAGCCAAATCATCCGGCGTCATCGTGCAGAATGCATGGATAAACGCACTTGCCAGACGGGCATTCGTTATCAGCGGAATATTGAGGTCGATGGCGGCGCGGCGTATCTTGTAGCCGTTGTCCAGCTCGCCTGCGGTGAGGTTCTTCGGAATATTGACCACCATGTCTATCTCCTTGCGGTGCAGCATGTCGAGTGCCTGCGGCTGGCGTTCGGGTTCGCTGGGCCAGTAGACGCGTGTATTCTCCACACCGTTCTCCGTAAGGAAGTTGCTGCTGCCGCCCGTGGCAAATATCCTGTATCCTTTCTTCTGAAGCATACGCGCGGCAGAAAGCATGTCCACCTTCTGCTTCGGGGTGCCGGTGGAAAGCAGGACGTTCTTCTCCGGAATGCGGTAGCCCACGGAGAGCATCGCCTTGAGAATGGCGCAGGAAGTATCGCTGCCGATGCAACCCACCTCGCCCGTACTTGCCATATCCACCCCCAGCACCGGGTCGGCCTTCTGCAGACGGTTGAAGGAGAACTGGCTCGCTTTGATGCTACATAGTCCAGGTCGAACAGGTTCTTGTCCGGCTTCTGCACCGGGATGCCGAGCATCACCTTCGTGGCCAGCTCGATGAGGTTTATCTTCAGCACCTTGCTGACAAACGGGAACGAACGGCTGGCGCGGAGATTGCACTCAATCACCTTGATGTCGTTCTCGCGTGCCAGGTACTGGATGTTGAACGGGCCGGAGATGTTCAGCTCGCGGGCAATCTCACGGCTGATGCGCTTGATGCGGCGCACCGTCTCCACATACAGCTTCTGCGGCGGGAACTGGATGGTAGCGTCACCGGAATGCACCCCGGCAAACTCGATATGCTCACTGATGGCGTATGCGATAATCTCCCCGCCTTGCGCCACGGCATCCATCTCCACCTCCTTGGCATGCTCGATGAACTGGCTTACCACGACGGGATGTTTCTTGCTGACATTCGCCGCCAACTTTAGGAAGCGTTCCAGCTCCTCCCGGTTGGAACAGACGTTCATCGCGGCGCCGGACAACACGTAGCTGGGACGGACCAATACCGGGAAGCCCACCTTATCCACAAAGGCGTTGATGTCCTCCAGGGAGGTAAGCGCCCGCCATTCGGGCTGGTCTACGCCAATGCGGTCGAGCATGGCGGAGAACTTGTCACGGTCTTCGGCATTGTCGATGCTCTTGGCGCTTGTGCCGAGAATAGGTACCTTCTGCGCATCGAGGCGCAGGGCAAGGTTGTTCGGTATCTGACCGCCGGTAGAGACAATCACCCCGTGGGGATTCTCCAGCTCGAGGATATCCATCACACGCTCGAAGGTAAGTTCGTCGAAGTAAAGACGGTCGCACATGTCATAGTCCGTAGACACGGTTTCGGGATTGTAGTTTATCATGACACTGCGGTAGCCTTCCTGGCGGATGGTATTCAATGCCTGCACGCCGCACCAGTCGAACTCTACGGAAGAACCGATGCGGTAGGCGCCGGAACCCAATACGACGATGGACTTGCGGTCGCCAAGGTAACGGACATCATTTGCCGTGCCGCTATACGTCAGGTAGAGGTAGTTGGTCTGTGCGGGATATTCGGCGGCAAGGGTATCTATCTGCTTCACCACGGGCAGAATGCCTGCACGCTTGCGGAAATTGCGGACGGCAAGGATGGCTTCTTCGCCGTCCATTGCCTGCTCCAGGCCGAGGGCACGGGCTATCTGGAAATCGGAGAAGCCTTGCACTTTGGCTTTACGCAATAAGTCCACGGGGACAATGGACAATGGACAATTGACAATTGACAATTGACAATTGACAATTGACGATTGACAATGGACATTCTTTTCACCATCCACTGCCCAGGAGTGCAACTCCCTTGATGTCTTCATGATGTTCATCAGCTTCTCCAGGAACCAGCGGTCTATCTTGGTCAGCCCGTGCACCTGGTCCACCGTATATCCGGCACGGAAGGCTTTGGAGATGACAAAGATACGCTTGTCCGTGGGTTCGCGCAGGGCCTTGTCCAAATCGGCAATCACCAGTTCCTTGTTCTCCACAAAGCCGTGCATGCCCTGGCCTATCATGCGCAAGCCTTTCTGGATGGCCTCTTCGAAAGTACGCCCGATGGCCATCACCTCGCCTACCGACTTCATGCTCGACCCCAGCTCCTTGTCCACGCCGTGGAACTTGCCCAAATCCCAACGCGGTATCTTGCAGACCACATAGTCCAGGGCAGGTTCGAAGAAAGCGCTTGTGGTCTTCGTCACGGAGTTGTTCAAGTCGAACAGGCCATAGCCCAAACCGAGTTTGGCGGCCACAAAGGCAAGCGGATAACCCGTTGCCTTAGAGGCCAGTGCAGAGGAGCGGCTCAAGCGTGCGTTCACCTCGATTACGCGGTAGTCCTCGCTCATCGGGTCGTAGGCATACTGCACGTTGCACTCTCCCACAATGCCGATGTGACGGATGATGCGGATAGCGAGTTCGCGGAGCTTGTGGTAGTCCGTATTGCTCAACGTCTGTGACGGGGCAATAACGATGGACTCGCCCGTATGGATGCCCAGCGGGTCGAAGTTCTCCATGTTGCAGACCGTGATGCAGTTGTCAAAACGGTCGCGCACCACCTCGTATTCCACTTCCTTCCAGCCCTTCAATGATTTCTCCACCAACACCTGCGGGGAGAAGGAGAAGGCTTTCTCCACCAGCACATTCAGCTCTTCTTCATTGTCGCAGAAGCCCGAGCCCAGTCCGCCAAGCGCGTAGGCGGCACGGACAATGACCGGGTATCCCAGTTCGCGGGCTGCGCGGCGGGCATCTGCCGCATTCTCCACAGCTTCGCTCTTGATGGTCTTTACATCAATCTCATTCAGTTTCCGCACAAAGATTTCACGGTCCTCCGTGTCGATGATGGCCTGCACGGGAGTGCCGAGAACCGTCACGCCGTACTTTTCGAAAATCTTGTCTTTGTAGAGGGACACACCGCAGTTCAGTGCCGTCTGTCCGCCAAAGGCAAGCATGATGCCGTCCGGACGTTCTTTCTCTATCACCTTCTCCACGAAGTAAGGAGTGACGGGCAGGAAGTAAATCTGGTCGGCAACGCCCTCCGAGGTCTGTACTGTGGCAATGTTCGGATTGATGAGAACCGTGTAGATACCTTCCTCCTTCAATGCCTTGAGCGCCTGCGAACCGGAGTAGTCAAACTCTCCTGCCTCACCGATTTTCAGTGCACCGGAACCAAGCAGCAGGACTTTCTTTATATTGTTTTCTTTCATTTGTCTTTCTATCTAAAACCTAAATTAAGCAGATGTTGAAATTTAGTTTATATAGTATCTAAATTCCCCTCATTTACTTTCCATTATCAATTTCCTTAGAGCAGCTTCACGAACTCGTCGAAAAGGAACTCCGTATCCGTCGGCCCGCTGGCAGCTTCGGGATGGAACTGTGCGGAGAACCAGGGATTGCGTTTGTGGCGGATTCCTTCATTGGAACCATCGTTCATATTGATGAAAAGCGGTTCCCAGTCTGCTGTCAGCGTGTCGTTGTCTACGGCATACCCATGATTCTGCGAGGTGATGAAGCAACGTTCCGTACCCACCATGCGCACCGGCTGGTTATGGCTGCGGTGGCCGTATTTCAGTTTGTATATCTTGGCGCCCCCCGCCTTGGAAAGCAACTGGTTTCCCATACAGATGCCGAAGATGGGCAGTTTCTCGTTCTGCATTGCCTTGCGGATATTCTGCACGGCAGCATCGCAGGTATCGGGGTCACCGGGACCGTTGGAGATGAACAGCCCGTCGAACTCCAGCCCGGTATAGTCATAGTCCCAAGGAACTCGAATCACTTCTACGCCACGCTTCAGCAGGCAGCGGATGATGTTGTGCTTGACACCGCAATCCACAAGGAGCACGCGCTTCAATGGACAATTGACAATGGACAATTGACAATTGAGCTGCGCTGTGGGGGTGTTGACGTCAAAATGACGGCTTTCTGTTCCGGTGTATACAATGATGTCCTTGCAACTTACCTTGTCCACATAGTTTATTTCACCATACTTATTGTCCATTGTCAATTGTCCATTGTCCATTGTCAATTGTTCATTGTCAAAGACAATACGTCCCATCATCACTCCATGCTCGCGGAGCACCTTTGTCAGTTCGCGGGTATCGATGCCCGTGATGCCCGGAATCTGTTCGCGTTTCAGCCAGTCGCCAAGGCTTTCCACGGCATTCCAATGGCTGTAGTTTTCGCTGTAATCGCTTACGATAATGGCTTCGGCATGGATGTGCCCGCTCTCCATGAACGTGGCAAGCCCGTTCGGTTCGAGCGTGAAAGGCGGCACACCGTAATTGCCCACCAAGGGATAGGTGAGCGTCATCAGCTGTCCGGCATACGAAGGGTCGGTCAGGCTTTCGGGATAACCCGTCATGGCTGTGTTGAAGACCACCTCTCCCGCTACCGGCTTTTCAAAGCCGAACGACTTGCCGTGGAACACGGTGCCGTCGTCCAGGAGAAGCCTCACTCCCTTCCCCTCCCCCGTAGAGGGGGGAAGAAGTTACATTCACTTTGTCACTGTTGTTATTCATAAATATATTGTTAGTCAAATCATTATTCTATTACAATTCAAATTCTATCTCCTATTGCAGTGTACTATTTTTCATTGCTTTATGTTCCCTACCACCCCGCCCGTTGGGCACCCCTCCTCCCCGGAGGAGGGGAATTGAGATACTCGCTCTATTCGCTTTTTTTTCGCAAATCATTTCTGTTCTACTATAATGCAAATCGCACATATTGATAATCAGCGGATTGGTTAAAACTATATTTGCGTAATTTGTGTAATTTGCGTTCCATTGCAGTTCTATCTCCTCCCCCTCTACGGGGGAGGGGGCTGGGGGGAGAGGCTTTAGAATTGATAAACTTGTTCTATATAATCAATAAATGCCTTGTTCAGCAGCTTCACGCCGCCCGGCGTAGGATAATCGCCGCTGAAGTACCAGTCGCCCGGATGGTTGGGGCAGGCCTCGTGCAGCCCCTCGAGGGGCTGGTAGACAATCTGCACTTTGGCTTTCGTCCCTTTCGGAGTGAGAAGCTCCACCATCTTGGCAGAGATTTCCTCGTCGGTGAAGGGAGCGTAAATCTCCTTCACGTAATTCACCATCTGCTCTTTGGGCAGGCCTGCCTGCTCCTTGGACTTGCGGTAGGCGGCGGCAATCACATCGCGCATCTCACGCTCCTTCAGCAGTTCCACGGCAGCCTTGAAGGCGATGAACTCGCTCATCCGCGCCATGTCGATGCCGTAGTAGTCGGGATAGCGCACCTGCGGCGAGGAGCTTACAATGACTATCTTCTTCGGCCCCAGACGGTCGAGGATGCCGATGATGCTCTGCTTCAGGGTGGTTCCGCGCACTATCGAGTCGTCGATGATGACCAGATTATCCACTCCCGGGACAAGGCTTCCGTAAGTGATGTCGTACACATGGGCGGCGAGGTCGTTCCGACTGTTTCCTTCGGCAATGAAGGTACGCAGCTTGATGTCCTTGATGGCCACCTTCTCGCTCCGTATGCGCCGCGACAGGATATGCTCCAGCTCGTCGTGGCTGGGACTATGCCCCAGGGCGGCAATCTGCTGCACCTTCTCTTCGTTGAGGTATTCATCCAATCCCTGCAGCATTCCGTAGAAGGCAACTTCCGCCGTATTGGGGATGAAGGAAAAGACGGTATGGTCCACATCGTTGCCGATGGCTTTCAGGATGTTGGGCACCAGCTTCTCACCCAGCAGCTTGCGTTCCCGGTAAATGTCCGCATCACTGCCCCGGCTGAAGTAGATGCGCTCGAAGGAGCAGGGCTTCACCTCGCGCGGCTTGTTGATTTGCACGGTGCGCACCTTGCCGGCCTTGTTGATAAACATGGCTTGTCCGGGTTGCAGCTCCCTGATGGAGCCGGCAGGAACATTAAGGGCTGTCTGTATCACGGGACGTTCGCTGGCAAGCACCGCTATTTCGTCGTCCTGATACCAGAAGGCGGTGCGGATGCCCCACGGGTCGCGCACGGCAAAAGTCTCTCCGCTGCCGGTGAGACCGCACATCACGTATCCCCCGTCCCACTCCCTGCTCGAGGTGCGCAGCACGTTGGCAAGGTCGATGTGGTCTTCTATATAATGGGTGATGTCCATGCCTGCCAGCCTTCGGCTTCGGCAAGGTTGAAGAGGCGCTCCACTTCGCGGTCGAGGCGGTGCCCCAGCTGCTCCAGCATGATGTAGGTATCGGCATATTTGCGCGGATGCTGGCCGATGGCGGTGATGCGTGCGAAGATTTCATCCACATTCGTCATGTTGAAGTTGCCGCAGAGGGCAAGATTCTTGGCACGCCAGTTGTTTCGCCGGAGGAACGGGTGCACGTACGAGATGCCGGACTTGCCGGTAGTGGAGTAACGCAGGTGCCCCATATAGACCTCCCCGGCAAAAGGCAGTACACGCTTGGCATAGTCCGCATCGTGCAGCTGTTCCTTCGTCACGTCCTTGAAGTTGCCCTGCACCGTACCGAAAATTTCGGTAATGGCACCCGGACCGAGCGCACGCTCACGGAACATATATTCCTCGCCGGGATTGGCTTCCAGTTTCACGCAGGCCAGCCCGGCACCCTCCTGCCCGCGATTGTGTTGTTTCTCCATCAGGAGATAGAGCTTGTTGAGCCCGTACATCCATGTACCATACTTCTCTTCATAGTATTCCAGCGGTTTCAGCAGGCGTATCATGGCAACGCCACATTCATGCTTCAGTTGTTCCATCTATCTATTTATTTACTATTTACCATTTACAATGTACAATTTCAAGTGTACACCTTTCTTTTCCTTATTATAGCATACAATTACCATTTACATCTCCCAAGCGCAGCCCAATCGTACATTGTAAATGGTAAATTGTACATGTCCTCATTCTACAGTCACCGACTTCGCCAGATTCCTCGGCTGGTCCACATCCATCCCCTTGCACACGGCAATGTGATAGGCAAGTAATTGCAGAGGTACCGTAGTTATTAACGGATCAAGGCACTCCATTGTTTCGGGAAGCTCGATGCAAGTGTCGGCTATTTTACTGATGACCGTATCTCCCTTTGTCACAATGGCGATAACGCGGCCTTTACGCGCCTTTATTTCCTGGATATTGCTCAGCACCTTTTCGTAAAGCCCATTCCGGGTGGCAATGACCACCACCGGCATCTCGGCATCTACCAAGGCAATGGGACCATGCTTCATTTCGGCGGCAGGATAGCCCTCGGCATGGATATACGAAATCTCCTTCAACTTCAAGGCACCTTCCAGGGCTACGGGGTAACTGTATCCGCGTCCCAGATAGATAAAGTTGTGTGCGTAGGTGAATATCCTGGAAAGTTCCGCTATGCGGTCGTTCAGTTTCAAGACCTCCTTCATCTTGTCGGGGATATGTCCCAATTCCTTGACAACTGCCAGGTACAACGCTTCGTCCATCGTCTTTTTCTCTTTGGCAAGCGTCAGGGCCAGCATGGCGAGCACCGTTACCTGCCCGGTGAAGGCTTTGGTGGATGCCACACCTATTTCCGGTCCCACGTGGATATAGGAACCCGTATGCGTGGCACGGGGAATGCTGGAACCGATGGCATTGCAGATGCCGTATATAAATGCCCCACGGCTTTTGGCAAGCTCCACGGCAGCCAGCGTATCGGCCGTCTCGCCGCTTTGCGAGATGGCTATCACCACATCGTTGCCGTCAATCACCGGGTCGCGGTAACGGAACTCACTGGCATACTCCACTTCTACCGGAATACGGCAGAAGCTTTCAATCAAATGCTTGCCGATGAGGGCGGCATGCCATGAGGTGCCGCATGCCACGATGACGAAGCGTTTGGCCGCCAGCAGACGTTCCTTATAGTCAATCACGGCAGAAAGAACCACGTTCGTACCCTCCACATTGATACGTCCGCGCATGCAGTCGTGAATGCAGCCGGGCTGTTCGAAGATTTCCTTCAGCATGAAGTGCGGATAGCCGCCCTTCTCCAGCTGGCCCAGATTGAGCGCTACCGTCTTTACCTCGTGCGGGCATTCCACATTCTTCAGGTTAACCACCTTCAGCTTCGCGCCCCGACGGATGAGGGCAATCTCCTCGTCTTCCAGATACACCACCTTGTCCGTGTATTCCACAATCGGCGTGGCATCCGAAGCCAGGAAAAACTCTCCTTCACCGATGCCCACCACCAGCGGACTGCTCTTGCGGGCAGCGATTATCTCATCCGGATTGTCCTTGTCGAGCACCGCAATGGCATACGCCCCAATCACTTCCTGCAAGGCAAGTTGCACCGCCGTCAGCAGGTCAATATGGTTTGTCACCTGAATGTATTCGATGAGCTGTACCAGCACCTCGGTATCAGTGCTGCTTTTAAATACATAACCTTTGGCTTGAAGTTTTTCTTTAAGGACGGCGTAGTTTTCAATGATGCCGTTATGGATGAGGGCGAGACGTTCGGAAGAGGAATAATGGGGATGGGCATTGACGGAACAAGGTTCTCCATGAGTGGCCCAACGTGTATGTGCAATACCAATGCTACCGGAAATATCTTTTTGAGCAACGAAAGTTTCAAGTTCCGAAACCTTACCTTTCGCTTTATACACGTTCAACTGTCGGTTATCACTGATTAATGCTACCCCTGCACTATCATATCCACGGTACTCCAACCGCTTCAGACCTTTGATAAGAATGGGGTAGGCTTTCCTTTGACCTATATAGCCTACTATTCCACACATAATGTATCAGTATTTGATTTTGCGCTGCAAATATATATATTCTTAAGAACATAAAGTTAATCTTTCCACTATTTATTTATCAAAAGAATAGAAAAAAGTTGTTTTTACATCAAAAAGTTAAAGAAAATATTATTTTAAAAGCAAAAGGCTTAATTTATAAATCAAAACCAAACCGTCTGATTCTGATTTAGGATTAAAAGAAAACAGAGGGTGTTTTCTATCAATTCATAACATCATCTCCTATCACAGGAATTTTGCAAGAAAGAAGGCAGGGATGCATGCTGCCATTTTGCAATTAATACTATATATTTGCCAAACATTTTGATACCACAAAACGACATTATACAGCAATAAAGAAAGCTTATAATCATGAAACAAGAACTTTTTAACAGCAAAACAAAAGTAAAGGATTACCAGCGACAGCCCAAACAGTTGGGCTTGTATGAGGCATCCCACGAGCACGATGCCTGCGGAGTAGGCATGCTGGTCAATATCCAGGGAGGGAAATCACACGAACTGGTAGAATCGGCATTGAAGGTGCTGGAAAACATGCGCCACCGTGGAGCGGAAGGAGCGGACAACAAAACCGGAGACGGCGCCGGCATCATGCTGCAGATACCGCACGAATTCATCCTGTTGCAAGGCATCCCCGTTCCCGAAAAGGGGAAATACGGCACCGGCCTGCTTTTCCTTCCCAAAGACGGGAAAGACCGGGCTGCCATCCTGAGCGTCATTATCGAAGAGATTGAAAAGGAAGGATTGACCCTGATGCATCTGCGCAATGTGCCCACTTGCCCCGAAATATTGGGAGAAGCGGCTCTTGCCAACGAACCGGACATCAAGCAAATCTTCATCACCGGATTTACGGAAAGCGAAACCGCCGACCGCCGGCTCTATATAATAAGGAAAAGGATAGAGAACAGAATACGCAAGTCGGACATCCCCACCCGAGAGGATTTCTACATCGTCTCACTCTCCACGAAGAACATCGTCTACAAGGGTATGCTCTCTTCCCTGCAGCTGCGCAACTACTTCCCCGACCTCACCAACAGCTACTTCACCAGCGGGCTGGCATTGGTGCACTCCCGTTTCAGCACCAACACTTTCCCCACCTGGGGACTGGCACAGCCTTTCCGCCTGCTGGCACACAACGGCGAAATCAATACCATCCGCGGCAACCGCGGCTGGATGGAAGCCCGTGAGAGCGTACTCTCCTCTCCCGCCCTGGGAGACATCCGGGAGCTGCGCCCCATCGTGCAACCGGGCATGAGCGACAGTGCCTCGCTGGACAATGTGCTCGAATTTCTCATCATGTCAGGCCTGAGCCTGCCGCACGCCATGGCCATGCTGGTGCCGGAATCTTTCAATGAAAAGAATCCCATCAGCGAAGACCTGAAAGCTTTCTACGAGTACCACTCCATCCTGATGGAGCCGTGGGACGGACCGGCGGCACTGCTCTTCAGCGACGGGCGCTATGCAGGCGGCATGCTCGACAGGAACGGACTGCGCCCTGCACGCTACCTGATTACGCAGGGCGGCATGATGGTAGTGGCCAGCGAAGTCGGCGTGATGGATTTCGAACCGGGAGACATCAAGGAAAAAGGACGCCTGCAACCGGGCAAGATACTGCTTATAGACACCGAGAAAGGCGAAATATATTATGACGGCGAACTGAAGAAACAACTTGCCGAAGCCAAACCATACCGCACCTGGCTGGCCGGCAACCGCATCGAGCTGGACGAACTGAAAAGCGGTCGCAAAGTCTCCCATAGCGTGGAGAACTACGACAGCATGCTGCGCATCTTCGGCTACTCCAAAGAAGACGTGGAACGGCTGATTGTCCCGATGTGTACCACCGGTGCCGAGCCCATCAACTCCATGGGCAACGATACGCCGCTGGCAGTGCTCTCGGACAAGCCGCAACTGCTGTACAACTATTTCCGCCAGCAGTTTGCCCAGGTCACCAACCCTCCCATCGACCCGATACGCGAAGAACTGGTAATGTCGCTGACCGAATACATCGGAGCCGTAGGCATGAACATACTGACACCCAGCGAAAACCATTGCAAGATGGTGAGGTTGAACCATCCCATCCTGAACAACGCCCAGCTGGATATTCTCTGCAACATCCGGTACAAAGGCTTCAAGACCGTGAAGCTGCCCCTGCTCTTCGAAGTGGCAAAAGGGCGCCAGGGATTGCAGGAAGCATTGGCAACCCTCTGCAAGCAGGCGGAAGAATCCGTCAACGAAGGGGTGAACTACATTGTGCTTTCCGACCGCGACGTAGACGCCGACCATGCCGCCATTCCGTCACTGCTTGCCGTGTCGGCGGTACACCACCATCTTATCTCCGTGGGCAAACGGGTGCAGACGGCACTGATTGCAGAAAGCGGCGAAATCCGCGAAGTGATGCACGCCGCACTGCTGCTGGGCTTCGGAGCCAGCGCACTGAATCCGTATATGGCTTTTGCCGTCATCGACAGACTGGTGAACGAAAAGGAGATACAGCTCGACTACGCCACTGCCGAAAAGAAATATATCAAGTCCGTCTGCAAAGGCTTGTTCAAGATTATGAGCAAGATGGGCATCAGCACCATCCGTTCTTACCGGGGCGCGAAGATTTTCGAGGCCGTAGGACTGAGCGAGGAGCTGGGTAATGCCTACTTCGGCGGACTGAGTTCATGCATCGGAGGCATACGCCTGGATGAAGTGGCACGTGACGCCATCGCCTTCCATAAGGAAGGGATGGAGGTTATTAAAAAGAAGGGGGAAGCGGAGCTATTGCCGAACCGCGGACAGTATGCTTTCCGTAAGGATGGTGAGAAGCACGCCTGGAACCCGGAAACCATCAGCACACTGCAACTTGCCACACGCCTGGGAAGCTACAAGAAATTCAAGGAGTTCACTGCCATGGCAGACAGCAAGGAAGCTCCCGTCTTCCTGCGCGATTTCCTCGACTTCCACCGCGCTCCTATCAGCATAGACCGGGTGGAACCGGTAGAAAGCATCGTACAGCGCTTTGTCACCGGCGCCATGTCCTACGGCTCCATCAGCCGCGAAGCCCACGAAGCCATGGCCATTGCCATGAACAAGCTGCATGGCCGGAGCAATACGGGCGAAGGAGGCGAAGACCGGGCACGCTTCATGCCGCGCGAAGACGGTACCAGCCTGCGCAGCGCCATCAAGCAGGTGGCCTCGGGACGTTTCGGCGTCACCGCAGAATATCTGGTGAATGCGGACGAAATACAGATAAAGATTGCCCAAGGCGCCAAGCCGGGCGAAGGCGGGCAGCTGCCGGGTTTCAAAGTGGATGAAGTGATTGCCAAGACACGTCACTCCATTCCGGGCATCTCGCTGATTTCCCCCCCGCCCCACCACGACATTTACTCCATCGAAGACCTGGCGCAGCTCATCTTCGACCTGAAGAACGTGAACCCACGGGCGAAAATCAGCGTAAAGCTGGTGGCGGAAAGCGGTGTAGGCACCATTGCCGCCGGGGTGGCAAAGGCAAAGGCCGACCTGATAGTCATCTCGGGTGCAGAGGGCGGTACGGGAGCTTCTCCTGCATCATCCATCCGCTATGCCGGCATCTCGCCCGAACTCGGTTTGAGCGAAACGCAGCAGACACTGGTGCTGAACGGCCTGCGCGGGCAAGTGATGTTGCAAGTGGACGGACAACTCAAAACCGGCCGCGACATCATACTGATGGCAATGCTCGGAGCCGAGGAATTCGGTTTCGCCACCAGCGCCCTGATTGTACTGGGCTGCGTGATGATGCGCAAATGCCACCAGAACACTTGCCCCGTAGGGGTGGCGACACAGAACGAAGAACTGCGCAAGCGCTTCCGCGGACGCAGCGAGTATCTGGTGAACTTCTTCACTTTCCTGGCGCAGGAGGTACGCGAATACCTGGCAGAAATCGGGGTGGAACGCCTGGACGACATCATCGGGCGCACGGACCTTATCGTCCGCAAGCCGGATGACGGAATCAGGAAACATCAGTTGATAAGCTTCGACAAACTACTGGCACGCGTGGACAACGAAGCCGCCATCCGTCACGTCACCGACCAGCAGCACGGCATCGACCATGTGAAAGACGTGGAGATACTGCATGCCGCCGCCCAAGCCGTAGAGAGCCGGAAGGAAGTCTCGCTGGAGTACACCATCGCCAATACCGACCGTGCCTGCGGCGCCATGCTCTCCGGTGTCATTGCCGCAAAGTACGGAGAGAAAGGGCTGCCCGAACATACGCTGAACGTGAAGTTCAAAGGCTCTGCCGGACAGAGCTTCGGGGCATTCCTTGTCCCGGGTGTCAACTTCAAGCTGGAGGGCGAGGCCAACGATTATCTGGCAAAGGCCTGAGTGGCGGACGCATCGCCGTCCTGCCCCCGGTACGGAGCAACTTCGAGGCAGAGAAGAACACGATTGCAGGCAACACCCTGCTTTATGGCGCCACAAGCGGCGAGGTTTACATCAACGGCCGTGCAGGCGAGCGCTTTGCCGTCCGCAACTCCGGCGCCATAGCCGTAGTGGAGGGCGTAGGCGACCACTGCTGTGAGTACATGACCGGCGGACGCGTGGTGGTACTCGGACAGACGGGACGCAACTTTGCCGCAGGCATGTCCGGTGGTGTGGCCTACGTCTGGAACCCGGACGGCAACTTCGACTATTTCTGCAATATGGAAATGGTGGAGCTGAGCCTCATCGAAGAAACCTCCTACCGCAAGGAACTGCACGAACTCATTCGCCAGCACTACCTGTACACCGGTTCCAAACTGGCACGCACCATGCTCGATGACTGGCCACGCTATGCCGACCAGTTCATCCAGGTAGTCCCCATCGAATACAAGAAGGTGCTGCAGGAAGAGCAGATGCGGAAACTGCAACAGAAGATTGCAGAGATGCAGAGAGACTAAAGCCTCTCCCCCCAACCCCCTCCCCCGTAGGGAGGGGGAGGGAATGGTACTGAGAAACAATGAATGACCTACAATATATATGTAGATACGGAAAAAGAGAGTTACATCAAATAATACTAACCACTTAAACAAGCGTTACCTCACGCACACCCCCACAGCGCAGCCCTCCCCCTCCCTACGGGGGAGGGGGCCGGGGGGAGAGGCTTTATATGGGAGACCCTAAAGCATTCCTCAATATCCCCCGCCAAGAGGCGGGTTACCGTCCGATACACGAACGTATCACAGACTTCAGCCAAGTGGAACAGACACTGAACAGCCACGACCGCAAGCTCCAGGCCTCACGCTGCATGGACTGTGGCGTACCTTTCTGCCACTGGGCATGTCCGCTGGGCAATAAAGACCCGGAATTCCAAGACGCACTCTACCGGGGCAAATGGCGCGAAGCTTACCGGATACTGTCCGGCACGAACGACTTTCCCGAATTTACGGGACGCATCTGCCCCGCCCTCTGCGAGAAGTCGTGCGTACTGAAACTCTCGTGCGACGAGCCGGTCACTATCCGCGAAAACGAAGCCGCCATTGCCGAAGCTGCCTTTCGCGAGGGTTACATCACACCGTGCAAGCCCGAACGTAACGGAAAGAAGGTAGCCGTTATCGGGGCAGGCCCTGCCGGATTGAGTGTCGCCGTACGGCTGAACGCCCAAGGTTACGAAGTGACCCTATTCGACAGCAAACCGATGCCGGGAGGTCTGCTGCGTTACGGCATCCCCAACTTCAAACTGGATAAAGCCGTCATCGACCGCCGCATGAAAATCCTCGAGGCCGAAGGTATCTTGTTCAAGATGGGAGTCCATGTCGATGTACAGAAACTGCCCGCCGGATTTGATGCCTACGCCATTTGTACCGGTACGCCCACCGCCCGCGACCTCGCCATTCCGGGCAGGGAACTGAAAGGCATCTACTTTGCCCTCGACATGCTGGCACAGCAGAACCATATTCTGGATGGAGAAACCTTCCCGAAAGACCAGCTCGTCAACGCCCGCGGCAAACGGGTACTCGTCATCGGCGGCGGCGATACCGGGTCCGACTGTATAGGCACCGGCATCCGCCAGGGAGCCGTCAGCGTGACCCAGATTGAAATCATGCCCCAACCGCCCATGGGACACAACCCGCATACTCCCTGGCCGCAATGGCCCGTCGTGCTGAAAACCACCAGCAGCCACGAAGAAGGATGTACCCGCCGATGGTCCCTCGCCTCCACCCGGTTCATCGGGAAGAACGGCAAGGTATGCGGTGTGGAAGTGGAAGAAGTGGAGTGGCTTCCGGCAACAGACGGTGGCCGCCCCACCATGAAACCTACGGGCAAGAAAGAGGTCATCGAAGCCGACATGGTGCTTCTTGCCATGGGTTTCCTCAAGCCCGAGCAACCGAAGTTTGCAGAGAACGTATTCGTGGCAGGCGATGCCGCCCACGGCGCCAGCCTCGTGGTACGCGCCTTGGCCGACGGACGACGAGTGGCGGCAGAGATAGACCGCTACCTCGCCCCCCTAAAAGAAAACGGGAAATGATTCCCCTCCCTTTAATTCTTAACTTTTAATTTATAATTACCATGTGTGGAATAGCAGGAATCTTCAACATACAGTCTCAAACTCCTGAGTTGAGAAACAAAGCGCTACGGATGGCGCAGAAAATCCGTCATCGCGGACCGGACTGGAGTGGTATCTACGTGGGCGGCTCCGCCATCCTCGCCCACGAACGCCTCTCCATTGTCGACCCGGAATCAGGCGGACAACCCTTGTATTCACCCGACCGCAAGCAGGTGCTTGCCGTCAACGGCGAGATTTACAACCACCGCGACATCCGTGCCCGCTATGCCGGAAAATACGCCTTCCAGACCGGTTCCGACTGCGAAGTCATCCTTGCCCTTTACAAAGACAAAGGCATCCGTTTCCTCGAAGACTGAACGGCATCTTCGCCTTTGCCCTCTATGACGAAGAGACGGACGATTACCTCATCGCCCGCGATCCCATCGGCGTGATACCCCTTTATATAGGACGCGACAAGGAGGGACACATCTACTTCGGCAGTGAGCTGAAAGCCCTTGAGGGCTTCTGCGACGAGTACGAGCCTTTCCTTCCCGGCCACTACTACCGGGGGAGCGAGGGCAAAATGCACCGCTGGTACACCCGCGACTGGATGGACTATGCCGCCGTGAAGGACAACTACACCCCTGCCGCCGAACGCAACGCCGTGCCGGCTTCGACAGGCCGGACAGCCTACGGCACACAAGTCACTGCCGTGCACGATGCCCTCGAAGCCGCCGTACAGCGCCAGTTGATGTCCGACGTCCCCTACGGTGTCCTGCTCAGCGGTGGACTCGACTCTTCCGTCATCTCTGCCATCGCCAAGAAATATGCCGCCAAACGCATCGAGACGGACAACAAGGCAGATGCCTGGTGGCCGCAGCTCCACTCCTTCGCCGTCGGCTGAAGGGGGCTCCCGACTTGGTGAAAGCCCGTGAAGTGGCGCAACACATCGGTACGGTGCATCACGAAATCAACTATACCATTCAGGAGGGACTGGATGCCATCCGCGACGTTATCTATTTCATCGAGACCTACGACGTGACCACCGTCCGCGCCTCCACCCCCATGTATCTGCTGGCGCGTGTCATCAAGAGCATGGGCATCAAGATGGTGCTCAGCGGCGAGGGTGCGGACGAGGTGTTCGGCGGATACCTTTACTTCCACAAGGCGCCCACACCGCAAGCCTTTCACGAAGAAACCGTGCGCAAGCTCTCCAAGCTGTATCTGTACGACTGCCTCCGTGCCAACAAAAGCCTTGCCGCCTGGGGAGTGGAAGGGCGTGTCCCCTTCCTCGACAAAGAATTCCTGGATGTTGCCATGCGCATCAATCCGGCAGTCAAGATGTGCCCCGGCAAGGAGATAGAAAAGAAAGTAGTCCGCGAAGCCTTTGCCGACATGCTTCCCCGGAGCGTTGCCTGGCGGCAGAAAGAACAGTTTTCCGACGGTGTGGGCTACAGTTGGATTGATACGCTGAAAGCCGTCACTGCCGCCGCCGTCAGCGACGAGCAGATGGCGCGTGCCGCCGAACGCTTCCCCGTACATACCCCGCAAAACAAGGAAGAGTACTATTATCGCACCATCTTCGAAGAGCATTTCCCCAGTGAAAGCGCAGCCCGGAGCGTGCCCAGCGTACCCAGTGTGGCATGCTCCACCGCCGAGGCGCTGGCATGGGACACCTCTTTCCAAGGGAAGAACGACCCCAGCGGACGGGCAGTAGCGGGGGTACACGAAGAAGCATACGAGGAGTAAACCGTCTACTTCGCAAACGCCGCACTTCAGCAAGGCAAATGCCACATCTCAGCGATTGAAATGCCACACTTCATCTGTCCGAATGAATGGCATTTGCACTGCTGAGGCGTGGCATTTGTCTTGCCGGAATGTGGCATTTGCCTTGTTATAGTCGAACAGAATTGGTTTGCGAAAAAATACGGAGTAACTTGCTTCTCCTCCTCCGGGGAGGAGGAGTACCCGTAGGGGGAGGTGGTAGCGATACGCACTGTACTATTTTCATTACTTTATGCTCCCTACCACCCCGCCCGTTGGGCACCCCTCCTCCCCGGAGGAGGGGAATTAAGATACTCTCTCTGTTCGCTTTTCTTTTCGCAAATCAGTTCTGTTCGACTATAAAGTGTGGCGTTTGTCTTGCCGAGGTGTGGCATTTCCTGACAGCGTTCCATACATCGAAAGCAAAATAACCTCCGATTCATTTTATATTTAAGGTGCATGCACTATCTTTGTATCCATAACAAAACACCCTAATCATTATGAATCTGAAAAAACTATTTTTTGCTTCCTCCCTGCTTTTTGCTGCATGCGGCACCATCCAGGCACAGGAAGTCATTGCCCACCGGGGTTTCTGGACTACGGACGGCTCGGCCCAGAACTCCCTTGCAGCACTTGTAAAGGCTGATTCCATCCACTGCTACGGCTCCGAGTTCGACGTTTGGCTCACCACGGACAATCAGCTGGTTGTCAACCACGATGCCACCTTTAAAGGCGTGACCATGCAAGATGCCACCGCCCGGGTATGCACCGCCGTGCAACTGGACAACGGCGAACAACTCCCTACCCTGCAACAGTATCTGGACAAGGCAAAAAGCCTGAAAACCCGCCTTATCCTCGAACTGAAAGCCCACAAGACCCCCGAACAGGAAACACGGGCCGTAGAGGGCATCGTAAAAATGATAAAGGACAAAGGCTGGAGGACCGTACGGAATATATCACCTTCTCCCAACATGCCACCAAGGAATTTATCCGTCTGGCACCCAAAGGCACCCCCGTCTACTATCTGACCGGCGACCTTACCCCCAAGGAGCTGAAAGCATGGGGTTGCGCCGGTCCCGACTATCACTTCAGTGTCTTCCGCAAGCATCCCGAATGGATAAAGGAATGCCACGACCTCGGCATGAAAGTAAACGCCTGGACCGTAAACGAACCCAAAGACATGGAATGGCTCATCGGCCAGGGAGTAGATTTCATCACAACCAATGAACCGGTAGTGCTGGAAGAAATTCTAAAGAAAAAATAGCCGCTCCTTATACATTTAGAAAGAAAAACCAAGCAAACCGCTTCATTATGTCTACAATGGAGCGGTTTGTTATTTTCAAAAAGATAGCAGTTAGTCCTATAAAAAATCTTTTTTCTTATTTTGAATCAGACTAAACTTTCACATGGATTACAATTTATACAAAAAACAAAGCCATATACTTTTAAATTGAAAGCCCGACAGTGACATATCCTCATTGAATGAAAGTTTCGCTGAAAAACAATAGAAAATAGACATGCTTTATAGTTAATCGTAAAACAAAACGTCGTATATTTGCATCGAAATAAAACAAAAGGATATATTAACCAACCAATAAAGGGCAAAATGACAAGGGCTATAAAATTCACCAAGATGCACGGTGCCGGAAACGACTACATTTATGTAGATACAACCCGATACCCTATCAGCCATCCGGAAGAACTTGCCAGGGCATGGAGTGCACCGCATACGGGAATCGGAAGTGACGGTCTGGTACTTATAGGCGCTTCGGACAAGGCCGATTTCAGCATGCGGATATTCAATGCCGACGGCTCGGAGGCCCGGATGTGCGGCAATGCAAGCCGCTGCATCGGAAAATATCTTTTTGACTACGGACTGACCCGGAAAACAGAAATCACACTCGATACACTGTCAGGTATAAGGATGCTAAACCTGCACTTGGCAGACGGAAAGGTCAACTCTGTGACCGTAGACATGGGCATACCTGCCGACGAACCGGCAGACTACGACGCAAGGGAGCCAAACCGATGAAAGAACACCCCCTGGAAGTGGACGGAGAACGATATGTAGGGACCGCCGTATCCATGGGAAACCCGCATCTGGTAATCTTTGTCAATGACATTGAAGCCATCGACCTTACAGTCGTCGGTCCCAAACTGGAGCACCACCCTCTCTTCCCCGGACGCATCAATGTAGAATTTGCCCAGATATTGGGAGAAGGAAAAATAAGGATGCGTGTCTGGGAACGAGGCTCGGGCATCACCCAAGCCTGCGGAACCGGAGCTTGTGCCACCGCCGTGGCAGCCTTCCTCACCGGACGCGCAGGAAGGGAATCTGTCATCATCATGGACGGAGGCTCACTCACCATCCGATGGGACATCGCCACCGGGCATGTACTGATGACGGGAGAAGCCACCCAAGTATTCGACGGAAAAATTGAATTAATTGACTAACCACCAACTATCAACCAAGAAAAGCGTATGGCATTAGTTAACGAACATTTTTTAAAGCTACCGGGCAGTTATCTGTTTTCGGACATAGCCAAGAAGGTAAATACTTTCAGGATAACACATCCCAAGCAAGAGGTCATCCGTCTGGGTATCGGAGATGTTACCCGGCCACTGCCACCAGCCTGCATCGAAGCGATGCACAAGGCAGTGGAGGAGATGGCCGACGCACGGACATTCCGTGGATATGGTCCCGAGCAAGGATACGACTTCCTGATAGAAGCCATCATCAAGCACGATTACCTTCCACGCGGCATCCACTTCGGTCCCACGGAAATCTTCGTGAACGACGGAGCCAAGAGCGACACGGGAAACATCGGCGACATTCTCCGCCACGACAACAGCGTAGGCGTGACCGACCCCATTTATCCGGTCTATATAGACAGCAACGTGATGTGCGGACGTGCCGGAGTATTGGAAGGAAACGGCCAGTGGAGCAACGTCACCTACATGCCTTGCACCGCCGAGAACAACTTCATCCCGGAGATTCCGGACAAGCGCATCGACATCGTCTACCTCTGCTACCCCAACAACCCCACGGGCACTACCCTGACCAAGCCCGAGCTGAAGAAATGGGTGGACTATGCGCTCGCCAACGATACACTGATTCTGTTCGATGCCGCCTACGAAGCCTTCATCCGCGAAGACGACGTGCCCCACTCCATCTATGAGATAAAAGGAGCCAAGAAATGCGCCATCGAGTTCCGCAGTTTCTCGAAGACTGCCGGATTCACGGGAGTACGCTGCGGCTACACCGTAGTGCCGAAAGAACTCACCGCCGCCACACTGACGGGCGAACGCATCCCGCTGAACAAACTCTGGAACCGCCGCCAATCTACCAAGTTCAACGGCACCGGCTACATCACCCAGCGGGCAGCGGAAGCCATTTACACACCGGAGGGACAGCGGCAGATAAAGGAAACGACAGATTACTATATGGACAATGCCCGCACCATGAAGCAGGGCCTCGAAGCCGCCGGGCTGAAGGTCTACGGAGGTGTGAACGCTCCTTACATCTGGCTGAAGACACCCGACGGAACAGGCTCCTGGCGGTTCTTCGAACAGATGCTGTACGAAGCCAACGTAGTGGGTACACCGGGCGTAGGGTTCGGCCCCAGCGGCGAGGGCTATATCCGGCTGACCGCCTTCGGCAAACACGAAGACTGCGTGGAAGCATGAAACGCATCCGGAACTGGCTGAAATAAAAACTGATAAAAAAATTGAATTAGTGAAGTACTCGCTATAATCGAGGCGGACTGATCATCCGCAATTTTTTAAACTTAAAGGTAAGAAGATATGAAAACAAAAAGCGTAAAATGGGTAATAATGGCAATGGCGCTGTTATCAATGGCAATGCCTTTCACGGCAAAGGCCCAGGATAAAGTGGAAGCATCGATAGGTGTCGACCTCGTAAGCGGTTACGTGTGGCGCGGCCAGGATTTGGGAGGGGTAAGCTCCAGCCGAGCGCATCCATCGCCTACAAAGGTTTCTCTCTGGGAGCCTGGGGCTCCGTAGGCATCGAAAGTTCGGACACGAAAGAGTTCGACCTCATACTGGGATATTCGACCGGAGGTTTCAGTATATCGGTGACGGACTACTGGTACAACGTGACCGGAGATGGGGTGACAGCCAAATACTTCCAGTACGGTGCACACAATGCTGCCAACTCACATCTGTTCGAAGCACAAATCGGCTATGATTTCGGCCCCGTAGCCGTAAACTGGTACACCAACTTTGCAGGCGACGACGGTGTCGGCAAAGACGGTGACCGTGCTTATTCATCCTACATCTCCGTGGCAGCCCCCTTCACACTGGGCGGTCTGGACTGGACGGCTGAAATAGGCGCCACTCCCTGGGCCACGGACTTCTACGAGGCCAACGGATTTGCCGTATGCGACGTCAGCCTGGGTGTATCGAAAGACATCAAAATCACCGATTCCTTTTCCCTCCCGCTGTTTGCCAAGGCAACTTGGAACCCGAGGTCGGAAGGTGCCTATTTCGTGGTCGGACTAAGCTTCTAAAAGCAAAGCACTATGATTTACACACGCCGAAAGATAAACCGCACTGCACACACCGAAAGGCAAACAGTAAATTGTAAATCGTCAAATAGTAAATAATTCAAGGTATGAAAAAGATTGAAGCAATTATCCGCAAGACCAAATTCGAGGAAGTAAAGGAAGCATTGCTCGAAGCGGACATCGAATGGTTCTCCTACTACGAGGTAAGAGGCATCGGCAAGTCCAGACAGGCACGCATCTACCGTGGTGTGATGTACGACACCAGCTCCATCGAACGCATCCTTATCTCCATCGTGGTGCGCGACAAGAATGCGGAAAAGACCGTACAAGCCATCATCAAATCGGCACAAACCGGCGAAATAGGCGACGGACGCATCTTCGTCATCCCCATTGAAGACGCCATCCGCATCCGCACCGCCGAGAGAGGCGACATCGCCCTCTACAATGCCGAACAAGAAAGATGACGGGCAGCCACAAACCACACAACTAAGAAAATACAATACAACTATAGTCGAACAGAATTGGTTTGCGAAAAAATACGGAGTAACTTGCTTCTCCTCCTCCGGGGAGGGGAATTAAGATACTCGCTCTATTCGCTTTTCTTTTCGCAAATCAGTTCTGTTCTACTATAAAAGCCAAAAGAAATTATGGACAAACATAGTAAATGCAGTCTCTACAGACTGCGTATGGCTCTTGCCATATCCATAGCATTCTGCTTCACTACAGATATATTTGCACAAGCCACCTCAATCACAGACAGTACAGCCATTGCCACTCCCGATACGGCAGGTGAACTGGCCAACGGACTGAACACCGTATGGATGCTGCTTGCCGCCATGCTGGTATTCTTCATGCAGCCGGGTTTCGCACTGGTCGAGGCAGGCTTTACAAGAGTAAAAAATACGGCCAATATCCTGATGAAGAACTTCGTCGACTTCATGTTCGGCAGTCTGCTCTACTGGTTCATCGGTTTCGGACTGATGTTCGGTGCAGGCGGATTCATAGGAATGCCCCATTTCTTCGACCTCTCGTTCTACGACGGCGGCGGGCTTCCCACGGAAGGTTTCCTGGTATTCCAGACTGTATTCTGCGCAACGGCTGCCACCATCGTGTCCGGCGCCATGGCAGAACGCACCAAATTCTCCATGTACCTGGTTTACACCATCTTCATCAGTGTGCTGATTTATCCCGTTTCCGGTCACTGGACCTGGGGCGGCGGCTGGCTGATGAACGGCGAGGCAGGCTCCTTCATGATGGACACATTCGGAACCACTTTCCACGACTTCGCCGGTTCCACCATCGTCCATTCCGTAGGCGGCTGGATTGCCTGGTAGGCGCGGCCATCCTCGGCCCGCGCATCGGGAAATATGGCAAAGACGGCAAGTCAAGAGCCATTCCGGGACACAACCTCACGATTGCGGCGCTGGGAGTATTCATCCTTTGGTTCGGATGGTTCGGATTCAACCCCGGCTCACAGTTGGCAGCAGCCACTACGGACGATGCAAAGGCCATCTCGCATGTGTTCCTCACCACCAATCTGGCAGCCTGCGCAGGCGGTTTCTTTGCACTGGCAGTAAGCTGGATGAAGTATGGCAAGCCTTCCTTGTCTCTGACGCTGAATGGTATTCTGGCCGGACTGGTAGGCATCACAGCCGGTTGCGACATGGTGTCCCCGTTCGGGGCGGCAATCATCGGCACCGTCTGCGGCATCCTGATGATTTATTCGGTGGAATTCATCGACCGGACATTGAAAATTGACGACCCCGTAGGGGCCAGTTCCGTACACGGTGTCTGCGGCTTCACGGGAACCATCCTTACCGGGCTGTTTTCCACCAGCGAGGGACTGTTTTACGGTGCAGGCTGGAGCTTTCTCGGAGCGCAGGTGTTCGGTGCACTCGCAGTAGGCGCATGGGCAGCAGGCATGGGATTCATCATCTTCAAAGGACTCGACAAAATCCACGGTCTCCGCGTTTCCAAACGTGTGGAGGAAGAAGGGCTTGACATCTACGAGCATGGAGAGTCTGCCTACGGTGCATAAGTATTTTATGTTTTATTAAACCAACAATTATAACTCAAGGTATTATGTCAAAATTGAGATTCAGAGTAGTAGAGACGGCGTTCAAGAAGAAACCCGTTGCAGTGGCAGTCCCGGCGGAACGTCCGTCAGAGTATTTTGCCAAGTATGTATTCAACAAGGAGAAGATGTTCCGCTACCTGCCAAGCAAGGTGTATGCCAAACTGACGGATGTGATTGACAACGGAGCTCCGCTGGACCGCAGCATAGCCGACGAGGTTGCCGCAGGTATGAAGAAATGGGCGGTGGAAATGGGGGCGACCCACTATACGCACTGGTTTCATCCGCTGACCGAAGGTACTGCCGAAAAGCACGATGCTTTTGTGGAACACGACGGCAAAGGCGGCGTGATGGAGGAATTCACCGGCAAGTTGCTTGTACAGCAGGAACCGGATGCATCCAGTTTCCCGAACGGCGGCATACGCAATACATTCGAAGCCCGCGGCTACTCGGCATGGGACCCCTCCTCCCCGGCATTCATCGTGGACGACACCCTTTGCATCCCGACTATTTTCATTGCCTATACCGGCGAATCGCTGGACTACAAGGCACCGTTGCTGAAAGCCCTGCGTGCCGTAGACAAGGCCGCCGTCGATGTATGCCGCTATTTCAATCCGGAAGTAAAGAAAGTGGTTGCCTACCTGGGCTGGGAGCAGGAATATTTTCTGGTTGACGAAGGATTGTACGCCGCCCGCCCCGACCTGCTGATGACCGGACGCACGCTGATGGGCCATGACAGCGCCAAAAACCAGCAGCTGGAAGACCACTACTTCGGGGCCATCCCCAGCCGTGTGGCCGCTTTCATGAAGGAGCTGGAAATCGAAGCGCTGAAACTCGGCATCCCCGTCAAGACCCGTCACAACGAAGTGGCTCCCAACCAGTTCGAGCTGGCTCCCGTCTTCGAGGAATGCAACCTGGCGGTAGACCACAACATGCTCATCATGGCCTTGATGCGTAAAGTGGCACGCAACCACGGCTTCCGCGTATTGCTGCACGAAAAGCCCTTCAAGGGCGTCAACGGCAGTGGCAAGCACAACAACTGGTCGCTGGGCACGGATACCGGCATCCTGCTCCACGCACCCGGCAAACTGCCCGAAGAGAACCTGCGTTTCATCACCTTCGTAGTGAATACGCTGATGGCCGTATACCGCCACAACGGATTGCTGAAAGCCTCCATCTCCAGTGCGACGAACGCCCACCGGCTGGGTGCCAACGAAGCGCCTCCCGCCATCATCTCTTCCTTCCTGGGCAAGCAGTTGAGCCAGGTGCTGGAGCACATTGAGGAGAGCACCAAGGACGACCTCGTCAGCCTCAGCGGCAAGCAAGGCATGAAGCTGGACATCCCGCAGATTCCGGAACTGATGATAGACAATACCGACCGCAACCGCACCAGCCCGTTCGCCTTTACCGGCAACCGCTTCGAATTCCGCGCCGTGGGTTCCGAAGCCAACTGCGCCAGTGCCATGATTGCGCTGAACTCCGCCCTTGCCGAGCAGTTGACGGAATTCAAGAAAGATGTGGACGAACTGATTGAAAAGGGCGAGCCGAAAATCTCCGCCATCCTTGAAGTCATCCGCCGGTACATCAAAATCTGCAAGCCCATCCACTTTGACGGCAACGGTTACAGCGACGAATGGAAAGCCGAAGCAGCCCGCCGCGGTCTGGACTGCGAGACAAGTGTCCCCGTCATCTTCGACAACTACCTGAAACCGGAAAGCATCCGGATGTTCGAGTCCATCGGCGTCATGACGAAGAAGGAACTCGAGGCACGCAACGAAGTGAAATGGGAAATGTATACCAAGAAAATCCAAATCGAAGCCCGTGTGCTCGGAGATTTGGCCATGAACCACATCATCCCCGTAGCCACCCAATATCAGACCGATTTGGTGGACAACGTCTACAAGATGAAAGACCTGTTCCCCGCAGAGAAGGCTGCAAAACTGTCTGCCAAGAACCTGGAACTCATTGAAGAGATTGCCGACCGCACCGCCTTCATCAAGGAGCATGTGGATGCCATGATAGAGGCGCGCAAAGTGGCCAACAAAATTGAAAGTGAACGTGAAAAAGCCATCGCCTACCACGACAACATCGTACCGATGATGGAGGAAATCCGTTACCACATCGACAAGCTGGAACTCATCGTCGACAATCAGATGTGGACGTTGCCCAAATATCGCGAGTTACTGTTTATAAGATAAGGAAAATTTCTTTTGTTGGTTGTTTTAAGTTTGCAGGGGGAGAGGTGCCGCGAGGCAGTTCTCTCTCTTCTTTTCATTCATGCCAACAGTTGGCGATAAGCGGGAAATAACCTATCTTTGTCCGTCAGATAAAACAACCCTATCATCATGAAGAATTTACGTAACTGCTATGCAGCGTTCCTGCTGTTTGCCTTGCTGTTTGTTTCGGCTGTCGCCCCGGCACAAACCGATTTGCAGCAAAAACTGGGGCAGATTTCCGCCATTACGGAAACCCGTCCTTTGGAATCCACCCGGTTCTCCGAGAAGTATGTAACCTATTTCACCCAGCCGTTGGACCACCGTCATCCCGAAAAGGGCAGTTTCCGCCAGCGTGTGATTGTCTCCCACGTCGCTTCGACCGTCCCACGGTGATTGTAACCGAAGGCTATGGAGCCGCCTATGCCCTCAATCCCAAGTATCGCGAGGAACTTTCCGAATTGCTCGATGCCAACATGATTTTTGTGGAATACCGTTATTTCCTGGAATCTACGCCCGAACCTAAAGACTGGCAATACCTCACCGCCGAGAATTCCGCCGACGACCTGCACGCCGTCCGCAACGCCTTTAAAAGCATCTATCCCGGCAAATGGATTGCGACCGGCATCAGCAAGGGCGGGCAGACTACCCTGCTCTACCGCACTTTCTATCCGGACGACGTGGATATTTCCGTGCCATACGTAGCTCCGCTCTGCTACGGGGTGGAAGACGGACGCCACGAGCCTTTCCTCAGGAAAGTGTCTACTCCGAAGGACCGTAAACGGATTGAAGACTTCCAGTTGGAAGTGTTGAAACGGAAAGCCGCACTGCTCCCCCGCTTTGAGAAATATTGTGATGAAAAAGGGCTCAAGTTCCGTGCGCCCGTTGAAGAGATATACGACTATTGCGTGCTGGAGTATTCTTTTGCCCTTTGGCAGTGGGGAACTCCCGTCAGCAGCATTCCCGCAACCACGGCCCCGGACGATGAGATATTTGCCCACCTGCTCGACATCAGTAATCCCGACTACTTCATTGCCGACAGTCCCACAGCCTCGTTCTTTGTGCAGGCCGCCCGCGAACTGGGCTATTACGGCTACGATACGAAGCCTTTCAAGAAATATCTTTCCATCCAATCGAGCAAGGATTACCTGCACCGCCTCATGCTTCCCGAAGAGCTGAAAGACATGCCCTTCGACAAGACCCTAAGCAAGAAAATCACGAAATTCCTGAAAGAGAATGACCCGAAAATGATATTCATCTACGGCGAAAACGACCCGTGGACAGCTGCCGGAGTGACCTGGCTGAAAGGAAAGAAAAACATCCATGTATTCGTAGAGCCCGGGGGAAGCCATCGGGCACGCATCGGTACACTGCCCGAAGCGGAAAAGCAAGAAGCCATTTCACTGATAAACAAGTGGCTGCAAGAATAAAAAAACAGATGGTCCGCTTGATTGAAACAGACCATCTATTCAATGCAAACAGACCATGCGTTTAGGGCAAACAGACCATCTGTTTACAACCAACGCATGGTCTGTTTTTTATTCTACGATTTCAGCATCTTCAATGTTATTGATTTCCCTTGAAGAGGAGTCCGTTGTACCCGGTGTTTTGGGACGGCGACGCGTAAACTTGAACCAGTTCAGCAGTTCCGAAGCCGCATAGACCAGACTGCTGATACCGATAATAATAAATGCCGTGGAGCGTACTCCCGTAGGATTGAACAGCGCAACCAAACCGGCAATCAGAATCAATACAGGCACCGCGTAAAAGCCATACGGCACCGGCATCCAGCGACGGGCAGCGGAAAGCGAGGCAATCTGTTGCACTCCTCCCATCACCAGGATAAATCCCAATACAAATGTCAGCAAATCGGCAAAGAAGCCGGGCATGATAATCAGCCACAAGCCAAACAGCAGCTGCCCACCCCCTCGATAGGGAAGCGGCGGCGCATCTCCGTGCTCTGTGCAAAGTAGCCTATGATGCTGATGAGCGAAGGCACCAGGAAGATGACACCTATCGTAATGACAAGATAATCACCGGCCTGGTCGGGAAACATCACCAGCACCAAACCTATAACCAGCGCACATATTGCACGCAAAAATGAGTAACTTAATCCTTTCATGAGTTTATGTTTTTTTGCGAAGATACATCTTTATCCGAATAACTCCGCACGAAAATCCCGAAAAATCAGTTTACATTCAGCCAGGCATTCATATCTTCGGCCACAAAAAGCCAGTATAATAACAATAGCACAGCAATAACCACGCCTATGGCAACTAAATGTTTTCTATTCATAGTTTGTTCCTTTCTTTTTTTTGAATGAATATTCGTTTTTACTACACCTATAAAAACAAGATTTCAAGAAAAATGTTTTAATCCGGAAAAAAAGTCATATTTATTTTGGCAGTTAAAACAAAGTGCTTATATTTGTCGCGAAAACGAAGACAGGCTGCACCTCAGCATAAAAAATGAACAAGTTCATTTTATTATACATTCGGTTTGCACTGTCTTTGCTCCCAATAAAACAAAAAAAGTCAATGAAAACAATGTTAGTAAATACATATTGGTGGTGGCACCCGTTACAACTCCGACAGTCGTAAGGGAGCAGCGCTCGTATGTATATGTGTAATATATGGTAAAAAATAAAAAGAGCCCTGTCGCACCAAGCGACGGGGCTTTTTTCGTTTAAGCAATAATTCGTTTTGATTTCTGAAATAGTAAATCGTCAAATAGTAAATAACATGATGAATTTCTTAGTTGACAAAGAAGGTTATTACGGAGAGTTCGGCGGGGCATACGTTCCCGAAATCCTCCACAAATGTGTAGAAGAGTTGCAGAATACTTACCTCCGGGTGCTGCAAAGTGAGGACTTCAAGCGTGAATACGACCAGTTGCTGCGCGACTACGTGGGACGCCCTTCCCCACTCTACCTGGCACACCGCTTGTCCGAGAAGTACGGCTGCCGGATTTACCTCAAGCGTGAAGACCTGAACCACACCGGTGCCCACAAAATCAACAACAGCATCGGGCAGGTATTGCTGGCACGCCGCATGGGCAAGCGCCGCATCATCGCCGAAACCGGAGCCGGACAGCACGGCGTTGCCACAGCCACCGTCTGCGCCCTGATGAATATGGAGTGTATCGTCTACATGGGCAAGACCGACGTGGAACGCCAGCGCATCAATGTGGAGAAGATGAAGATGCTCGGCGCTACCGTCGTCCCCGTCACCAGCGGCAATATGACGTTGAAGGACGCCACCAACGAAGCCATCCGCGACTGGTGCTGCCATCCGGCAGACACCTACTACGTGATAGGTTCCACCGTCGGCCCGCATCCCTACCCCGACATGGTGGCACGCCTGCAGTCCGTCATCAGCGAAGAAATCAGGAAACAGCTTCTTGAGCATGAAGGACGCAGCTGCCCCGATTACCTCATCGCCTGCGTAGGTGGAGGAAGCAATGCAGCCGGCACCATCTATCACTACGTCAACGACCCGCACGTGCAAATCGTCCTCGCCGAAGCCGGCGGAAAAGGCATTGAAACGGGAATGACAGCCGCCACCATCGCCCTCGGCAAGATGGGCATCATCCACGGCTCGCGCACCTACGTCATCCAGAACGAGGACGGACAGATAGAAGAACCCTATTCCATCTCTGCCGGACTGGACTATCCGCATCGGCCCCATGCACGCCAACCTTGCCAAGCAGAAACGTGCCGTCGTCCTCGCCGTCAATGATGACGAAGCCGTCCGGGCCGCCTACGAACTGACCCGGCTCGAAGGCATCATCCCCGCCCTGGAAAGCGCCCACGCACTGGGTGCGCTGGAGAAGATGAAGTTCAAGCCGACGGACGTGGTGGTGCTGACGGTGTCGGGACGGGGGGATAAGGATATGCAGACCTACAGCCTCTCCCCCGACCCCTCCCCCGTAGGGAGGGGAGGATGAAGTTACTCCGGGAATCTGATGAGATGGAAAGTTGCCATTCAAAGAAAAAGCCGCAAAGATGACGCGAACCGAACGTTATCAAGCTCGCTTGAATAGCTGAGGTGAAGCTTACCTGTTATAAAAACAAACCTCTAAAGAATGCAGGACAAAATTTAAACAGGCTCTAAAAGAAAGCAGATAAAAAACTTAAAATCCCGTTGGCGGAATCAACTGCTTTCATATCCCCCTCCTTAGAGGTATGCGCAGGCTTCATTCTGTTCTGTTTTTCGGTTTTTCCACATCATTTAATTCCGACAACAGGCTTTAAAAGGAAAATTTAAAAAGACTCTTATTTAAAATGAAAACAAATATGAATACAAAAAACAATTCAGTAGTAACCTCCTCCCCCCTCCCTACGGGGGAGGGGTCGGGGGTGAGGCTTAGGACAGTCAGCCGCACCCTGCTCGGCGACCTGCATACGCCGGTGAGCACGTATCTGAAGGTGCGCGACATCTTTCCGCAGAGCGCACTAATGGAGAGCTCCGACTATCATGGCAGCGAGAACAACCGCTCGTTCATCGCCCTGTGTCCGCTGGCAAGTGTCAGCATAGACCACGGCACGGCCATCTTCCGCCTGCCGGACGACAGCCGCGAAGAGCATCTCATCACCGATACATACCGGGTGGAGAATGCCTTGAACGATTTCCGCGCCCGCTTCCGCGTGGAGGGCGAATACAGCAATTACTGCGGACTCTACGGATACACCTCCTTCAATGCTGTCCGCTACTTCGAGAATATACCCGTGAAGGACAGCCGCGAAGCTACCAACGATGCACCGGACATGCTATACATATTATATAAGTACCTCATCGTCTTCAACGACTTCAAGAATGAGATGCTGCTCCTCGAGATGCTGGCGCCCGGCGAGACCAGCGGACTGGACCAGGTGCAGAAGGCCATCCATAACCGCAACTACACCGCCTACGATTTCCGCGCCATCGGCCCCACCACCTCCCCGCTTACGGACGAGGAGCACAAGGCGAATATCCGCCGGGGCATCGCCCACTGCCTGCGCGGCGACGTGTTCCAGATTGTCCTCTCCCGCCGGTTCGAGCAGCGTTTCACGGGCGATGACTTCAAGCTCTACCGTGCCCTGCGCAGCATCAACCCTTCTCCCTATCTGTTCTATTTCGACTTCGGGGGCTTCCGCATTTTCGGCTCGTCGCCCGAAACCCATTGCCGCATCGAAGGCCGCCATGCCTACATCGACCCCATTGCCGGAACCACGAAGCGTACCGGCGATGCAGAGCAGGACGCCCTCAATGCCCGATACCTGCACGACGACCCCAAAGAGAACGCCGAACACGTGATGTTGGTGGACCTTGCCCGCAACGACCTCTCACGCAACTGCCACGATGTAAAGGTGGACTTCTATAAGGAGACGCAGTATTACAGCCATGTCATCCACCTCGTCAGCCGTGTCAGCGGAACGCTCCGCGAAGAGGCCGACCCCGTCAAGGCCTTCATCGACACCTTTCCTGCCGGTACCCTGAGCGGCGCCCCCAAAGTACGCGCCATGCAACTCATCAGCCAGCTGGAACCGCACAACCGTGGAGCCTACGGCGGCTGCATCGGTTTCATCGGACTGAACGGCTCGCTGAACCAGGCGATTACGATTCGTACTTTTGTCAGCCGCAACGGTCTCCTCTGGTTCCAGGCAGGCGGCGGCATCGTAGCCAAGAGCAACGACGAGTACGAACTGCAAGAGGTGAACAACAAGCTCGGCGCACTGAAAAAGGCGATTGAGATGGCGGAAAAAATATGAGTTCATTTACTATTTACAATGTACAATGTACAATTTGCCATGCTGGCGTACAATTGCAGTCAGTCCAAATTGTACATTGTACATTGTAAATAGTAAATTGAATGTATGATTTGCCATGCAGCGTACATTGCGCAGCCAAATAGTACATTGTATAGTGTATAGTGGAACAGAAATGATTTGCGAAAAAAAGAGGTGAAATAGAGAGTAACTCAATTCCCCTCCTCCGGGGAGGAGGGGTGCCCAACGGGCGGGGTGGTAGGGAGCATAAGGTAATGAAAAATAGTACAGTGCGTATCGCTACCACCTCCCCCTACGGGTACTCACCCCCTCCACCTCCCCGGAGGAGGAGAAGTAAGTTACCCCGTATTTTTTCGCAAACCAATTCTGTTCGACTATAAATAGTAAATTGAATGTACGATTTGCCATGCAGCGTACATTGCGCAGCCAAATAGTAAATAGTAAATCATCAAATAGTAAATAAATCGATGAAAACAGTTATCATAGACAATTACGACTCCTTCACCTACAACCTTGCCCATCTGGTGAAAGAGCTCGGCGCAGAAACGGATGTGCTGCGCAACGATAAATTCCGGCTCGAAGAACTGGAGCCATACGATAAAATCATCCTCTCACCCGGCCCCGGTGTCCCCGAGGAAGCCGGACTGCTGCAGGATGTCATCCGCACCTATGCCGGACGGAAACCCATACTTGGCGTCTGCCTGGCGAACAAGCCATCGGACAAGTGTTTGGCGGAAAGCTGGTCAATCTGGAAGAGGTATTCCATGGGGTACAGACGGAGATAAGGATGAAGGGGGAAGGATTAGGGATGAGGGAGGAAGGATTAGGGATTAAGGGGAAGGATTATGAAGGTATTTCTCTTGAAGAAGACTATATCTTCTGCGGTTTACCCCATAGGATTCCCGTTGGACGATACCACTCCTGGGTAGTGGATACGAAGGAGTTTCCCGACGAACTTGCCATTACCGCCATCAGCCCCGAAGGACAAATCATGGCGCTGAAACATCGGGAATATGACATACACGGCATCCAGTTCCACCCGGAATCCGTACTGACACCCGACGGAAAAACAATCGTAAAAAACTGGCTTTTCAAATGAGGCGTTTCATCGTCCGGAATGCCACACTTCATCAAGCCAAATGCCACACTTTGTCCCTACTGACATGTGGCATTACGGACGGTAACATGTGGCATTCCGAAAGCAAATGAACGGCATTTCAAACGAGAGCAGAGTAACCCAAATAGTAAATCGTAAATCGTCAAATAGTAAATAGAATCGATTGTCAAATAGTAAATAAATAGATGAAAGCAATATTATCCCGTCTCTTCAACCACGAAGAGCTTACGTCGGAGGAAACCAGACAAATCCTCCTCAACATCACCAAGGAAATGTATCCTGAGGCGCAGATAGCAGCCCTGCTCACTGCCTTCCAGATGCGAAGCATCACTGTGGACGAGCTTATCGGTTTCCGCGAAGCACTGATGGAAACACGCCTCCCCATCGACTTCGCCCCCTATCGCCCCATCGACATTGTGGGTACGGGAGGCGACGGAAAGAACACCTTCAACATCTCCACCTGCGCTTGCTTCGTGGTGGCGGGAGCCGGCTACAAGGTTGCCAAGCACGGCAACTACGGAGCCACTTCCGTGAGCGGAGCCAGCAATGTCATCGAGCAGCACGGCGTACGCTTCACCAACAACCCCGACACGCTGAAACGCAGCATGGAGGAGTGCAACATCGCCTACCTTCATGCCCAGCTTTTCAATCCGGCGATGAAGTTTGTCGGTCCCGTACGCAAGACGCTGGGAGTGCGCACCTTGTTCAATCTGCTCGGCCCGTTGGTGAATCCATGCTGCCCGGCATACCAGCTGCTCGGTGTGGCAGACCTCTCGCAGATGCGCCTGTATACCAACGTATTCTATAAGCTCGGCATTGACTTTGCCGTGGTCAACAGCCTCGACAGCTACGACGAAATCTCCCTGACGGACGAGTTCAAGGTGATGACCCGCAACTACGAGCGCATCTACCGTCCGCAGGCTCTCGGCTTCAAGGATGCCCGTCCCGAAGAACTCTTCGGCGGCGCATGCAAGGAAGATGCCGCCCGCATCTTCGACAATATCCTTACGGGGCATGCCACACCTGCACAAACGCAATGCGTCATTGTCAACGCCGCCTTTGCCATCCAGGTGATGGAGCCGCAGAAAGAGATTGAAGAGTGCATCGCCATCGCACGCGAATCGCTGGATAGCGGACGGGCGCTGGCGACACTGAAAAAATTTATCGAGATTAATAAATGATGCAATGAAAGATATACTGTCCGAAATCATCGCCCATAAGCAAACAGAGATTGAACTGCAGAAGCAAACCGTCTCTCTGGAACAACTACAGGAGCAAGCCGGAACCATTATCCGGGAGAATGCGGCCCACCGCCGCAGCATGAAGCAGGCCCTTGCCGCTTCTTCTACAGGAATCATCTCCGAGTTCAAACGCCGTTCCCCCTCTAAAGGCTGGATAAACGAGGCTGCCCGGGCAGAGGAAATACCCGCTGCCTACGAAACCTCCGGCGCTGCCGCCCTCTCCATCCTGACGGACGGGAAGTTCTTCGGCGGTACGCTGCGCGACATCCGCACGGCCCGTCCGCTGGTCCACATCCCCATTCTGCGCAAAGACTTCATCATCGACGAGTACCAGCTTCTGCAAGCCTGCATCGTAGGTGCCGACGCCGTATTGCTCATTGCCTCCTGCCTCAGTCCGGAGCAGTGCAGCACCCTCACCGCCCAAGCCCACGAACTCGGGCTGGAGGTATTGCTCGAAATCCACAGCCCTTCGGAACTCTCCTATATAAATAAGGAGGTCGACATGGTAGGTGTCAACAACCGCAACCTCGGCTCCTTCGTCACCGATGTGGAAAACTCCTTCCGGATAGCCCGGCAACTGCGCGAAGCCACCCACGGACCGGCATCCCCGCTCCTTGTCTCCGAAAGCGGCATCTCCGCCCCCGAGACCATCTGCCGCCTGCGTGCCGCCGGCTTCCGCGGCTTCCTCATCGGCGAAACCTTCATGAAAACAGCCACCCCGGGCGAAACCCTGAACAAGTTCATCCAAGACAGTCTCTCAATCAATAATTATAGTCAAACAGAAATGACCTGCGAAGAAAAGAGGTGAAATAGAGAGTAACTTACTTCCCCTCCTCCCCGGAGGAGGAGAAGTAAGTTACTCCGTATTTTTCGCAAATCATTTCTGTTCTACTATAAAAGTTGAAAGTTGATAATTGTAAATACCAAAGTCTCTCATACAGCGTTACATCGCGCAGCCAAATTGTAAATAGTAAATTGTAAATCGTAAATAAAATGTCTCCTCTCATCAAAGTATGCGGAATGACCGAAGCAGAAAACATCCGCAATGTAGAACTGCAAGGTGTAGATATGATTGGTTTCATCTTCTACCCCAAATCTCCCCGTTGTCTGTGCCAGATGCCCGGGTATCTGCCAGCCTGCGCCAAGCGCGTCGGCGTCTTTGTCAACGAAAGTAAGGAAAACATCCTGATGTATACCGACCGTTTCGGCCTGGACTACATCCAGCTGCATGGCAATGAAGCCCCCGAGTACTGCCGTTCCCTGCGCAATGCAGGCCTGCACCTCATCAAGCTTTCTCCATCTTGCTGCCCAAGGACCTGCTTTCCGTATCTGCCTACAATGGTCTGTGCGACTACTACCTCTTCGACACCAAGACCCCGCAGTACGGCGGTTCCGGCAACCAGTTCGACTGGAACCTCCTTCACCGCTACAACGGTCCCACCCCCTTCCTGCTCAGCGGTGGCATCAACCCCTACAGCGTAAAAGCCCTCCGGGAGTTCCGCCATCCCTATCTCGCAGGAATCGACATCAACAGCCGTTTCGAGACGGCACCGGGAATAAAGGATGTGGAACGCATCTCAAACTTCCTGAAAGAACTGAAGGGAGGTACGATTTGACTATTTACTATTTACCATGTACAATGTACAATTTGCCATGCGGCGTACATTGCGCAGCCAAATAGTAAATTGTAAAATTGTAAATCATCCCATGCAGCATATATTGCGCAGCCAAATAGTAAATAGTAAATTGTAAAATTGTAAATAGTATGTTGAACCGCATTAACCAACTTTTCCAGGACAGCCCCAAGAATCTGCTGTCCATTTACTTTTGTGCAGGCTGTCCCAACCTCGACGGCACTGCCGACGTTATCCGTGCCCTCGAAAGAAACGGGGTCAGCATGATTGAAATCGGAATTCCGTTCAGTGACCCCATGGCCGACGGCATTGTCATCCAGAATGCCGCCACCCGCGCCCTGCGTGGCGGCATGTCCCTCCGTCTGCTTTTCGAACAGTTGCGCGACATCCGTCGCGATGTCCGCATCCCGCTTGTCCTTATGGGATACCTCAATCCCATCATGCAGTTCGGCTTCGAAGCTTCTGCCAGAAGTGCGTGGAATGCGGCATCGACGGCGTCATCATTCCCGACCTCCCCTTCCGCGACTACGAAGAGAGCTACAAAGCCATCGCCTCGAAGTATGACATCCGTGTCATCATGCTCATTACCCCCGAAACCAGCGAAGCCCGCGTCCGCGAGATAGATGCCCACACCGACGGATTCATCTATCTGGTGTCCAGTGCCGCTACCACCGGTGCCCAGAAAGACTTCGACACCCGGAAGCAAGCCTACTTCAAGAAGATAGAGGATATGAACCTGCGCAATCCACGCATGGTAGCTTCGGCATCAGCAACAAGCAGACATTCGATGCCGCCTGCGCCCACTCATCCGGTGCCATCATTGGCAGCCGCTTCGTCACGCTGCTCAACGAGAAGGAAGGAGATGCGGAAAAGGCTATCAGGCAGTTGAAGGAAGATTTGAAACAGTGAGCTTATTCAAATCTCATCCATTTTATTTTTCGCAATGAAAAACAAAATGGATATCATCTGCAGGCAAGAAATGGATAAGAAATCTGTAGCATAAAAATAAAAGAGATAAAATCATCACGACTTGTCTCTTTTATTTTTACCCATCTCATATTTTTCGTATCTTTGTGCCCGAAAAAAGCTCTAACACGAATATTATGAAAGTCGATTGCCCTTCCGTACTATTGATTTACACTGGCGGAACTATCGGAATGATAGAAAATCCCGAGACCGGTGCGCTTGAGAACTTCAACTTCGACCAACTGCTGCAGCATGTTCCCGAACTGAAGCGCTTCAACTACCGCATCTCATCCTATCAGTTCGACCCACCCATCGACTCTTCCGACATGGAGCCTTCCCTCTGGGCAAAGATTGTAAAAATCATCAACTACAACTACGACAATTTCGACGGCTTCGTCATCCTGCACGGCACCGATACGATGGCCTATACAGCCTCCGCCCTCAGCTTCATGCTCGAGAACCTTTCCAAGCCGGTCATCCTCACCGGTTCCCAGCTTCCCATCGGCACCCTGCGCACCGACGGGAAAGAGAACCTCATCACCGCCATTGAAATAGCCGCCGCCAAGCATCCGGACGGTACTCCTGTCGTCCCCGAAGTGTGCATCTTCTTCGAGAACGAACTGATGCGGGGCAACCGTACCACCAAAATCAATGCCGAGAATTTCAACGCTTTCCGCTCCTTCAACTATCCCGCACTGGCAAAGGCAGGCATCCATATCCGCTATAACGAGCACCTCATCCGACGCCCCGACCCGTCGCGCCCCATGAAGCCGCACTACCTTTTCGACACCAATGTCGTGGTGCTCACCCTCTTTCCCGGCATCCAGGAAAGCATTATCAACTCCGTGCTTCATGTTCCCGGTCTGAAAGCCGTTGTCCTCAAGACCTTCGGTTCCGGCAATGCCCCCCAGAAAGAATGGTTCATCCGCCAGCTGAAAGAAGCCAGCGAACGTGGCATTGTCATCGTCAACATCACCCAATGCCAAAGTGGCGCCGTCGAGATGGGACGCTACGAAACCGGACTGCAACTTCTCCAGGCAGGGGTCATCAGCGGCTACGACAGCACCCCCGAATGCGCCGTCACCAAACTGATGTTCCTCCTGGGGCACGGACTGAACCAAGCCGAAATCCGCCACCGCATGAATTCCGACCTGGCAGGAGAAATCACCAAGCAATAAGTTGCATTTCTTGGCCACCCTCCCAATCCCCTCTACAATACACCACAGAGGGACAGATAACATTTTACCCCATAACTTCAATCAATTTGTACCATAAAAAGATAACATTTACAACATATATAACAATACTTCCGGCTATCTTTGTGAACAGATTGGTAAACAACTAATTCGCCAACAAAGAAGATTACACAACTTTAAAATAATAGTAATATGAAAAAAACATTATTCAGAACAATAATGTGTGTCGGTATTGCCAGCATGCTACTCGGTGGATGTACAAACGACGATGTGTATAACCCGGAAGCTGTCGTAAAAAAGTACGAGAACGCATGGGAAAAACAGTTCGGAAAGGTCGACCCGAACCAGACGTGGAATACGGCGGCAAGGGTGACGGCAGTAGCCAATGTGCCTTACATCAGCGGCGAAGCCATCATGAGTATCTACACAAGCAATCCGCTTGAAAGCGACTCCAGACTGCTGGCAAAAACGGCAGTGAACAGCGGGACAGGAACCATCAGCTTTGATATACCCAGCACCACGACACAAGTATTTGTTGCTATCGAAAGCAATGACCTGTACCGCGTATACGGATACTATGCCGTAGAGAACGGAACTGTAAGCATTACGCCGTCTTTGAGCGTGGCACAAACCAGAGCAGCAAGCAATGTGACTAAAGGCAGCATACAAAAGACTAGTAATGTAAAATACAATACTACAACCCAAGTGGGATGGAAAATAGGCGAATGGGGACAAGGCAAAACCTATGAAGAATGGGAGGCTGATTATAGAAAATTAGGAATAAGTATCCAATACAACAATCCAGGTCCATACACTACTGAATCCATTGCAACCTATACACGTGACAACCATAATAACGTCATAAGTGTTACTTTTGACTTTTCCAACCCTCAACTTAAAGAGGGGGTACAACCATATTACGGAGCTGAGCAATGTGTTGAACTCACTCCCTTGAACGGTGTAGAAAAGACAGCAGCCAGTCCATGGAGAAAGAGCTGGGGATATACGATGTTCGGACCAGGTTCATTCTTCGAGGAACAAAAGAAATACTATGAATCTCCCAAATTAGATCTCTATGATTCCGCTACACTTGCGCAATTGGAAAAAGGCTTCTCCATCACAACCAGCGGAGGTGAAATCAAGATACCTTTTATATATGGAGCAACAAATAACACCAATAAATTCGGATACGTATACTACAAAGACGGCCAGGACCCTCTGACCCAGCCCCACTACATCCTGATGAACGATGCCCGCCCATCAGAAAACATATATCATGGTTCTTGGAGGGGTACAGCCGTACAAGGGATGGAGCTATCCCGGTGGACTGACGAAGACAAGACAAACGAGGCTTTAATCTATGGCACAGAATACAAGCTTTATTTCTTTGGAGACGACCACAATGAGACAGCCACGTACACCTTCCCTACCGGATACCACATCGTATTCTTCATCTATCAGAACGATGGTGATTGGAAAAACAATTTCAACTATTCCATACCGGAATTGAATAAGCGCATTGGCAATAATAATTATAACGGAACCACAGCAGAAGGTGCCGTGAAATGCGCTGCCTGGACATTCAAAGGACACACATTCGTTGGTTTCGAAGACGGTGGACATGATGAAGACTTGAACGACATTGTATTCTGGGCCGAAGGCGCCTATGCACCGGACGATACACCAATCGTCGTGCCCGACCCCACCCCCACTCCCGAGCCTGTCGGCAACCCTTGGATTCTTGCCTGCGAAGATCTCGGTTCAACCGATGACTTCGACTTCAACGACATTGTGTTCAGCGTGAGCCACGTCAGCGGCGAGACCACCGCAACCGTCACTCCGCTTGCAGCCGGAGGCACACTGCCCGCCTACATCTGCTTCGGCAGCCAGGAGTTGGGTGAAATCCACACCTTGCTGGGTGGAAGCAGCACTACCGAATTCATCAACACCACCGGAAGCAAGGGCACAGCCGGGGAACCTGTAACAATCAATGTCGACAAAGATTTCAGCATGGCCAGCAACAACATGGGCGGCTTCTCCGTAAAAGTCATTACTAAAGACAACTCGGAAGCAACCGTCCGCATCACCGCTCCCGGACAAGGCACAGCCCCGCAGATGATTTGTGTTCCCGGTGAATGGGCATGGCCTACGGAAAGAACCAATATTTCAGACGCTTATCCCGCTTTCGGCGAATGGGGAGCCAACTACGCAACCAATAAGGACTGGTACAAAAAACCAAATGGCGGCGTTGTGAAATAAACAATAAAAAAGCTTTGCCATCCAGAGGAGCTTGCGATGAAGAAAATCGACTCTTTGCACACATATAAAGGGAACAGAATCTTTGCCGCAAGCTCTTTCCGGTTGAAGAATCATAATTTCGGCATACATAATATTGATAATTTTCAAGATAAACTTGCTTTATCTATTCATACAAAAGCGTTAAAAAGCATTAATAGAACTGCTTTTATCCCTATTAATAAAGCATATTAGCTTAAATAAACGTACTTTTGCTTATTATCCAAGCAAAACAAAATTAAAATATGGGAGAGCATATCCGATACAAACGCTTTCTGCCGCTTGTTATTCTTACAATAGGCATGCTGCTGCAGGGTTGCAAAGACGATGTCTTTAACCCCGAAAAAGTAAAAGCAGCCTATCAGGACAGGTTTCCGGTCAAGAACATAGACCCGGCTATGGATTGGAAAATGACTCAGCAGGTCCGGGTCAATGTTTCTGTATCCGAAGATGCCGGCGTGGACTACACCATACGTATTTACGACAAGAACCCCTTAACCAGCCGGTCGTCCGCCAAACTGCTGGCAGAAGCACCGCCAATAATACAACAGCATTTACCACCGTCATGGACTGCCCTTCTGTGCTGACGAGCGCTTTCGTGTGCCGCACCGATGCACACAGCCGCAACATAGTGAAATACGTATCCATCCAAAACGGTCAGCTCCATGCCGCTTTCGGCAGTTCTCCCGCAACAACACGTGCCGCATGGACACGCAGTGTCAGCATCGAGACCTATTCACCGGAAAAGTCCGAAGCGGAAATCACCGCCATGCTATCAAGTGCCGAAGAGATAAGGCCGAATACCGATTTTCAAAACGGAAAAGCCTACAAAATCTCCAAAGACAATATATATAAGAATAAAATCAGCAAGGATGGCATGGAAAGTGACAATCCGGCCATCATCATCATTGAAGGCAGCTGGAAACCCAATGGGAACAACATGACCGTCGAACGCGGTTTCGAATTCTATGTGATTGACGGAGGGGAAATCGTGATACCGGACGAACACACCTTCACTTTAGTGCAATCCAGCCGGTTTATCGTCTACGCGGGTGGAACCATCAAAGGGAACGACATCGAATTGACCAATGCATCCGGAGGCAGCTACAACTACAATGCCGGCACTATGGAAATAGATGATTTCCATGTCAGCCAGGGAGGAGCATTCTATAATTGTGGTACCGTGCGTGTCGATGAAATGGATTTCGACAGCGGATGCAAATTCATCAACCAGGGCAAAGCCTATATCGGGAAAACCGACAGCAACATCACTATAGACAACGGATGCTATCTATATGCGGAAGAATTTGTAGGCACACTGAACATGGGAGACACCTCTTCTGCAGAGATAAAGGATTTCGGGGACCATAGCAACAATTACAACACCAAAATCACGATGGGCGACAACTCCATGATAACCGTACTCGATGAAGCAGAATTGTCGCAAGTCAAGTTCATCGGTCCGGACAATGAGTATGCACTGGTGAAAATAAAAGAGATAGAAGATATCAACGGATTCAGTAGCCAGGGAAACATTTATTATGAAGTTGAAGAGATAGACGATGACATCACCAAAGAAAATTGGCTTGCCCAATTCCTTGATGCCATCAAGAACACCGAAGGAACCATATCCAAATGGGGAGAATCCCCCATCACCATCCCTGCCGGCGAATGTACGGGCGAAGGCAATACTCCGGACGAATCCGGTTCGGAGCTGCCCCAGGAAGGCATCCCCTATACTTACGTATTCGAAGACAACTTCCCGTTAGTAGGCGATTATGACTTCAACGACGTGGTTTTGGATGTAACAACCAGCTACCAACGCGAGAGAAAGACAAATTACATAAAGCGCATACAGCTCAACATCACCCTCACAGCCGCCGGAGCCAGCAAAGCTGTCGGAGCAGGGCTCCGTATTGTAGGCATCCGGAAGTCGGACATCAAGGAAATCAACACCGGAGGAGATGACTCACGTTTCCAAAGGTCTTTCAACGACCCATACAGCCTGCTCGATTACAGCAGCGGCAGCCACATGGAAGACTCCGACCCGGACGTCGTGATTCCCATCGTCGGCGAGGTCCACAATGTGTTCGGTACCCAATTGGGCAACCTGGTGAATACGGGCGACGGAATGACCTCCAAAGCTTATACGTATGAAATCATCATCGAACTGGCAGACCAAAGCAAGACAGACCCGCTATTCTCGAAAGACAACCTCGACTTCTTCATCTGCTACCAATATAAAAGCATGCAGAAGCGTATGGAAGTCCACTTATACGAATTCTGGGGATATGGCGCCACTGCCGCCGGAACTGTACAGCAAGAGAACCTGGATTTGGCAGGCAACAACACCTGGGCCATCTGTGTCCCCTACGGTTTCCGCT
The DNA here is from genome assembly GCF_000614125.1 of Bacteroides rodentium JCM 16496. GTDB lineage: Bacteria > Bacteroidota > Bacteroidia > Bacteroidales > Bacteroidaceae > Bacteroides > Bacteroides rodentium. The sequence continues at coordinate 145,645 of NZ_BAKJ01000004.1, forward strand.
ATCCCAAGGAAAGAATCAACATTTCGCGTACCGACATTCCCGAAGAAAGCGCTTACCCCCAATTCATCTATTGGGCGCAAGACAGGACACAAAATACGGAATGGTACGAGCACCCTGTAGAAAAGAATATATATAGATAAATAAAGATAAACAATGAAAAAAATAATTATTTGTAGATGACAAACCTGCCATAGGCAAGGTACTCTCTGTGTATTTAGGCAACGACAACGAGCTGGTATATTTTGAAGACCCCATCAAAGCCATCGAATGGCTGAACGAAGGCAATGAACCGGCCCTGATTATATCGGATATCCACATGCCCCGCATGACGGGCGACGAGTTCCTTTCCTATCTGAAAGGCAATTCCCTTTTCAAGGACATCCCGGTAGTCATGCTGTCCAGCGAAGAGAGTACCACCGAGCGCATCCGCCTGCTCGAAACCGGGGCTGCAGACTACATTCTGAAACCGTTCAACCCGATGGAGTTGAAAGCACGCATCAAGCGGTTCCTTTGAGACGAGAGACAAGAGACGAGAGATGAGTGTTGATAATTTTTAAATTCCTCCAAGATGGACATGTTATATTTTATATATATAGGAAATAACCGTACCGCCATCGACCACTTGACCAAAGTGACCGGTGGCATGTTCATGGCTGTATCCTCCTGCAACAAGGCCGCCAAAGTCATCGACGGCATCCGCGAACGATATAACACCTCCATTCTTTACGAGCAGGGCACCCTCGAAAAAGACTGCCGGAATATCGCCTTCCTTCACAAACGTTTCCCGCGGGTCTACAACATACTTGTCACGGAGCATCTTCCCGGCGAAAGCCGCAAAGCCTACTTGCAGGCAGGCATCAACAACACCCTCCCTCCCATGGCAAGCGAAGAAAGCATCCGGCAAATGACAAAATTCCTCCGGCTGCGCAAGGAGCACAAGCTGCAGGAATTCAGCCAGTCACACCGTAAGATATTCAACACCTTCCACCTGCCTATGTGGAAGCGTATATTCGACATCCTCTTTGCCGTTGCCGTACTGGTCGTGCTGTCTCCCATACTCATCGCGACAGCCATAGCCATCCGCATGGAAAGCAAGGGAAAAGTGATTTACAAGTCCCAGCGCGTAGGCAGCAACTACCAGATATTCAACTTCCTGAAGTTCCGTTCCATGTACACCAATGCCGACAAGCGCCTGAAAGAGCTGAACGCCCTCAACCAATACAAGATAGAGGAAGAGCTTACGGACGAGCAGCCCGATATCCGCTTCGACGACCTGACCGGCACTTCCGAAGAGGAGGCCACCCTGCTGATTTCGGACGACTTTGTCATCTCCGAAGAAGATTTCCTTAAAAAGAAGGCCCAAGAAAAGCAGAATACGTTTATCAAGATAGAGAACGATCCCCGCGTCACCCGCGTAGGCCGTTTCATCCGCAAGTACAGCATTGACGAACTGCCGCAGCTGTTCAACGTCCTCAAGGGGGACATGAGCATCGTGGGCAACCGCCCGCTCCCCCTCTACGAGGCCGAGCTGCTGACCAGCGACGCGTATATTGAGCGCTTCATGGCTCCCGCCGGACTGACGGGACTGTGGCAAGTGGAGAAACGAGGCGGTGCCGGGAAGATGTCTGCCGAAGAGCGCAAGCAGCTGGACATCAAGTACGCCAAAGAATTTTCATTCTGGCTGGACATGAAGATACTGTGTAAGACGCTGACGGCGTTTGTGCAGAAAGAGAATGTATAAAAAGAAAGATAACAGGAATCATTATGGCTTTAAATATGATAAAGAGACACATCAAGTCCGTCATTTACAGTGTAATCCTTTTAGGATTGTCGGAATTGCCTTTGTCTGTGGCTGCGCAGCAGGAGTTGACACGGGAGGAGCGCATCAAGATATTGGAGCAACTCAAGATGGAGGATAAAAAAATAGAAGTCAACACATTAGGATTAATCAGTCCGAAGGCATCTATAGAAATTGAAGAATTAGAGCTTCCTCCTCTATCTGTCTTTCTGGATGCAGTGACAGAGAATGCGTCAGTAAAAAAGGCCCAGTCCCAAGTGGAGCAAGTCAGGAACCAATACCGCCTGGAAAAAAGGAACTGGTGGAACTACTTCAGACTGAACGGTAACTATTCTTACGGACGTTACAATATTATAGGCAATTCCAGTGACGAGTTCACCTCTGTATACCAGACAACGATGTCAAGCGCCCAGCATAACTTCAATGTCGGGGCCAGCGTTGGGGTAAGTTTAGGGGATTTGTTTAACCGTCCGCTGAAACTGAAAGACTACCGCTACCAGATAGAGCAACTGCAATATACGCAAGAAGGAGTAATGGAAGAGCGAAAGCTGAAGGTCTTGGAAGCCTACAATGCAGTTACCGAACAATTGGCTACGATAAAGGCCAAAGCGGAAACAGCTGCATTGTATAACGCACAAATGAAAATTTCTGAAAATAATTTCATACAAGGAGCCATTGATATCATATCGCTTTCTTTGGAACGTGCACGCCGTACCAGTGCTGTGACCAACTATGAACAGAGCCGTGTAGCCCTGCACAATTCTATCGTATTGTTAGAGATGCTGACTAATGTTAAAGTTATAACAGACAAGTAAAATACCAGTTATGAATATAGTACAATTTTTGGCAAGCTTCTTTTACCGCATCCGTTATTGGTTATTGTGGGGAAGCCTCCTTGTTACAGCTTTAGTCATATACTTCACACAGTTTTTACCATACAGTTATACGGTAAACAGCAGTCTATATGCAGGTGTAACCAACAGTACCAATCTGGACGGAAGCCAGCTTATCAATATCAATAGTACCTTCGACAATATCATCAATATAGGCAAGTCCAAGAACACTTTGGCAAAGGTTTCGGTACGTCTGCTTGCAACCAACCTCGTATACGGTGATGAGTGGAAAGACAACATGTACATTCAAGCCAAGCATTATAGGCAGCTCGTCCAAATCCTTCCTAAAGAAGTGTTGGCTTTGGTAGACCGTTCTTCTTTGGATAAAACTACAAATAATCTGATGAATTACCGGAAAGAGAACAGCAGTAATTTTGTCTATTCCATATTCAACCGCCCCTACCCGTTTTATAGCTACAATGCATTGAATACTATTATCATCAAACGGCTGGGAACCAGCGATTTGATAGAATTAGTATATACTTCTTCCGATCCCGGCATCACACAAAACACACTCAAAATATTGGAAGACGAACTGTTAAAAGCCTATGAGCTTCTCCGGTTCAGTGCAACGAACAGTGCCATTGCCTATTTTGAGGAACAAGTACGCATAGCCAAGAGCAAGCTTACCGACGAAGAAGATGACTTAACAGATTACAGTGTCCAAAAGCAAGTTATCAATTACACTGAACAATCCAAGTCTTTGTCTATAACCAAATATGCAACTGACGACCGCATGGAAGAGGCCCAACGAAACTATGCAAGTGCCATTGCGCTCCGTCAGATGTTAGAGAATAAGATGGATATACGTGCCAAGATTATACGGACCAACACTAGTTTGCTGCAAGAGTTGGATAAAGTCAGCACCCTAAACCAAAGTATTCTTGAACAAGAAGTATTCACCACAGAACAGAGCCAGCAGAACAGTAGTAAACTTCAAAGAGAAAAAGATGCTCTGCAAAAGGCAGAAGAGAAAATCAGTCATCTCTCCGACAATTTGAATGAATATGGTTTCTCCAAAGAAGGTGTAGGAATTCAAGATATGGTGGCAGAATGGCTGACGGCATGTGTCAATGAGGCTAAGGCCAAAGCCGAAATGAAAGTTTTGATTGACCGCCAGCAGGACATCGTCAACCAATATCGGGATTTTTCACCCGTAGGCACTCAAATAAAACGAAAAGAGCGTGCCGTAGGTATTGCTGAAGATAATTACCGCCAGCAATTACATGGCCTTGCAGAAGCCCATCTCCGTCTGCAGAACATCAAGATGACGACCGCCAACCTGCAAGTTATAGCATCGCCCGAGTATCCATTGACAGACAACGGCAGAAAAAGGCTTATCTACATCCTTGCCGCATTTTTCGGCAGTTTGGTATTCATAAGCGGCTACTTCCTGCTGATTGAATTGTTAGACCGCACTCTCCGCGACCCGGACCGCAGTAAACGCCTGACCGGACTCTCTGTCATTGCAGCATTCAACGGCGTAAGCAACTTGAAATTCCGTGGATTCCTCAAGGCTTGCAACCGGCTTGCCGCTGCCTATAGTTGCCGGCAATTGAACAACTATCTGCATCCGGACCGTCCTACTGTCATCAACCTGCTCAGTATGGAGCCGCGTGAAGGGAAATCATTCCTTGCCAAGTATTTCATCGATTACTGGGAAACTGAAGACATGAAGGTACGCCTTGTGCAATACGACCACGATTTCGACACGCAAACCAAAGCGTATGTACAAGCTCAAGAACTGTCCGACTTCTGGGTATTGAACGAAGCAGAAGAGATACCGGACATCATCTTGGTGGAATATCCCGCTGTCAGTACCGCAACATTGCCTATGCCGGCATTGAAGAAAGCTGATTTCAATCTGCTGATAGCCAATGCCGCCCGCTTATGGGGCAAGGACGACGACACGCAGTTGAAGCCGTTGAAGGAAGAACTGGAAGGTACTCCCCTATTCATGTATCTCAACAATGCAGATCGTGAAGTGGTCGAGAGTTTCACTGGAGAATTGCCACCTCACACCCCATTCCACAGTTTCTTCAGCCGGTTGGCACAATTAGGTTTAACGTCAAAATCAGCAGCTGTCAAATAAATGCAAACGGATATCAAAGGACATAGCATATCTCCCTTAGCGGTCACATTATTAGTGTTCATCATCGGATTAAGCGCAATTATCTATAGCGTACTATTCAGTACCTGGGATATCATTGCATACATTTGCTTTTCCCCTTTTTTTCTAATAATACTGATACAAGCATTTAAGAACCCATTCATCGGCTTATGCTTTTTGTTTACATTCAATTACTTCTTTATACTTTGGTATAGATATACGTTAGGAACCGGATTAAGTGTTTGGTATGACACTTCAACTATCATATTGTTTGTAGTATTTTTAGTATACTCTTACCATCAAGGAAAAGTTTCATGGAAATACACAAAAAATATTCTTACATTAGGAGGTGGTATATGGGCGCTATATACTGCAGCGGAAGTAATGAATCCAACAGCCGTCACAGAAGCCTGGATCTATTCCCGCGGAATTATATACAGCACCTTCATCGTTTCATTAATCGGTGTCCTGACGATAACTTCCTATAAACGATTACGTATTATCCTATTCTTTCTCTCTGCATTTACCTTAACAGCTGTTGCCAAAGCCGCCTACCAGAAATACTTCGGTTTTGATGACATAGAAATGAACATGCTGATTGAGACAGAGATGTACAAGACACACATTTTGCCTGGCATCACACGCTATTTTTCTTTCTTCACAGATGCCGGAAATTTTGGTTCCAATATGGGTTTTGCCGCTATTTTATTCGGAATTTCGGCAATCTTTATGAAAAAGCGTTCCATAAAGATATATTTCATTGCCGTTACAGTCTGTGCCATCTATGCTTTATTCATTTCCGGAACACGTGGAGCTTTATTTGTCCCGATAGGAGGCATCATTCTATTCACCTTCCTAAGTAAAAATGCCAAACTAATGGGAGCCACAGCCATATTCGGTTTATGTGTTTATCTTTTCTTCGCCCATACTTATATCGGAGAAGGCAATCCTCAAATCAGACGCATGCGTACAGCCTTCAGGCCGACTGATGACCCTTCATATATTGTCCGTCAGGAGAACCGGAAGAAATTAGCTGAATATCTGAAATACAAACCTTTCGGCGAAGGGCTCGGCTTAGGAGGAGTAGAAGCCAGAGTATACGGAGAGCGCCTCACCACCATGACTCCGCATGACTCGTCTTATGTAAAGCTTTGGATGGAAACCGGCATTGTAGTTGATACTTTTCCTTACCATATATATAAGCGCATTGTTAAGGGGATGCTATCTTATCATGTTCCGGATTAAGAACGAAGAACTGCGCGGTGTACTCACAGCCATTGCCTGCGGAATTTTCGGGCTGATGATAAGCGCTTACGGGAATGCCTTCTTCATGCAATTCCTACGGGCTTCATGGTCATTTTATTTTTATCTGTCCTGCTTAATGGGGAACATATAGACCAGCTGTTGACAGAAAAACTGAGAACGAAAAAAACAATAGAAAAAATTAAATAGAAAAACAGATATGAACGATTTTTTTTCCATATTCAATCCCGACTGGTGGATGGACGAGAACAACAATGCCTTGCAAATGGCAGATGCCATTCTTTTTCTGTTACTGGCCATCCCCGTAGCGTATTTGTTTATTTACGCATTGGCTTCTTTGCGAAAATACAAGAATCCTTATCCGCCCGCCAAAAAGCAGCACCGGTTCCTGGTCCTCTTCGTCGTATTGAGAAATGGTAAAGAAGTAATAGAGTCCATCAATCATTTCCTCGATACACAAATCTATCCGAAAGACAAGTATGACATCGCAGTGGCCGCCACGCAGTTGCCCGAAGAAGATTTGGTGACACTGCTCCAGATGCCGGTCAATATCGTTGTTCCCGACAAAGAACACTGTACAAAGATATATGCCATACAGCAAGTCATGGAGCGTTATTCTCCCCATGAGTATGATGCCATTACCATATTCAATTCCGACAATAAGATAGTTCCCAATGCGCTGGAGCTTTTCAACAATGCATACTACTCCGGATGCGATGCTATCCAGGCACACCGCATGACCGAGAACCTGAATACGAACATTGCCATACTTAATGCCACCAGTGAGGAAATCAACAACCACTTATTCCGCAAAGCCCATACCATACTCGGCTTTTCGTCTGCCCTCATAGGCTCCGGCATGATGTTTGACTTTGAGATGTTCCAGAAAATCACTCCACGATTGTCGGGGAGCGACTTGGCAAAGGCCACCGAAATGGAACTTCTAAAGGAGAACATATACACCGAATATATGGAAGAAATCGTATGCTACTGTAAAAAGACGGATGACACATCAGGCTACAGCAGGGAACGCCAGCGCTGGTTGGGTTCGCAATACCGCAGTTCCCTATTGGCATTAGGACAGTTTCCGATAGCATTTTTACAAGGAAAATGGGATTTATGCGAGAAGCTGTTCCAATGGTTGCTTCCATCCCGTTTTCTGCTCATTGTGTACATCACGGTGTGTGCCGTCGTAATGACATTGCTGGAATGGCCACTGTCCATCAAGTGGTATGCCCTCTTGGCCACTTTATTCATCACTTTCCTAATGGCTATGCCCGAAGGGGAAATCAGCCGCAGGTTCCGTCGCGCTTTCTGGTCCCTGCCGATATTGGTATTCACTTCTTTCATGAGCCACATCACAAGAATATTCAGAAGAAGGAAGAAAGGAAATGCTGTAAAATGAGAATAGCCATCGAAGCCCAACGCATTTTCCGCAATGACAAGCATGGGATGGACTTTGTCATCCTGGAGACATTGAAAGAGCTGCAAAAGCGGAAAGACGGTAATGAATACTATGTGCTCGTTGCCCCAGGCGAAGACCGCTGCCTGCAAGAATCGGAGAATCTCCATATCGTTGAGCTGCGATGCCCCACTTACCCATTGTGGGAACAGATAGCATTGCCCCGCGCAGTCCGAAGGCTGAAAGCGGACTTGCTGCACTGCACCTCGAACACGGCTCCGCTATGGTGTCCCGTTCCCCTGGTGCTGACACTTCATGACATTATCTATCTGGAACCGCGCCAGCATCGCAGTCCCTCATTCTATCAGGAGATGGGATGGCACTACCGCCGCCTGGTTGTTCCCCGCATATTGAAAAAGGCAAAGAAAATCATCACTGTCTCACATTTTGAGTGCACCCGCATACGTACGGCGCTACACCTCCCGGAAACATCCGTCACGGCTGTATACAACGGCTATAGCAGCTACTTTGCCCCCCAAATGCCTCTCGACGAAAGTATCGTACGGAAGTATATACCGCACCCGGACTTTCTTTTCTTTCTGGGAAATACAGACCCCAAAAAGAATGCGGCACGGACCTTGAAAGCATACTCCCTGTATCTGCAGGCATCCGGAGCGAAACGCCCCTTGCTCATTGCCGACTTGAAAGAAGAATATATCGACGTGCTTCTCCAGCAGGAAGGAATCACCGGAATCAAGAAACATCTGTACTATCCGGGCTACATCAGCAACAAGGATTTAGCGACCCTTTATAATGCTGCATTCGCATTCCTCTATCCTTCCCTGCGGGAGAGTTTCGGCATCCCCATGCTGGAAGCCATGGCTTGCGGCACTCCCATAGTGACGAGCAATGTTTCGGCAATGCCCGAAGTTGCCGGCAAAGGCGCCATCCTGGTCAACCCCCAGGAACCGCAGGAAATAGCGGATGCCCTGTTGCGTCTGGAGGATGATGCAACATTCTATCAGCAGCAGGTAGCTTACAGTCTGGAACGTGTAAAATCATTTTCCTGGCAACATACTGCGCAAGAGTATGTAAATATATATCAAAGTATTCATGATTAACCGGCAAGAATTATGAGAGATTTCATCATCACCAGCCTGCAGACGTGGGACATTGAGATAGGCAGCACCATCAAGAACACTGCATTGGAGATTTCAAAGCAGAACCGGGTGCTCTACATAAACACTCCGATGGACATCTCCAACCGGCTGAGAGGGAACAGACAATCTCCGTCATACATCCGGCGTATGGACGTCATCAAGGGAAAAGCTTCACCGCTCCGGCAAATCAACGCGAACATGTGGGTGCTGGACTGTCCTTTCACCTTGCTTTCGGCCAACTTCCTGCCTGCACCGCTTTTCAATATCGTCAATAGAAAGAATAATGCCCGCATAGCCCGATGGATTGTGGAGCAGGCTGCCGCCCTCGGCTTCAAGAATTACATCCACCTCATCGATACAGACATTTACCGTAGCCGCTACCTGAAGGGATACATCCATCCGGATGTCAGCATCTATTACCGTCGCGACTACGTCATCGGTGAAGCCTACTGGCGCAGGCACGGCACCCGTCTTGAGCCGGAATTAGCAGCCTCTGCAGACATTGTTCTGGCAAACTCCACCCGTTTTGCCGCAGAGTTGCAACCCTACAATCCCCATACCTACCCCATCGAAACCGGCGTAAACCTGGAGCTGTACAATCCGGCCAAGAAGTACGAGGCACCCGGTGACATGCAAGACATTCCACGCCCTATCATCGGATATATGGGTACGATAAACAGTACCCGCCTTGACGGAGAACTGCTCTATCTGATAATGAGCCAGCGTCCCGATTATAGTTTTGTGTTCACCGGACCGGAGGACGACGGTTTTCGCCAACACCGCATCCACAGCCTGAAAAATGTGTATTTCACCGGGCAGAAAAAGGTGGACGAGCTGCCCGCTTACATCACAGCCTACGATGTCTGTATCAACCTCAAATGGTGAACGACATTACCGACGGCAACTACCCGCTGAAAATAGACGAATACCTCGCCATGGGCAAACCCACCGTCGCAACCAGCACGCATACCATGCGCCACATATTCGCAGCCCACACGCACTTGGCTACCAATCCGGAAGAGTGGCTTTCGGCCATAGACCGCGCTGTGGCCGAAGCCGATGACGAAGAACTTGCCAAACAGCGCATCGCCTTTGCTGAGACTCACAGCTGGGGGCACAGTGTGAAGAAAATATATGACATAATCGATAAATACCTGAAGGAGAGAACTACATGAACTATCGTAATATAGACGACCTGAACCATTGTATCCTACAACATCTCAGCATTCTGCCACGGGATTTCGACCTCATCGTCGGCGTGCCCCGCAGCGGCATGTTTCCCGCCAACTTGCTGGCGCTCTATCTGAACCTGCCGGTCACGGACATAGATTCTTTCCGCAACGGGCATATCTATCAGGCAGGAGAGCGCGGCAAGACTTTCAATATGACCGGCATCCGCAAAGTATTGGTGGTGGATGACAGCATCTCCAGTGGAAACGCCATGAATAAATGCAGGATATTGCTGCAGGACCTCAAGGACAGCTATGAAATAAAATACTGTGCCATTTACAGCACACCCGAAAACACCAAAGGCGTAGATTATCATTTTGAGATTCTGAGCTATCCCCGTTTCTTCCAGTGGAACATAATGAACCACTCCATCCTGCAAAAATCATGCATGGACATTGACGGCGTGCTTTGCGCAGACCCCACTCCGGAAGAGAACGATGACGGCGAGAAATACCGGCATTTCCTGCTGAACACTCCTCCGCTATTCATTCCCAAAGTCACCATTGGCACACTGGTCACTTCACGCTTGGAGAAATACCGTCCGGAGACGGAAGCCTGGCTCCAGAAGAACCATGTAAAATACAATAAGCTCGTCATGCTGGACCTGCCGGATATGGCTGCACGCCAACGGGCGAATTGCCACGCCTCCTTCAAAGCCCAAGAATACGGTTCATCCACCGACTACATGCTGTTTGTAGAAAGTTCCATGCCGCAGGCCGTGGAAATCAACCGCCTGACCAAGAAACCGGTACTCTGTACGGAAACGTTCCAGATGATTTATGAATCCAAATCGCTGTACTACAATTTGAAGTCGGGAGAAACATTCCCGTGGCTGCGGCGTTTCCTGATAAGGGTACGCAACAAGCTGAGAGCGTCATTTCTTGCCAAGAAATAGCATCCGCAGCATCCTGGAACGGCCAAGCAGCTTGTCCACCAGCACCGGTCCGACGGCTGCAATGAAAGTGGCAGACAGCAATATGGGGACAACCGCATCAATCCCCATCATCTTCATTACAATCCGTCCGCCGGAAGTACCGAAGCCGTGGAAGAGATAAATACTGTATGCATAACCGCCTATCCAGACGAAGAAACGGTTGTGCACTTCAATGCCAGCAGCAGGAACAAGGCAGGAATCAACGTCACGGGATAGAGCAGCATGCCCAAAGAAGCGTATTTACCGGGACAGAACCACACTATCTGTATCAAGACAATCCCCAACAATGCCACTGCAAGCATGGCACGCCTGACACCGGCCCTGCCATAGAGTGATGCGGCAAACCGGCAGGCAGCCACGCCGACAAAGAAATAGGGCAATTGCCCCAAGGCTCCCTTGAAACTGAACAGGTTGGGAACCTCATGCAGAATCCAGACATCATTTATCCTGCTGAACACCAGAGCCACCACACAGCAGACACTCCACCTGGCAAGAGTGTCCATCCACCCCCGGCTGTCTATCAGCCATTGCACGACAAAAATCAGGAACAACGACGGCAGATACCAATATATAGTGTAAGGATATATGTATATGCGCCACATCTGGCTGAGCTCCCCTTTGTTATTGGTGCCCGGCATCAGATACTGTACCAGAAAATACAATGTGCCCACCGCCGCCATCGGCACCAGCAAGCGCAATGCTTTTTTCCGGACAAAACTTCTAAAACCAGAAGATGCGGAGAAAGGCTTCAGTGCATAAGCCCAACCGGCAATGGCTGTAAACAAAGGCATCTGAATATAATCTATCCATACATAGAAATAGCGCAACGGGTGGGGGAAATCAATCTTCATGCCGCCATCGGCCCGGAACCGATGACATGTCCCACCACTACCAACAGAATAGCGATGCCACGCAAAGTTTCAACAGATAAGTTTTTTTCTGCATTTGCCATATTGCAAATATACGGAATTTATCTGTAACCGGTCTCACAATTTCTTTCTTTATTCCTGCATTGACGCACTTTTATAGTAGAACAGAATTGAGTTACTCTCTATTTCACTTCTTTTTTTCGCAAACCAGTTCTGTCCGACTATAAAATCATAAAAACACATCTCCTTCCCGGCAAAATCCGTATCTTTGCCGCGTTTTTGTAAAAAAACGTATAATGAGTAAAAAAAGTAACCCTGACCCTCCAAAGCGAGGGTCAAAACGCAGTAAGCATAGAAAAGAATACTGCACACAGTAGAAATCCATTATTGGATCAGTTGGAAATCATTGCAGAGGCAATTGGCGGCTTGCTGGAAAGGAAAACGTCTTTCTCCCAAAGCGAACTGAGGGGACTGGCCCACATACGGCAGATGACGCGTATGCACAAGACAAAGTCCGGAAACCGATAGTTGCGTTGTGAATCAAATGTTTACGAATGTAACAAGTAGAAGGCCGCCTAAAGAGAGAGCTCCACCGGCTACTTTCTGTAAAAAAAAACACAAATTTCCCCATTGTATGCCTAAGCACCCGAAAAAAGGCGGGAGCACACGCAGAATAGCTTCTGGGGCCGATGAAATACTGCCAAGCCTACAAAAGTCCATTTGCAGGCTCGTTCTGTTATACGTAACTTTGCCGCATATTTTAAAAGATATGACCGCTGAACAGTCTCCCCCTTACACGTCACTATGAAGCCCTTCTATCCTTTCAGAATATAAGAATAACTATCAGGAAATAGAAAACTAATACACGAAGAAAATGATTTGGTTTAAACACCCCAACGATTTGCCTAATGACAAAAGACTGGCCGCACTCATCGATAATGAAGGATGCAGGGGCTATGGTATGTATCTGCGCATCATCGAGATGCTCTGTGCACAACCCGACAGGAAACTCAGTTTCAGTCAACTGAATATTATTTCAAGAAAAGGGTTCTCCAAAAAATACATGGAGAAAATCATCTGGGAATACAAACTTTTCACTATCCACGAAGAAGAATTTGAATCTGCCATCAACTTCAACTATACGGAAAAAGGAAATCATTTGCAAAACAATTTGAAAACTCCGGAGAAAACAGAAGGATGCGAAAAACGACGATAACTCACTGAACAACAGCGGCAATACAAAGAAAACCGACCTCGCGCGCGTAAGAGAAGAACAGAATAGAGAAGAACAGAATGGAGAAGAACAGAATGGAGAAGAGAAGATGAAGAGAAAAGACGACGGTGTCGTCCAAAAGAACGGCGGCGACGGCGGCATCACTCCCTACCAAAGCTGGAGGAAGCAAGTGGATGGCTTGTCGAAAAATCAACTGTTCCGTGAAATGGTCTGCATGAAAAGCGGCTACAGTGTCCTGCTGAACAAGTATTTTGACACGGCACTGGAAGAATTCAAGAAACACATCGTGCTCCTCGGAAAAGAGGAGAAGATGGACAGCCAGGAGGAAGTGCGAAGCTACTTCACGTTCTACACCCAAGCCGGCCAGCGCACCTCGCAGGAACTACGCATGCTGTTGCTGGGCCTCGAAAAGCAGCAGTCCGCCGCCGCACCTCCCGACCCCTACCGCTACGAGCAGCTGGTGAACGGACGGCGCACCTACCTGGGCTGCCCCATCCCCGACGAAGCGCCGCCCCGACCGGACAATACCGCCTTCTGGAACGAAACGACCCGTTCGTGGGCTTCGCAAACCCCGCCGCCGTCATCGAAAAAGTCGAAACAGAAACCCGGCTGAAACGCCACACTCCGGCATCCGGAATGCCACATGTCAGCATCCGGAATGCCACACCTCAGCGTTCCGAATGCCACATGTCAGCGTTCCGAATGCCACACCTCAGCACGTCCCAAGTGTGGCATTTGCCCCCGTGAAGTGTGGCATTTGCCTAAAAAAATTATCAGAAAACTACTAAAGCAAAAACAATATGAGAAACTTCCATCAACACGGCATCGAAACCCGTGGCCGCATCAGCGGCAAAATCAAGACCATCTGCCCGCAATGCAACGACACCCGCGGACACAAAGGCAACAAGTCACTCTCCGTAGACCTGGACAAAGGCCTGTGCTACTGCCACCACTGCGGCTACAAGCTCTACGTGCCCGACGACGCCGAAGAACGCCTCAAGCAGCAGCGCCGCGACATGCGCCGGAAGCCCGCCGCACCGCCCCAGCACTTCCGCCGCCCCACCTTCGACCCTGCCCGGATGCAACTCTCCGAGAACCTGGAACGATACTGGACCACCGTCCGCTGCCTGCCGCAGGAACTGCTGCGCACCCTGCGCATCACCGAAGAGACGGTGCGCCTCCCCGAGAGCGGCCAGGAGGAGAACTGCATCTGCTTCAACTACTTCGAGAACGGGACGCTCGTCAACACCAAGTACCGCAGCGCCCTGAAACACTTCATGATGGTGAAGGGCGCCGAACTCATCCCCTACAACGTGGACAGCATCCTGGGCACCCCGGAGTGCATCATCACCGAAGGCGAGTTCGACGCGGCAGCCATCATCGCCGCCGGACGCAAGGACGTCGTCTCCGTACCCGCCGGCGCCCAGAGCAACCTCACGTGGCTGGACCGCTTCGTGGAGTCGCACTTCGAAGACAAGCAGGCCATCTACATCGCCGTAGACGAGGACCCGGCAGGCAGTCGCTCCGGCAGGAACTCACGCGCCGCCTCGGAGTGGAACGCTGCCGCATCGTGCACTTCGGCGAGGGCTGCAAGGATGCCAACGAGCATCTGGTGAAATACGGCGCCGAAAGCCTCCGCATCTGCATCGAGCAAGCCGAAGAAATGCCCCTGGAAGGCATCTTCACCGCCGAAGACTGCCGCGACGACCTGCGCTCCCTCTACGAAAACGGCCTGCAGCGGGGTGCCGACACCGGTTGGGAGAACTTCGACGAACACTGCACCTTCGAGCCCCGCCGCCTGCTGGTGATAACCGGACGCCCCGGCGACGGCAAGTCCGAATTCACCGACGAACTGGTGCTGCGCCTCTGCCTGCGCCACGAGTGGAAAATCGCCTTCTTCAGCCCCGAAAACATGCCCATCGCCTACCACCTGCACAAGCTGGCAGAGAAGCTGACCGGACACCGCTTCACCCCCGGACCGGGCATGACGGATGCCGTCTACGAGCAGGCAGTGGGCTGGCTGGACCGCAACGTGTCGCACATCCTGCCCGACGACGGGAGCTACGGCATCGACCACATCCTGGAGAAAGCCCGCCAAGTGGTGCGCCGCAAAGGGGTGCGCATCCTCGTCATCGACCCCATGAACCGCCTGGAACAACATCTGGAACCGGGGCAGACGGAAATGGACTACATCACCGACACGCTGAACAAGCTGGGACGTTTCGCCACCCGCAACCAGTGCCTCGTCATCCTCGTGGCCCACCCCCGCAAGGTGAACCGCAACGAAAAGGACGGCACCCGGCGCCGCATCGAGATGAACGACATCAACGGATCCGCCAACTTCGCCAATATGTCCGACTTCTGCCTCGTGGTAGACCGCAACGACACGAAGCAGATAGCCACCATCTACATCGAGAAGGTCCGTTTCAAGCACCTGGGCAGCGCCAACACCGAAGCCAAGTTCGTATACAACCACCTGAACGGACGCTACTGGCCCTGCGAGGAAGACGTCATCCACACCCCCCAAGGAGAGCAACTGGGACCGGTAAACACACAGTTCGACAACGAAAATTGGTTGAAAAATAATGAAGAACAAGGCAGGTTATTCGAGTAAAAATCCGTATCTTTACAAGATGGAAAGAAGAGAATAGGTGCAAGCATGTGCAAACTGTACAATCACGTGTTATCCGTGCAATCACGTGTTATCCGTATTAAAGAAAACATACAACCTGAACTTTAAAGAATATGATGAAAGAAAATGATTCCTTTGCAGAGCCTCGCTTCCCCGTCCGCAGTTACGGGAAAGGCGAACTGGCCATGTACTACCTTCCGGGCATCGCCCAGCAGACTGCCGTCAACCGGCTGAACGAATGGATACGCACCGCCCCCGGGCTGGAACAACGCCTGCTTGCCACGGGCATGAAACCTTATTGCCGACGGTACACGCCCGCACAAGTGCAGCTTATGATTAATGTCTTCGGGGAGCCTTGATTTAAGGCTCCCCCATTTTAGCATAAATCCTCACCCCCACTCTGTCTATATGCTCGCGCAATGCCTCGTTTTCAAGATTGGCATATACCACCACATCTACAAAATAGGGTAACAGTGACTCGTCAAAAGCCATAATCAATTGCGCCAAGACATCTTTTTCTACGGGGCCTTTCACTGCTATATCAATATCAGACCCTTTTTTATAATTGCCTTTGGCACGCGACCCGAAAAGTACGGCTTCACGCACTTCATCAAAACGAGCTAAAACAGCACATACACACTTGCCGTTCTTCTCACTCAAGCCATATTTTTCCCATTGCACTTCACTCATCCCGCCTGGCTGTAAAAGTTTGGTAAAAATCCTGAAGTATGAAGAAGTAACGCTCAAAAATATCCTTCAGCACACGGGTTATCACTGCATCGTCATAGATATGAGTAGTCAGATTGCGGTCGGCCAAAGCCTGCAGCCAATCTTCGGCATTCGTAATATAGCCGCTTTGAAAGCCCTGCCGAATGGTTTCGCGAGGAGAGCGCAACAGAAAGCCCTCCAGCTCCAGATAGTCTTTCAAGGTTTTCCACGCCAGCTCAAACGTGTACTCATACGTCTGCACAAGTCCCGACTGCAACAAATCATCATCCGGCGTGGCCTTCACCACCTCAATGGCACGCACCAATCGCTTGAAAGCCTTCTCATAATTCTGAAAACGCTGCTTCCAGCGTATATCCTGATTACTGTTTTCCAACATATTCCACGTCTTTTTATTCAGTTTACGCACATCTATGCGCATACAAATATACCTCCTATTTGTCACAAATCCAAAACAAAAGAAACAATAACCTCCCATCCTCCTCCTACCTCCCCTAACCTCCCTGCCTCCCCGCCCCATATACTATCTTTGTATCAACGAAACGGAGCAGAGGCCATCGCCGCGGAGACACCTCCTTTCCCCTTTCGGAATGAAACATTAACCATTAAACATTAACCATCATGCCAACAGCATTAGTAGTGCGCACACAGCGCCACAAGAAAATCGGGGACAGCAGCTCCCCCATGGTCTACACCCTGAAACGCAAGCCCCAAGATGCCAAAATCTTCGACCTTGCCCGTATCGCGCAAGACATTGAAGCACTGGGAGCCATGTCGGCCGAAGACGTGGAGCACGTAGGCAAAGCATCGTACGACAGATGCGCCAGACGCTGACGGACGGCAACAGTGTCCGTCTGGACGGCTTCGGCATCTTCCACACCACCTTTAAATGCCGTGCCACCGAACTGGCCAAAGACTGCACCGTGAAAAACATCGAACGCGTCAACATCCGCTTCAAAGTAGCCAACACCCTGCGGCTGGTGAATGACAGCAACGCCACCACCAAAGGCGGAGCAAACAACCTCATCTTTGAGCTTGTAACTGCCGACAAGGATAGCACCGGTGGCGGAAGCGGCGACAATAATCCCGATGGCGGAGGTTCCGACGGAGACCAGGGAGAGAATCCGCTGGGATAAAGAAGGAAGGATTTAAGGATTAGGGATTAAGGGTTAGGGATTAATGAACACAAGCAAATCGTTTATCGCTAATCAATCCCTAATGATTATAGTAGAACAGAAATGATTTGCGAAAAGAAAAGCAAATAGAGCGAGTATCTTAATTCCCCTCCTCCGGAGGAGGAGAAGTAAGCTACTCCGTATTTTTTCGCAAACCAATTCTGTTCGACTATAACCCTTAATCCCTAATCCCCAATCCTTAATCCCCAATCCTTAATCCTTAATCCCTACCCCTTAACCCTTAATCCTTAATTTTATGAGTACAAAATCATCAGCCTGGGACAAGATTCTGAAAGTAATCATTGCTGTAGCTTCGGCGCTTTTGGGTGCATTCAGCGCACACGCCATGAACAGCGGTGGTCCCTTTTAGCGAACAGCTCCCAAAGGCAAACAGTAAAGAAAAATGAGAAAAATTGATTTGATTGTGATACATTGCAGCGCCACGTGCGAGGACCGTCCCTTTACCGGGCAAGCTCTGGAAGCCGCGCACCGCCGACGTGGATTTGATGGCACGGGCTATCATTTCTACATCCGTCGTGACGGACAAATCCTGACTACCCGCCCGGTCGAGAGGGCCGGCGCCCACGCCCGCGGCTACAATGCCCACTCTATCGGAATCGCCTACGAAGGCGGATTGGACCACTATGGGAATCCCAAAGACACACGCACGGAATGGCAACGCCACTCGCTCCGCGTATTGGTCCGCGCTTTGCTGATGGACTATCCGGAAGCAAAAGTGGCGGGACATCGCGACCTCAGCCCCGACCTGAACAACAACGGAGAGGTGGAACCGATGGAATGGACGAAACAATGCCCGTGTTTTGAAGTGAAAAAAGAGAAGTGGTAACCAAGAAAAGAGAGGTGACAAAGCATGACAAAAGCTTTGCCACCTCATTTTTTATTCATACATTTGTTTTGATTAAGCAAAAAGCGTATCAAAACAAAATCAGTCGTATGAAGTACCCTATTGGAATACAGAGTTTTGAGAAAATCCGTCTTGGTGAGTACACCTATGTAGACAAAACTGCATTGATTCACCAATTGGTTAATACAAGTAACTACTACTTCTTGAGCCGCCCACGGAGATTCGGAAAGAGTTTGCTCATCAGCACACTGGAAGCCTACTTCAACGGACAGCAGGAACTATTCAAGGGACTGGAAATAGAACAGCTTGAAAAAGAATGGACGAAATATCCGGTACTGCATTTGGATTTGAACACAAGCAAATACGATGAAAAGAACAGCCTTATCAATGTATTGAACGATACCCTCTGCCAGTGGGAAAACATCTACGGAACTGTCCCCAGCGAAGTCAACCCCGAACTGCGTTTCAAGGGAATCATCCGCCGCGCCTACGAGCAGACCGGCCAGCGCGTGGTCATCCTCGTGGACGAATACGACAAACCCATGCTCCAGGCCATTGGTGACGAAGAGCTGCAAAATGAATATCGCAACACGCTCAAAGCCTTCTATTCCGTAATGAAAACGCAGGACCGGTATATCCGTTTCGGCTTCCTGACGGGGGTAACGAAATTCGGAAAGGTCAGTGTATTCAGCGACCTGAACAACCTGATAGACCTCTCCATGGACCGACAGTTCCAGACGCTCTGCGGAATGACAGACAAGGAGATACACACCTATTTTGAAGAACCGCTGCACCAGATAGCCGAAAACTACGGTATCACCTACGACGAAGTCTGCCTGCGACTGAAAGAACGGTACGACGGCTACCGCTTCCGCCAGAACGGAACCAATCTGTATAACCCCTTCAGCCTGCTGAATACCTTCCGTTCCTTGGAGTTCGGCAGCTACTGGTTTGAGACCGGCACCCCCACCTACCTTGTGAAGTTACTGAAAGACAACAACTTCTGTCTGCCCGACCTGACGAGTGAAGGAGTGACTGCAGAGACACTGACAGACGTGGAGTCGTTCAAGGATAATCCCATTGCTGTGATTTACCAAAGTGGCTACCTCACGATAAAGGAATATGACGAAGAATTCAACATCTATCGGCTGGGATTCCCCAACAAGGAAGTGGCTGAAGGATTCATCAAATACCTGATGCCCTACTACATGCCGATAAAGGACAGTGAATCCGTCTATTTTGTATCAAACTTCATAGCAGACGTACGCAAGGGTAATCCGGAGCAGTTCATGACCCGCCTGGCCACCATGTTTTCTGATACGGACTATAAGATTGTAGGCGATGCCGAACTCTATTTTCAGAATGCTTTCTTCATCGTGATGCGCATGATGGGATTCTATACCAAAGTGGAGCGTCCTACCAGTGAAAGCCGTATGGATATGGTGATAGAGACTAAGGATTACGTCTACATCGTAGAGTTTAAACTGGATGGTACACCCGAGGAAGCCCTGCAACAGATAGAAGACAAAGGATATGCCAAACCCTTTGCAATGGACCACCGGAAACTGTATCGCATCGGCGTAAACTTTTCGTTGGAGAAGAGGAGTATTGACGGATGGAAGATTGAATAAAATCGTATCATAAAAGCTGCTAATTATCAATAATTTACCCACAAATCACAAAAAAAAGGGAGCATACTGTTTTTTTGTGTACTTTTGCCGGTAATAACAAAAAACTTATGTCTCAGGAGTCACGCCTTAAAAAATCATTGCTCAATGCGCGGGTTAACCTCATTTTTTATGTCCTGAGTTTAGCCCTATCATTTTTTTCCAGAAAAATCTTTCTGGATGCATTGGGCGCAGACTTTATGGGGCTGATAGGTACACTGAACAATCTCTTGGGTTTTCTGAACCTTGCAGAATTGGGTATCAGCACAGCCATCGGCTACGTTCTGTATAAGCCCCTCTTTGAACACGATGAAAGGAAAATCAATGAAATAATTTCCGTTTTCGGTTTCATCTACCGCCGTATCGGTTTTATCATTCTAAGTGCAGGATGTGCCTTGGCATGCTTCCTACCCCTGATATTCCCCAATAATGTCTTTGATTTAGGCATCATCTATTTTGCATTTTTCTCGTATCTGACCACTTCACTAATAGGATATTTTGCCAATTACAAGCAAACCCTTCTGGGAGCGGACCAGAAAAACTATGTAGTGACAGCCTATTTTCAAAGTGCCGTACTGATAAAGACTTGTCTACAAATGGGATTAGTCTACTATACGGGCAACTATTACCTATGGATTAGCCTGGAACTTCTGCTGGGCATTGTCTATTCCATTATCCTGAACTGGAAAGTCAACCAGGTATACCCCTGGCTGAAAAGCGAAGTGAAACAAGGAAAGCTGCTTTTCAAGAAATATCCGGAAGTAACCCGGTATACCAAACAGCTCTTTGTCCATAAACTTGGCGGTTTCGTACAGTTCCAAACCACTCCCTTCCTGGTATATGCCTTCGTCTCTCTTAAGACTGTGGCATATTATGGAAACTATACCCTCATTATAGATAAGATAAGTATATTTATCAGTAATTTATTAGGGAGTACCAATGCAGGAGTAGGCAATCTGATAGCCGAGGGAGATCCCAAACGTATACAGCAAGTATTCTGGGAGTTGATGGGTATCCGTTTCTTGATAGCCGGAACCATTTCATTTGCCCTGCTTCAACTGACCGGCGCTTTCATTTCATTATGGTTGGGAAGTGAATATGTATTGCCCCAACACATTCTGTATCTGATTATCATCAACTCGTTCATCAGCTACACCCGAGGTGCCATAGACCAATTTACCTATGGGTATGGTTTATTTCAAGATACTTGGGCTCCCATTGCGGAAGTAATCATCAACCTGACTGTTGCCATCATTGCCGGACATTTTTGGGGACTGTCGGGAATTTTGATGGGCAACATAACCAGTTTATTTCTCATCATAGTCATCTGGAAACCTTACTTCCTTTATTCGCAAGGATTCAAAATATCCGTTTTCCACTATTGGACGGGCTACATCAAGCATCTGCTGATTATACTGCTGCCGGGAATAGTATGCTACCATCTCTATCCAAGCAATGACTTTACACCGGAAAGCTCTTTTACACATTGGATTCTCTATGGAATGATTCTGATTTCCACTTATGGGATATTGACCTGCTCGTTACTCTATCTTTTCACTCCGGGCATACGTGCATTCGCCCACCGGATACTGAAAAGGCATCATTGATTGTTTTTCAAACGGTCAAAAACTTTCTCCCATTCATCCACCACACTTTGTATATCAAAACGTTTCACATGCTCCATACAATACTTTGACATCTCCCTGCGCAATTCCTCATCCTTCATCAATACGCCCAGCTTCCGTGCAAATTGCTTACAAGAGAAAGGAGGAACCAACACGCCGGTCTGTCCGTCTTCTATAATATCCGTTATAGCAGCGAACGAGTTGAATGCCACCGGAATCGTTCCGAATGTCATGGCTTCGGTCAATACCATTCCCCAGCCTTCAAAATCACTTGTCATACATAAAATACTTGCATCTCGGTAGAACGAATCAGGATTTTGGTATCCTGCAAAAACAACACGTTCCATCTTTGAAGACTTTTGCTCCAACTCCTTCCTTGTCGGTCCATCACCCACAATTACCAATTCCCAATCAGGAAAATCTTGATACAGATATCTCCAAATGTTAATTAAACGATCAACCCGTTTTTGATACCACTCTATCCGGCCAACATACAATAACTGTTTTTTCTTTGTCTCTATAAAAGTCTGTGTGGTATAAGTATTAGGATTAGCGATGGCGACAACCCGCTCCATATCGCCCGGATGTACCTTTTTCAGTTCAGGAATGAACTTTGAGGAAAGCAAGCAGAATAAATCTGTATAAAGGAAACAATCGTCATAACAGACTTTCAAATTCTGCCAATAATCGGATTTTATCTTCGGAATCTTGATTACACGAGCTATTCGCTTGACCTTTTCAATCCATGATTTGTTTCTTAAACGCATCGTGAGGCCAAACAAGTGATCATACATATTTAAAGGAGACGAGTGCAACACGGAAATTGTTTTTACCCCACTGATGTCTTTGGAAAAGCGGCACAGTGCATGATATGCCATAATATCTTGGTTTATCACAATATCAACATGATGTTCTATCAGAAAATTGCGATAAAAAGGAGCATTCTTCTCCACTTCTTGAACAGAAAAAGGGAAAAAATAAATAGGAGCAGGATATGGATAATCCTCAAGGGATTCATCACAAATGTTATGCAAAAACAACACCTTGTGTTTTCTCTTTATCAATTCTCTGCAAAGTAAATCGCTCACTCTTTCGATACCTCCGCGATGAGGATGAAACATTCTGGGATATATAAACAAGATATTCATAATGACCTCCGTTATTTTACTCCAAACATCTTCTTGAATTTTATACCTGACAAGAAACGCATCCACCCGTCAAAAGCCGATGCCCCCACTCTGCAAAGCAGGAATTTGCCAAACACATCCGCTTTATACTGTGGAAGAAAAAATCTTCTTATCCATTCTTTGTCTGATAAAAGGACTTGATGTAAAAAAGACAACCGTTCCTGCCGGGTATACTTATGCTCTGGTTTATAGATGGCCAAAATCACTTTATGGAAAAAGACAGTCAATGAATTCCATGTGCCACCCAATGAGCCATCCTCCAAATTAAATTTCTTTTGATACACATAGACTCTTTTCAAAAAATTGGAGAATGCAGCATATTC
The DNA here is from genome assembly GCF_000614125.1 of Bacteroides rodentium JCM 16496. Classification (GTDB taxonomy): domain Bacteria; phylum Bacteroidota; class Bacteroidia; order Bacteroidales; family Bacteroidaceae; genus Bacteroides; species Bacteroides rodentium. The sequence goes on from NZ_BAKJ01000004.1 coordinate 168,738, forward strand.
TGCCGGGAAGCTGTTTATACGTACAGACAATGCATCCATGGAATAGCCCACTCTATAAATATAATTATTATAATCACGAATAACCATAAAATCCGCATACATCAAGTAGTCCAACATAAACAGCATATCTTCCAGTCCGGAAACAAAAGGAACAAAGCCCACCCGGTATTGTTTGATAATCCGATTGTCGTATAGCTTGCTGCCTGCGTACGCAACACGCTTGTCTATCAAGTCTGTCAATATAAGATACATCTGTTCCGAAGCTATATCTTGTTCGGGAACGTGAAACGTCTGAAAGTCCCCATTTGGCAGATACGCATCAAGAGAACCGACTATCACTCCCTCTTTCGTTTTATCGGCAGGCAATGCACCGTACAGCCTTTCAAGATAACAAGGCTTTACATAATCATCTGAATCAATAAAGGTTACATATCTTCCACGAGCATTCATCAAACCTGTATTCCGGGCACAGCTCAATCCTGCATTAGCCTGATGGAACACCCGTATCCTCGTATCCTTCCCGGCATACTCTTCACAAATCTCCCCGCAACGGTCAGCTCCCGTCATCTACCAGCAACAGCTCAAAATTCGTAAAGGTCTGTGCAAGAATACTGTCAATGCACTGTGGCAAGTACTCTTCTACCTTATAAACGGGTACTATAATGGATATTTCCGGAAGATTATTCATATTCGCTCATTTTGCATGCAACACTGCCTTCATTTTTATAGACAACACCAACAAATAGTAGGCTGACTTTACAAAAGCCTTAAAATACAGATAGCCGGCATACGCAGGAAGCACATAATGGATGTTCTGCAACATCAGCTTCCATTCGGGGTGCAGGCCAGTCATCTCCAACAAAGACGCATACTTTTTGTTCCTGAATACCAAATAACTCTGATAATGAAAGGATGTGTCTTTCGTGAAATACAGAATACGGTCAAAATATTTCGCTTTCAGATTCTCAAAGTATATATATATATGCCGGTTATCCTGCAAACACCGGGAAGACCGGATAAAGTCGTAAATATAACCCAGCACCAGCACACGACATTCCAAATTACGTATAGACGGTGCCCGCATAATAGAATTCGGTTGCATAAAATAAAAGTAAGTTGCCTCATCAACAACATACATACTTTGGGCTATACATGCCAACTTAAATGACCATAAATCATCTTCGTGTACAATACCTTCCTGAAAATAAAGTTTATGTTGCAAAACAAAGAAACGATTTATCAGCTTGTTCACTGCCATGACATACCATTTTCCCTGCACATAAGTGGAAAGTACAAGAGCATTCCCTTCATAAAACCCGGTGCCTAATGATAAAGGAGGAGCCCAACGTCTGGCACCGGTCACCTCGTAATTGCCTATCACAAAATCCGGTCGCTTCTGCCCCGCTGCATCTGCCAAAAGTTCTATTGCATTCGCAGAAATATAATCGTCGCTATCCAAGAAGTACAGATAATCGCCAACAGACGCAGAAATACCGGTATTTCTTGCAGCAGAAAGTCCTCTGTTCTCTTCATGTTCCAGACATCTCACCACCGTTCCGCGCGGATGCGAAGCCACCACCCGTCTGACTATCTCCATAGAGTCGTCCGGAGTGCAGTCATTCACAAGAATAACTTCCAAATCCGGCCAGGTCTGGTTCAACACAGACAGCAGACACCGTTCTATGTACTTGGCAACATTATAAACCGGAATAATAATGGAAACTTTCATACTTTCAATCATATTTTCAGAATTTCACCTCACTCCCTTCCACAAACTCTTCCCACCACACAACAAGCGTCAACAGATTGAAATATTGCAAAGCCTTGTTCTGCCTATGCCAGAACCAACCGCCCTCCTTCTCTGCAACCAGTTCATAATCTTCAAGAAATTTCTCCACCGCGTCACGACGGAGATAATCGCCCATAATGCCGGAAGAGAGAATGAACTCCTTGAAAAAAGCCCGCCGTGCCTTGTCGCGGAAGAACAGCGGCATGGGTGCAAAACCACCCTGCTTCTTTTTCGACGTGATGGCTTCGGGAAGCAGAGGTTTATAATGGTGCTTCAACAAATACTTGGAAACGGAACGACCCCGCGCAATGTCCAGTACACTGTTGCCCCTGCACTTCAACCCTACCGGCAGCTCCTGCAGGAAATGGAAAAGCTCCAGGTCCATAAAAGGATACGTCAGATTGTTACCGAACATCCGTGCCATGCCGGACGCCTTGAAAAGAATGATACGATTGATTACAATCTCCAAATCGGAAAGAATGGCATGCTGCGCGTAAAGATGTTCGAAGCTGCGGATATCGGCCCGCAGAGATTTTACCGGCTCAAAATCTTCTTTCGGATTTTGCAGAAGGGCACACAAGGCAGAATCGGAGAAGCCGAAACGCTCCCCTTCCAGTATATGAAGTATCTTATCCAAATGGAAATTGATGCGGGAAAGCTTTCCGCCGGTATCAAAGGCTTCATGCTCCAGCAGACGGTTGATGCCACGCAGCAAGGGACGCAATCCTGTGCGGGCGGCCAAATAATGCAGCGCCACTTCGCGACCGGAAGTACCGAAATACTGGTCACTGCCGTCACCTCCCAGAATCACGTCGGGCTTGTCATCGCCTATCATGCGCATGGCACAATAGTTTACCATCAGCCCGCCTTCCATAAAAGGCTCACCCAGAAAACGGACAATGTGGGGCAAGGCAGTGATTTCCGTACCGTCAATCTCGTACTCGTGATGGCGGGTACCAAAGGTTTCGGACATCAGGCGGGCCATGGGCAGCTCCGTCCAGGTATCCCCTTTAAAGCCTACGGAATAGGAGTCAATCTGTCCGTCGTAAATGCTGCGCAGCGCAGCAAGGTTGGACCCGGAATCATAGCCGCCACTCAGCAGGATACCTACCCTGCGGCTATGGCCGATACGCCGGCGGATGGCTTGTGCATGCAATTCTCCATAACGGCGGGAGTAGACTTCCACATCCGGATTCCGTTCAGTCACGACCTTGGGTTCATGCGCAAAAACGCTGTCACGCTTCAGACCGGAGTAGAGCTTTTCACCGGCACCCAAAGAATGGACATCGGACAGAGCGGAACGGTTATTCTTCAGAATGCCACGTTGAAGGAATGCACTCAGTGAAACCGGATTATAGTCGAAACAACTTTCCAGCCGTTCCCCTAACACTTGCCAGGAAGTGGAAAAAGAGCCGCCGGTGGTATAATAGATGGGATAATGCGTACCATGATGGTCGCGCACCACTCCACACTCGTTTTCGGAATAATATACGATGGTGAACGAACCGTCCAGACGTGAGAAACCATAAGTAGGATCGGATAGAAAAGCGGCGGCGGCAAGTTTGGCGTTGGTATCATCCGGGGCTGCCTGCAAGACGTCCCGGTTGTACAAAGTACCGAAAAAGAATAGACGCAGGTGATGATTCTCAAAAGAAGGTTCCGGTTCTTCTCCCTCTACGCAGGCTGTACGCCAATCTTCTAAAGTGAATTTTCCGTATATCATTTGTTTGCTTATAGACTTGTTCAGTTCACGTAAATGCAACTCTCCTACTTTTCAACCACCCCATGCCTGGTATGTATAAAGGTCTTGTTTGCCCCACTCAGCTTGAAGATATTTCCTGCCATCAGCAGGAATGTATAGGGTATCTTTTGCAGGGCCATTGCCAGGCGGCTGGTGCAGAACCTTTTGGGAACGGCAACGAGCAGGGCCACAGCGAGCAACACCAAGAGCAGCCACCACTTCAGCCCCCATGTCCAGCGATAGACCGTAAACAACACGGAGAAGAGGAACGTGAAGCCCATCAACAGCAGGCGGGGAATGGAAAGCTGCTGGAAAAGCTTGTCGCAAGAAGTCCCAGTTACGCGCAGCAAGCGCCTTCCACAGAAACTTGGCGAAAATCTGGCAGTAGTGCCATTGTGCCGACAGCCAGCGGCGGCGCTGACGGGAGAAATCACCGGTGTTCTGTATCTTCTCATCGAACACAAAGGTTTCGGGCAGATAATAAAAGCGCTTGCCGCGATAGAGCAGGGTCAGCTCCAATTCACGGTCGAAACCGCCCACAGCCTTGATGCCCGCCATCGTATCACGAAACAAGTCATAACGGAACGCCATGCCGGAACCGATAAGGGCGGCCGACAAGCCCAGTTTGGCATGCCCCAGACGGAAAATGGTATTGTTGATTTCCTCACTGATGGCATCGAGCAGGGCCATGTCATTGTTCAGGTTCTTGGCACTCCGGTGGGTCTGCACAATCTCGACTTCCGGATTGGCGAAGAGGTCGTTAATGTCACTCAGATAATCGTAAGGGATGACATTGTCCGCATCGAGCACTAAAGCGATGTCATAGTCATTGCCGATGGCAGCCATGGCGGCATTCAGAGATTTGGACTTGGTGCTTTTCTCAAAATGCACTTCAACCAGGCGGATAGGCAGCGAAGCCAGGGAAGCGTTGGTTTCGGGCTGCATACGGTCCGAAATGACAACCGTATCAAAACAGTCGGCAGGATAGTCCTGCTCCAGACATGAATGGACGCACTCGTGTATCACGGCATCTTCGCGGTAGGCAGGAATCAGTATGGCAAAACGCTTGTGCTCCTTGGCTGGAGGGAACAGAGGCAGGTCACGCCGCGTGACGCCAGACTGTAAACCAATAGATACAGTATGTTTATTGCAAACCATATGTATAAAAGCCAATCGAGTATATTCAATATATGTTCCAAATTCAGAGCTATTTAAGCTTTAGAGTTGCTGCTTGTTTTTAATGGGTATCCGACACAAAGATACGAAAAAGAAGTAGAGTCTGGATAAAATATATAAAAAATGCGAAGAATATAGGAATAAAAAAACGAGCAAGCTCTCACGAACCCCTCGCCCCTGTAAGAAAAGCCTTTAAGGCTTTTCTTTTAAACTGCATCAATGTTACCTAAAAATCAATCTTTCTCTTTACCTGAAAAATAAAACTTCAATTACCTATTCTGAAAACTTCAAAATCCAATTTTTTACCTTTACCTAATTTACCTATTTATTCAAAACATTTAGCTTATGAAAAAATCTATTTTCAATCCTTTTACCTATATAACTAATATCCTTTATTGAAAACTGTTTTATTATTTATCAAATCCAAATGCAGTTTCCCAACTGCACTGCAAAGGTAAGTGTTTTATCCGCGCGCGCAAAACGCCGGCACATTTTTCGCATGTTTTATAACATTGTTTTAGAGTTTAAGGGTACAGTTTACACTTATAAACATTTTATTGTTCATCGAGAGTATACTTTCCAGTAAAAAACAAACCACCGAAGCGCCGAAACGCTTCGATGGCTGTCCCCTTTAAACACCTTTAAACAAAATGAATTTCTTCTTTATTTTCTTGCTTCGGCAATATAACCTAACGCTTCTTTACATTTTTCCGTAACATAAGTCCAGTCTTCAGCAGCGACCTTATCCTTCGGGAAGAGTTTGGAACCCATACCTACGCAGAACACACCCGCCTTAATCCAGGAGGTCAGGTTTTCCTGAGTCGGCTCCACTCCGCCGGTCACCATCAGCTTGGACCAGGGCATCGGAGCCAGCAAACCTTTCACGAGTTTGGCACCAAGCACGTCGCCCGGAAATATCTTACAGAGGTCGCAACCTGCTTCTTGCGCGAAACCTACCTCCGAAACGCTGCCGCACCCCGGAGTATAAGCTACCAGACGACGGTTACAAATCTTAGCAATCTCCGGGTTGAACAACGGACCTACAACGAAGCATGCACCCAACTGCAAATACAGCGCCGCAGTAGCAGGGTCAACGATAGAACCTACACCCATAGCCATCTCCGGGCACTCTTTTGCCGCAAACTTCACAACTTCCGCAAACACCTCGTGGGCAAAGTCACCACGGTTCGTGAACTCGAACGCACGGACACCTCCATCGTAACAAGCCTTTACAACTTTCTTTGCAACTTCTGCATCCTTATGATAAAAGACGGGCACCATTCCGGTAGAACCAATCTTATTCAATACTGAGATTTTATCAAATTTACTCATCTTTTTATTTACTATTTGACGATTTACTATTTACTATTTAAATGTTCTGCTACTTATTCTTTATACCATTAAGCTATTTACCATATACCATTAAACTATTTACTATTCATTCTTACCTTCATGGTCGTTATAGAACTGACTATTATTTTCAGAAGTTCTTCGTTTTCTTTATACAAATCAGTAAGTAACTCCGATTTTATTAAAGCGGTATCACCAAGAAGTTCTATCCAATACAAAGTTTCATCGAGTTCTTCTTCCACCATCTTCAATTTATTCAAGAAATCCTTATCTGACTTTCCCAAACAAGCAGCTCGATAATTGGCTGCAGGAGATGTTCCGGAACGAACAATCTGATTACCAATCGCTCTACCAGCTGATGTATTAGGCAACTTGTCTACCAATTTGACAACCCTTACCGCAAATACCTTCAACCTATTCTTCAGTTCTTCTGTCGTCATCAACAAGAGTATCAAATAGTAAATCGTAAATAGTCTAATAGTAAATGAATTTATCTCTGTACTCGTCCGCTTGCATCCCCCCCAGCCAGCGCTTCTACCTCTTCTGTGGAAACAAGGTTGAAGTCACCGTTGATGGTATGCTTCAAGGCAGAAGCCGCTACTGCAAATTCGAGGGCGGCACCCTGGTTGGGTTTTGTCAGCAAGCCGTGGATGATACCGCCTGAGAAAGAATCGCCACCACCTACACGGTCGATGATAGGATTGATGTCGTAACGCTTTGATTCGTAGAATTCCTCACCGTTGTAAATCATCGCCTTCCAACCATTGTGGGTGGCAGAGAAAGACTCGCGCAACGTAGAGATGACATATTTGAAGCCGAATTCCTTCGCCATCGCCTTGAAGATTCCCTTGTAGCCTTCAGCGTCCGTCTTGCCGCCTTCCACGTCTGCATCGGGCTTGAAGCCCAGACAGAGCTCGGCATCTTCTTCATTGCCGATGCAGACATCCACATACTGCATCAAAGGCTTCATGATGGACTGGGCTTTTTCTTTGGTCCAGAGTTTTTTACGGAAATTGAGGTCTACCGACACCGTAACACCGTGACGTTTGGCAGCCTCGCAAGCCAGGCGGGTCAACTCGGCGGCCTTGTCGGAGATGGCGGGAGTGATACCCGACCAGTGGAACCAGTCTGCACCTTCCATGATGGCATCGAAATCGAAGTCCGCCGCATCCGCCTCGGCAATGGCGGAGTGTGCACGGTCATAGATTACCTTACTGGGACGCATGGAAGCACCGGTCTCAAGATAGTAGATACCTACACGGTCACCACCACGCGCAATGAAATCTGTCCTTACGCCATACTTGCGCAATGCGTTGACAGCCGACTGGCCTATTTCATGTTTCGGCAACTTGGTTACAAAATAAGCATCATGTCCGTAGTTGGCACAGCTGACAGCCACGTTGGCCTCGCCGCCGCCATATACCACATCAAAAGAGTCGGACTGCACAAAACGGGTGTTTCCCGGAGTAGACAGTCTCAGCATGATTTCACCCAATGTAACGACTTTCTTTCCCATAATCTTTCTATGTTTTATTTAAATATGAAATTAATTTATTTCCTTTCAATTTATCATTTCGAAGCCTAAAAAGGTCTTAAACACCTGAAACTATGGAGAGTAAATCAAAATAATATTCGTTCTTCACAGTCTTCGTGTGCGGGCACAAAGATACAACAATTTTTGAAATACAAAAAATTATCATATATTTGTATCGAAAATATTAAGATTATAATTGTGTGCGAGCACAAGACATGTACTGTACTTTGTACATTGTAAATCGTAAATATACAGATGGAAAGAGTCAGAATAAAAGATATCGCCAAGATGGCCGATGTGTCCGTGGGAACCGTCGACCGTGTGATTCACGGGCGTAGCGGTGTGTCCGAGTCCAGCCGGAAGCGGGTGGAAGAAATCCTGAAACAACTGGATTACCAGCCCAATATGTATGCCAGTGCACTGGCTTCGAACAAGAAGTACGCATTTGCCTGCCTGCTGCCGCTACACGAGAAAGGCGAATACTGGACAGACGTGGAGACGGGCATACACAACGCCGTGGAGACTTACTCTGACTTCAACGTGGCCGTGCACCTCTCCTACTATGACCCGTACGACTACCATTCTTTTGCGGAAGCCTCCGGACAGATTCTGGCACTGGAGCCGGACGGAGTGATGTTTGCCCCCACCGTTCCGCAATACACCAAGCCCTTCACGGATGAGCTGACGCAACATAATATACCTTATATATATATAGACTCCAACATAAAGGAAGAGCCCGCCCTCTCCTTCTACGGGCAGAACTCGCACCAAAGCGGATATTTTGCCGCCCGCATGCTGATGCTGCTTGCCGGAGAAGACGCACAGGAAATCGTCATCTTCCGCAAGATAAATGAAGGCATCGTGGGGTCGAACCAGCAGGAACGCCGCGAGATAGGTTTCCGCGAATACATGCAGGAGCATCATCCCGACTGCCGCATCTGGGAACTGGACCTGCATGCCAAGCGCGACAGCGAGGACACACTGATGCTGGACGAGTTCTTCCAAGAGCATCCTACCGTAAAGAACGGAATCACCTTCAACTCCAAAGCATACATCATCGGGGAATACCTGCTGAAGAAACAGAAAAAAGACTTCAACCTGATGGGCTATGACCTGCTGCAACGCAACGTAGACTGCCTGAAACAAGGAAGCATCTTCTTCCTCATAGCACAGCAGCCCACCCTGCAAGGATTCGACGGCATCAAGGCCTTGTGCGAATACCTGATTCTGAAGAAGGAAATCACAAGGGAAAACTTCATGCCGATTGACTTGCTTACGAAGGAGAATATAGAGTTTTATTACAATAAATAATTGCATGTACAATTTAGCATTTACAATGTACAATTCGGCCATGCGGAAGGGAACTAATACTAACGCAGCGCAGCCAAATTGTACATTGTAAATGGTAAATGGAAAATTTAAAAAGATGGAAACAAAGTATCTGAAAATCAATCCTGCCGACAACGTTGCAGTAGCTATCACAGCACTCCCGGCAGGTGAAAAACTCACGGTGGACGGAAAGGAAATCACCCTGAACGAGGATGTTCCTGCCGGACACAAATTTGCACTGAAAGATTTTGCGGAAGGCGAAAACGTCATTAAATACGGATACCCCATCGGCCACGCCCGGAAAGCGCAGAAGCAGGGGGACTGGATGAATGAAAACAATATCAAGACCAACTTGTCCGGGTTGCTGGAATACACATACAACCCCGTCAACGTAAACCTCAATACTGCAACTCTAAACCTCAATACCAGCGCGCCAAACCTGACCTTTAGAGGGTACAGACGCAAGAACGGCGACGTAGGCGTGCGCAACGAGATATGGATTATTCCGACAGTGGGCTGTGTGAACGGAATCGCGGGCCAGCTTGCCGAAGGCCTGCGCCGCGAAACGGACGGAAAGGGCGTGGATGCCATCATGGCCTATCCCCATAACTACGGCTGCTCCCAGTTGGGCGACGACCACGAGAATACAAAGAAAATCCTCCGCGACATGGTGCTGCATCCCAATGCGGGAGCCGTACTCGTGGTAGGCTTGGGGTGCGAGAATAATCAGCCGGATGTGTTCCGCGAGTTCCTGGGAGACTATGACCGGGAGCGCGTAAAGTTTATGGTGACCCAGAAAGTGGGCGATGAATACGAAGAGGGAATGGAGCTGCTGCGCGAACTTTATGCCCGAGCCATCCAGGACCGGCGCGAGGATATTCCCTTGAGCGAACTGCGCGTAGGCCTGAAGTGTGGCGGTTCGGACGGTTTCTCCGGCATCACCGCCAATCCGCTACTGGGCATGTTCTCCGACTTCCTGGTAGCGCAAGGCGGCACCAGCGTACTGACGGAAGTGCCGGAAATGTTCGGTGCGGAAACCATCCTGATGAACCGTTGCCGCATCAAAGAGCTGTTTGAGGACACGGTGAAGCTGATTAATGACTTCAAGGAATATTTCCTCTCACACGGTGAACCGGTAGGCGAAAACCCGTCTCCGGGAAATAAGGCGGGTGGCATCTCGACATTGGAGGACAAGGCCTTGGGATGCACCCAGAAATGCGGCACGAGCTACGTGGAAGGGGTACTTCCGTATGGCGAACGCCTGAAAGTAAAGGGACTGAACCTGCTGTCTGCTCCGGGAAACGACCTTGTAGCCGCCACTGCCCTTGCCTCTTGCGGATGCCACATGGTGCTGTTCACCACAGGACGCGGAACGCCCTTCGGAACCTATGTGCCAACCATGAAGATTTCCACCAACTCCACTCTGGCAAAGAACAAACCGGGCTGGATAGACTTCAACGCCGGAGTTATCGTCGAGAACGAACCGATGGAGAAAACCTGCGAACGCTTCATCGAGTATATCATCAAAGTAGCAAGCGGTGAATTCGTGAACAACGAAAAGAAAGGTACAAGGAAATAGCCATCTTCAAGACCGGAGTAACTTTGTAAATTGAAAATTAAAGGCTGATATATGGAGGGCGGGACAAAACCATTTTGTGCCGCCCTTTGTTTTTGTTACCTTTGCAGCGGAATTGATTTCACCACAGATTACACCGATTAACACAGAATGGATTGAAAGATAGAAATCTGTGGTGAACCATTAATCTCAACCAAACAATACAACTATGTCAACAACAACCGATACAACCCCTAAACCCAAAGGCGGCTGGTGGGCACTCAGCCCGTTGGCGGTATTCCTTTGCCTCTACTTGGTGACCTCGCTCCTGGTGAACGACTTCTATAAAGTCCCCATCACGGTAGCCTTCCTCGCCTCGTCCTGCTATGCCATCGCCATCACGCGCGGCCTGAATCTGGAACAGCGCATCTACCTGTTTTCCGTGGGCGCCAGCAACAAAAACATCATGCTGATGGTATGGATATTCATCCTTGCAGGAGCATTTGCCCAAAGTGCCAAGCAGATGGGCGCCATTGATGCGACCGTAAATCTGACCCTGCATATACTGCCGGACAACCTGCTGCTGGCGGGCATCTTCATCGCCGCCTGCTTCATCTCCCTCTCGATAGGAACAAGCGTAGGAACTATCGTCGCACTGACCCCCGTAGCCGTGGGACTGGCGGAAAAGACGGGCATCGACCTGCCTACATGGTTGCCATCGTGGTGGGAGGCTCGTTCTTCGGAGACAATCTTTCCTTCATATCCGACACCACCATTGCATCGACCAAGACGCAGGACTGCGTGATGAGGGACAAGTTCCGCGTCAACTTCATGATTGTAGTCCCCGCAGCGCTTGTCGTGCTGGGCATCTACATCTTTCAAGGACTGTCCGTCTCCGCCCCGCCCCAAGTGCAGACCATCGAGTGGATAAAGGTAATCCCCTACCTCATCGTGCTGGGCACGGCCGTAGCAGGTGTCAACGTCATGCTGGTACTGCTGCTGGGCATCCTCTCTACTGGAATTATCGGTATCTATACCGGCACCACCTTCTTCGACTGGTTCGGAGCTATGGGGACGGGCATCACCGGCATGGGCGAGCTCATCATCATCACCCTGCTGGCCGGAGGCATGCTCGAAACCATCCGCTACAACGGCGGCATCGACTTCATCATCTCCCGGCTGACCCGCCACGTCAGCGGCAAGCGGGGAGCCGAATTCAGCATCGCCGCCCTGGTCAGCATCGCCAATCTGTGTACCGCCAACAACACCATTGCCATCATCACCACCGGCCCCATAGCCAAGGACATCGCCATCCGCTTCCACCTGGACCGCCGGAAAACAGCCAGCATACTGGACACCTTCTCATGCCTCATGCAAGGCATCATCCCCTACGGAGCACAAATGCTGATAGCCGCCGGACTTGCCGGCATCTCCCCCATCAGCATCATCGGAAACCTATACTACCCCTTCTGCATGGGAGCATGCGCCATACTCGCCATTCTGCTGAGATACCCCAGGAAATACTCGGGAGAAAAAAACATTCCTCATGCCAACAAATAACTCATAACTCATAACTCATAACTCAAAATCTTTTCTTACCTTTGCACCCGCTATTACGAGATAGTAGCATAATTCAAATCATTAACTAAAAACATTTTAATTAAATGGCAACAAAAATCAGATTGCAAAGACATGGACGTAAGAGCTACGCTTTCTACTCTATCGTTATTGCAGACGTAAGAGCACCACGTGATGGTAAATTTATTGAGAAGATTGGTACTTACAATCCTAACACCAATCCTGCCACAGTAGATTTGAAGTTCGACCGCGCACTTGACTGGGTGTTGAAGGGTGCACAACCTACTGACACAGTTCGTAACATCCTCTCTCGCGAAGGTGTTTACATGAAGAAGCACTTGCTGGGCGGTGTAGCAAAAGGCGCATTTGGCGAAGCTGAAGCTGACGCTAAGTTCGAAGCTTGGAAGAACAACAAACAAAGCGGTTTGGCTGCTCTGAAGGCTAAGGAAGACGAAGCTAAGAAGGCTGAAGCAAAAGCACGTCTGGAAGCTGAAAAGAAGATAAACGAAGAAAAAGCAAAAGCACTGGCTGAAAAGAAAGCTGCTGAGGCTGCCGCAAAAGCTGCTGCCGAGGCACCGGCCGAAGAGGCTCCTGCTGAAGAAGCCCCTGCTGCTGAAGAAGCTGCTGCCGAATAATAGTAAGCACAGCGTTATCGCTAAAAATGGGATTAAAACTATAAAAATCCTCTCCGGTTCATATCGGAGGGGATTTTTATTACTATATTTGCAGTTATAATCATTCATTAAAAAAAACAAGCAATGAAAAAGTTTACTTATCTGCTCGCTGTAGCCGCTGTATTTACAGCTTGTAACAGCGGAAACAACGGTTACACCGTAACCGGAACCGTAGAGGATGCAGCCGACGGCGACATCGTATATCTGGAAACTGTGGAAGGACGCCAATTTGTAAAATTGGACTCTGCTGTCATCAAAGGTGGAACATTTACCTTCAAAGGTACACAAGATACTGCCGTCAACCGCTACATCTCTTACAAAGCTGAAGGAAAAGACGGCGCAGCCATCGACTTCTTCCTGGAAAACGGCAACATCAAAATCAACTTGTCACAAGAAAACAACTCTGCCACCGGTACTGCCAACAATGACGCCTACCAGGAAATCAGAGCCCAAATCAACGGCCTGAACAAACAAATGATGAGCATCTACGAATCTATGTCGGACACCACACTGACCGACGAACAACGCGAGGCTAAAGGCAAAGAGATGGAAAATCTGGAAAACAGCATGATATCAGCCATCAAAGCCGGCATCAACAAGAACATCACCAATCCGGTCGGCGTACTCCTGCTGAAGCAGAACTACTACTACATGGATGTAGCAGACCTCGACCCTCTGATGCCCCAAATTCCTGCAGCTTACGACAACGACGAAGCCATCGTCAAGATAAAGAACAACGTTGAGAAGATGAAAGCCACTGCCGTAGGCCAGAAGTTTACAGACTTCGAGATGCAGACGCCGGAAGGAAAAACGGTAAAACTGTCCGACTACGTAGGCAAGGGCAAAGTTGTCCTCGTTGACTTCTGGGCAAGCTGGTGCGGCCCCTGCCGTCGCGAGATGCCCAACCTGGTGGAAGCTTACGCCAAATACAAGAACAAGAACTTCGAGATTGTAGGCGTATCCCTGGACCAGAGTGCCGACGCATGGAAAGAAGCTATCAAGAAGCTGAACATCACTTGGCCGCAAATGTCCGACCTGAAATACTGGAACTGCGAAGGCGCACAGCTTTATGCCGTAAGCAGCATCCCCCACACTGTGTTGATTGACGGTGAAGGAACTATCCTTGCACGCGGATTGCACGGTGACGAACTTCAGGAAAAGATAGCTGAAGCTGTTAAATAATAAAGCCGGACATACCGGAAGCTAAAGAAGAATGCCACACTTCGCAAAGGCAAATGCTATTGATTGCGCCTTGCGAAGTGTGGCATTTCAATTGATAAAGTGTGGCATTTCGGTCAATGAAGTGCGGCATTCGGGATGATGAAGTGTGGCATTCGGGATGATGAAGTGTGGCATTTTCAAGAGAAAATGCGTGCCGCCATTTCCATACCCAGCCGTACGGTTTCCCACTGCTTTTCCTCATCGGCCTCCGAAGGGGAAAGAAGCGCATTCGCATCCGGCAGACACAAAGTGAAACGCTTCAAGGGGATATAGTTCAACACGCTCTCGGTCTTCGCCTGCAATTCATCCAGTTCGTCTTCCTGGGGATAATGGGACAGCACGAAACCGAATACCGCCTCTTTCTCGTGTATAAACCAGAGCAGACGGTTGCGGTCGCACGCGCCACAGTCGTAATTCAGGAAATAGGCATCGGCCCCGTGCAGCTGCACCAGCATATCCGTAGGTGCATGGAATGCAACATACATCCCTGCAGGACGCTCGCGCAAAACACGGTTATTCAGCCGGACGGTATCTTCCATTATCACCGAATGCACCCCGTCGAACTGGACGTAGCGGCAACCGGCATCATAGAGTTGGGTAAGCAAAAGTTTGTAGCAGGAAGCAATATCATCCGTCAAAAGCCGGATGTCGGAATAAACGGTTTCTATCTGAGTCCGCTCCACGCGTTGAATAATCTGAGTCAAGAGTTCTGCCGGCGAAGGAATATGCTGTTTCTTCATCACCTCCCCGCCCGCAATGGAATCAAGGAATGCAAATTCTTCCAGAACCGGATGCCGGAGCAAGCCGAGCCGTTCCGTAACCTCCAAAGGAGAACCTTCGGAGAAAGGCTGGCCGTCTTTGGAGCGGATACCCTCCCAGCTTTCCAAAAAATCACGACTTCGGAAACCACCGTCGGAAACCACCTTCATGCCTCCCTGTTCCAGCCGTTCCACAAGATTGCGCACTGACGCATCTTCAACTGCCTGCAAAGTCTGCCGGCTCACTTGTCCGTTCTGATATTGCTCGCGAGCATCCTTCAATGCACGAGGTACGCAAAAAGCTCCAGCGATGTCAATTTTAAACGGAGGAAATACATTTGCCATATTCATCCTTTCTTTGATTATTAAAATAATGATACTTTAGCCCCTATGCCACGGGCAATAAAGCAATACAATTGAATGGCAACAAGAGACATTATCAAGGATTGAGAACCTTAAATAAACCAATTCGTTGCAAATATAACTAAAGAATCCGAAAATCCACAATCTGCTCCAAAGATTTATCTTCATTTGACACTTAAAAATTCAGAGAATGTTCAAGTATACAACAACAGCCAATAACGAACAACTTTAAAAAGCAATTCTCATTCAAAGTTTTCCATTCCTAAATAAAACACCGCTAATTACCAGATGATTAACACTTTTTAAATCAACAAAAAGTTTTCCAAAAAGTAAAACCTATCAATAACTATAATACCTTTGTTTCCGCAATTAAACTAAATAGATAGTCACATTTAAGTATAAAAGGTTATGATACAGACAGTACTCAAGCGCGACGGGCGCGTCGTCGGATTCAACGAAGAAAAAATAGCCACCGCCATCCGGAAAGCCATGCTGCATACAGATAAAGGGGAAGACCTGCAACTGATACACCAGATTACGGACCGCATCTCTTTCAAGGGGGATTCGCAGATGACGGTGGAAGCCATCCAAGATTTGGTGGAAGTGGAGCTGATGAAGAGCAGCCGCAAGGACGTTGCCCAGAAATACATCGCCTACCGCAACCAGCGAAGCATTGCCCGCAAGGCAAAGACGCGCGACATGTTCCTGGAGATTATCAACATCAAGTCCAACGACATCACACGCGAAAATGCCAACATGAATGCCGATACCCCGGCGGGCATGATGATGAAGTTTGCCAGCGAAACCACCAAGCCTTTTGTGGACGACTATCTGCTGAGTGAAGAAGTGCTGGATGCCGTCACCCGGAACTATCTGCACATCCATGACAAGGATTATTATCCCACCAAGAGCCTGACATGCGTGCAGCATCCGCTGGACCATATTCTGAAATACGGCTTCTCTGCCGGACACGGCGAATCGCGCCCCGCCAAACGCATCGAGACTGCCAGTATCCTGGGATGCATCTCGCTGGAAACAGCCCAGAACGAGATGCACGGTGGACAAGCCATCCCTGCATTCGATTTCTACCTTGCCCCCTACGTGCGCAACAGCTTCATCGAGGAAGTCAAGAACCTGGAAGAACTGAATGGAAAAGACTATTCACACCTCTATCAGAAGGAACTGGCCGACTATCTGCTACAGCCGTTGGACGGACTGACAGACGAGGAGCGCATCGTGCAGCATGCCGTCAACAAGACCGTATCGCGCGTGCACCAGTCCATGGAGGCGTTTATCCATAACATGAACACCATCCACTCACGCGGCGGCAACCAAGTGGTGTTCAGCTCCATCAACTACGGCACAGACACCTCTGCCGAGGGGCGCTGCATCATCCGCGAGCTGCTGAAAAGCACCTATCAAGGGGTGGGAAACGGAGAAACCGCCATCTTCCCCATCCAGATATGGAAAAAGAAACGGGGTGTGAGCTACCTGCCTGAAGACCGCAACTACGACCTCTACCAACTGGCCTGCAAGGTGACCGCACGGCGTTTCTTCCCGAACTTCCTGAACCTGGACGCCACCTTCAACCAAAGCGAGGACTGGAAAGCCGATGACCCGAAACGCTACCAGCACGAAGTTGCCACCATGGGATGCCGCACCCGTGTATTCGAAAACCGGTTCGGACCGAAGACCTCCATCGGACGCGGCAACATCTCTTTCTCTACCATCAACATCGTCCGTCTGAGCATTGAGTGCATGAACATCGAAGACAAGGAACAGCGCATTGCCCGGTTCTTTGCCAAGCTGGATAGTATGCTCGAAGTGACCGCACGCCAGCTGCACGAGCGCATGGAGTTTCAAAAGACCGCCTTCGCCAAGCAGTTCCCGCTACTGATGTCTGCCTTGTGGATAGGCAGCGAGAAGCTGAAACCGAACGATACGATTGCTTCCGTCATCAACCAGGGAACACTGGGAATCGGTTTCATCGGGTTGGCAGAATGTCTCGTGGCATTGCTCGGAAAACATCACGGCGAATCTGGCGAGGCCCAGGAGCTGGGACTGAAAATCGTGACCTACATGCGCGACCGTGCCAACCAGTTCTCGGAGCAATACCAGCACAACTACAGCGTGCTTGCCACTCCTGCCGAAGGTCTGTCGGGCAAGTTCACCCGCATCGACCGTAAGAAGTTCGGCACGCTGCCGGGCATTACGGACCGTGACTACTACACCAACTCCAACCACGTGCCCGTATACTACAAATGCAGCGCCCGCCACAAAGCGGAAGTGGAGGCCCCTTATCATGAGCTGACCCGCGGCGGACACATCTTCTATGTGGAGATAGACGGTGACGCCACCCACAATCCGGAAGTCATTATGCGGGTAGTGGACATGATGGACCAATACAACATCGGCTACGGTTCGGTAAACCACAACCGTAACCGCTGTCTGGAGTGCGGCCACGAAAATTCCACCCCAAACCTGGAAGAATGCCCGAAGTGCGGCAGCAAGCATATCGACAAGCTGCAACGCATCACCGGCTACCTGGTGGGGACAACCGACCGCTGGAACAATGCCAAGCTGGCAGAGTTGAACGACAGAGTCGTTCATAATTAAAAATTCCCTACTCATGCTTTCCATTCTCGACATTTTAGAAGATACCACAGTAGACGGTCCGGGCTTCCGGACCGCCATTTATGCTGCCGGATGCCCCAACGGTTGTCCCGGTTGCCACAATCCGGAGTCGTGGGACATCAACCACGGACACTGGATGAGTACGGAAGAGATTCTGGAAAAAGTCCTTGCCGACAACTTTGCAGACGTCACCTTCAGTGGTGGAGACCCGATGTTCCAGCCGGAAGGATTCACCCAACTGGCGCATGCCATCAAGGAGCGGAGCCGGAAAAACATCTGGTGCTATACGGGCTATACTTTCGAAAAGCTGCTGCGCAACCCGCGCCAAGCCCAACTGCTGAAGTACATCGACGTACTGGTGGACGGTAAATTCAAGAAAGAACTGAGGGATGAGGAACTCTATTTCCGGGGAAGCCGCAACCAGCGTCTGATTGACGTACAGACATCCCTGCAAAAAGGCGAAACCGTCATTTACCACTATAATCCGAAAAAGGGCATTTATAGTCAAACAGAAATGACTTGCGAAGAAAAGAGGTGAAATACGGAGTAACTTAATTCTCCTCCTCCGGGGAGGTTGCTCTCCCCCGATAACGGGGGAGGTGGAGGGGGTGAGTACCGAAGGGGAGGTGGTAGCGATACATATAGCATTGTTTTTCATCACTTTGTATTCCCTACCACCCCGCCCGTTGGGCACCCCTCCTCCGGGGAGGAGGGGAATTAAGTTACTCCGTATTTCACCTCTTTTCTTCGCAAGTCATTTCTGTTTGACTATAAAAGAAAGTGTTAAGAGGTTTTCAAGCCCCCCTCCACTATATCACCATTCTATAAATTTCCCTCTTTCCCTGCGCTTCTGCAGCTCCTCCTGAAGAAAGCGCCGCCTATCCTTGGCGATATACCGGCGGGCAAAGATATTGGGTACCGCTACCCCCAGCGCTATGCAGAGAATAATCAGTGAAGCCGTGATGCCGTTGGAAACGACCGCCGTCACCTCGCCAACCACGCCATGCATATTGATAAGCCCGAAAAGCGCACGATACATCAGCACTCCCGGAATCATCGGGATGACGGAAGGAATCGTCAGTACGTGATTGGGAACATGGAACCAATGCACTGCCTTCACGGCTATCAGACTGACAACCATGCTGCCCATGAACGAACCTATCACCGGTCCGTAACCCAACTCGAAATTGACAAAGTTACGCGTACAAACGGCAATGATACCGCCCACCGCAACAACCCACAACAAGCGCCGCTGTATGTTGAATATCATGGAAAATCCCATGGCAGCTATCGCCGCCGCAATGGCATACACCAGATAACTGTCATGAGGCACCATACTCAATTCGCTGAACTTTTTGTCAATCACGACATCCTCCACCGTCAGCAGGCGCATGGCTATCACAATGCCGAAGGCCATTGCACAGACCATCAGCACCGTATTCACAGCCCGCACAATGCCCACCTGGATATAATTGTCAATCATATCATCCACAAAGTTTATCAACGGCACACCCGGAACGATGAACAGTGCACACGCCAACAACGGATGATAGGGAGTTTCCGAGAGCCCGGCAAACGAAGACACATAGGCCAGGCAGGTGGAAACCAATGCGGCAATGGCAATACTCATATAGTGATTGATGCCGAACTCCATGCAACGGGCACGGACGCGGAAACCGGCAAAAGCACAGATGGAGGTAAACAGAAACGCCATCCAGTCACCGCCGAACAGCTTGCAGAAACCTCCGCAGGCAAAGCCGGCACCGATGGCAACAACGTATGGCACATAGTTCCGCTTCTTGTTTTTGATTCTTTCCAGTTCCTCCTCATACTGGTCGAGGGAATAGTCATTCTCAATGGCCCGCCAGGACAGTTTGCTGATTTCGGAAATGGCGGTCATGTTGATGCCATGCTTCTCGCATTTCTGGAATTTGGAGAACGAATGCAGGCCGTCGCTCACATTCACCACCAGCATGGTATAACTTACGTCGATGTGGAGCTTTTCTTCCGGCAGCCCCAGATAGGCGGCAACACGGTTCAGGTTACGAACAACACGGTTTGTATCAGCCGCACTCTCCACCAGCAGCTGTCCGGTACGAAGCAATAAATCGAGTTTCCTGCGCAGCAGGGCAATCTCATGTTCAGTCAAAGTCTTATCCATGAATCTTTTTACCTATTTTTTTGGAGCCTAAAGTC